>NZ_CP107921.1:3025000-3625000 GCF_036014215.1 Streptomyces sp. NBC_00440
TGCAGTGGTCTGAGAGACGTAGCGCCAGCCGGAGGGGCCTGGTGCGCAGTGGAAGTGTTCTTCACCGAGGGGGGTGTGGTCGTGCAGATCGTGGAGCGAATAACGGCCGCGGGGCATGGGGTCCTTGGGGTCTTTCCAGAGCCGGTACGGGGCAGGCCCCCGACACGGGGGTGCGGGGGCCTGCCTGGTACCTACTGCTTCTGCGGTGCCGGCTGCTGACGGTGCGGCGAAGTGCGCACCAGCGGCACTGGTGGGATCAGTAGCGGTAGTGGTCCGGCTTGTACGGGCCCTCGACCTCGACACCGATGTAGGCGGCCTGCTCCGGGCGGAGCGTCGTCAGCTTCACGCCGAGGGCGTCGAGGTGGAGACGGGCGACCTTCTCGTCCAGGTGCTTGGGCAGCACATACACGTCGGTCGGATACTCGGCAGGCTTGGTGAACAGCTCGATCTGCGCCAGCGTCTGGTCCGCGAACGAGTTCGACATCACGAACGACGGGTGACCCGTCGCGTTGCCCAGGTTCAGCAGACGCCCCTCCGACAGCACGATCAGCACCTTGCCGTCGGCGAACGTCCAGGTGTGGACCTGCGGCTTGACCTCGTCCCGCACGACCCCGGGGATCCTGGCCAGGCCGGCCATGTCGATCTCGTTGTCGAAGTGGCCGATGTTCCCCACGATCGCCTGGTGCTTCATCCTGGCCATGTCGGCGGCCATGATGATGTCCTTGTTGCCCGTCGTGGTCACGAAGATGTCCGCGATCGACACGACGTCGTCCAGGGTCGAGACCTGGAAGCCGTCCATCGCCGCCTGCAAAGCGCAGATCGGGTCGATCTCGGTGATGATCACCCGGGCACCCTGACCGCGCAGCGACTCCGCGCAGCCCTTGCCCACGTCGCCGTAACCGCAGACCACCGCGACCTTCCCACCGATCAGGACATCGGTGGCACGGTTGATACCGTCGATCAGCGAGTGTCGGCACCCGTACTTGTTGTCGAACTTCGACTTGGTGACAGCATCATTGACGTTGATCGCCGGGAACAGCAGCGTGCCGTCACGGTGCATCTCGTACAACCGGTGCACACCGGTCGTGGTCTCCTCCGTCACACCCCGGATCTCGGACGACAGCTGCGTCCACTTCTGCGGGTTCTCGCCCAGGGTGCGGTTGAGGAGCTTGAGGATGTAGCTGTACTCCTCGCTGTCCGCGGTCGCCGGGTCCGGGGCCGCGCCGGCCTTCTCGAACTCGACGCCCTTGTGGACCAGGAGGGTGGCGTCACCGCCGTCGTCGAGGATCATGTTCGGGCCGCCGGTGGGGGTGTTCGGCCAGGTCAGTGCCTGCTCCGTGCACCACCAGTACTCCTCCAGGCTCTCGCCCTTCCACGCGAACACCGGCACGCCCGCAGGCGCCTCCGGGGTGCCCTTCGGGCCGACCGCGATCGCCGCGGCAGCGTGGTCCTGGGTGGAGAAGATGTTACAGGAGGCCCAGCGGACCTCGGCGCCGAGAGCGACCAGGGTCTCGATCAGCACGGCCGTCTGCACCGTCATGTGCAGCGAACCGGTCACGCGAGCACCGGCCAGCGGCTGCGCCGCGGCGTACTCCTTGCGGATCGACATCAGACCCGGCATCTCATGCTCGGCCAGCGTGATCTCCTTGCGCCCGAAGGCGGCCAGCGAAAGATCCGCGACCTTGAAGTCCTGGGTGATGGCGTCGGTCGTCATACGAGCTGCTCCTCGGGAGGTTGGTCGAGGGTGATGGGCTGGATGCTGCGGCGACGGGCGAAAAGGCACACGAATGCCCGAGCGCTCGCGGCGCAGTCCGTCGGAGGCCCTCTCTCCCTCGGCCGGTCCGCAGGACGGACCGCCCGACCGCCATCAGCAGCGACGTCTGGCTCCCGTCGAATCTACACCGATCGGCCCAGCGACCCCCAGCCCACCGGGGGGTCCGGCTGAAATCCGTACCTCGGGACGAGCCTCGGGACGGGCCGCCGACCGTGCGTCGGAGCGATTCCGCGGCAGGGCCGCCGGGGCGTACGCGGCTCGGGTCCTCGTCAGTGGTGCGGTACCGGTGACGGGCCGCCCGGGGTCGCCGCCGGGTCTTCGCCCGCCGCGGCCTCCGCCTCGCTGTAGATGTCCGGTTCCAGGTAGATCACCCGGGCGATCGGGACGGCTTCGCGGATACGGGCCTCCGCTGCGTTGATCGCGCGGGCCACTTCCGCCGCTGTGTCATCGTGCTGGACCGCGATCTTGGCGGCCACCAGGAGTTCCTCGGGACCGAGGTGCAGCGTGCGCATGTGGATCACGGAGGTGACGGTGTCGTGGTCGACGATGGCTTCCTTGATCTTGTCGACCTCCTCGGTGCCCGCCGCCTCACCGAGCAGCAGGGACTTGGTCTCCGCTGCCAGGACGATCGCGATCAGGATGAGCAGGGTGCCGATGCAGAGCGTGCCGATGCCGTCCCAGACGCCGTTGTCCGTCGCCACGGCCAGTCCGACGCCGGCCAGTGCGAGGACCAGACCGATCAGTGCGCCGAAGTCCTCCAGCAGCACCACCGGAAGCTCGGGGGCCTTGGCGCGGCGGATGAACTGGGCCCAGGAGAGCGTGCCGCGTGTCTGGTTGGACTCCTTGATCGCCGTACGGAAGGAGTAGCCCTCCGCGATGAGCGCGAAGACCAGGACGCCGACCGGCCAGTACCAGTTGTCCAGCGAGTGCGGGTGCTTGACCTTCTCGTAGCCCTCGTAGACCGCGAACATCCCGCCGACCGAGAAGAGCACGATCGAGACGAGGAAGGCGTAGATGTAGCGCTCACGGCCGTAGCCGAAGGGGTGCTGCGGGGTTGCCTCGCGCTTGGCCTTCTTGCCGCCGAGGAGCAGCAGCCCCTGGTTGCCCGAGTCGGCGAGTGAGTGGACGCTCTCTGCGAGCATCGACGACGAGCCACTGAAGAGGAACGCCACGAACTTCGCTACCGCGATCGAGAGGTTGGCGCCGAGCGCCGCCACGATCGCCTTGGTTCCACCTGACGCACTCATGGGTGGACGTGTTCCCTTCGTCGGTGCCGCGGCCTTGGTGCCGCTATTCGGCCGCACATTGTTGCATCAGGCCACAAC
This sequence comes from Streptomyces sp. NBC_00440, assembly GCF_036014215.1. Taxonomy (NCBI): domain Bacteria; kingdom Bacillati; phylum Actinomycetota; class Actinomycetes; order Kitasatosporales; family Streptomycetaceae; genus Streptomyces; species Streptomyces sp. NBC_00440. The sequence goes on from NZ_CP107921.1 coordinate 3,028,100, forward strand.
AGTGGCGCGGTAGACCGTCCCCGTACCGCTCAGGGTGACGGCCTCGCCCGCCGGTACAAACACCGACTGACCCGGTGTCAGGGCGAGTTCGCCCGCGCGCGGAGCGCCCGCCGTGCAGAGCAGGATCTGCGCGGTGGCCGCGGGCAGCGGGAGGGGCAGGGCGTCCTCGGCGCGTACGTAGCGCGAGAGCCGGAACTCGTCGATCGGGGTCTCGTACAGCTCCTCGCCGTCCGGGGCCGCTTCCGGGCGCAGGATGCCGGGTTCGGTCGCCTCGAAGCGGACGATGCGGAGCAGTTCGGGAACGTCGACGTGCTTCGGGGTCAGACCGCAGCGGAGCACGTTGTCCGAGTTCGCCATGATTTCGACACCGAGGCCGTTGAGGTAGGCGTGCGGGATGCCGGCGCCGAGGAACAGTGCTTCACCTGGCTGGAGTTGTACGTAGTTGAGCAGCATCGCGGCGATGACGCCCGGGTCGCCGGGGTAGTGGTGGGCGAGCGAGGCGTACGGGGCGTGGGCGCCGCCGAGGCGTTCGGCCGCGGCGGCGGCCTCGGTGACCGTGGTCTTCATCCCGGCGGGGTCCGCGGACAGGACGGCTGTCAGGACCTCGCGCAGCGCCGCCTCCTCGGGGTGTGCGTGCAGGATGTCCACGTACGGCTTGAGCGAGTCCACGTCGAGAGCGGCCAGCAGGTCGGCCGATTCGGCGGGGGCGCGGAAGCCGCAGAGGCCGTCGAAGTGGGTGAGCGCGCAGATGAGTTCGGGCTTGTGGTTGGCGTCCTTGTAGTTGCGGTGCGGGGCGTCGATCGGGACGCCGCGGCGCTCCTCGTCCGCGTATCCCTCCTTGGCCTGGGCGAGGTCGGGGTGGACCTGGAGGGAGAGCGGGGCTCCGGCCGCGAGGATTTTGAACAGGAAGGGCAGTCGCGGGCCGAACTTCGCTACCGCCGGCGCACCCAGTTCGGCTTCGGGGTCAGCTTCGATGACGGCCGAGAGCGCCTGGTCACCGGTACCGCGGTCGATACGGGACGGGGCTCCGGGGTGGGCGCCCAGCCACATCTCGGCCTGCGGCTCGCCGGTGGGTTCGGTGCCGATGAGAGCCGGGATGGCAGTGGTCGAACCCCAGGCGTAGGGGCGCACGGTGTTGGCGAGGCGGTCCATGAGGCTACTTTCCGGGCTGCTGAGGGCGGCGGGTACGGGTCGCCCGGCGGGCGTTCGGGGGTGGTGCTGTACGGGGTGCGGCGGGCTCTCGCGCACGGGGCACTCGGGTGCGCGGGTGCGCGTCCGGGGCGGAAGGCCGGGTGTTCTCGTTCAGGCCGTGGCAAGAGCGGTGTAGGCGGCGGCGAAGTCGGTGACCGCGAGGAGCTCCGCGAGGCATTCCAGCTCGCTGCCCTCCGCCGGTTCGAGCTCGCTGATCGGGGTGTCCTGGGCGAGGGCGATCTCGCGGGCGGCCGGGGCCGCGGTGAGGCCCCCCGCCGGGCGGTCGCGGACGAGCACCACCCGGGCGTGCAGCGCCTGCGGGTCGTCCACCCGGTCACGGAAGAAGTCGTCCGGGTCGGCGTCGCCCGCGAAGGGGCCGACGAGCAGCGCGCCGTGCGCGGGCAGGGCCTCGGGCAGTTCGGCGGCGAGAGCGGGGCGGCCCGCCAGCTCGGTCAGTACGGCGGCGAAGCGGCGGCCGACGGGGGCCGCGGAGGCGCCTTCGGTCCAGATGAGCGGGAGGGAGTCGGCGAGTTCCGACGCCAGGGTCTTGGCCGGGTTGCTGTAGGTGGCGATGGCCGGGCCGCAGCGTTCCGCCGTGCTGTCCAGGCGGTCGGCCACGCGCTGCAGGGTCTCGGGCGGTGCCGTGACCAGGCCGACCCGGTCGAGCAGGACCAGCAGCGGGGTGAGCAGGGCCCACAGCGCACCGGGGCCGACCCCGGTGAACGGCACCTCGGTCTCCTCCTCGTACGGTGCTTCGGCCATCGGCACGACGAGGCCGTGCGCCCCGTTGACCGCCTCGGTCAGCGGCGACCGGCGCGGGGCGACGCCGACGACCGTGCAGCCGCGCCGGTACGCCTGTTCCGCGAGGAGCGCGAGGCCCGGCTCCGAGCCGTCGGCGGTGACGACGAGCAGCAGGTCCACGGAACCGGCCCAGCCGGGCAGGGCCCAGCGCAGTGCGCCGGCGGCGGGGGCCACTCCCGTGGGGTGCAGCCGGGTGACGGGGGCCGCAGCACCCGCCAGGGCGGTGAGCAGGTCGGCCACACCGGTCGCGGCGGCGCCGGAACCGGCGACGAGTACGGCGCGGGGCCGTCCTTCCGGGTTCAGGTCGGCGAGGCCGGCCTCAGCCGCGTTCCGGGCGGCGGTACGGACACGGGCTCCGGCCTCGGCTGCGCCGCGGAGGAGTCCGCGGCGGTCGGCTCGGGCCAGGGCTTCCGGGGCGTCGAGCAACGACTCGTCGAGCATCGGGGTCTGCCTCCGATTCGCCTTGCGTACGGGTGCGTGCGTGGGGCGGGGCGCCTTATGCGGGCCGGCGGGCCTCGTCGACGAGCAGGACCGGGATGCCGTCGCGGACGGGGTACGCGAGTCCGCACTCCTTACCGGTACAGATCAGCTCCGGGTTCTCCTCGGCTGCCGACTGGTCGTTGAGCGGGGAGTGGCAGACGGGGCAGGCGAGGATCTCCAGGAGACCGGCTTCGAGCGGCATGGGGGTGGTCCCTTCGAACATACGGTTTGGGCCAGGTCAGCGTACCGCCGGGGCGGGGCGGGTGCGGGGCATCGGGGCGGTTCGGGTGGGGCGGGTGGGAGCGGGGGTGCGGCCGGCGGAGGGGGCGGGTGCCGCCCCCGTCGGCCGGTCTCGTCAGCCGGTCTCGTCAGCCGGTCCTGTCGGTGGTGCCGTCAGCCGGTCCCGCGTACCAGCCCGAGGACCTCGTCGCGGACCCCGGCCATCGTCGCCTCGTCCCGTGCCTCGACGTTCAGCCTCAGCAGCGGCTCGGTGTTGGACGGGCGGAGGTTGAACCACCAGTCCGCGGACGTCACCGTCAGACCGTCCAGGCCGTCCGTCGTGATGCCGTCACGGTGTTCGTACGTCTCCCGTACCAGCGCCGTGGTGGCCGCCTGGTCGGTGACCTCGGAGTTGATCTCGCCCGAGCCGGCGTAGCGGTCGTACGGCGCGACCAGCTCCGAGAGCGTGCCCGGCTGGTTGCCGAGGGCGGCCACGACGTGGAGCGCCGCGAGCATGCCGGTGTCGGCGTTCCAGAACTCGCGGAAGTAGTAGTGCGCCGAGTGCTCGCCGCCGAAGATCGCCCCGGTCGTGGCCATCTCCTGCTTGATGAAGGAGTGCCCCACCCGGGTGCGGACGGGGGTGCCGCCGTTCTCCCGTACGACCTCGGGGACCGACCAGGAGGTGATCAGGTTGTGGATGACCGTGCCGCCGGGGTGCGCGGCCAGTTCGCGGGCGGCCACCAGGGCGGTGATGGCGGACGGCGAGACGCCCTCTCCGCGTTCGTCGATGACGAAGCAGCGGTCCGCGTCCCCGTCGAAGGCCAGGCCCAGGTCCGCGCCGGTCTCGCGGACCTTCGCCTGGAGGTCGACGAGGTTCGCCGGGTCCAGCGGGTTGGCCTCGTGGTTGGGGAACGTCCCGTCCAGCTCGAAGTAGAGGGGGACCACGTCGAGCGGGAGCGGGGCGAGCACCGTGGGGACCGTGTGGCCGCCCATGCCGTTCCCCGCGTCCACCACGACCTTCAGCGGACGGATCGCCGAGAGGTCGACCAGGGAGAGGAGGTGGGCCGCGTACTCCTTCAACGTGTCACGCTCGGTGACGGTTCCCGGAGTTGGCGCGGCCTCGGGGGCGCCCGTGGCGGACCAGGTCTCCACGAGCGTACGGATCTCCGCGAGGCCCGTGTCCTGCCCGACCGGCGAGGCCCCGGCGCGGCACATCTTGATGCCGTTGTACCGGGCCGGGTTGTGCGAGGCCGTGAACATCGCTCCCGGCAGGTCGAATTGCCCGGACGCGAAGTACAACTGGTCGGTCGAGCAGAGGCCGATGAGGGTGACGTCCGCACCGCGCGCCGCCGCACCGCGCGCGAAGGCTCCGGACAGACCGGGCGACGAGGGGCGCATGTCGTGGCCGACGACGATCGCCGACGCTTCCGTCACCTGCACGAAGGCGGCCCCGAACAGCTCGGCGAGCGACTCGTCCCACTGGTCGGGCACGACACCTCGTACGTCGTACGCCTTCACGACCTGCGACAAATCGACAGCACCAGCCACGTCGGTCCTCCTGAATATCCGCTCTGTCCGCTACGGGCCCATCACCCATCAAACTACCTGGGAGAATCGGGACTCTCCGCACATCGGAGCGGCATCCCGGCGCGCGCCGGGGGGAAGCGCGCCCTCACGGCAGCATCCAGCCCAGGAGCGCCGTGCTCTGCGCCATGACGATCAGACACATCACCAGCAGCAGTCCGAGAGTCCACGGCAGCACCCTGCGCAGCAGATCTCCCTCCTGCCCCTTGAGGCCCACGGCCGCGCAGGCGATGGTCAGGTTCTGCGGGGAGACCATCTTGCCCAGGACCCCGCCCGAGCTGTTGGCGGCCGCCAGCAGTTGCGGCGAGAGCCCGGACTCATGGGCTGCGGAGACCTGGAGTGCGCCGAAGAGGGCGTTGGACGAGGTGTCGGATCCGGAGACGGCTACCCCGAACCAGCCGAGTACGGGTGAGAGGAAGGCCAGTCCGGCGCCCGCCGCCGCGACGAAGTGGCCGATGGTGGCGGCCTGTCCGGAGAGGTTCATGACATAGGCGAGAGCCAGGACGGAGGTGACCGTGAGGATCGCGTACCGCAGTTCGTGCACGGTCGCCGCCCACTCCCGGAGCGCGGGCCCCGCCCGTACTCCGATGACCGCCGCCGTCAGCACCCCCGCGAAGAGGACCAGCGTCCCGCCGGTGGAGATGAGCGGGAGTGAGAAGGCGTTGCCCGGGACCGGTTTGCCGCCCGGGCCCGCGACGTTGAGGAACGGCCAGTCGAAGAGCCGGGTCGCGCCGTCGAACAGCCGCTTCACGGGCGGGATCTGGGCGAGCGAGAAGACCACGACGATCAGCCCGTACGGGGCGTAGGCGCGCACCACTTCGCGCCGCGGGTCCGCCTGGTCGAGGTCCTGGCTGCGTTCGCCGGTGAGTACGGCGGCCCGCACCGGTTCAGCGACCGGCCTGCGGGCGCCGGGGACCGCCAGCAGGGCTGCGGCACCGGCCAACGCGGCCAGGATGTCGGCGAGCTGGACGGAGACGAAGTTCGACGCGGCGAACTGGGCGGCTGCGAAGGCGACTCCGCAGACGAGCGCGGGCGCCCAGGTCTCGCGGAGTCCGCGCCTGCCGTCCACGATCACCACGAGCAGCAGCGGCACGACGAGGGCGAGCAGCGGAGTCTGCCGGCCGACGACCGAGGCGACCGTGTCCAGCGGCAATCCGCTGACCTGTGCGAGCGTCACCACGGGTGTGCCCATGGCGCCGAAGGCGACCGGTGCGGTGTTGGCGACGAGCGCGACGACCGCCGCGCGCGCCGGATCGAAGCCGAGTGCCACCAGCATCACCGCGCAGATCGCCACCGGAGCGCCGAATCCGGCGAGCGCTTCGAGGAGCGCGCCGAAGCAGAAGCCGATGACGAGGGCCTGGATGCGGGGGTCGTCGGAGAACCGGCCGAAGGAGCGCCGCAGTATGTCGAAGTGCCGGGTGCGGACCGTCATCCGGTACACCCAGAGGGCGTTGACGACGATCCACAGGATGGGGAAGAGACCGAAGAGCGCCCCCTGCGCGCCCGAGGAGAGCGTCTGGCCCAGCGGCATCCCGTACGCGATCAGCGCGACCAGGACGGCGACGGCCAGTCCGGTCAGGCCGGCCCAGTGGGCTTTCATCCGTACGGCGCCGAGCAGCGCCATGACGGTGAGCAGCGGCAGAGCGGCGACGAGGGCGGACAGGGCGAGCGAATCGGCTATGGGTTCCAGCGGCTGCACAAACACAGGGCCTCGATCCTCACGGGTGGAGGAATGCTCATGTTCATGGCAACCGGAAGTCAATGATCCGGACGGGATGCGGGCCACGGGATCCCGCCCGGGCCGCGAGGGCCCGGGAATCGGGAAGGCGGAGCCGGGTCAGGACTCCGGAGAGCGCAGTACGCGGAGGTGGCCGCGGCGCCCGCTCTCGGCCGGAGCGGCCTGGCGTGCGCCGCCACCGGGCTCGGGCGCGCGCTCGTGCGGTCTGGCGGCTTCCCGCACGGCGTTGGCGAGCGCTTCGAGATCGTCACCGCTGGGCCTGGCGGGGGCCGAACCGTCGGTGAGACGGACGACCTCCCAGCCGCGCGGGGCGGTCAGCCGCTCGCCGTGCTCGGCGCACAGGTCGTAGCAGTGGGGCTCAGCGTAAGTCGCGAGCGGACCGAGAACCGCGGTCGAGTCGGCGTAGACGTACGTCAGCGTCGCGACGGCGGGGCGGCCGCACGCAGTGCGCGAACAGCGACGTACAGGGCTCACGGTATTGGACGGTACCGCACTCTTGAGCGGGCCGCGACGACTCGCCCCGGCGTCACTCCACCGTGTCGTGGCACGGAGCCTGCCCCGCCCGGCCCGGCGGCAACTCGCTTGACCTGCACGGGTACAGGCGCATACAGCGAGTGACGAATCGAATCCAGTCATTCGCCCGTCGATATCCAGTCAGCCGGAGCGAGATCACCGGTCGAAAGCAGCTGGGCCACCGATCGTGAACGTGTCCGGAACGCTCATCCCGCGACATGCCGGCTGCGCCGCGGCCGTCGGCCTCGCCGCATCACACGTCGCGTCGTACGGAGAGCTACCCTGCGTCAGTGATGGACAGCTCACTTCCGCCCCAGCCCGCCGAGCCCCGGCCGCGCCGCCGCGACCGGCACGGCCGGGGGATGCGCGGGCCCGTGGCCCCGCCGCAGGTTCCGCTCTCGACCAGCCGCGGGGACTCCTTCCGCGATCTTGTCGCGGACTCCGTCGAGCGCCTGGAACGGCGCTGGCCCCAACTCTCCGAAGTCGACTTCCTGGTGCTCGACGTCCCGCGGATCGAGGGCGCCGAAAGCGTCGACGAGTGGCCCGGCGAGACATCGGTGCCGCTGGGCAGCGCGGTCTCCGCGGAGAAGGACCGGCCCGCGCAGATCGTCGTCTACCGGCGCCCCGTCGAGATCCGCACCAAGAACCGCGACGAGCGGGCGCTGCTGGTGCACGAGGTCGTCGTGGAGCAGGTCGCCGAACTGCTCGGCCTGGCACCGGAGTCGGTCGATCCGCGGTACGGACAGGACTGACGGTCCGCCGGACGGACGGTACTGGCGGTACGGACGGTACGGACACGACCGGACGCGGCCGGGCCCGCCGTTTCCGTTCGGCGGGCCCGGCCTCCTCGTTCAGTCGTCCAGCAGTGACAGGTCCTGCTGGGCACGCGGCACCGAGACCGTCCCCCGGTCGTCGGGGAGCGTCTGCACCGTGAACATCGGGATCCCGTCCTGCGGGAGTTCGAGCATCCGCGAGGCGTAGAACCGGCCGCTGCCCGCCATCGGCTCGACGGTGAGTGCGTACGAGCCCTTGAGCCCGGGCGGCGGGGTCGGCTTGACCGCGAGCGTCGTACCGCCCTTGACCGTGTACGTCTTGACGGCCGAGGAACCGCCGCCGCTGCCCGGCGACGAGGTGACCTTCACCTTGGCCGTGGCGCCCGGGGCGACCAGCGAAAGCACCGAGCCCTTGGAGCGGTTGTCGGCCACCGATGCCCGATCGCCCACCGGCGCGGTCGCCGGGATGAAGGCGACCTCCTGCTTGTCGCCCTTTCCGCGTACCACGCGCAGGGCGGCCACCACGGGTGTCCTGCTGCCGCCCGACGGGGAGAGCACCAGTGACCCCGCCGCGCCCCTGGTCACGGCACCCAGGTCGGCGGAGGAGGTCATGCCCGCCTTGAGGTGCAGCGTCTCGTGTCCGGCCGGGGTGATCGTGCCGTCGGCGCCGGCCAGCTGGACCTTGAGGTCCGTGTCGTCCGAGCCCGGGGCGAGCGCCACCAGCCGTACGGAGGTGGCGTCCGCCGGGATCCCGGGGATGACCAGCTTGTCGGCCGGGGCGGTGGAAGCGGGCAGCCAGTCGCTGCCGAGCTTGTTGTCCAGGGACTGCACCACGGCGCCGACCCGGCCGGTACGGGTGCTGACATGGACGGTCAGGTTGTCGGCGGGGTCGGGCGTCAGTGTCGAGAGCAGGACCGGAACCGTCGACTTCGCGGGGACCGTGATCCCCTCCCCCACCTCGGACTTGATGGCGCCGTCCTTGCCGTACAGCTCGATGTCGGCGACGGCCGCGCTGTCGTCGGGGTTGGTGAGGTGCACATAGTCCTGGCGGGAGGCCGCCGTGCTGGCGCCGGGGAACCAGAAGTCCGTGTCCGGTGCTGTGCAGTTGGTGCCGAGCACGCCGCGTGAGCCTCCGGCGTCGACCGTCGTGGTCTGCTGGACGGTCCAGCCGGGGGCCAGTGGGCCGTCCGCCGAACCGATCAGAGCCGGCGAGTCGCCGCCGGACTCCTTGTCGACGACGGGCTTGCCCGGCTGCTTGAGCGAGACCACGGGCTTCCCCGGGTCGGGTGCGCCGCCCTTGCCCTTGGCGTTCTTCTTCCCGTCCGTCCCGGCGCCGGTGACCGACGGCAGCAACTGGGCGGACCCGGCGGACCCGGCGCCCTTCCCGGCCGGGGTGAAGGCGGTGTACGACGTCTCGGCGACATCGGACGTGCTGGGCGCCGGACAGACCAGGCTGGAGCGCTCGACGGGCAGCCTGGCGGCGGGCTGCTGCGTGGTGGCGGCGTCCGACGGTGCGGCGACCACGGCGAAACCGGTGATGGCCGCGAGGGCTGCGACGGCCGCCGCGAGGGCGATGGCGGTGCGGTTCACTGGTTGCTCCCGTCGGGGCGGTGCTCGTTCTCGTCGGGGTAGGGCGGCTGCTGCGGGTGCTGGACATAGCCGTACGGGTCGTACTGGCCGTCGGGCTGCTGCTGGTACGGGTCGTACTGCTGCTGCCCGTCGGGGTACGGGCCGGGCTGGCCCGGCCGGCCGCTTCCGCCCTGGCCGTCGTCGCCGTACTGCGCCTCGTTGCCGTACTGCGCCTCGTTGCCGTACTGCGCTTCGCCGCCGTACCCGTCCTGGCCGTACTGGCCGGGGGCGTACGTGCCGTCGTTGGCGTAGTGGCCTTCGTTGCCGTACTGCCCGGCCGGGTACTGGCTGTAGTCACCCGTCGCGTACGCGGGCTGCTCCCAGTCGCCGTACGCGGGCTGCTGCGGGATCTCCGTCCCGTACTGCGGGGCGAAGCCGTCATCGGCTGCGGAGGCCGACGGATCCGCCGCGGGGTCTCCGGCGGGGGCGTACGGATTCTGCTCGCCGGGTTCGCCGGGTTCCCCGGCCGGGCCGTCCTCCGCGGCTGCCGTGGTGCCCATGGCGGCCGTCGCGTCCGGGCCGTCCGTGCCTCCCGCCGCCTCGGCTTCGGCCTGGGCGGCGGCGCGCAGCCTGCGGGCTCTGCGGCCCTCGCCCGCCACCGGCTCGGCGGGTACGGGGAGTTCCTCCTCGGGGAGGTCGTCGTCGATCCGCTCACGGCGGCCGGGCAGGGCGAGCACCAGCAGCACGACCGCGAGCAGCACCTGCGCCCAGACCCAGAGGGTGTGGGTGAGGGGCTCGTCGTAGGTGACGTCGAGCTTCCCGCCCTGTGCGGGGAGTTCGAACCCCTGCGCCCAGCCGTCGACGGTCGTCCTGGTCAGCGCGCGACCGTCCAGGGTGGCCTGCCAGCCCGGCGCGGTGGCGTCCGCGAGCCGCAGGACGCGGCCTGACTTGCCGGCCGGGACGGTGGTGTGGATGTCCACCGGGCCGGCGGCGACGGACTGCGGCTCGGAGCTCGCGTCCGGCGACGTACCGGAGACGATGGTGGCGCGTGCCACCTGCCGGTCGACGCGCCAGAGTTCGCTGCCGTCCAGCTGGCTGAGCCGGCTCAGCCCCGGGGTCGCGTCGAGCACCCGGCTCATCTCGCGCGGCGCTCCGTCCCTGACCAGCAGATAGCGGATGGCGTACCCGCTGAGCTGGCTGGACTGGTCGGCGCCGGAGCCCGCGACCAGGTTGGACACGATCTTGTCGAGGCGGGGGCTGCTGCCGCCCGCGCGGGCCAGCTCGGCGTCGCCGAGCCTGCCGCCCGAGCCGCGCACCAGTGTGTACGAGACCTCCGACGGCGACGTCCCGCCGAGGATCAGGGTGCGGGCCTGGTCGCGGGTGCCGCTCTCCTCGGCGACGAACGCCGGGACCTGCACCGGGTCGCGCCGCTCCAGCGGCCCGTCCGCACCGCTGACCATCCAGCTGAAGGCGGCGATCACCGGGGCGAGCAGCGCGGCGACGGCGATCAGCCCGGCGACCGGCTGCCGCCAGCCGAAGCTCTGGGTGGCCACGCGCTCGCGTGCGCCCTCCGCGCCGAGCACGGCGGCCGCGAGCAGCGCGAGCCCGTAGACGAGCGTGGTGGGACCGGCCCAGCCCGACCTGTTGGCCAGCACCGAGAAGACGAGACCCAGCAGGGCCACCGCCCAGGCGCCGCGGACGGCGAACTGCCGCTCCCCGCGCAGCAGGGCGGCCAGCGCGGCGAGCACCACTCCGATGAGCAGCACCCCGCCCGCGGTCTTCGGACCGCCGGGGCTCATGCCCAGCAGGTCGAGCGCGGATGCCGAGCCCTTGCCGAACTCCATGCCCGCCTCGCGGAAGAAGCCGGAGGGGGAGGCGAGCAGCGAGAGCGACCAGGGTGCCAGCAGCACGAGGGGCGTACCGGCGATCGCGAGGAGGCGCAGCCCGTACGCGGTGATCTCGTCGCGGTGCAGCGCCAGGACGGCGATCCCGATGACGACGGCGAGCGGCCACACGACGGGCGTGAACGCCATGGTGAGGGTGAGCAGGAACGCGTAGGCCCAGACGGCCCGCCAGCTTCCGCGCTCCCCGCGCACTCCGGCGGCGGAGACGGCGCAGCGGGCGATCAGCGGCAGCAGGACGGCGAGTACCGCCGTGCCGAGCCGCCCGGCGGCCAGGGCGCCGGTGGCGGCGGGCAGGAAGGCGTACGCGATGCTTCCCCAGGCCCGCAGCAGCCGCGATTCGGTGAGCGGGCGGGAGGCGAAGTACGCGGTGAGACCGGCCAGCGGGACCGAGCAGACCAGCAGCAGGGTGAGCGCGAGTCCGGTGTGGCCGAGCAGGACGGTGGAGAACACGGCGAGGATGCCGAGGTACGGCGGGGCGGACTGGGTGCCGCCGGTGCCGAGGGGGTGCCATACGTCGGCGTAGCGGTTCCACAGCTCCGATACGTGATCGGGCGCGGGGAGCAGGGCGCCGCCCGCGAGGGCGCCTCCGCCCAGCAGCGCCCGGCAGGCGATGACCGACACCAGCAGGAGCACGGCGAACAGCACCGGGGCCGGCTTGCGGGCTATCCGCTTCAGCCGGGCGAACTGCTCGATCTCCAGGAAGTCGGCGTCGTCACCGCCCGGACCGGATTCGACGGCGCCGTGCCGCGAACCGGCCTCTACGTCGGAGCTACCGCCGAAATGGCCGGCCACCTGCTCGGCGGTGGCCTTGACGGTGGCTCCGGGCGGCGGGAAGAGCGGCCGCAGCTCGCTCGCCTCGACCGCGCCTTCTCCGCGTTTGCGCCGTGCGGCGAGGATCCGCTCGGGGCGCAGCAGGGTGCCGACGAGCCCGGCGACTTCGTCGAGTGCCTGTCCCGGCGCCTTGCCGACCAGATACGCGACCACTCTCAGCAGGGTGCCGATGACCAGCCGCAGCAGGACGTACGGCAGCCCGCGGCCGCGGGTGTTGACGAGCAGGGTGTAGACGGCGCCCGCCTTGTCGACGCGGTGCGGGCTGGCGACGGAGCGGCCCACGCAGTCGATGGGCCTGCGCTCGCGGGCCGATGCCTCCGCGTGCCGCAGTACGGCGTCGGGTGCCACGACGACGCTGTGGCCCGCGGCGTGTGCGCGCCAGCACAGGTCGACGTCGTCACGCATCAGCGGAAGTCTGCGGTCGAAGCCGCCCAGTTCCTCCCAGATGTCCCGCCTGATGAGCATTCCGGCGGTCGAGACGGACAGCACCGAGCGGACCTGGTCGTGCTGGCCCTGGTCCTGTTCGCGGCGGTCGAGGCCGGTCCAGCGGCGACCGCTGTTGGCGATCGAGACGCCGACTTCGAGCAGTTGCTTACGGTCGTACCAGCCGCGCAGTTTGGGTCCGACGATGACGGCGTGCGGGTCGTTGTCGACCACGCGCAGCAGCTCGGTGAGCGCGTCGGGGTCGGGGGCGCAGTCGTCGTGGAGCAGCCAGAGCCACTGCACCGGTTCGCCGTGCGGCAGTTCGGGCATGTCATAGGTCTCGTCGCGCCAGCTGCGGCTCACCGGGTCCCAGCCGCTGGGCCGCTTCAGATACGGCAGTTCCTCGGGGGTGAGGACTCCCGCGGTGCGGGCGGCCTCGTCGACGGCGGCACCGAAGCCGGTGCGGCGCGCGAGGTGCAACACCCGGTCGGCGCCGAGCGCTTCGGTGACCAGGCTCGCGGACGCGTCGGCGCTGCCGGTGTCGGCCGCGACGACGTTCTGTACGGGGCGCTCCTGGCCGAGCAGCCCGGCGAGCGCGTCGGGCAGCCAGCGGGCGCCGTCGTGGGTGACGAGCACGGCGGTGACGACATGCTGCGGGAATTCGGGCGGGTGTGCGGGAGCGAACGCAGGCGTTGCGGCCTCGTAAGGGGCCGTCGATTGGCTGTGCACGGACATCGAGGTACGGGCCCCTCCGGCCGGAGTCCGGGTGGCGTTGCCCCCCGGAAGGCTGGTGTGCGGATGCGGTGGACGCACGCGCCCCGTGGGGGCGTTGGTGCATCGCGGACGGGGCCCCACACTAACGGCTGACTCGGACAGCGGTCCGCCGCCCGCCCCAGGGGGGACGGACGGCGGACCGGATGTGGTGCCTGGGCCGGCGCCGGCCGGGCGGCCGGAGAGCGCGGCCGACGCTCGTGGTCGGCGCTCGTGGTCGGCGGTGGCTAGACAGCGGCCTTTTTCAGCCGTCGCCGCTCCCGCTCGGACAGGCCGCCCCAGATGCCGAACCGCTCGTCGTTGGCGAGGGCGTATTCAAGACACTCCGAGCGGACTTCGCAGGCGAGGCAGACCTTCTTGGCCTCGCGGGTGGAACCGCCCTTCTCGGGGAAGAAGGACTCGGGGTCGGTCTGGGCGCACAGCGCGCGCTCCTGCCAGCCGAATTCCTCGTCCGCGTCCTCGACCAGCAGTTGCTGGAACAGCTCGGTCATGTGCGCCCCTTGTCCGTCTTTGCGTCCCCGTGTTGCTGTCGCTACCGATTTCGGCCGAACGACACGAGTGAAATTACAAGTGCGTGGATCCGGGCCAGTCAAGCCGAGATCTGCTATTGGGTCCCTTATTCACTCTGCGGAACCAAGGCTATGCGGAAAGTGTTCAAATCACTAAAAACCTGACACATGCCACTGGCCCATACCTGCACCTTCCCGGCCCGTGAGGAGCGATGCCCTCTCAGACTGAGACTCCGCCGAGGCCGGTCCCGTTCTCACTCCGCCCGCCGAAGCGATCAAGATCACAGTCAGGTCACGAGATCCCTGCGATGTTTGATGTTTGCGGTGGGGCTTGTTGCGCCACATCTCCGCGGCGGCGGACGAACAAACCTCTCTCCGTACGGAGTAACCGGATGAGGTGAAACATTACGCCCAAATCGGGCAGTGGGTTGACAGCGAGGGCGAGAGCCGCTCTCCTGGTCCCATGCCAGCGACCGCAGCGTTCTCCGTGACCCACGCCCGTGGGTTCCGCAGCGCTGTCCAGGCGTGCTGTTGCTGTTCCAGCTGTTGATGCCACCGAGCTCCAGCGTCTTTCCGCAGCCCTGACTGCACCTCTCTGCGACACCCCAGCACTTTCACTGCCGAGGAACCCCCGCACCATGAACAGCGACAGCGACCTCCAGATCGCCGGCGACATCCTCGCCGTCCAGCACCTGCTCCAGCCCGCCCGCGAGCACCCGGCCACGGTGGCCGAGTTCGCCGGGCTCGCACGGTCCATCGCCGCGGACCGCGGCCAGTGGGCCCATCTCGTCGAGTACGACGCGGTCTCCCGCTGGTACCACCGGCTGCGCACCGTGCCCCAGGTTCCCGGCTCCGACCGGGCAGGGCAGGCCCCGCCCGCGTCACTCGGGTCACTCGGCTACGAGGTCTGGCTGCTCAGCTGGGTCCCGGGGCAGGGCAGCGGGCCGCACGGCCACGGGCGTTCGTCCGGTGTACTGACCGTCCTGGACGGCACGCTGACCGAGCGGACCGAAGGTGGCGTACGGTCCCTGGCCGCGGGCGCTCAGCGCGTCTTCGCGCCGGGGTACGCCCACGAGGTCGTCAACGACTCGCTGGAACCGGCCGTCAGCCTGCACATCTACTACCCGGGCCTGACCGAGATGCCGATGCACAGCCCGCAGTGCGCGGTCCCGGCCGCGCAGGACGCCGTACCCGCCTGACAGCCACGTGCCCGTGACCCCCCACCGCCCCTAAAAGGTTCCGGCTTCGCCTGACAGTCCCGCCCGTCGCCCGACCACCACCCCTCAACGGATCAGGCTTCGCCTGACAGACTGTCTGCATGCGCATTGTGGTTCTGGCCGGCGGCATCGGTGGTGCCCGATTCCTGCGTGGCCTCAAGCAGGCCGCGCCTGACGCGGACATCACCGTCATCGGCAACACCGGTGACGACATCCATCTGTTCGGGCTGAAGGTCTGTCCCGACCTCGACACGGTGATGTACACCCTCGGCGGTGGCATCAACGAGGAGCAGGGCTGGGGGCGTACCGACGAGTCCTTCACCGTCAAGGACGAACTCGCCGCGTACGGCGTCGGACCCGAGTGGTTCGGGCTCGGCGACCGTGACTTCGCGACGCACATCGTCCGTACCCAGATGCTCGGCGCGGGCTATCCGCTGAGCGCCGTCACCGAGGCCCTGTGCGAGCGGTGGCAGCCCGGGGTGCGGCTCATCCCGATGTCGGACGACCGGATCGAGACACATGTCGCCGTCGACATCGACGGCGAGCGCAAGGCCATTCACTTCCAGGAGTACTGGGTGCGGCTGCGCGCGTCGGTCGAGGCGGCGGCGGTCGTGCCGGTCGGCGCCGACCGGGCGAAGCCCGCACCGGGCGTCCTCGACGCCATCGCAGCCGCCGACGTCGTCATCTTCCCGCCGTCCAACCCGGTGGTCTCGGTCGGCACCATCCTCGCCGTGCCCGGCATCCGGGAGGCCATCGCCGACGCGGGTGTGCCGGTCGTGGGGCTCTCGCCCATCGTCGGGGACGCCCCCGTGCGCGGGATGGCCGACAAGGTCCTCGCCGCCGTCGGCGTCGATTCGACGGCGGCAGCGGTGGCCGAGCACTACGGTTCGGGTCTGCTGGACGGCTGGCTGGTCGACACCGTCGACGCCGCGTCCGTGGCCCGGGTCGAGGAGGCGGGGATCCGCTGCCGGGCCGTGCCGCTGATGATGACCGACCTGGATGCGACCGCCGCGATGGCCCATGCGGCGCTCACCCTGGCCGAAGAGGTCAGGGCGTGACGTCCTTCCGCGTCTGGGCCGTGCCCGGACTGCCCGAGGTGTGCCAGGGCGACGACCTCGCCAAGCTGATCGCGACCGCGTCGCCCGACCTGGCGGACGGCGATGTCGTCCTCGTCACCTCCAAAATCGTCTCCAAGGCCGAGGGCCGGATCGTGCAGGCCGAGGACCGCGAGGCGGCGATCGACGCGGAGACGGTACGGGTGGTGGCGCGGCGCGGCCTGCTCCGTATCGTCGAGAACCGGCAGGGCCTGGTGATGGCCGCCGCCGGGGTCGACGCCTCCAACACCCCGTCCGGCACCGTGCTGTTGCTCCCGGAGGACTCCGACAGGTCGGCGCGGGCGATCCGCGAGGGCCTGCGGGACGCGCTGGGCGTGGAGGTGGGCGTGGTCGTCACGGACACCTTCGGGCGGCCGTGGCGCAACGGCCTCACCGATGTGGCGATCGGGGCCGCCGGGGTGCGGGTCCTCGACGATCTGCGCGGCGGCACGGACGCGCACGGCAACCCGCTGAGCGCCACGGTCGTCGCCACCGCCGACGAGCTGGCCGCCGCGGGCGACCTGGTGAAGGGCAAGGCGGCGGGGCTGCCGGTCGCGGTGGTCCGCGGGCTGCCGCACGTCGTCACGGCGTCCGGTGCCGGTGATGACGCTGCCGGGGGCGCCCGTGCCATGGTGCGTGTCGCCGCCGACGACATGTTCCGGCTCGGTACGTCCGAGGCGGTACGGGAAGCGGTCACCCAGCGGCGTACGGTCCGCGACTTCACCGACGAGCCGGTGGACCCGGGCGCGGTGCGCCGGGCGGTCGCCGCGGCGGTCACCGCGCCGGCCCCGCACCACACGACGCCGTGGCGTTTCGTCCTGCTGGAGTCGGCGGCGGCGCGCACCCGGCTGCTGGACGCGATGCGGGACGCGTGGATCGCGGATCTGCGGCGAGACGGCAAGTCGGACGAGTCCATCGCCAAACGGGTGCGCCGCGGTGAAGTGCTGTGGCGGGCACCGTACTTGGCGGTGCCCTGCATGGTGCTCGACGGCTCGCACACGTACGGGGACGACCGGCGGGACGCGGCCGAGCGCGAGATGTTCTCCGTCGCGACCGGTGCGGGCGTGCAGAACTTCCTGGTGGCGCTCGCGGGTGAGCGGCTGGGGTCCGCCTGGGTCTCTTCGACGATGTTCTGCCGGGACGTGGTGCGGGAGGTGCTGGCGCTGCCCGCGGAGTGGGAGCCGATGGGGGCTGTGGCGGTCGGGCATCCGGCCACGCCTGCGGCTCCGCGCCCGGGGCGCGATGTGGAGGCGTTCATCACGGTGCGGTGAGCCTTGTGGCGGGGTGCGGGGCCGCGGGTGCGGTGTGGTGCCCCGCGGGCGGTCACAGCCGCGCGATGTCCGTTCGTGGCATCTTCGGTGTGCGTCTCTGCGGTACCCGGCCCGTCAGCAGGATCAGCCGGACCGCACGGTGGCGCTGGCCCGCGTACGGTTCCAGGAGTTCCAGCATCCCGTCGTCGTCCACGCCCCGGCGCCCCGTGAGCGCGTAGCCGACGATGCCCGGCAGATGCAGGTCGCCGACCGTGACCGCGTCCGGTGCTCCGATGGCGCGCTGGAGCGTCTCCGCCGAGGTCCAGGGGCCGATGCCGGGAATCAGTTCCAGGCGGCGGGCCGCGTCGGCCGGTGCCATCGCCGTCGCTTCCTCAAGCCGGCGGGCCACCCGTACCGCACGCAGGATCGTGGACGCGCGCTTGTTGTCGACGCCCGCGCGGTGCCACTCCCAGGACGGGATGAGCGACCAGCCGCGCGGGTCCGGCATCACGTACATGTGCTCCGGCGCCGGGCCCGGCGCCGGTGTGCCGGACGCGCGGAGCAGCCGGCGCCAGGCGCGGTACGCCTCGTCGGCCGTGACCTTCTGCTCCAGGACCGAGGGGATCAGCGACTCCAGGACCAGACCGGTGCGGCAGAGCCTGAGGTGGGGGCGGCGGCGGTGCGCGTCGGCGACCAGCCGGTGGCGCGGTACGAAGTCCGACGGGTCGTCCAGCTCACCCAGCAGCCCGGGAAGCCCCGCGAGCAGCCAGTCGGCGCCGGGGCCCCAGGCCTCCGCCCCGTCCACGGTGATCCGGAGTGTGCCGGGCCCCTGCGGCGTACGGCTGGCCCGCCACACCGCGCCGTCCGGTGTCGTCCGGTACGTGGGGTCCCAGGGGCCACGGCGGAGCACCCCGAGGACCAGAGCGAGGTCGACGGGGCTGTACTGACCCGGGGCCCGGGCGATGAAACGTCCTGCCACTCCGTAGAGGCTACTGGTCCGACGAGAAACGCACGGAGCCGTCGGGCAGCACGGCCCCGCACCAGATCCGTATCCCGGCGCGCAGCTCGTTGTCCGCGCCCACCCGTGCGCCGTCGCCGATCACCGCGCCGGTCAGCACCGAGCGGGCCCCGATCCGGGCACCGGCCCCGATCAGTGAGTCGGTGACCACCGCCCCCGGCTCGACGACCGCGTGGTCGAGGACCGTGCTGCCGTCGATCCTGGCGCCCTCGCCGACGACCGCGCCCGCACCGATCACCGTGCCGCCCGTCACCTTGGCGTCGGGCGCCACCGTGGCGCTGTCCAGGATCAGCCCTTCGCCGCAGCGGCCCGGAACGGCCGGGGACGGGGCGTGGCCGAGTACGAGGTCGGCCGAGCCGCGCACGAAGGCCTGCGGGGTGCCCAGGTCGAGCCAGTAGGTGGAGTCGACCATGCCCTGGAGGTGGGCGCCCGAGCCGAGCAGGCCGGGGAAGGTCTCCCGTTCCACCGAGACCGGCCGCCCGGCCGGGATGGTGTCGATGACCGAGCGCGTGAAGACGTACGCGCCCGCGTTGATCTGGTCGGTGACGATCTCCTCGGGCGTCTGCGGCTTCTCCAGGAAGGCCGTCACCCGGCCGGTCACGTCCGTGGGGACGAGCCCGAAGGCGCGCGGGTCCTCCACCCGGGTGAGGTGGAGGGAGACGTCGGCGCCCGAGGTCTCGTGGGTGGTGACGAGGGCCTCGATGTCCAGACCGGTGAGGATGTCCCCGTTGAAGATGAGGACCGGCTCGTCCGGACCCGAGTGCAGGCGTTCCGCGACGTTGCGGATGGCGCCGCCCGTACCCAGCGGCTCCTCCTCGGTGACGTACTCCAGGTGCAGGCCCAGGGCGGACCCGTCGCCGAAGTACGGCTCGAAGACCTCCGCGAGGTACGACGTGGCGAGCACGATGTGATCGACCCCGGCGGCCCGTGCGCGGACCAGCTGGTGGGTGAGGAACGGGACTCCCGCCGCCGGGACCATCGGTTTGGGTGTGTTGACCGTGAGCGGCCGCAGCCGCGTGCCCTTGCCGCCGACCAGGAGAATCGCTTCTGTCACCTTGACGTCTCTGCTTCCTGCTGGGGCGGGCCGTGAACGGCTGGCCAGTGTATGCAGACGGTGAAGTGCGGATGCGGGCAGGCCGTACGGAGTTGCGGTTGCGGGCAAGGCCGTACGGAGCTGCCGGGACTCAGCGGCCCTGGTAGCGGGCGGCTGCGGTGCGGATCTCGCCGAGCTTGTCGTAGAGCTTGGCTCCCGGGCACTCGGTGGCGAATCCGTCACGGTGTCCGGAGATCACGTTCAGCTCCGCCTCGGTGCCCTTGTCGTAGCGGTTGCCGCCGTCGGACACCAGGGTGGCCTTCCCCTCCGGGTCGGCGCCGGTCAGCCCGAGCTTCCACGCCGTGAAGCGGGAGAGCGCGGTGACGGCGGCGGCGGACGGCTCGGTCGATGTGAAGGTGCCGATGACGGCGACGCCGGTGCTGTCGGCGTTGAACCCGAGGGTGTGGGCGCCCATCACGGGCTTGGTCACCCCGCCCGCGCGGCCCTCGTAGATGGTTCCGCACTTGTCGATGGCGAAGTTGTAGCCGATGTCCCGCCAGCCGAGGCTCTTCACGTGGTAGCGGTACATGCTTCGCAGCAGCGCGGGGGCCTGCTCACAGGTGTAGTTGTTGCCCGTCGCGGTGTGGTGGACGAACGCGACCTTCACGGTGTCCGTGTAGCTGAACCCGGACTCGCGGACGCTCTCGTCGGCGCCCCATCCCTGGCGGGTGACGATGCGCGGCCGGGGCGCGACGTAGGGGCCCGCCTTGGCACCGGTGGACTCCAGCTCGGCGACGGTGGCTTCTTTGCTGAGGGCGGGCAGTTCGGTGGGGTCGGGCTGGGTGGCGGTCTTGGAGCCGGCGGTGTGCGGGCGGGCTGCGGTGGGGTCGGCCGCCGTCGGGTCGGCCGCTGTGGGATCAGCCGCGGTCGGGTCGGCCGCGGTCGGGTCGGCCGCGGTGGGATCGGTTGCGGTCGGCTCAGTCGCTGTGGGGTCGGACGCGGTCGGGTCGGCCGCGGTGGGGTCAGCCGGTTGTGGCTTCGGCTTCGGCTTCGGGTCGGGGCCCGGGTCGACGAGGTCCAGCCGCAGTCCCTTCGGCAGCGGCTCGGCCGCGCGGGTGGAACCGGTGGGCGCCTTGGCACGTACGCGGACCTGGACCGCGTCCGAGTTGCCCACCCAGAGCGGGGCGGTGGAGCCGCGCACGGCCGAGGACTCGGCCTCCGCCGTGGCGGGGTCGGGCGCATGGCCGTCGTTCTGGGCCTGGACGGACTGCCAGCCCGTCCAGGCCGTGGAGCCCACGGGACGGGTCCGTACCTGGACGGTGCCGTTCAGGTGAGCGTTCTTGTCGCTCCAGACCACGCCGACCAGCGAGAACGGTTTGACCTTCTGCCTGGACAGACCGGCGGTGGCCGAGGTGTCCGTGGAGCGGTCGGCGGAGACCGGGTTGAGCCGCAGCGACTGGGTGGAGCCGGGGAACGTCGTGGCCGGTGAGTCGGCGCGTGGCGTGACCGCGCCGGCCGGTGCGGCGGTCGGGAGGGCAAGCGCAGCGGCACATGCCACGGCGATCGAGGCGGAGAGCACAGAGGCAGTCATAGGAGCACGCATAGCTACGATTTGGACATACCCACCTGTCCCTGTCCATCCCGCAACTGACGCCGTATCGGCTCACAGGCGGGTCGGACGAGCCGATACGGCGTCACGGATTCCGCGGAGGCAGCCCTCCCCGGCACGCCCCGCGACGTACGCTTCGCGCATGACTGCCAGCGACCACACCCCCGCCGACCTGCTGCGTTCCGCACTTGCCCTGGAACCGGCGCGCCCGCTTGTCACGTTCTACGACGATGCGACCGGCGAGCGCGTCGAACTTTCCGTGGCCACCTTCGCCAATTGGGTGGCCAAGACGGCGAATCTGCTCCAGGGCGAGCTGTCGGCGGAGCCGGGCGACCGGCTCGCTCTGCTGCTCCCGGCGCACTGGCAGAGCGCCGTCTGGCTGCTCGCCTGTTCGTCGGTGGGCGTACTCGCCGACATCGGCGGCGACCCGGCCGGGGCCGACCTGGTGGTCAGCGGCCCCGACACCCTGGAGCAGGCGCGCGCCTGCGGCGGGGAGCGGGTGGCGCTGGCGCTGCGTCCGCTCGGCGGCCGCTTCCCGCAGCCGCCGGCCGGCTTCGCCGACTACGCGGTCGAGGTCCCCAGCCAGGGCGACCGCTTCGTGCCGTACGCCCCGGTCGACCCGGACGCGCCCGCGCTCGCGGTCGGCGGGACCGAGCTGTCCGGTGCGCAGGTGGTGGACCGGGCCATGCACGACGCGGCGGGCGTCGGACTCGCCCCGGGCGCACGGCTGCTGTCGGGGCGGCCGTACGACAGCTGGGACGGCCTCTCGACCGGTCTCTACGCCCCGCTCGCGGCGGGCGCGTCGGTGGTGCTCTGCCGCAACCTCGGGCAACTGTCCGACGGCGACCTCGAAAAGCGCGTCGAGAGCGAGCGGGTCACCCACTCCGTCGCACACTGAAACAAGGGGGTCACGCACTCGGTCGGGCACTGAAGCAGGCACGGCACCCACTCCGTCACGTACCGACCGGCCACCCGTCTGGCCCACCGCAGGACGAGCCCCCAGGATCAGGCGCGGTCTCCGGTACATGATCAGGAGAGAGCACAACCACGCGCGCGGTTCAGTCGCCCGTCCGTTCGATCGGCGGCCCAGCGCGTCGCCGACTCCGTGAAGGATGGACGCAGACGTGACCGACAGTGCTGGCACGCCCGACGACGAGCCGCAGACGGACGCCCAGGACACGGACCCGTCGAGCGCCGCCCCCGAGCCGCCGAACCGGCGCAAGCGGCACTGGGTGCGCTGGGCCGCCCTCGGAGTCGCGTTCCTCGTGCTCGTCGCCGCGGGCGCCGGCTGGTGGTTCTACAACAAGCTCGACCACAACATCAGGACGGACAACACCGCGACCGCCGAGCTCCGCGCGTACGAGAAGGAGCGCCCCGCCCCCGTCGCGAACGGCGCCGAGAACATCCTGCTCATCGGGTCCGACTCGCGCGCGGGCGACAACAAGAAGTACGGCAGGGACGAGGGTTCGCAGCGTTCCGACACCACGATCCTGCTGCACCTGTCCACCGACAAGAAGAACGCGACGGCGGTCTCCCTGCCGCGCGACCTGATGTCGCACGTGCCGAGCTGCATCACGGCGAACAAGACCCGTACGAAGAAGCAGTTCGTGCAGTTCAACTGGGCTTACGAGTTCGGCGGCACCGCCTGCACCGTCCGCACCGTGGAGAACATGACCGGGATCCGGATCGACCACTACATGGTGGTCGACTTCAACGGCTTCAAGGGCATGGTCGACGCGGTCGACGGCGTCGAGGTCTGCCTCAAGAAGCCGGTGGACGACAAGGACGCCCACCTCAAGCTGCCCGCGGGCCGCCAGACGCTCAACGGGGAGCAGGCGCTCGGATACGTACGCGTCCGGCACTCCATCGGCAACGGCAGCGACACCGAACGCATGCAGCGCCAGCAGGAGTTCCTCGGTTCGCTGGTGAAGAAGGTGCAGAGCAACGGCGTCCTGCTGAACCCGACGCGGCTCTACCCGGTGCTGGACGCGGCGACCAAGTCGCTGACCACGGACCCCGGTCTGGACACGCTCAAGGACCTGTACGACCTGACGCGGCGGCTGCGCGGCATCCCCACCGACCGGGTCCAGTTCCTGACAGTGCCGCGTGAGCCGTACACCGCCAACCGCAACCGCGACCAGCTCGTACAGCCGGACGCGAACCGGCTCTTCAAGCGGCTCCGTGACGACGACCCGGTCACCGTGACGAAGGGCAGCACCGGCACCTTCGCGGGGACCCCGGGCGCGGAGAGCACCGCAGGCGCAGCGGGCGCCGGCGGGAAGGGCAAACCGTCTCCTTCTCCGCAGGCCACTTTCCCGGGGACGAATGCGGCTGCCGCGGCCTGCGGGTAAACAATTCTCAAACCCGTATCCGCAGGACATGTGGATTGGGTGGTATGCCCAGTTGTAAGCGCCAAGGAATGTGTCCCGGACGTCGCTGGACATTGATCCGGGCAGATAGTGTGACGCGATCCGGTGCGTCCGGCCATGTGGTCGCGCACTGCAGGACGAAAGACCGAGCGCCCGGGGGGAGGGCGCCTCGCGTGGCACCGACGGAGGACACAGGCAACCGTGGACGCGCATAGCCGTGGTCGGGACGATATCGACCCCGCAGACCAGTGGGTGCTCAACCCGGAAACCGGCAATTACGAACTGCGACTGAACCCCTCCGGACCGCAGTCGGGGGACAGATCGCCGTCCGGTTCCGAGCCCGCGACCGGCCGCACACGGCGCAGGGATTCATTGCCCGAGCAGTCCTCGCGCAGGCGCTCGCAGCAGCAGTCGCCGCCGCAGTCGCCGCGCCGCGACGTGCCCGGCCAGCGCAGCCGCCGGGCCGGGGGCAACGGCCAGGACGGCGGTCCCGGGAGCGGGCCGCAGACGGCGGCCGGCCGCCGGAAGCGCAAGCAGCAGAAGTCGCGCAGGAAAAAGGCGCTGATGTGGACCGGCGGCGTGACGGCCTTCGTCCTCGTCGGCGGCTCCGTCGCCACGTATCTGCTCTACGAGCACTTCAACAACAACATCAACAAGATCGATGTGGTCGGCGGTACCTCGGGGTCCACCAAGGACCGGGCCGTCAACATCCTGCTGATCGGTACGGACAAGCGCACCGGCAAGGGCAACGAGGGCTACGGCGACAAGGGGAGCGTCGGCCACGCCGACACGAACATCCTCTTCCACGTCTCCAAGGACCGGACGAACGCGACCGCGCT
Organism: Streptomyces sp. NBC_00440; assembly: GCF_036014215.1. Taxonomy (NCBI): domain Bacteria; kingdom Bacillati; phylum Actinomycetota; class Actinomycetes; order Kitasatosporales; family Streptomycetaceae; genus Streptomyces; species Streptomyces sp. NBC_00440. The sequence goes on from NZ_CP107921.1 coordinate 3,051,835, forward strand.
CTCCATCCCCCGCGACCTGATCACCGACATCCCGGACTGCCAGGTCAAGCAGCCCGACGGGTCGACCAGGACGATCCCCGGTACGCCGCAGGTCCGCTTCAACACCAGTCTGGGGCAGGACGACCGCGACCCCGGCTGCACCATGAAGACGGTCAAGGCAATAACTGGTCTGACGGTCGATCACTTCATGATGGCCGACTTCAACGCCATCAAGACGCTCAGCACCGCGGTGGGCGGCGTCGACGTCTGTGTGGCGCACCCCGTGGACGACAAGGAGTCGCATCTCAAGCTCCCGGCGGGGACGTCCAAGGTCGAGGGCGAGCAGGCGCTGGCCTTCGTCAGGACCCGGCACAGCTTCGGCAACCAGGGCGACCTGGACCGCATCAAGGTGCAGCAGCAGTTCCTGGGTTCGCTGATACGCAAGATGACATCGGGTGACACGCTGACCAGCCCCTCCAAGCTCTACAGCCTGGCGAACGCGGCGACCAAGGCGCTCACCGTCGACAGCGGCATCGGGAGCATCGACCGCCTCAAGAGCCTCGCGCTGGACCTGAAGTCGGTGAACCCGAAGAACGTCACCTTCACCACGCTGCCGGTCCTCGACAACCCGGCGGAGAAGGTCCACGCCACCGTCGTCGTGAACCACGCCCAGGCGGACCCGCTGTTCTCGATGATGCGCGACGACGTCTCGCTCACCGAGGTCAAGAAGGAGAAGAAGGCGGCCGCGGGCAAGCAGGAGGCGCTCCTCAAGGGTTCGCAGGCCAACGCGTCCGACGTCCGGGTCAAGGTGCTCAACGGCGGGGCCCAGCCGGGATCGGCGCAGACCACGCTGACCTGGTTGCAGAACACCGAGGGCGTTCTGAAGTCGGAGAACGGCGGCAACTACAAGCCCGATCTGGCCAAGACGACCCTCACCTACGCGCCGAACCAGGCGGACCAGGCCCGCAAGCTCGCCGACATCATGGGGCTGCCCGCGTCGGCGCTCAAGCCGGGCACGAAGGACTCCGTGGGGCTCACCCCGATGACGCTCGTCCTCGGGGCGGACTTCAAGGCCGCCGGCACGCCGATCGCAGCGCCGACGAAGGCGCCGGCCGACATACAGAAGGTCGAAGCCGACAAGAGCATATGCGCCAGGTGACGCCAGGTCACCGGGCCATACCTATACCTGAGTAGCAGGGGGGACCTGGTGGGACAGAGCAGCACGCGAGGGGAGGGGACTCGGCCTCGCAGTCCGGGGGCGGGCCAACTCGGCTGGGACGAGAGCCTGTACAAGCAGGAGGGCGCCCGGCCGTCCCCCGCCGGCCCGGGGGGCGGCGGCGGGAGTCACCGGCAGCAGACGTCGCGGCGGCGCGCGCGGCGCGGGAAACGCCGAATACTCCGCTGGGTGGCGGGCGCAGCGGCACTGCTGATCATCGGCACTGCGGGCGCGGGATATCTCTACTACCGCCACCTGAACGGAAATCTGCAGAAGAGCGCCCTCAACCTCGGCGACCACCAGGCCCCGAAGCCGACAGCCAACGCGGCGGGCCAGACCCCGCTGAACATCCTGCTGATCGGCTCGGACGCGCGGGACTCCAAGGAGAACCAGAAGCTCGGTGGCGCCAAGAACACCTTCGGCGGCACTCCCCTGGCGGATGTGCAGATGTTGCTGCACCTGTCGGCCGACCGCAGCAACATGTCGGTCGTCAGCCTGCCGCGCGACACCGTGCTGAAGATCCCCAAGTGCACGGACGAGCAGGGCAAGACCTATCAGGCGACGGGCTGGACCCTGGCCAACGAGTCGCTCGGCCGCGGCGGTCCCGGCTGCACCGTCGCCACCTGGGAATCTCTTACCGGCATCCACATCGACCACTTCATGAAGATCGATTTCTCCGGTGTGGTCTCCATGGCCGACGCGATCGGCGGGGTGCCGGTCTGCGTGGACGCCAATGTGTACTCGCACACCCATGACGGCCACGGCTCGGGGCTCAAGCTGAAGAAGGGCACCACGTCGGTCAAGGGGCAGCAGGCGCTCCAGTGGCTGCGGACGCGGTACGGATTCTGGCCGGACACCGACGTCGTACGGACCAAGGCCCAGCACGAGTACATGAATTCCATGGTCCGCCGGCTGCGCGAGGGCACCAAGCTCACCGACCCGGGGAAGCTCATCGACCTCGCCGAGGCGGCCACCAACGCGCTCAAGGTCGACACCGGGATCGACACGGGCAAGAAGCTGTACGACCTCGCAGGGGAGCTCCAGAAGGTCCCGACCTCGCGGATCACCATGACGACCATGCCGAACGTGAACTCCGTACGGCCCGGGTTCGAGCAGAAGGTCGACCCGAAGCCGGGTGACGCGGACAAGCTGTTCGCCATGGTCAGGAACGACACCCCGCTGGACGGCAAGGGCTCGAAGAAGAAGCCCGCCGAGAAGGTCTCCAAGGATCCGGCGGCGCCCAAGGGCGACATCGGCATCACCGTGCGGAACGGCACGGCGGGCGACGGCGGGCTGCCGTCGAAGGGCCGGGCGGGCGAGATCGCAACGCTGCTGACCGGGCAGGGCTTCTCGCGCGCCGTGGCCGATCAGACGCTGGATCCGCAGAAGAACACCGAGGTGCTCTTCCCCAGCGCCGATCTGGAGGGCGACGCCCAGGCGGTGGCGAAGGCCCTGGGCGTTCCGTTGAAGTCCGCCAAGAAGTCCACCCAGGTCACCGGGGTCACGGTGGTCGTCGGAAGCGACTGGCGTACGGGCACGGTCTACCCCAAGTCCACGGCGGACGACGGGAAGACGCCGGAATCCGCCAACGCACTGCGCGGGGACGACAAGTCGGCGTGCATGCATGTCGACCCGGCGTACACCTGGTAGCCCGGGTCCGCAGGCAGGAGCCCACACGGGAAAGGGCCGGTCCTGACCGCCTCACGGCGGCCGGACCGGCCCTTTCGCCATGCTCAGACGGCGGTGCGGACCGCCGGGCGGCGGCTGGCGATGACCTTGCGGGCCAGCGCGCGCGGGCTGGTCAGGAAGCCGAAGCCCCAGCACATGTGCATGGTGGCCAGGGCCACCGGGATCTGCACCCGCGCCTTCGCCGGGAGACCCTTGCCGGCCGGCAGCGAGCCCGCCACGATGGCCGCGGCATAGCCGGCCGGCACCAGGAAGGCCCACGGGGTGACGGCCGCACCGACCACGATGCCCGCCGCGATCGCGCAGACCGCGGTCGGCGGGGCGAGGTAGCGGAGGTTGATCGAGCCCTCGTGGTAGCGGGCGACGACATGGCGCCAGCGGCCGTAGTCCTTGTACTGCTTGGCGAGCGCCCGGACCGAGGGGCGCGGGCGGTACTGGACGCGCAGCTCGGGCGAGAACCAGATCAGGCCGCCGGCCTCGCGGATCCGGAAGTTCAGCTCCCAGTCCTGGGCGCGGATGAACTCCTCGTTGTACCCGCCCTGCTGCTCCAGCGCCTCGCGCCGGAAGACACCCAGGTAGACGGTCTCGGCGGGGGCCGCCCTGCCGCCGGTGTGGAACGCCGCGTTGCCGACGCCGATCTTGGAGGTCATCGCGGCGGCGACCGCGTCCTCCCAGGCGTTCTCGCCCTCGGCGTGCATGATCCCGCCGACGTTCATCGCGCCGGTCTCCTCCAGCAGGCGGACCGCGGTGGCGATGTAGTTGGGCGAGAGCATTCCGTGGCCGTCGACGCGCACCACGACGGGGTGGCTGGACGCCTTGATGGCGGCGTTGAGTGCGGCGGGTGTACGGCCGGTGGGGTTGGCGACGGTGTGGACCCGGGGGTCCTCCCGTACCAGCTCGGCGGCGATCTCCTCGGTGCGGTCGGACGACGGGCCGATGGCGATCACCACCTCCATCTCGCCGTCGTACTCCTGCTCCAGGATGTGGCGGACCGAGTTGCGCAGATGCCGCTCCTCGTTGAGGACCGGCATGATCACAGAAACGGCGGGCGTGGCGGGCGTGGCGGGCGTGGCGTCCATAGGACGGTCACGTTACCGCGAACGAGGGACACCGGGCGCGTCGGCCGGGTGGCCTACCCGGGATGTTGATCACAGCGGCCTACCGTGGTCGCTTCCCTGCCCGTCCCCCGCGGAGGTGTCCCAGTTTCCGCCGTGCCCCCGCCCCGCCGCCGAAGGCCGCCGCCGCGCCGCCCGCCCCGCCCCCGCTGGGGTATGCGCATCACCACCACGCTGTCCGTCCTGGTGCTGGGCGCCGGGGGAATCGGCCATGCGCTCATCGGCGAGCTGGACGGCATCGGCCGCATCGACCCGTTCAAGGACATGAAGAACCGTCCCGCGCCGGGACGCGGCATGAACGTGCTCCTCGTCGGCACCGACGGCCGCGACAAGATCACGCCGGCGGAGAAGCGGAAGTACCACCTGGGCGGTGCCCCCTGCCACTGCACCGACACGATCATGCTCGTCCACGTCTCGGCCGACCGCTCCCGGGTGAGCGTCGTGAGCCTGCCGCGGGACAGCTACGCGGTGGTGCCCGAGCACACCGACCCCGCCACCAGGAAGCGCTACCCCGCCCATCCGGTCAGGCTCAACGCGGCGTACGCCCAGGGCGGCCCCCAGCTCACCGTGCAGACCGTGGAGCGGATGACCGGCGTCCAGATCAACCACTATCTGGAGGTCGACTTCACGAGCTTCATGAAGACGGTGGATGTGCTGGGCGGTGTCGACATCTGCACCGCCCGCCCGCTGAAGGACTCCTACACGGGGCTCGACCTGCCGGTGGGGACCAGCAAGCTCGACGGCGGCCAGGCGCTCCAGTACGTACGCTCCCGCCACCTCGACGCTGCGTCCGACCTGGGCCGGATGCAGCGCCAGCAGCGCTTCATGGCGTCCCTCATCGCCAAGACGACCAGCAGCGGTGTCCTGCTGAACCCGGTCAAGTTCCGCGATGTCGCGTCCACGGTCTTCGGCTCGGTCCGGGCCGACAAGGGCTTCGGCCCGGACGAGATGCTCTCCATCGGGCAGGCGATGCGGGGCTTCAAGCCGGCGTCGTCGGAGTTCACCTCCGTACCCATCGGGCAGATGAACTACCGGGTCAAGGGCATCGGCTCGACGGTGAAATGGGACCCGGTGAAGGCGGGGAAGCTCTTCCGGGAGATCCGCGAGGACGTGCCGATCGCCGTGCACCGGCCGGCGGCGTCGCAGGCGCAGAAGGTCGACGTGCCGCCCAGCCAGATCAGGGTGCAGGTGACCAACGGCACGTCGACCAGCGGCCTGGCCGCCCGCGCCGACAAGAGCCTGCGCTCCACCGGCTTCCTCTCCTCGGTCGCGGCCACGGTCCCGGGCCGGCCGGTGGCGTCGGACGTCAAGCGCACGGTCATCGAGTACGACCCGCGCTGGAACCGTTCGGTGCGCTCGCTGGCGGCGGCGCTGCCGCACGCGGAGCTGCGGTCGGTGGCGGGGATCGGTTCCACGCTGAAGGTGACGCTCGGGTCGGACTTCACCACGGTGACACCGGTCCGGGCGGACGAGCCGGATCCGGGCAGGTTCGCGGCGGTCACGGGCGACCAGGTGGTCTGCAAGTAGCGGCAAGCGGCCGCCGGCGGCCACGGGACGCGCGGCCGGTCCAGCCGGTGCAGCCGGTGCGGCTCGCTCAGTCGTCGATGCCGTCGGCGATGCGCTGCTCCCGCAGCTCCTTGATCGCGCGGCGCCGGGCCAGCCGGTGCGTACGGCGGATCTGCGCCTCCTGGTAGCGCCGCTTGTCGCGTTCGCTGCCGGGGATCACCGGCGGTACGGCCCGGGGCTTGCCGTCCGCGTCGACCGCGGCGAAGACGAGGTAGGCGCTGCCGACCTGCTGGGCCGGGGACGACTCGTTCCACCGCTCCGCCAGGACCCGTACGCCGACCTCCATCGACGACCGTCCGGTCCAGTTCACCTGGGCCTTCACATGGATCAGGTCACCGACGCGGACCGGCTCCAGGAAGACCATCTCGTCCATCGACGCGGTGACCGCGGGCCCGCCGGAGTGCCGGCCGGCCACGGCGCCCGCCGCGTCGTCCACCAGTTTCATGATCACGCCACCGTGCACGGTACCGAGGAGATTGGTGTCGTTGCCCGTCATGATGTGACTCAGGGTGGTTCGTGAGGCCGAGGTGGGCTTGCCCGGAAGATCTGTCATACGTGCCAGCTTAGGCGGGGCCCGCGCCGCGGCACTTTGCATCAGATCTGCAACAGCACTGCCCCGATTCCACACCCGCCCTGTAATACATACGCACCGTGACGGCACACTGGTCCACATGGACGACAGGGACCGCTACGGACGCGGCAGCGAGAACGCACAGCCCGACGGTGCTCGGGTCATGCCGCACGTGCAGCGTTCAACGCCACCCAGCCAGCGGCAGTACGGCGGGCAGCAGCAGGGCCAGGGCTACGACGGCGGGTACGACACCCCGTACGACAGCGGCTACAACACGGGCCAGGTCTACGGGCAGGGCGGCCCCTCGGGCCCCGGCAGCCAGAGAAGCCAGGGCGGTCAGGGCACCGGCGGCCCGCGCCCCACCGCACGTCCGGGTACCCCTCCGAACTGGCGCCGCCGCATCAAGATCGGCGCGCTGGTCCTGATCATCGCGATCCTCGGCACCTCCATCGGTACGTACTTCTGGGCCGACGGGAAGCTGCGCCGCGAGGTCGACCTCTCCAAGGTCATCGACCGCCCCGCATCGGGCAAGGGCACGAACTACCTGATCGTGGGCTCGGACAGCCGCGACGGCATGTCCGCGGCCGACAAGAAGAAGCTGCACACCGGCTCCGCCGAGGGCAAGCGCACCGACTCCATGATCATCCTGCACGTCGGTGACCACGGGGACACGATGGTCTCGCTGCCCCGTGACTCGAACGTCACGATCCCGTCGTACAAGGGCTCGTCGTCCGGCAAGCTCTACCCGAACACCGGCCGGCAGACGAAGCTGAACGCCGCGTACGCGGAGGACGGCCCGGAGCTGCTGGTTCGCACCGTCGAGTACAACACCGGGCTGCACATCGACCACTACGCGGAGATCGGCTTCGACGGCTTCGCGAGCATCGTGGACGCGGTCGGCGGGGTCCAGCTGGACATTCCGCAGGCGTTCAAGGACAAGGACTCCGGCGCCGACTTCCCGGCGGGCAAGCAGACCCTCAACGGCAGCCAGGCCCTGGCCTTCGTCCGCACCCGGCACGCCTTCGCGGCCAGCGACCTCCAGCGCACGAAGAACCAGCAGAAGTTCCTGTCGGCCCTGGCCTCCCAGACGGCCACCCCGTCCACGATCCTGAACCCCTTCAAGCTCTACCCGGTGATGGGCGCGGGCCTGGACACGGTGATCGTGGACAAGGACATGAGCCTGTGGAACCTGGCGTCCATGTTCTGGGCCATGAAGGGTGTGCAGGGCGGCGGCGACGGCAAGCAGATGAACATGCCGATCTCGGGCTCCACCGGCGGCAACCTGGTCTGGGACAAGACCAAGGTCAAGCAGCTGGTGCAGGAGCTGAAGGACGACGACACGGTGACGGTCTCGGGCAACTAGGGGCTGTCCGGCCCCGTCCGGACCGGCCGAAGACAGGGGTGAGCCCCCGGACCGCGGTCCGGGGGCTCACCCCTGTCCGATGGTGTGCGTGCTCAGGCAGCGCCCTGGGCGCTACGGCAGGTTGCGGGCCATCACGATCCGCTGGACCTGGTTCGTGCCCTCGTAGATCTGGGTGATCTTCGCGTCGCGCATCATGCGCTCCACCGGGTAGTCGCGCGTGTAGCCGTACCCGCCGAGGAGCTGGACCGCGTCCGTCGTGACCTCCATCGCGACGTCCGACGCGAAGCACTTGGCGGCCGCGCCGAAGAACGTCAGGTCGCCGTCGAGGCGTTCCGACTTCGCGGCGGCCGAGTAGGTGAGCTGGCGGGCCGCTTCGAGCTTCATCGCCATGTCCGCGAGCATGAACTGGATGCCCTGGAAGTCGCCGATCGGCTTGCCGAACTGCTTGCGCTCCTGGACGTAGCCCTTGGCGTAGTCGAGCGCGCCCTGCGCGATGCCGATGGCCTGGGCGGCGATCGTGATGCGGGTGTGGTCCAGGGTCTTCATCGCCGTGGCGAAGCCGGTGCCCTCCTCGCCGATCATGCGGTCGGCGGGGATGCGAACGTTGTCGAGGTAGACCTCACGGGTCGGGGAGCCCTTGATGCCGAGCTTCTTCTCGGGGGCGCCGAAGGAGACGCCCTCGTCGGACTTCTCGACGACGAAGGCGCTGATGCCCTTGGAGCGCTTGGTGGGGTCGGTGACGGCCATCACCGTGTAGTACTCGGAGACGCCCGCGTTGGTGATCCAGCGCTTCACGCCGTTGAGCACCCAGAAGTCCCCGTCGCGCACGGCTCTGGTCTTCATGCCCGCCGCGTCCGAACCGGCGTCGGGCTCGCTCAGGCAGTACGAGAACATGCCCTCGCCCTTGGCCAGGCGGCTCATGTACTTCTTCTTGAGGTCCTCGGAGCCCGAGAGGATCACCGGGAGCGAGCCCAGCTTGTTCACGGCCGGGATCAGGGAGGAGGACGCGCAGACGCGGGCCACCTCCTCGATGACGATGACCATGGCGAGCGCGTCGGCCCCGGCGCCGCCGTACTCCTCGGGTACGTGGACGGCGTGCAGGTCGGCGGCGGTCAGCGCGTCCAGCGCCTCCTGCGGGAAGCGGGCTTCCTCGTCCACCGCGGCGGCGAAGGGTGCGATCTTCGCCTCGGCCAGGGCGCGGACCGAGTCGCGGAGCATGTCGTGCTCCTCAGCCGGGCGGTACAGGTCGAAATCGGGCGAACCTGCCAAGGTCACTCACTCCCCAAAGATGCTAACTACCGTTAAGTAACCCGATTTTAGGGGCTGCCCGCCCCCAGGGATACGTGAGCTGCACGACAGGGGTAGGGGCCAGGCATCGAACGGCCCGACTATGCTCGGGCGCGCACCCGATCCCGTACGCCCCCTGGAGCTTCCTGATGGCCCTGAAAATCACCGTGATCGGTACCGGCTATCTCGGTGCCACTCACGCCGCGGCCATGGCTGAGCTGGGCTTCGAGGTGCTCGGTCTCGACATCGTCCCCGAGAAGATCGAGATGCTCTCGCAGGGGCGCGTCCCCATGTACGAGCCCGGTCTCGAAGAGCTTCTGCAGCGGCACGTCGCGGGCATCGAGGGGGCGACCGGACGGCTGCGCTTCACCACCTCGTGGGAGGAGGCGGGCGAGTTCGGCGATGTGCACTTCGTGTGCTGCAACACCCCGCAGAAGCACGGCGAGTACGCCTGCGACATGTCGTACGTCGACAACGCCTTCCGCTGGCTCGCACCGCATCTGAAGGCGAACGCGCTGGTCGTCGGCAAGTCGACCGTGCCGGTCGGCAGCGCGGCCAGGCTCGCCGGGATGCTCCGGGATCTCGCGCCCGCCGGTGAGGGTGTGGAGCTGGCGTGGAACCCGGAGTTTCTGCGGGAGGGCTTCGCCGTCAAGGACACCCTGCACCCCGACCGGATCGTCGTCGGTGTGGAGAGCGAGAGGGCCGAGAAGCTGCTGCGCGAGGTGTACGCGGGGCCGGTGGGCGAGGGGTCCCCGTTCGTGGTGACCGACTTCCCCACGGCCGAGCTGGTGAAGACCGCCGCGAACTCCTTCCTCGCCACGAAGATCTCCTTCATCAACGCGATGGCCGAGGTCTGCGAGGCCGCCGACGGTGACGTCGCGAAGCTCGCGGAAGCGCTCGGGCACGACGAGCGCATCGGCAAGAAGTTCCTGCGGGCCGGGATCGGCTTCGGCGGCGGGTGTCTGCCCAAGGACATCCGGGCCTTCATGGCCCGCGCGGGCGAACTGGGCGCCGACCAGGCGCTGACCTTCCTCCGCGAGGTCGACTCGATCAACATGCGGCGCCGCGGCCACATGGTGGAGCTGGCGCGGGAGGCCGTGGGCGGCGGCTCCTTCCTGGGCAAGCGGGTCGCAGTGCTCGGCGCGACCTTCAAGCCGGACTCGGACGACGTACGGGACTCCCCCGCGCTGAACGTCGCCGGCCAGATCCACCTCCAGGGCGGCCAGGTCACGGTCTACGACCCCAAGGGCATGGAGAACGCCCGCCGCCTCTTCCCGACGCTCGGCTACGCGGAGACCGCGCTGGACGCGGTACGGAGCGCGGACGTCGTCCTGCACCTCACGGAGTGGCGCGAGTTCCGCGAGCTGGACCCGGCGGCACTGGGCGCGGTGGCCTCCGAGCGGATACTGCTGGACGGCCGCAACGCACTGGACCCGGTGGCGTGGCGGGAGGCCGGCTGGGTGTACCGGGCGATGGGACGCCCGCGGGCCTAGGTTCTTCCGGAAGCCGAAACTCCCTCGTGGTCCGTCCGCCCATGGGGGAGCATGAGGTGGCCGTTACCGGTCGAAGGTGTGGGCCGGTAGTCAAACCGACCGGGGAGATCACCATGGCTGTAGCCAAGCTCGGCGCCGTCGTTCTGGACTGTCCTGACCCAGCCGCGCTCGCCGCCTTCTACGCGGCGGTTATCGGCGGCACGGTCGAGAGCAACGACCCGGAGTGGGTCAGCCTCACCGGCCTTCCGGGCACACAGCTCGACTTCCAGCGGTCGCCCGGGTTCGTACCGCCGCAATGGCCTTCGGACGACGGGTCGCAGCAGTTCCATCTGGACCTGACCGTCGAGGATCTGGACGCGGCCGAGCAGCAGATCCTGGCGCTGGGCGCGAAGGCGCTCGACGCGGCGGACAGGTCGCGGACCTTCCGGGTGTACGCGGATCCCGCCGGGCACCCGTTCTGCCTCTGCGCCTGCTGAGCCCGGGGTCGGCTGCTGCGTAAGGCTGTTGCGTACGGCTGGGTCGCGCGACCCAGCCGTACCGCGTCAGGCCCGGCTCAGCCGTCCAGCTCGGCCAGGGTCGCGTTGGACGGGCCGCGCTCGGCCTGGAGGCCGCGGGCCACGTCCTCCGCCGCGCGCAGCACCCGTACCGCGTTCTGCCAGGTCAGCTTCGCCAGGTCCGGCTTCGACCAGCCGCGGCCGATCAGCTCACCGATCAGGTTCGGGTAGCCCGCCACGTCCTCCAGGCCCGCCGGGGTGAAGGCCGTGCCGTCGTAGTCGCCGCCGATGCCGATGTGGTCGACGCCCGCGACCTCACGCATGTGGTCCAGGTGGTCGGCGACCGTCGACGCGGTGGCCATCGGGCGGGGGTGCGCCTCCTCGAAGGCGCGCTGGACCTTCAGCCCCGCGGGCGTCGTGTTCAGGTGGTGCAGCCCGTGGGTGCGCATGTTCTCGTCCGCGCGGGCGGTCCAGGCGACCGCTTCCGGGAGGATGAACTTCGGGACGAACGTGGCCATCGCGATGCCGCCGTTCGCCGGGAGCAGCGCGAGGACGTCGTCCGGGATGTTGCGCGGGTGGTCGCAGACCGTACGGGACGAGGAGTGCGAGAAGATCACCGGCGCCGTCGACGTCGCCAGCGCGTCGCGCATCGTGGACGCCGCCACATGAGAGAGGTCCACCAGCATCCCGGTGCGGTTCATCTCGCGGACGACCTCGTGGCCGAAGGCGGTCAGCCCGCGGGCCTTCACGACGTCGGTCGCGGAGTCCGCCCAGGCGATGTTGTCGTTGTGCGTGAGCGTCATGTAGCGCACGCCCAGCGTGTGCAGGGCGCGCAGGGTGCCCAGCGAGTTGTTGATGGAGTGGCCGCCCTCGGCGCCCATCAGGGATGCGATGCGGCCCTGGCTCCTGGCCTTCTCCATGTCGTCGGCGGTCAGCGCGCGGACCAGGTCGTTGGGGTAGCGGGTGAGCAGCTGGTCCACGACGTCGATCTGCTCCAGCGTCGCGCTGACCGCGTCCTCGCCCGCCATGTCGCTTCGGACGTAGACCGACCAGAACTGCGCGCCGACGCCGCCCTTGCGCAGCCGGTGCAGGTCGGTGTGGAGGTGGCCGGTCTGGTCGCGGGCGATGTCCAGCGCGTCGAGGTCGTACCGGACGTTCTCACGCAGCGCCCAGGGCAGGTCGTTGTGGCCGTCCACGACCGGGTACTCGGCGAGCAGGTCCAGCGCCTCGGTGAGGTGATTGCTCATGGGAACCGCCTACTTTCCGAATCCGAAGGTCTCCGCGCCCGCCGCCCTGGCGCGCAGCCGGGTGCCCTTCTCCGTCGCTTCGTCGTTCAGCTTCTGCTGGAACTCCCGCATCTTGTCCTGGAGTTGCGGGTCGGACGCGGCCAGGATGCGGACGGCGAGCAGCCCCGCGTTGCGCGCGCCGCCCACCGAGACCGTCGCCACCGGGACGCCGGCCGGCATCTGCACGATGGAGAGCAGCGAGTCCATTCCGTCCAGGTACTTCAGCGGCACCGGGACGCCGATGACCGGCAGCGGGCTGACCGAGGCCAGCATCCCCGGCAGATGGGCCGCTCCCCCGGCGCCCGCGATGATCGCCCGGAGCCCCCGGCCGTCCGCCTGCTCGCCGTACGCGATCATCTCGCGCGGCATCCGGTGGGCGGAGACGACATCCACCTCGTACGCCACCCCGAACTCGTCCAGGGCCTTGGCGGCGGCCTCCATGACGGGCCAGTCGGAGTCCGAGCCCATCACGATGCCAACGACGGGGGCCCCCGAAGCCGCAGCGGCCGGGGAAGCTGACGGAGAGGTCATTCGGTGATCGTCCCTCGCAGGTATCCGGCGGCATGACGGGCGCGTTCCAGTGCGTCGTCGAGGTCGTCGCCGTAGGTGTTGACGTGGCCGACCTTGCGCCCCGGCTTCACGTCCTTGCCGTACATGTGGATCTTGAGCTGGGGGTCGCGGGCCATGCAGTGCAGATAGGCCTGGTACATGTCCGGGAAGTCGCCGCCCAGGACGTTGCACATGACCGTCCAGCGGGCGCGCGGGCGCGGGTCGCCCAGCGGCAGGTCCAGGACCGCGCGCACGTGGTTGGCGAACTGCGAGGTGATCGCGCCGTCCTGGGTCCAGTGGCCGGAGTTGTGCGGGCGCATCGCGAGCTCGTTGACGAGGATGCCGGGCGTGCCGTCGGCTCCCCGGATCTCGAAGAGTTCGACGGCGAGGTGGCCGGTCACATCCAGCTCGGCGGCGATCCGCAGGGCGAGCTGCTGGGCCTCGCCCGCCAGCTCCTCGCTGATGCCGGGAGCGGGGGCGATCACGGTGTCGCAGACCCCGTCCACCTGCTGGGACTCGACCACCGGGTAGGCCACGGCCTGGCCGTGCGGGGAGCGTACGACGTTCGCCGCCAGCTCCCGTACGAAGTCGACCTTCTCCTCGGCCAGCACCGGGACGCCCGCCTTGAAGGGGGCTTCGGCGTCCGCGAGGGAGCGTACGAACCAGACACCCTTGCCGTCGTAGCCGCCCCGGACCGTCTTGAGGATGACCGGGAAGCCGCCCACCTCGTCCGCGAAGGCGACCGCGTCGGCCGGGTCGGAGACGATGCGGTGGCGGGGGCAGGGGGCCCCGATCGCGGTGAGCCGCTCGCGCATCACCCCCTTGTCCTGCGCGTGCACCAGCGCGTGCGGGCCCGGCCGGACGGGGATGCCCTCCGCCTCCAGGGCGCGCAGATGCCCTGCGGGCACATGCTCGTGGTCGAAGGTGATCACGTCGCAGCCGCGTGCGAAGTCGCGCAGCGTGTCCAGGTCGCGGTAGTCGCCGATGACGACTTCGCTGACCACCTGGGCCGCCGAGTCCTGCGGGGTGTCACTGAGCAGCTTGAATTTCAGGCCGAGGGGGATACCCGCCTCGTGGGTCATCCGGGCGAGCTGTCCGCCACCGACCATGCCGACTACGGGGAACGTCACGTACCCCAGGGTATCCGCAGCCCCGTAGCCCGCATGCCAGCACGTCACAGCCTTGACCGGGCACCCGAACGGAGCACTGGCTAGCATGGGCGAGTTGACGGACTCGACCGACCGTTGACTCACTCGACCGAACGGGGCTATCGACCACCATGAGCGATTCCGGCGGGATGCGGACGCGGGTGCAGCGGCTCTGGCGCGAGGTCGCCAAGTTCGGCGCGGTGGGCGCCCTGGGCCTGCTGGTCAACATGGCGGCGTTCAACCTGCTCCGCCACACGACCTCCCTGCAGGTGGTGCGGGCCAGCGTGCTGGCGACCGTCATCGCGGTCGTCTTCAACTACGTCGGCCTGCGGTACTTCGCCTACCGGGACCGTGAGAAGAGCGGCCGGGCCCGGGAGATGGGGCTGTTCCTGCTGTTCAGCCTGGTCGGCGCGGTCATAGAGAACGGGGTCCTCTACGCGGCGACATACGGCGCCGACTGGAACTCCCCGCTGCAGAGCAACTTCTTCAAGTTCCTCGGTATCGCCGTCGCGACGCTCTTCCGCTTCTGGTCCTACCGCACCTGGGTCTTCCGGACGCTGCCCGCCCGGGAACCGGCAGCCCCGTCTCCCGCCCTGGTCGAGGCCGGCCCGGAGTAGGCCTCCCCGTCACCGGATCGTCGGCTGCGGGTCCGGGGCGCTGTTCTGCTGCGGCGGGTTCTTCGACACCCGGCTCAGGAAGAGCGCGAAGACCGGCGGGTGCTGCTGGAGCATTTCGAGCCGTCCGCCGTCCGCCTCCGCCAGGTCGCGGGCCACGGCGAGGCCGATGCCGGTGGAGTTGCGGCCGCTGATGGTCCGCTCGAAGATCCGCGCCCCCAGGTCGGGCGGCACACCGGGCCCGTCGTCCGTCACCTCGACGACCGTCTGGGTGCCGGTGACCCGCGTACGGACCGCGACGGTGCCGCCACCGTGCATCAGCGAGTTCTCGATCAGGGCGGCCATCACCTGGGCCACCGCGCCGGGCGTGCCGATGGCCCGCAGCCCGCGCTTCCCCGACCGTACGATCGCGCGCCCCGCGCTGCGGTACGCCGGGCGCCACTCCTGGAGCTGCTGGGTGACGACCTCGTCCAGATCGAAGGTGACGGCGGAGCCGGTGCGCGGGTCGCGGGAGTTGGTCAGCAGCCGCTCCACGACGTCCGTCAGCCGCTCGACCTGGGTCAGCGCGATGGTCGCCTCCTCCTTCACCGTGTCCAGGTCCTCGGTGAGGGTGATCTCCTCCAGCCGCATGGAGAGCGCCGTCAGCGGCGTACGGAGCTGGTGCGAGGCGTCGGCGGCCAGCCGGCGCTCGGCGGTCAGCATCCGGGTGATCCGCTCGGCCGACGAGTCCAGCACATCGGCGACCCGGTCCAGCTCGGGAACCGCGTACCGCTTGTGCCGGGGGCGCGGGTCGCCGGAGCCGAGGCGTTCGGCGGTCTCGGCGAGGTCGGTGAGCGGCGAGGTGAGCTTGTTGGCCTGGCGTACGGCGAGGAGCACCGCCGAGATGATCGCCAGGAGGGCCACCGCGCCGATGATGAGCAGGGTGCGGCCGACCTCGCGGGTCACGGTGGAGCCCGCTTCCTCGACCGTGACCTCCTCGCCGTGGGCGCCGGTCGCCCTGGACCGGATGACGTTGCCCTGCGGTTCGGTGCCGAGCCTGACGGTGTCCCGGCCGGGGATCTTGATCACTGCGTAGCGGTGGGCCTCGACCTGATCGTGCAGGACCGACCCGGTGACCCGTTCCTTGCCGACGATCCGGCTCTCGACGATGCTCGCGAGGCGCAGGGCCTCGGAGTCCACGCTCTCCTGGGCACTGCTGCTGATGGTGCGCGTCTCGACGATGACGAGCGAGACGCCGAAGACGGCGATCACGACGAGTACGACGGCGAGCGTGGAGTTGATGAGTCGGCGGCGCATGCGCCAAGTGTCGCAGTCGGCGCCCGCGGGGCCGGGGCGGTGCGCCCGCGGGGCCGGGTGGCTGCGGTGCCGGGGCGGGCCGCACCGGCGACGGCCCGGCCCGCGGCCTCAGCTCTTCTCGGGCTCAGCTCGCCTTGGACTCAGCTCGTCCTGGACTCAGCTCTTCTCGAAGCGGAAGCCGACGCCCCGCACGGTGGCGATATAGCGCGGGTTCGCCGCGTCGTCGCCGAGCTTCTTGCGCAACCAGGAGATGTGCATGTCGAGCGTCTTGGTGGACGACCACCAGGTGGTGTCCCAGACCTCGCGCATCAGCTGGTCCCGGGTGACGACCCGGCCGGCGTCCCTGACCAGGACCCGCAGCAGGTCGAACTCCTTTGCCGTGAGCTGGAGTTCCTCGTCGCCCATCCACGCGCGGTGCGACTCGACGTCGATCCGTACGCCGTGGGTGGCGGGCTGCGGGGCGGTCTCGGCGGCGCCGCGCCGCAGCAGGGCCCGTACCCGCGCCAGCAGTTCGGCGAGCCGGAACGGCTTGGTCACGTAGTCGTCGGCGCCGGCGTCCAGGCCGACCACCGTGTCGACCTCGTCGGCGCGGGCGGTGAGCACCAGGACGGGCACGGTGTGCCCGTCGGCGCGCAGCCGTCTGGCCACCTCCAGGCCGTCCATGCCGGGCAGGCCCAGATCCAGGACGACCAGGTCGATCCCTCCTTGAAGGCCGGCGTCGAGCGCGGTCGGTCCGTCTTCCCGCACCTCGACCTCGTAACCCTCCCGACGCAGTGCGCGGGCCAGCGGCTCCGAGATGGATGCGTCGTCCTCGGCGAGCAGTACACGGGTCATGAAGGTGATGGTAGACCGCGACAGGTCGTGCTCGTGAGGTGATCGCGAAGGGCTGCGGCTCTGGGTGGCCATAGGTGTTGTTACCTTCGATACAGCGGCCGGTTCCTGTCTTCACCTGTGATCCATGTCTCAACCCCTTTCAAATGCCGCAGCTGCCTCTTTATGGTGGCGAGACGCCTGTTGCAGTACTTCGGGTTCTTTGGCCTGCCATGACGCGCTAAAGACCTCTTATTCTGTGCGCGGTTGGCACTCCGGCCGCGTGGACAGTGAATGACCTAGCGGCCGGGCCCTGTGTGCGAGGAAGCGCGCGGGGCGTGGATCCCTGTGTGGTCTCCCCCTTCGGTACGGAATACATCCGGCTGGCACCTCAGGCGTGGGGCGGGGACGGACCATGCCGGTGCCGGCCACCCCCCACCGGGCGCGTCACCGTTCTGCGATGCGTCCCGAAAAGCAAGGAACGACCATGGCGTCAAGCCTGACGAAGGCACCGGAGACCCCGGAAAAGACCTTCTTCGGACACCCCCGCGGCCTGGCACCGCTCTTCATGACGGAGATGTGGGAGCGTTTCAGCTTCTACGGCATGAGGGCTCTGCTCCCGCTGTACCTGGTGTCCAGCACCGGTCCGCATCTGAGCGCCGCCACCGCCACGGCGATCTACTCGATCTACCTGGCGATGGTCTACCTGCTCACCATGCCGGGCGGCTGGTTCGGCGACCGTGTCTGGGGAGCCCGCAAGACGGTCACCATCGCGGCCTCGATCATCATGGTCGGGCACCTCACCCTGGCGCTGCCGGGCACTGGCTCGTTCTTCGCGGGTCTGGCGCTCGTCGCGTTCGGTTCCGGGCTGCTGAAGGCCAACATCTCGACGATGGTCGGGCACCTGTACAAGGGCCCCGACGACCCGCGCAGGGACGGTGGCTTCACCGTCTTCTACATGGGCATCAACATCGGTTCCTTCTTCGCGCCGCTGGTCATCGGTACGGTCGGCGAGAACGTGAACTGGCACCTCGGCTTCGCCCTCGCGGCGGTCGGTATGGCGCTGGGCCTGATCCAGTTCCTCATCGGCACGCGCCACCTGAGCGAGCGCAGCAGCATCGTCCCGAAGCCCCTGTCGGCGCAGGAGCGCAGCTCGGTCCTGACCAAGGGCCTGATCTGCCTGATCATCGCCGCGGTCTTCTACGGCATCGTGGTCTTCAGCGGCGCCTTCACCCAGAACTGGGCGCTCTACCCGATCACCGTGCTCGGTCTGCTCATCCCGATCGGTGTCCTGGTGCGCATGAAGCGCGACCGGGAGCTGTCCGGCCTTGAGCAGAAGAAGATCTCCGGCTACATCTGGTTCTTCGTGGCCGCGGCCGTCTTCTGGATGATCTACGACCAGGGCGGCTCCACCATGTCGCTCTTCGGCGAGGACTCCACGACGAACAGCCTGCTCGGCTTCCACTTCCCGACGTCCTGGTACCAGTCGGTGAACCCGGTCTTCGTCATGGCGCTGGCCCCGGTCGTCGCCTGGATCTGGCTGGCTCTCAACAAGAGGGGCAAGGAGCCGAGCACGGTCGTCAAGTTCGTCTCGGGTCTCTTCCTGATCGGCGTCTCCTTCTTCGTCTTCATGCTGCCGCTGATGTCGACGACGGACGGCTCGAAGGTCAGCCCGATGTGGCTGGTGGCGATCTACTTCGTCCAGACCGTCGGCGAGCTCTGCCTCTCCCCGGTCGGCCTCTCGGTGACCACGAAGATGGCTCCGGCCAAGTACGCCAGCCAGATGATGGGTGTGTGGTTCCTCGCCGTCACGGCCGGCGACTGCGTCACCAGCCTGATGTCGCTCTC
Source organism: Streptomyces sp. NBC_00440 (assembly GCF_036014215.1). Lineage (NCBI taxonomy): Bacteria > Bacillati > Actinomycetota > Actinomycetes > Kitasatosporales > Streptomycetaceae > Streptomyces > Streptomyces sp. NBC_00440. The sequence continues at coordinate 3,070,156 of NZ_CP107921.1, forward strand.
CGGGGTGAACCTCAACAAGTCCGGCATGGTCGGCCTTGAAGCGGCGCTCGCGGTGGTCGCGGCCATAGCCGTCTGGATGTACCGCGGCAAGGTCAAGGAGCTCATGGGCGACGTCCGCTGACGCGGTCCGTACCCGCTCCATCCGTACGCAGGCCCCGCCGCACCGGTCAGGTGCGGCGGGGCCTGTGTCGTACGCGCTGAGCCTCCGGGGCCTGTGTCCCCCGTACACCGGGCCCTCCCCGTGACGGCGGCGGGCCCGGTGCCGTCACGGCCGGGTCAGCGGGTGCCGCGCAGCCTCCTCCACGGGGTGAAGGTGAACACCGCGCCGCCCAGCAGGATCACGGTGCCGGCCACCAGGCCGAGCGCCCGCAGGGCGCCGTTGTCACTCGCACCGGTCTCGGCGAGGCCACCGCTGGTGCTGGTGCTGCCGCCCGAGCCGCCCGTCGCCGTGCCGCCGGTGGTCCCGCCGGTCGACGTGCCGCCCGACGCGCCGCCCGGCTGGGCCGACGTGTCCAGGTTCAGTGAGACAGCGACGTTCGCCGGCGGGGTGCAGGTGGTGGTCGTACCGAGCGCCTTGACCGTCAGTACGCCGGGGCTGAGCGTCGTCTTGCCGCTCGCGCCCGGCTTGTACGTGCCGGTGAGGTCGGGGATCTCGATGGGTGCGCCCGACTTGATGGCCGACTTGTTGGCCGGGCCCACCACATGGACCGTGCCCTTGTCGGAGCCGCCGAGCTTGACGTCCATGGACGGGACGACCGAGCCGGCGGGAATGTCGGCCGGGCTGTCCATCACGGACTTGCTGAACTTCACGGTGAGGCCGTAGTCCCCGCCGCTCTTCTTCGCGTTGATCTGCACCGGCGATGTGGCGTTCTTGTCGCCGATGGGTGTCTTGCAGGCGTAGGCGACGGAGACCTGCTTACCGGGGAAGTCGGTCGCGCCCCCGGTGCCGCCCGTGGTGCTGCCGCCGGTGGTGCTCCCACCGGTGCTCGTACCGCCTGTGGTCGTCCCGGTGGTGGTCCCGCCGGTGGTGGTCCCGCCGGTGGTCGTCCCGGCCGTCGTACCACCCGTGGTGGTCCCGCCGGTGGTCGTACCGGCCGTGGTGCCGCCGGTGGTCGTACCGCCCGTCGTGGTCCCGCCGGTGGTGGTTCCGCCGCCGTCCGTGACCTTGATGGTGGCCGACGACTTCACCGTCTCCTTGGGCGAGCACTTGGTGTCCGTGGAGATCGGCTTGCTGACGTTGATGTTGTACTTGTCGGCCGTCAGCGTGACGTCCCCGGCCTTGGTCAGCTTCAGCTTGGCCGTCATGTCGGAGAGGACCATCGGGGCGCCCTTGGGAATGGGCGGGTTCGTCCGGGGCCCCTGCATGGCGAGATCCGCTGTCTGCGCCCCGCCGACCTTGATCGTGCCGGTCGGCTGCACGGTGTTGGCGTCCAGATCGAGGATGTCGGGGTTCTTGGAGGCGGCCGAGACCGTCTTCCACACGACGTCGACCTCGTCGCCCACCTTCGCCGTGGCGGGCGCCGTGATCGCCACCTCGGTCGTGCCCTCGATGGGCGGCAGCCCGGAAATCGCGGGCGGTATGCACTCGGTCTTGTACGAGACGTCCGCGGCCTGGGCAGGGCCCGCGGCCAGCATGATCCCCGCACCGCCGAGCATCAGCGCGAATCCTGCCGCGCTCATCCTCCGTTGTCTGATCACGAGTTTCCCTTCGTCGTCGGGTGCTTCTCGGCCGGGTGGTTCTCAGACAGGTGTTTCTCAGACGGGTTGTTCTCAGACGGTGCGGTGTCCGGGGTGAACCACGGGAGAACCGTGGTCGTAGAGGGTTGCGGCCCGTCGCCGGGCGGTGCTGCCCGCTCGGGCCTGCGCAACGCGGGCATTCTCACGGTGAGTCCGGGCAGCAGCGCGTTCCGGTGGCGGCCGGCGCCACCGGCCGTACCGCGTGCGCCCCGCGGCCTGACCTTGTCGACGATCGCCATGCCGATACGGAACACGGCGGCCGGTACGACCACGCAGAGCAGCAGCCAGAAGAACGTGACGCCCCACGGGCGCCCCACCCCCCAGGGCTGCTCGACCAGCACCTTGCCGGCGTACTTCACCGCGACCTGGTAGTCGCCGTGGGCGCCGGCCGAGAGTTCGGCATCCAGTCTGATCTGCGCTTTCCTGCCGGGTGCGACCGTGCCGTGCCACTGCCGGTCCTCCCACTGCGGGGCGAACACGCCGTGCGAGGTGCCCAGCGAGAAGAGCGGGTCCTTGACGGGCGTCGAGCCGAGATTGCCGACGGTGAACACGATGGTCCGGCCGGGCGGCGCCCCGAACCAGGTGAGGACTCCGCTCGACCCTTCGAGCCGGGCGTCGGACAGCACCGCCAGCCTCCCGGGCGGGGGCTTCGGCAGAGCCGCGACCGGATGCCCCGCGACCTTGAACACCACGTCGGCCGCGGCCTGTTCACCGGTCACGGTCGCGATGTGCACCACGCACGGGCAGGGTTTCGGCGGCTCGGCCACCGGCAGCTTCTTGCTGAAGCCGCCCTTGGAGTCGGTGGTGACGGCGCGTCCCTCGGAGTTGGCGCAGGAGTTGGTGCCGCCGATCACGCCCCGGGCCGGGGTGGCCTGACCGCAGATCAGCATCATGAGCAACGCGTCGGGGCGCCAGCCCGTGCCCTTGACGGTGATGTCGCCGCCCTTGCCCGCCTGCTGCTGGGAGAGTGTGGCGCCCGGCTTGCCGGCCGCGGCGGCGCCGGTGGCCGGAGCCAGGACCAGGGCGGGGAGCAGCGCCAGGAGGAAGGCCAGGGCGGCCCCCCAGCTCCCGAGGGCCCGCAGCCAACGGGCGGGTTCGATCTTCACGTTGCCGCTCCCGCCGTCGCCGGTTCGCTGTCGGTGTACGTCATGTCCCTGGTGCTGCTGTCGCTTGCGTACGGGTCCGGTCCTGAGCCCGTCCCCGTTCCCGTTCCGTCTCCCTTGCCGCGGAGGCGTCTGCGCCGTACGGCGAACCAGCCGCCCGTACCGGCGAGCACCAGGACCGCGGCCCCCGCCAGGCGCCACCACGGCACGAACACCGCCGACGCGGACCCCGTCCCGTGCGCTCCGCCCCCGGCCGTGACCGCGAGGTGCACGGACGCCGAATCGAGCGCCGGCGGATGCGGCCACTTCTCCGTGAGCTGTGCGCGCCGTCCGGGCAGCAGTTCCACCGGCAGCGTGCGCCCGGTGATGTGGTGAGCGCCGCTGATGGGTCCTTCGGTGCGTATGTCGAGGTGCGGGGTGAGGGCGGTGTTGCCGCGGTTGACCACCGTGTAGTGGATCAGCCCCCGGCCCTTGTCGATCCGGACGTCCTCGACGGTCAGCGCCGAGAGCGTCGGCCCGCTCACCCGCAGCTGCACCCGCACCCCGGTCTCATGTCCGCCCGCCGCCGCCACGATCGCGGCCGGGTGGTCGCCCGGTTCGGCGCTGGTGGGGACGGTGACGCTGAAGGGGACCCGGGCGCTGGTGCGCGCCGGGACCTTCACCGTGCGGGCGGCCGGGGTGATCCAGCTGTGGTCCGTGGCGCGGAGCGCGGACCCGCCGGATGCCGTGTTGTACGCCTCGGCCCCCCGCAGCCGTACGGTCACGGCCTTCTTCCCGGGGTTGGTCAGCGCCAGGGTGTCCTCCAGGACGGTCCCCGGTGCGCCCTCCAGATAGAAGTACGGGCGGCCGTCGGCGCTCGGCCTGGTGCCGGCGCCGGACGCGGGCGCCGCCGTCCAGCCGGGTCCGCCGGCCGCCGGCTCGGCCGCGGCCGCGGGTACGAGCGCGGGCACGGCGGAGCAGAGCAGTACGGCAGCCGTGAGCACGGCGGAACGGATGTTGCGCGTGAGCATGAGAGAACTCCCTGTTGCTTGGACCGCCTCCCTGGTCCCGGCAGGTGTCAGGCGGACCGCTGGCCCCGCCGGGTCAGCCACAGCACCCCCGCGGCCCCGCTGAGCAGCACGGTCCCGCCGAGCGTGCCGAGCGCCATCGTGGAGTCGAGCGGCCCGGTCTTCGGCAGGCTGCCGCCGGTGCTCTGCGACGAGCCGGAGCCACCGCTCGTACTGCCGCCGCCCGTCGAGCCGCTGCCCCCGCTCGTACCGCCGCCGCCCGATCCGGCGACCGTCAGTTCCAGTGAGGGTTTGGGGCTGTTGGACGGAGTGCAGGTGGTCGTCGTGCCGAGCGCCTTGATGGTCAGCGTCGACGCGGTGAAGGTGACCTTGCCGCTCTTCTTGGGCGTGTAGGTGCCCGACAGGTCACTGATCTTGATGGGTGAGTTGGCGGGTATGGCCGCCGAGTTGGTGGCTCCCGATACCGGGACCGTCCCGCTCTCGGCGCCGCCCAGCTTGATGAGCGCGCTGGGCTTCATGGCGCCCTTGCCCAGTTCGACCGGGCTGGACGAGACGCCCTTCTGGAAGGACATGGTCAGGGTGTAGCCGCTGCCGCTCTTGACGCCCTTGATGTCGATGGGCGAGACGGCTCCTTTGTTTCCGATCGGCGTTTTGCACTGGTAGTTGACGTCCACCACGTCGGCCTGGGCTGCCGGTGCGGTCATCAGCACCACCGAGCCCGCGACGGCCGCCGCCAGCGCAAACGCTGTCCGCTTCTGGTACGACACCTCGAAACCCCTTATGCCGGATGCCGCCGCTAAGTTACTGACGACACATCAGATTGGGCGCTCAAGGTACGCCGGAGCCCTTGCCGAGGGAAGACAAAGAGCGCACCGGATCGGTGCGCTCAGGGGGAAGAGGAGAAAGAAGAGGTGGGAGGCCTACGCCGGCGCGGCCAGCTCGGCCCAGACCATCTTGCCGGGCCTGCCGGGCGTACGGACCACGCCCCAGTCGAGACAGAGCCGCTCCACGATGAACATGCCGTGCCCGCCGGGCCGGCCGGCCCGGTGCGGGCTGCGCGGTGCGGGCTGGCCCGCGCCACGGTCGGCGACCTCAAGACGGAGCACCTTCTGCCCGTACGAGACGCGGAGCTCCTCGGGGCCCTCGGCGTGCAGGCACGCGTTGGTGACCAGCTCGGACACGACCAGCAGGACGTCCTCAGCCGCGGCACGGCGGTCGGCGCTCCCGGCGGGCAGCCAGGCCCAGTCGTAGAGCGCCTGGCGCGTGAAATCACGCGCCAGCGGAACAATGCCGCTCGCACTCTGCAGGGAGAGCGTGCGGATGCGGCCTTCGGCGGACACGGTAGAGGCTGGTCCGGCGCCGTCGCGCTCGGGGCCGAGGTCCCCCGGCGGCTGCTGCCGGGTGGTGCTCATCAGCGCTTCACCTCACCGATTCACCAGTTCAAAAAAGTCAGCGGTACAGAGATTGCGGAGGGACTCCTGCCCTGCCTAATGGTGACAACACTCATTTCTTTCAACAGAGTGTGCGGATCAGTCGCGCAGCGCGTCTTCGAGACAATCGTGCACGGTGAAGACCGCCTCGGCGCCTGTGATCTCGAACACTCTGGCCACCACGGGAAGCATCCCGGCCAGGTGAACCCCTCCCCCGGCGGCCTCCGCCTTGAGGCGGGCCCCGAGGAGCACGTTCAGTCCGGTCGAGTCGCAGAATTCCAGCCGGGAGCAGTCGATGACCAGTCTCGACCGGCCGCGCTCCAGCGCCTGATCCAGCGGCTCGCTCAGCAATTCGGCAGTGTGGTGATCAAGCTCACCTGCCGGAGTCACGACCTCACTCCGGCCCACGGACCTGACTTCGACCTGAAGCCGGCCCCGGTTCATGCTGCCGACCGTCTCGCGGTCCATGTCCGTTCCTCTTCGCCGTATTGGAGATGTCGCTGACGTGCGACGAAGACTACGCCTTCCGTACGCCGACCGGTAGTCGAACAACCACAACAAACCTTACCAATACGGACATTTAACACTTGCGCTTGTCCGTCACAAGCCGATAGGGGTAGTAGCGACATCATTCGAACATGGCCGGCTTCGGAGGCGCCGCTACACCGCTGAACACAGGCATCGGCAGCCATATGCCGAGAACCATGGAGGACACCATGTCACCCCGGCTCGACGAATCCCGCAGCGATACGTCGACTGCACGTCCTACCCAGCCCCACCGGATCGAGTCCGGAATCGAGGATTTTCCTGAGATTCCGCCGTACGACGAAGTGGGCCCGCTGGACGCCAGGGCCCTGTCGAAGACGCTCTTCTCGCGGCTGGAGTCCCTCGAAGAGGGAACGCACGAGTACGCGTATGTCCGCAACACGCTCGTCGAGCTCAACCTGGCCCTGGTCAAGTTCGCCGCCTCCCGGTTCCGCTCACGCAGCGAACCGATGGAAGACATCATCCAGGTCGGCACGATCGGTCTGATCAAGGCGATAGACCGCTTCGAGCTCAGCAGGGGCGTGGAATTCCCCACATTCGCGATGCCGACGATCATCGGCGAGATCAAGCGTTTCTTCCGTGACACCTCCTGGTCGGTGCGGGTGCCGCGCCGTCTCCAGGAGCTCCGTCTCGACCTCGCCAAGGCAGGCGACGAGCTCGCCCAGCAGCTCGACCGCTCCCCGACCGTGGCGGAACTCGCCGCGCGCCTCGACCTGACCAAGGAAGAGGTCGTCGAAGGGATGGCGGCGAGCAACGCGTACACCGCGAGCTCGCTGGACGCCCAGCCCGAGGAGGACGAGTCCGAGGGCGCGCTGGCCGACCGGATCGGCTACGAGGACCACGACCTCGAAGGCGTCGAGTACATCGAGTCGCTCAAGCCCCTCATAGCCGGGCTCCCCTCGCGCGACCGGCAGATCCTGTCGCTGCGCTTCGTCGCCAACATGACGCAGTCGGAGATCGGCGAAGAGCTGGGCATCTCGCAGATGCATGTGTCGCGGCTGCTGTCGCGCACTCTGGTAAAGCTGCGCAAGGGGCTGACCCTGGAGCAGTGAGGCACCGTCACGAGGAGCGTCCGTCCGTACACCGGCCGGGCAGCGCCTCGGCGGAAGAGCCGGTCCCGCTCGCCGGGACCGGCTCTTCCGCGTGCGGGGCCGGTCCAGCCGACCTGCGTACGGAGCCGGTACAGGCGCACGTACGGCGCTCGTGCAGCCCGCGTACGCCGCTCGTGAACGGAGCTGGTACGCGGGCTGAGTGAGACCGGGCCGGGGTCAGACCACCCGGGTTCCGCGCTGCCACACCCCCGAGACCAGCGGGACACCGGGCCGGTAGGCGAGGTGGACGTGGGACGGGGCGTCGAGCAGGGTCAGGTCCGCCCTGGCCCCCGGCACGAGACGGCCGATGTCCGTGCGGCGCAGCGCCTGCGCGCCGCCCGCGGTGGCCGCCCGGAGCGCCTCGTCCGGGCTCATCCCCATGTCCCGTACCGCCAGGGCGATACAGAACGGCATGGAGGACGTGAACGACGAGCCCGGGTTGCAGTCGGTGGAGAGCGCGACCGTCACCCCGGCGTCGAGGAGGCGGCGGGCGTCCGGCCAGGCTGCGCGGGTGGAGAACTCGGCGCCCGGCAGCAGTGTGGCCACGGTGTCGCCGTCGGCCAGGGCCGTGACATCCTCGTCGGTGAGATGGGTGCAGTGGTCGGCCGAAGCGGCGTCCAGCTCGACGGCCAGCTGCACCCCCGGCCCGTGACCGAGCTGGTTGGCGTGGACGCGCGGATGCAGGCCCCTGGCCCGCCCGGCGGTGAGGATCGCGCGGGCCTGGTCGCCGTCGAAGGCGCCCTTCTCGCAGAACACGTCGACCCAGCGGGCGTGCGGCGCACAGGCGTCGAGCATCTCGCCGGTGACCAGATCGACGTACCCGGCGGGGTCGTCGGCGTACTCGGGCGCGACGATGTGGGCACCCAGGTAGGTGACCTCTTCGGTGTGGCGGGCCGCGATCCGCAGGGCCCGCGCCTCGTCCTGGACGGTCAGGCCGTAGCCGGATTTCGTCTCCAGCGTGGTGGTGCCCTGGCGGAGCGCCTCCTGGAGGTACGCGGCGACGTTCGCCGAGAGCTGCTCGTCGGTGGCGGTGCGGGTGGCGGCGACCGTGGTGCGGATCCCGCCCGCCGAGTAACTGCGGCCCGACATGCGCGCGTTGAACTCGGCCGTCCGGTCGCCCGCGAAGACCAGGTGCGAGTGCGAGTCGACGAACCCCGGGATCACCGCCCGGCCGCCCGCGTCGACCGCGTTGTCAGTGGCGGGTGCTTTGCTGGATTCACCGACCCAGGCGATGCGGTCGCCGTCGATGACGAGCGCCGCGTCCTGGATCAGACCGAGCGGGGATCCGTCCCCGAGGGAGGGGTCGTTGGTGACCAGACTGCCGATGTGGGTGAGGGCGGTGGCGGGGTTCGTCATCGCGGTGTGCTCCTACGTGTACGGGTTCGGGGTCAGGGACGCAGCGCCGCGATCGACTCGGCCAGTGCGTGCGGGACGTCCTGGACCAGTGCGTGGACTCCGTCGCGTACGACATGGCGGCCGCCCACGACCGTGTGGCGTACGTCGGCTGCGGAGCCGGCGAATACCGCGGTCTCCGCTCCGAGGCGCGGTACGGGCCCAGCTGTTCTGACCGTGTCGAGTGCGATCGTCGTGAGGTCGGCGAGCGCGCCGGTCTCGATGACGCCTCCCTCGGGCCAGCCGAGCGCGTTGTGCCCGTCGTCGGTGGCAGCGCGCAGCAGCGCCGCTGCCGTCCAGTGGCCCCGGGTGCGCGAGCGCAGCCGTTCGTTGAGCTCCAGGGCGCGGGCCTCTTCGAGGATGTCGATCACGGCGTGGCTGTCGCTGCCCAGGGAGAGCGGGCTGCCCGCGTGCTGGAGCCGGGTGGCGGGGCCGATGCCGTCGGCGAGATCGCGTTCGGTGGTGGGGCACATACAGGTGCCGGTCCCCGAGGAGCCGAGGAGGCGGATGTCCTCGTCGGTGAGATGGGTGTTGTGGACGCCGGTGGTGCGGGGCCCGAGGACTCCGTGGTCGGCGAGCAGCCGGGTGGGCGTGCAGCCGTGCGCCGCCAGGCAGGACTCGTTCTCGGCGGTCTGCTCGGAGAGGTGGACGTGCAGCGGGGCCCGCCGGCTCCCGGCCCAGGCGGCCACGGTGCCGAGCTGGTCGGCCGGGACCGCCCGCACGGAGTGGACGGCCGCGCCGATCCGGGCGTGGTCGCGGTCCTTCAGCAGGGACACCCGCTCGGCCCAGCTCTGCGCCGAGCCGTCGGAGAAGCGCAGCTGGTGCTTCTCGGGCTCCGCGCTGCGGTACTTGTCGATCATCCCGGACGCCAGATAGGCGGTGTCGAGGAGGGTGATGCGGATGCCCGCGTCGTCGGCGGCGGCGATCAGCGCCTCGCCCATCGCGTTCGGGTCGTCGTAGGCGGCGCCACCCGGCGTGTGGTGCACATAGTGAAATTCACCGACCACGGTGATCCCGGCCATCGCCATCTCGGCGTACACCGCGCGGGCGAGCGCGTGGTAGGTGTCCGGGGTCAGCCGGGCGGCCACGCCGTACATCACGTCGCGCCAGGTCCAGAAGGTGCCGGAGCCCACCTGGGCGGCGGACCGCAGGGCGCGGTGGAAGGCGTGGCTGTGGGCGTTCGCCAGGCCCGGGATGGTCAGGCCGCGCAGGGCCGTCGCGCCGGGCGGTGGTGCCGGCACCTCCTTGCGGACAGCCGTGATCCGGCCCTGGTCGGTCTCCAGGACGACGCCCGGCTCGACGTGTGTGTCGAGCCAGGCGTGTTCCAGCCAGTACGTCACCTGCACGCCAGGCCCTCCAGTACATCGGCGAGTGCGGTCACCCCGGCCAGGCAGTCGTCCTCACCGGCGTTCTCCGCCGGGGAGTGCGAGACGCCCGTGGGGTTGCGTACGAACAGCATGGCGGTCGGGACGGACGCGGAGAGGATCCCGGCGTCGTGTCCCGCGCCCGTTCCGAGAACGGGCACGTCGGTGCCGTCGCCACCGAGGATCTTGCGGAGTTCGTCGCGCAGGGCGTGCTCGAACTCGACGACGGGGGTGAAGGACTCCCGGGTGACGCGGACGTCCACGCCGTCCCGCTCGCCGCGTTCCCTGGCCGCCTGCTCGATACCGGCGATGACCGTGTCCAGGGTCGACTGGTCGGCGGCGCGCGAGTCGAGCCAGCCGCGCACCAGGGAGGGGATCGCGTTGACCCCGTTCGGCTCGACGGAGACCTTGCCGAAGGTGGCCACGGCGCCCGCGAGTTCCGCCTGGCGGCGGGCGGCGATGACCGTCTCGGCGTACGTCAGCATCGGGTCGCGGCGGTCCACCAGACGGGTCGTCCCGGCGTGGTTGGCCTCGCCGTGGAAGTCGTACCGCCAGCGGCCGTGCGGCCAGATCGCCGAGGCGATACCGACCGGGTCGCCGCTGAGGTCGAGGGCGCGCCCCTGCTCCACATGGAGCTCGACGAAGGCGCCGATCCGGGCGAGCCGCTGGGGGTCGGGGCCGATACCGGCGGGGTCGTACCCGGCCTGCTCCATGGCGTCGGGCAGCGAGATGCCGTCGCCGTCGCGGAGCCGGTGCGCCTGGTCGACGGTGAGCTGTCCGGCGGCGAGCCGGGAGCCCACACAGGCGAGCCCGAAGCGGGCTCCTTCCTCGTCGCCGAAGTTGCTGATCGCCAGCGGCCTGGTGAACTCGGCTCCCCTGCGGCGGAGTTCGTCGAGCGCGGCGAAGGAGGAGACCACCCCGAGGGGCCCGTCGAAGGCACCGCCGTCCGGTACGGAGTCCAGGTGCGAGCCGGTGACGACGGCGTCGGTGCCCAGCGGGTCACCCAGCCAGGCCCACTGGTTGCCGTTGCGGTCGAGTTCGTAGGTGAGACCGCGGGCCAGCGCCTGGTCCTTGAACCAGGCGCGGCAGTCGGCGTCGGCGCCGGTCCAGGCGTGCCGGCGGTACCCGCCGGAGTCGGAGCTGCGGCCGATGGGCAGCAGCTCCGCCCACATCTCGTGGAACGAGGAGGTCACTGCTGCCCGCCCTCGCGCATCGGGATGCGGACGCCGCGCTCGTCGGCCACCCGCTCGGCGATGTCGTATCCGGCGTCGACATGGCGGATGACGCCCATGCCCGGGTCGTTGGTGAGCACCCGGCGGATCTTCTCGCCCGCGAGCGGGGTGCCGTCGGCCACCGAGACCTGCCCGGCGTGGATGGAGCGGCCCATGCCGACCCCGCCGCCGTGGTGGATGGAGACCCAGGAGGCACCGGACGCGACATTGACCATGGCGTTGAGCAGCGGCCAGTCCGCGATGGCGTCGGAGCCGTCGAGCATGGCTTCGGTCTCGCGGTACGGAGAGGCGACCGAGCCGCAGTCGAGGTGGTCGCGGCCGATGACCAGCGGGGCGGCGAGGGTGCCGTCGGCGACCATGTCGTTGAAGCGGGCGCCGGCCTTGTCGCGCTCGCCCTGGCCGAGCCAGCAGATGCGGGCGGGCAGGCCCTGGAAGTGGACGCGCTCACCGGCCATCTTGATCCAGCGGTGCAGCGACTCGTTCTCCGGGAACAGCTCCAGGAGCGCCTTGTCCGTCTTGTGGATGTCCGCGGCCTCACCGGAGAGCGCGGCCCAGCGGAACGGTCCCTTGCCCTCGCAGAAGAGCGGGCGGATATAGGCGGGCACGAAGCCGGGGAAGTCGAACGCCCGGCTGTAACCGGCGAGTTGGGCTTCACCGCGGATGGAGTTGCCGTAGTCGAAGACCTCGGCCCCGGCGTCCATGAAGCCGACCATGGCCTCGACGTGCCGGGCCATCGACTCGCGGGCGCGCACCGTGAAGTCGGCGGGCTTCTCGGCGGCGTACGCGGCCATGTCGTCGAAGTCGATGCCGAGCGGCAGGTAGGCGAGCGGGTCGTGGGCGGAGGTCTGGTCCGTCACGATGTCGATCGGCGCGCCCTCGGCGAGCATCCGGGGCAGCAGTTCGGCGGCGTTGCCGAGGAGGCCGATGGAGAGCGGCTTGCGGGCGTCGCGCGCCTCGGTGGCGAGCTGGAGGGCGTGCTCCAGGGAGTTCGCGCGGACGTCCAGGTAGCGGTGCTCGATACGGCGCTCGATGGCACGCGGGTCGACGTCGATGCAGATCGCGACGCCGTCGTTCATCGTCACGGCGAGCGGCTGGGCGCCGCCCATGCCGCCGAGCCCGGCGGTGAGCGTGATGGTCCCGGCGAGCGTGCCGTTGAAGCGCTTGGCGGCGACGGCGGCGAAGGTCTCGTAGGTGCCCTGGAGGATGCCCTGGGTGCCGATGTAGATCCAGGAGCCGGCCGTCATCTGACCGTACATGGTGAGCCCGAGCGATTCGAGCCGCCGGAACTCCTCCCAGTTGGCCCAGTCGCCCACCAGGTTGGAGTTGGCGATGAGCACGCGCGGGGCCCACTCGTGGGTCTGCATCACGCCGACCGGGCGGCCCGACTGGACGAGCATCGTCTCGTCCTGCTTGAGCGTCTGCAGCGTGCGCACCATGGCGTCGAAGGAGCGCCAGTCGCGGGCGGCCTTGCCGGTGCCGCCGTAGACGACGAGCTTGTCGGGGTGCTCGGCGACCTCCGGGTCCAGGTTGTTCTGGAGCATGCGCAGGGCGGCCTCCTGCTGCCATCCCAGGGTGCTCAGCTCCGTACCGCGCGGCGCTCGTACCGGCCGGGGTCCTGACATGGTCTGCCTCCTCGATGCCACACTGTTACACGTTCTATTCACATCTTGACCAGATGAATAGAACTAGTCAATACGCTCGGGCATCCCACCCCGCCCCAGTCGATGATTGGCTGGATCACATGGCTTCTGAAACGGGTTCTGGAACAGCCGCCGATACGGGCTCCGGTGCGGGTTCGGCTACGGGCTCCGGTGCGGGTTCCGAGACGGGTGCCGTCGCACGGCGTGAGCAGGCCGTACGGGCCGCGGTGGCGACCGGTCTCGCCGGGCCGGAGAGCCCCGTCGTCGGGCTCCTGGACATCCACGGCATCCGCTCCGGCGCGGCCGCCCTGCGGGCCGCCTTCGAGGAGGTCACCCCGCCGGGTACCTCCGTTCTGCACGCTTTCGCCGTGAAGGCGGCCCCGCTCGTCCCCGTGCTGCGGCTGCTCGCCGATGAAGGCATCGGCGCGGAGGTCGCGAGCCCGGGTGAGCTGGCGCTGGCCCGCGCCGCGGGGGTGCGCCCGGCGCATACCGTCCTGGACTCCCCCGCCAAGACCCCGGCCGAGCTGCGCGAGGCGCTCGCCATCGGGATCGCCGTGAACGCCGACAACCCGCAGGAGCTGGCCCGGCTCGACGCCCTCGTCCGGTCGGCCCCGACGGCCTCACCGCTGGGCCTGCGCGTCAATCCGCAGACCGGCGCCGGCTCCATCGGCGCGCTGTCGACGGCCACCGCGACCTCCAAGTTCGGGGTGGCGCTGCGCGACGAGGGCGCCCGCGAGTGGGTCGTCCGCGCCTTCCTGGACCGCCCCTGGCTGAACCGGCTGCACACCCATTCGGGCTCACAGGGCGTACCGCTGGAGCTCATGGCCGAGGGCGTACGGGCCGTCCACGAACTGGCCGAGGAGATCAACGCGGCGGCGGGCAGACAGCAGATCGACACCATCGACATCGGCGGCGGCCTCCCGGTGAACTTCTCGTCGGACGGCGAGACCCCCACGTACGCCGAGTACGCACGGCTCCTCAAGGCGACCGCGCCCGGCCTGCTCGACGGCCGCTACGGCCTGGTCACCGAGTTCGGCCGCTCGCTGCTCGCCAAGCACGGCACGATCCTGGCCCGCGTCGAGTACGCCAAGTCGGCGGGCGGCCGGGCCATCGCGGTCACCCACGCCGGGGTCCAGGTGGCCACCCGCACCGTGTACGCGCCCGCTTCCTGGCCGCTGCGGATCGCCGCGTACGACAGTGAGGGCCGCCCCAGTACGGCCCCCGTCACCGCTCAGGACATCGCGGGCCCCGCCTGCTTCGCGGGCGACCTGCTGGCGGAGGACCGGGAGCTGCCGCTGCTCGGGCAGGGGGACTACGTGGCGGTGCTGGACACCGGGGCGTACTACTTCGCGCACCACTACGCGTACAACAGCCTTGCCAGGCCCGCGGTTTACGGGTTCGCGGCGGGGGCGGCGGCCGAGACCGCGTCCGGCGCGCGGGGTGTCCGGTTCGCGACGGTGCGGGACGCGCAGAGCGTGGCGGAGATCGTCGCCGAGTCGGGCGGGGCGCACACGGACGCGCTGCTCTGACACGCACCGGCCGAAGGCGCGAGCACAGCCGGAACGCAGACCCTAATCCCGCCGCGCATGTTCCGCTGGAAAATGCCAGAACTCCCCTCAGAGTGCTGAACGTTGCGTAACTTGGCCGTCACTGCTGCACGGCCGCCCCCGCGGCCACGCGCACCACGCTGGGAGGGGAGTTCCGCGTGCCCGGAATCGACGAGTGTCTGCTGGAAGCCATGCGGCTGCCCGGTTCCCTCGGTGCCGCCGTGGTCGACTGGACCAGCGGACTCGCACTCGGAACCATCGGCGAGTCACCGAACAACGACCATGAGGCGACCGCGGCCGAGACCGCGGAGCTGGCCCGGATGGCCGCCGAACAACCCGCGTTCGCCCCGGCCCCGGCCCCGGCAGCCACCGGCGAGCTGCCGGAATCCTCAACGCCCGCCCCGCGTGAGGGACTTCCGGTCGAGGACGTCATCGTCACCAACCGCACCGGCTACCACATCCTGCGCTTCGTCGAGACGACCTTCGACAGCAGCGTCTTCCTGCATCTCTGGCTCGATCGCGACGAGGGCAATCTGGCGCTCGCCCGATTACGGCTGCGGGACCTGGCCGGGCGACTGGTGCTGTGATGACCGCCGCGACCACGACAGGCCCCGGCACCGGACCGCCGGACAGACCTCCGGCCAGACCCCCGGGCGTCTCACCCATGCTCGTCCGCCTCGCGGGCGAACGTGCCACCGGCGCCCTGCTGCGTGACCGCGGCACGCTCTATCTGGTCGACGGCCAGGTGGTGCACGCCGAGAGCCCGGTCGCCCCCGGGATAGACGTCCTGCTGACGACCTCGGGACGGCTGCGCCCCGAGGGGTGGCGGCAGGCCCTGGACCGCGCCGGGGCCCACGGCCGGGTCGGCCGGTTCCTGGTCGAGAGCGGCCAGGTCGCCGACGGCGAGCTGGAGATCTGTCACCTCGGCGCCCTGCACGACGCGGCGTACTTCGCCCTCGCCCCCAGCAGCGGCCCCACCCGCTTCCGTTACGGCGTCGGCCACTGGATCGGCACGGTGCACCCGGTGCCGGCCGAAGCGGTGGAGCGGGAGGCCGCCCGCCGCCGGGAACTGCTCGACCGGCTCTGGCCGTACCCCGACATCGACACCGCCCCGGTGGTACGGGCCCCGAGCCGCCCCGACGCGCCGGTCACCCCGCGCCAGCGCGCCGTGCTCGACCTGGTGGACGGGGTCCGCACCCCGCCCGGCATCGCCAGGGCGCTGGGCCGCCCGGCCTTCCACACCCTCATCGACGTCCGCAGGCTGGCAGCCGCCGGCGCCGTCGAGACCCCGCGCGCACCCGTACCGCAGGCGCCCGCGGTTCCCGCCCGGTACGCCGACGCGGTCGCCGGTGTGTCGCCGGACCCGGATGTCGCCCTGCTCCGCCGGCTGCGAGACGCATTGGAGGCCACGCTGTGATCCGCGCTCTGCGGCAGCGCGCCGAGAGGAGACAACTGATGTCCGCGGAGGCCGAAGTGCTGGAAGAACTGAGGCGGTTGAGAGCCCGGGTGCCCCTGATCAGCGGGGCTCTCGCGGCCAGCGCCGACGGCCTGGTGCTGGCGCAGGACACCACGTCGGCCGAGGGCGAGTCCGTCGCCGCGCTCACCGCGGCGGCCCTCGGTGTCGCGCAGCGGCTGACCGAGACGACGGGCCAGGGCGCCTTCCGTGAGCTGCTGGTCCGCGGCGAGCACGGCTATGTGGCGACGTACGCGGCGGGGCCGTCCGCGGTGCTCACCCTGCTCGCCCAGCCGCGCATCAACGTGGGCCGGCTGCATCTGGAGGCCCGCCGGTCGAGCACCCGGATCGGGGAACTGGTCGACGGCGCCCTCGACCGGCCGGAAAGCCCACGCCCGGGCAGCCAACGCCCGGAGAGCCCATGACCGACACACCCCGCTCCCGGGCCGCCCGCACCCGTGCTCGTACTCGTACCCCGGCATCGGAATCCAGCCACTCGGACACCACTCGTTCTGCCACCCACCAGAAGAAGGGAAGTGCGCCTCTCATGGCGAACACCGAAACCGCACTCAAGGACGCGATGAGCTCGATCGAGGGCACCATCGGCGTGGCCCTCGTCGACTACACCAGCGGAATGGCCCTCGGCACGCTCGGCGGCGGCAAGGACCTCGATCTGGCCGTGGCCGCAGCCGGGAACACGGATGTGGTCCGTGCCAAGGTGCGGACCATGGAGCACCTCGGCCTCACGGACGAGATCGAGGACATCCTGATCACCCTGGGCGAGCAGTACCACCTGATCCGGCTGCTCAAGGGACGCGGGAACAACGGCCTGTTCCTCTATCTGGCGCTGGACAAGTCCCGGGCGAACCTCGCGATGGCCCGTCACCAGCTGAAGAAGATCGAGGCCGAACTGGAGGTGTGACCCGGCCGTTGCCACACCCCGGCGGCCCTGTCAGCGACGCCGCGCCCCGCCAGGTGCGGCGTCGCCCGCGAGGACACCCGTCGAGCTGTAGCCCTTGACCGGCTTCCCCGCGGGGCCCCGCGCGATCCAGTCGGTACGGACCCAGAAGAGCAGGTCGTCCGCGTGTTCGCGACGGCCGAGCCGTACCGCCTTGAGCCAGAGCCCGGCGCCCGCCCCGGCGAGGGTCAGCCCGCCCGCGGCGGGAAGCGCGAACGACGAGCCGAGCGCCGCGGCGAAGGCCGCGAGCAGCCACCAGCGGTGGGCGCGCCGCCAGTTCCGTACGGTCACGGCCCGGTTCTGGAGGAAGTCCGAACGGCCCGCGCGCGAGGGCGACTTCGACAGATGGGCGAACCGGCGCCTGCGGACCAGGGCCACCAGCGCGCAGGTGACCAGGGCGAGCGCGGCCCCGGCCAGGAGCCCGATCCTGCGCCCCGTCAGTCCCGGCAGCAGCGCCCCGGCGGCCGCGGCCACCAGCCCCAGCCACCACAGCGGCGCGGCCCCGGCCCGTACCAGCACCGCGACCCTCGCCACGGTCCGCGGCCGGCCCTTCCCGGGCCGCTCCGGCCGCCGGTCCTGACCCTGCCCCTGCGTCTGCTTCCGCACCTGTGTCTGCGTCTGCGCTCTGCCGCGCCCCACGTCCGTACTCCCTCCGCACGCCTGCTCCGGACCGAGCGGAGATTAGCGACGGTTTCTGAGTACGCCGTGAGAAGCCCGTGGCCACGCCACGAACAGCCGCTCCACGAACAGCTACTCCACGAACAGCCCCCGCGCCGCCGCCCGTGTGTCGAACTCCTCCAGGCGCGACTGCGCCTCCGGCAGGTCGTCGCACATCGCCTCAAGCAGCACCCGCCCCAGCAGCATCGGCCCGCACACCGTGTCGAAGGCCAGGCCGGTGCCGACGGCCGCGGGGATCAGGATGTCGCTGTGCCGGGCGACCGGCGCGAAGGCCGAGTCGGCGACCGTCACCACGGTCAGCCCGGCCGACTGGGCGTACGCGAGCGCCTCGACCACCTCACGCGGGTGGCGCGGCAGCGCGAAGCAGAGCAGCACCGTGGCCCCCGCCCGTACCGAGGCGTCGATGCGGTCGGCCAGCATCGTGCCGCCCTCGTCGAGCAGCCGGACATCCCGGTGGACCTTGGCGGCGAAGTACGCGAACCCCCTGGCCTGCGAGGAGGCGGCGCGCAGCCCCAGTACCGGCAGCGTCGGGGACTGCGCGAGCAGCCGGCCGGCGCGCTCCACCAGTGAGGGATCGGCCAGTACCTCGGCGAGCCGGCGCAGATTCTCCATCTCGGAGTGGACGGCCTGCTGGTACTCGTTGAGGCTGTCGTCGTCCGCCTCACGTCCGGCCGGGGCGACCTCCCGCAGGTGCCGGCGCAGCGCCGGGTAGCCGTCGAAGCCGAGCGCCACCGCGAACCGGGTGACGGACGGCTGGCTGACCCCGGCCAGTTCGGCCAGTTCGACGGAGGAGAGGAAAGGCGCCTCGGCGGCCTGCCGCACCATGCAGTGCGCGATGCGCCGCTGGGTCGGTGTCAGCCGATGCCCTTCGAAGAGCTGTTGCAGCCGTGCGGCCGGGCTGTCGCTCATGCCGTCATCCCCCTCAAGTTCCACATCCAGATCAGAGTTCATTGAACCGCCCGCCTCCCGGGCGCCCGCTCCGGGGCACCGCCCGCGTCGGAGGACCCTCGGAAGCCCCTCGGATGTCCCTCGGCGGCCCCTCAGGTCCCGGACCCTCGGAGGTCATTGAACCGCCCGGTCCCTCAGAGGTCATGGAACCGGTCGAGCAGCGCGGCCGCCGTCTCCACGTCGTCGGTGAGCGGCCGGTCCGCGTGGTCCGGGTCGAGCACCTCGTCCGCCAGGGCGAAGGCACGGCCGACCGGCAGGTCCGGGTCGATCCGCAGCTCGCGCTGGCGCAACGCCCGTACGGCGGAGACCAGTTCACAGCCCACGACATAGCGGTACGCGCGTCCGGCCCGCAGCGCCTGCCGGGCCGCGATCGAGGCGAAGCTGGCCTGTTCCTCGACACCGCGGGAGAGGACCGCGTGCCCGAGCGAGGCCGGCGCGGACAGGGCGCTCAGCTCGCCGAGTGCCGCTCCGGCCGCGTACTCCAGGATCATCACACCCGACGACGCCGCCTCGCCGTCGGCGAGGAAGGGCCTGAGCCGGGTGAACCCGGGTTCGTTCAGCTCGGAGAGCCGGGAGGTGGAGAGCCGGGCAGTCTGGGTGAGGGCCAGCCTGAAGTGGTCGAGCGCCAGGGCCAGCTGGGCCATGTAGAAGCCGCCGTGGTGGTAGGCCGCCATGTCCTCCGCGTGGATCAGCGGGTTCTCGGCCGCCGCGTTGATCTCGACGGCGATGGTGCGTTCCAGCAGGTCGGCCGCGTCCTGGGCGGGTCCGTGGATCTGCGGGACACAGCGGAAGCCGTACGGGTCCTGGATGCGGCCCAGCGGCGGGGTGGGCCGCTCGGGTGCGCCGAGCAGTCGGCGGCTGCGGGCGGCGACGGCGTACGAGCCGGGGTGCGGACGGGCCGCGTGCACCGGCTCCGCGTACGCCTCGAAGGAGCCGTCCACGGCGAGCAGCGACAGCGCGGCCACCACCTGGGTCGCGTCGACCAGTGCGCGCAGCTCGTCGAGTGCGAGCGCGGCCTGTCCGAGCGTGAGGGCGTTGCTGCTGATCAGGGCGAGTGCGTCGTTGTTGTCGAGGCGCAGCGCGGCGGGCGGCGGGCCGCCCTGCCAGGGATGCTCGCCGGCCAGCGCGAGGCCCATCTGGGCGAGGGCCGCGATGTCACCGGTCCCGACCGAGCCGAACTCGTTGACGACGGGGTGGGCGCCGGACTCCAGGGCTTCGCAGAGCGCGGTGACGACGGTGGGCCGCAGTCCGGCCCCTCCGGCGAGCAGCTGGTTGGCGCGTACTGCGAGCATGGCCCTGACCTCTTGGCCCGGCAGCGGATCCCCGATGGCCCCGGCGTGCGAGCGCAGCAGCCGCAGCCCGTGGTCGGCGGCTGCGCCGGACGGCACCGACTCGTTACGGTTGGCGCCGACACCGGTGGAACGGCCGTACACCCGACCCGACGCGGCGAGCTCACGCGCCGCGTCCCACGACTGTTCGGCACGCTTCATCGCCTCGGTACCGGGTACGGGCCTGGCCGTGCCACGGGCGAGCCGGACCACGTCGGCGACCGGAAGGGACTCACCGTCGAGGACCACGATGCCGGTCGAGGCGCTGCCGGTCCGGGAGCTGCCGGTGGTCCGGGGGCTGCCGGTCCCGGTATCCACCGTGCGGTACGACATCATGCGCGAACGCCTCCTTTTCCCGACATTCGGTCTTGCCTCATGGACCGGCACCACCAGAGTTTCAGCGCAGCCCATTGACAAATTATTCAGACACCGAGAACTCTGCATGACCATATGCAGCCGGGCAAGGGATGACCGATGATCAAATTCGACTCCGTGCACAAACGCTTCCCGAACGGCACCACCGCGGTCCACGACCTCAACCTGGACATGCCGGAGGGGCAGATCACGGTCCTCGTCGGATCGTCCGGGTGCGGCAAGACCACCACTCTCCGCATGATCAACCGCATGGTCGACCCGTCGTCGGGGACGATCCGCCTCGCGGGCAAGGACATCCTCGAAGCGGACGCCGCCGAGCTGCGGCGCGGCATCGGGTACGTCATCCAGCAGTCCGGGCTCTTCCCGCACCGGACGATCCTGGACAACGTGGCCACCGTCCCGCTGCTCCTCGGCTGGGGCCGCAAGAAGGCCCGTGCCCGTGCTGCGGAGCTCCTGGAGACGGTCGGGCTGAACGCCGACACCGGCAAGCGCTATCCGCACCAGCTCTCCGGCGGCCAGCAGCAGCGCGTCGGGGTGGCCCGCGCGCTCGCGGCCGACCCGCCGGTGCTGCTGATGGACGAGCCGTTCGGCGCGGTGGACCCGGTGGTCCGCACCCAGCTCCAGGACGAGCTGCTGCGGCTCCAGAAGGACCTGAACAAGACCATCGTCTTCGTCACCCACGACATAGACGAGGCCGTCCGGCTCGGCGACCGCATCGCGGTCTTCCGTACCGGTGGCCATCTCGTCCAGTGCGCCGAGCCCGCCGAACTGCTCGCCAGGCCCGCCGACGACTTCGTGGCGGACTTCCTGGGCGCCGAGCGCGGGCTGAAGCTGCTGTCCCTCTCCACCCTCGCGGGGATACCCCAGACCCCTGCCCCGGTCGTCCGCGCCGATGAGCGGATGGATGAGCGAATATCCCAGGGGAAGGGCTCGGGCCGCTGGCAGCTGGTGGCATCCGCCGACAACAGGCCGCTCGGCTGGCTCGACACGGACGCCGCACCGGCGGCCGGGACGGCGGGCGACGCCCCGCTGCTGCCCGTCCGGGCGCTGCGCGACACCGACTCGCTGCTGTCGGCGCTCAACGAGTCCGTCTCGTCCCCGGCCGGTCTGGTGGCCCGGGTGGACGCCGACGGCGCACTGACCGGCGTCACCTCGCGCGACGCGATACACGACCGTGCGGGCGAGGCCCACACGAGCGCGGGAGCCGCCGGAGACACCCCCGCGGCGACCGGCACCACCAACGCCACGGAGACCGGTCCCACCGACGTCACGAAGACCGGTTCCGCCGCATGACCGTCGACTGGGGCTGGTTCCCCGACCACACCGGCGAGATGGCGCACTTGACCGCTGACCATCTCTCCACCGCGGTGCCCGCCGTCCTCATCGGCCTGCTGATCGCGCTCCCGCTGGCGGTCGTCGCCCACCGGGTACGGGCGCTGCGCGGCTTCGTACTCGGCATCTCCAACATCCTCTACACGATCCCGTCGCTGGCCTTCTTCGTCCTGCTGCTGCCCATCACCGGGCTCACCCGGACGACGGCGATCACCGGCCTGACCGCGTACACCCTGGTGGTGCTCGTACGGAACACCGTCGAGGGCCTGGACGCGGTGCCCGCCAAGGTGCGCGAGGCGTCCACCGCCATGGGCACCCGGCCGCTGCGCACCCTGCTCACCGTGGAACTGCCGCTGGCGCTCCCGGTGATCATGGCCGGTATCCGGGTCTCCACAGTGATGTCGATCTCGCTGGTGAGCGTCGCCAGCTACATCGGGTACGGCGGCCTCGGCCAGCTCTTCACCGACGGCTTCCAGCGCAACTACCCCACCCCGGTCGTCGCCGGAGTGATCCTGACCCTGCTGCTCGCGCTGGTGGCGGACGCGCTGCTCGTCACCGTCCAGTGGCTGTGCACGCCCTGGACCAGGCAGCGCCATTCCATGAAGAGGGGCGCCTGACCCATGCTGGAACTCCTCAAGAACCTCGCGTCCTGGCTGACCAGCCCCGCCCAGTGGTCCGGCCAGGAAGGCATCGCGCACCGGCTGGTCGAGCACCTGCAGTACTCGCTGCTCGCCACCGTCATCGCGGCCGTCATCGCGCTCCCCATCGGAATGCTGATCGGCCACACCGGGCGCGGCGCGTTCATCGCGGTCAACCTGGCGTCGTTCGGCCGCGCGCTGCCCACCGTCGGCCTGGTGACCCTGGTCTTCCTCGCGGGCGGGCTCTCCATCTGGCCGGTGTACGTCTCACTGGTCGCCCTCGCCGTGCCGGTGATCATCACCAACACGTACGCGGGCATGGCCGCCGTCGACCCGGAGGTCAAGGACGCGGCGAAGGGGGTGGGGCTCCGCGGCCACCAGGTCCTCTGGCAGGTCGAACTCCCGCTCGCGCTGCCCCTGATCATGACCGGCATCCGGCTGGCGACCGTGCAGGTCGTGGCCACCGCCACCATCGCCGCCTATGTCAGCTTCGGCGGCCTGGGCCGGTACGTGTTCGACGGGCTCGCCCAGCGCGACCTGGTACAGGTGCTCGGCGGTGCGGTGCTGGTCGCCGTCCTGGCCGTCATCGCCGACCTGGCCCTGGGCGGGGTGCAGCGGCTGCTGCTGCGCGGCCGACCCGACACCGCCCGCTGACTTCTGGAGACCCGAGATGAACCGACGTACCGCACTCACCGCCCTGCTGGCCGGCGCATCGGCGCCGATGCTCGCCGCCTGCTCGTCCGGCATCACGTCCCTCAACGGAGGTGGCTCCGGCGGCGACGCCGGAAGCAGCTCGGGCGGGCTGGTCATCGGCACCGCCAACTTCACCGAGAACCAGATACTCGGCTACCTCTACGCGGGGGCGCTCAAGGCCGCGGGCATCAAGTCCACGGTCAAGCCGAACCTGGGCTCCCGTGAGATCATCGTCCCCGCGCTGAAGGGGGGCGACATCGATCTGCTCCCCGAATACCAGGGCAGTCTGCTGCTCTATCTGAACAAGAAGGCCACCGAGACGGAGGCGGGCGCCATGCAGAACGCGCTGGCCGCCGTGCTGCCCGCGAGCCTGGAGGTCCTGCCGTACGCGGCGGCCGAGGACCGCGACAGCTTCGCGGTGACCCGTGAGACGGCCGACAAGTACGGACTCAAGACCCTCGCCGACCTGAAGAAGGCCAACGGCAAGCTGGTGTTCGGCGCGGCGGCCGAGATGCAGAAGCGGGTCGTGGGGGTCGTCGGCCTGAAGGACCAGTACGGCGTGGAGTTCAAGGAGTTCAAGGCACTGGACTCGTCGGGCCCGCTGGTCAAGGGCGCGCTGAAGAAGGGCGATGTGGATGTCGCCAACGTCTTCACCACGGATGTGGATGTCGCGGCGAACCACTGGGTCGTCCTGGAGGACCCGAAGCACCTGGTGCCCGCGCAGCACATCGTCCCGCTGATCGCCGCCCGCAAGGCGGACGGCAAGGTCCGCAAGGCGCTGGCCCTGCTGGGCAACGCGCTGACGACGGACGAGCTGACGAAGCTGAACAGCCTGGTGGACAAGGACAAGAAGGACCCGGACCGGGTCGCGGACGCGTGGCTGAAGCAGCACAGGCTGATGGCGTAGCAGGCTGTTGCTGGGGGGGGCCGCCCACGGGCCCCCGGTCCTCGAACTCCCCCGGACTTCGTACGGAGGGACCCCCAGGACGGGCTTGGTTTTCAAGCCCGCCCTGGTGGCGCCTCCCAGCGGTAGCCGGGGAAGTTCGAGGCCACACTCAAGCCGGGCCCGGGGGCAGCGCCCCCGCGGCGGACCCGCGCTCCACCAGCCGAGGCGCACACAGAATCCGCTTGCGCCGCACCCGCCGCCCCTCGATCGCTGCCACAGCCAGCCGCGCCGCCTCCGCCGCGATCTCCGCGAGGCCCCAGTCCAGGGTCGTCAGCGCGGGCGTCAGGACCCGGGAGACCGGGTGGTCGTCGAAACCGACCACCGACAGGTCCCGGCCGATCGCCAGGCCCGCTTCGGCGGCCGCCGCGTACACGCCGTACGCGATCGAGTCCGAGAAGCAGAAGACCGCGGTGGAGCGGCCGCCCACCACCCCGCGCGCGACCCCGGTCGCCTCGCCCAACTCCTGGGCACACGGCACCACTTCGACGTCGAGACCGAGCCGGTCCGCCGCCTCGCGCACATAGACGTCGGCGGGGCGGTCGGGGGTGCTGGGCCCCGTCGGGGTCAGCACCGTGACGCGCCGGTGCCCGAGCCCGCCCAGATACGCCAGCACCGCGTCGATCCCGGCGCGGTTGTCGAAGAGCACCTCCCCGGCGGTCCTGGCCTGCTGGAGCGAGTCACCGATGGAGACCACCGGCACCGCCTCGGCGATCTTCGACCAGCCCTCGGCCGATGGGTCGACCGGTGAGACGAGCAGACCGTCCACCCGCTGGTCGCGGAGCTGCTTGGCGAGGACCAGCTCCCGTGCGGGATCGCCGCCCGCGTCGAGGATCAGCGCATAGCGGTCACCCGCCAGGAGTTCGCGCCCTATCGCCGCCATCAGCTGCTGCTGCCAGAGGTCCTGGAGGTCGCCCGCGAGGACGCCGACCATGCTCGTACGGCCGCTGGCGAGGGCGCGGGCGATGGGATCCGCCTCGTACCCCAGCTCGGCCGCGGCCTTGCGGACCCGCTCCTCGGTCTCCTTGGAGACCTGCTTGCCACGCAGGGCATACGAGACGGCGGCAGTGGAGAGGCCGGTGGCCTCTGCCACCTCGCGGAGGGTGGTGCGCTTGCTCGGCCTGGCCATGACGGGAAGCCTACCGGCCACCTCCGACAGTCCGCCGTGCCATTGCGCAGACCCGCGACCGGGTCTTCCCGGCCCCGCCCGGCCCGACCGGCCCCGGCCCAGCACACCCAGCCATACACCCAGCCTTGACAGCCAGCCTTGACACACCACTCCGTTAACCGTTTCACTTAACCGCATCAGTTAACCGCTTAACGCAAAGGTGAATCTTGCTTGTAGACGTCCACCAGCACCTCTGGCCACCGGCCTTCACCGAGCTGCTGCGCGCCCGCACCACCGCCCCGCACCTCGACGGCTGGACGCTCCACCTGCAAGGAGAGCCGCCGTACGCGGTCGATCCTGCCGATCACGACATCGCGGCCCGCACCGCGCTCGCCCATGCCGACGGGCTCGGGCTGGCGCTCGTCTCGCTCTCCAGCCCGCTCGGTATCGAATATCTGCCGCCCGCCGAAGCGGACCCGCTGCTGGCCGCCTTCCACGACGGCGCGCTGACTCTCCCCGCACCGTTCGGCGTCTGGGCGTCGGCGGGACTCGTCGTACCGGACCCCGAAGCACTGGCCCGCACTCTGGACCGAGGGTGCGCCGGACTCCAACTGCCCGCCACCGCACTGCTCGACGAGGCCGGCTGGGCGCACTGCGCGCCACTGCTCGACACGCTCGCCCGCGCCGGCAAACCGCTCTTCGTCCATCCGGGCGCGGCCGCACCCAGCGGCCCCGGCGCCCCGCCGTGGTGGCCCGCACTGGTGCCGTACGTCCAGCAGCTGCACGCCTCCTGGTTCGCCTTCCGCGCGTTCGGCCGGCCGCGCCACCCCCGGCTCCGGGTCTGCTTCGCCGCCCTCGCGGGCCTCGCCCCGCTGCACGGCGAGCGGCTCGCGGCCCGGGGCGGCGGCCGGGGCCAGGTCGATTCCAACGCCTTCTACGAGACCTCCTCGTACGGCACCCGGGCGGTGGACGCCCTGGTCCGAGCGGTCGGCATCGACGTGGTCGTGACCGGCAGCGACCGTCCGTACGCCCGCCCAGTGATCCCCGACCTCGGCGCCGAAGCGGCCGTCCACGCGCTCCGCGCCGCCAACCCCGCCCGCCTCCTGGAAGGAGCAACCCCGTGACGTACGACGCCGCGCTGCCCGACCGTAATCTCGACAAGCGTGAACTCCGGTCGCTGGTCGATGACTTGGCCACCCGTCCGGAGCTCTGGCGCGCCGAGGTCGCCTTCTCGGACACCGACCGGCACTACGCCTCGCTGCACCGCGACGAGTACGTCGACATCTGGCTGCTCTGCTGGACCCGGCAGAACGACACCGGCTGGCACGACCACGACATCTCGTCCGGCGCGGTCCGGGTGGTCCAGGGCGTGCTGACCGAGTCGAATCCACGCATCGGCGGCAAGCACCTCGCGACAGCCGTCGGCGCGGACGCCTCCTTCTGCTTCGGTCCGGACCACATCCACCGCCTGACCGGGGCGACGGACGACGCGGTCTCGATCCACGCGTACTCGCCACCGCTCTGGCGGCTCGGCCAGTACGACATCAGCGACGACGGTCTGATGCGCCGGATTTCTGTCTCATATGCGGACGAACTACGCCCAATGGACAGTCCCGCCGCCTGAAGAATCAGCTAACCAACCTGCACTAATTCGCCTGGACCTATTGACCTTCCATTCATCACGGCACACTCTGCATAGATCGATACAACGTCGGTCGGTACACACCCGGCCAGCGATGGCAGCGCCGTGATGACAGCGCAGTGGTGAGAGGGAGGCCGTCCAGTGGCAGGCCTGGTGGAACAGCGGTCGATCGATGTCGTCCCCGACGAGGAGCGCCACGGCAGCGCCTTCTCGCAGTTCACCCTCTGGGTGGGCGCGAACCTGCATATCACCGCGGTCGTGACCGGCGCGCTCGCCGTGGTCTTCGGCGGCGGCGCGCTCTGGTCGATCGTCGGGCTGCTGCTCGGCAATCTGCTCGGCGGGACCGTGATGGCCCTCCACTCGGCGCAGGGCCCACGGCTCGGACTGCCCCAGATGATCTCGTCCCGTGCGCAGTTCGGGGTCAAGGGCGCGGTGGTCCCGCTGGCCCTGGTGATCCTGATGTACGTCGGGTTCTTCGCCAGCGGCACCGTCCTGGCGGGCCAGGCGGTGGGCAAGCTGACCCACCTCGGCGACACCCCGGGCATCGTCATCTTCGCCGTGATCACCGCGGCGATGGCCGTCATCGGCTACCGGGTCATCCACACGCTCGGCCGGGTGGCGAGCGTCATCTGTGCCATCGCCTTCATCTACCTGGGTATCCGGCTGCTCGACCGCATCGACCTGGGCACGGTCCTGCACGACCACAGCTTCTCGTTCCCGCTGTTCCTGCTCGCGGTCTCGCTCTCGGCCTCCTGGCAGCTGGCGTTCGGCCCGTACGTGGCGGACTACTCGCGCTATCTGCCCCGTACGACGAGCGGCCGCGCCACCTTCTGGTGGACGCTCGGCGGCACGACGCTCGGCTCGCAGTGGTCGATGACCTTCGGCGTCCTGGTGGCGGCCACAGCGGGCGACGCCTTCCTGAACAGCCAGGTCGGTTACGTGGTCGGCCTCGGCGGCACCGGCCTGATGGCCTCGGTCCTGTACTTCGTCATCGCGCTGGGCAAGCTCACGATCAACGTGCTCAACACCTACGGCGGCTTCATGTCGATGGTGACGAGCATCAGCGGCTTCCGCGGCCAGAAGACCCTCACCACGCGCGGCCGCACGCTCTACATCCTGATCATCATGGTCGCCGGCACGGTGGTGGCCCTGGCCGGCAAGGACAGCTTCCTCGACTCCTTCAAGGACTTCCTGCTCTTCCTGCTGGCCTTCTTCACGCCGTGGTCCGCGATCAACCTGGTCGACTACTACCTGGTCTCCCGCGAGCGCTACGACATCCCGGCCCTCTCCGACCCGAAGGGCCGCTACGGCGCCTGGCGCTGGGACGCCCTGGTGGTCTACGGGATCGGTCTGGTGGCCCAGTTCCCCTTCCTGGCCACGTCCTTCTACACCGGACCGGTGGTCAGCCACCTCGGCGGCGCCGACATCTCCTGGATCGTGGGGCTGGTGGTCCCGGCGGCGCTGTACTGGATCCTGGCGCGGCGGAACACCTCGCACATCCCGGCGGCCACCATCCTGGCGCCGGCCGCCGAGCCCGTACCGGAGCAGGTGCCGTCCCCGTAGGGCGGGGCAGGACGGCGGGGTGGGTGGAGTACCCCCACTGAATTGGGGGGTTAGCCCCACTGCTCCCCGCGCTCCGGGTTCGTACCGTGGACACCATGGAAGCCAGCGACCCGGAGTTGAAGAAGGAACTCGACGCCGCCCTGCACGCCCGCAGGGACCTGGGCGAGGATTACGACTCGGCCCTGGTCGAATCGTTCCTGGAGAAGGTCGAGCAGCGGCTCGACAGCACGGTGGACCGGCGGATGCGCCGGCAGATGGCCGAACAGCAGATGGTCGTCGCCCGGGGCGGCAGCCGGCCGCAGCAGCCCGAGAGCGGGTTCGGCGAGCGGTTCGGGTTCGGGATCGTCACGATGATCCTGGCCGTCCCGCTGTCCGCGATCGGCGTGGTCAACGCGGGCCTGGCGGGCCTCATCGTCACCTGGGCGGGGATCGCGGGGGTCAACATGGTCCACGCCGCGCGCGACGGCGGCCTGTTCCAGGGTCTGCGTCACCGCTCGAAGTCCTCGTCCGAATCCGACTGGGAGGACTGACGCGGGTCGGACTGACAGACACTGGCCGGGCTGACACTGGCCCGGTCGTGCGAGGACTGCCGCAGGTCGGGCTGACCGCGGGTCCGGTCGCCGTGGCCGCCGTAGCAGGGTGATCGCGGGGGCCGCCGCACCCCCGGCGGACCGGGGGCCGGGACGACAGCGGTCCCCGCGAGGGACGCGGGTCCGGGTCAGGGCCGGGGTGCCGCGTCCATGGCGTCCTGGAGGCCGGGAGCCGCTCCGGAGGTCCGTGACGCCGATCGTGGTGCCGGCGGGTCTCCCTGCCGGCACCCACCAATCTGCCGCAGCAGTGTTAAGACGGTGCTGCGCGGGCGTGTCACCCGTGTACCACTTGGGCGAATCCCGCCCGCGACCACCGGATCAGCGGCCCTCAGCGATCCTCAGCGGGCCTCGGCGTTGCGTGCCAGATAGCTCAGCAGGTCCTGGCGGCTGACCACACCCGTCGGCTTCCCCTCCACCAGCACGATCGCCGCGTCCGCCTTGCCCAGGACGGCCATCAGGTCGGCGACCGGCTCGCCCGAGCCGACCAGCGGAAGCGGCGAGGACATGTGCTTCTCCAGCGCGTCGCCCAGCGAGGCCCGCTGGGTGAACAGCGCGTCGAGCAGCTCGCGCTCCACCACCGAGCCGATGACCTCGGCGGCCATCACGTCCGGGTGCCCGGCCCCCGGCTTCACGATGGGCATCTGGGACACGCCGTACTCGCGCAGCACGTCGATCGCTTCGCCGACGGTCTCCTCCGGGTGCATATGCACCAGGTGAGGGATGCCGTCCTCCTTGCCGAGCAGCACATCGGAGACGCGCGGCTCGGTGCCGGGCTGCTCCAGGAACCCGTAGTCGTTCATCCACTCGTCGTTGAAGATCTTCGAGAGGTAGCCGCGTCCGCTGTCCGGCAGCAGCACGACGACGATGTCGTCGGGTCCGAGGTCCTCGGCCACCCGCAGCGCCGCCACGACCGCCATCCCGCAGGAGCCGCCGACCAGCAGGCCCTCCTCCTTGGCGAGCCTGCGCGTCATCTGGAAGGAGTCCTTGTCGGACACGGCGACGATGCCGTCGGTCACCGTCCTGTCGTACGCGGAAGGCCAGAAGTCCTCACCGACGCCCTCGACGAGATAGGGCCGCCCCGAGCCGCCCGAGTACACGGAGCCCTCCGGGTCGGCGCCGATGACCTCGACCCGGCCGTCGGACACGTCCTTGAGGTACCGGCCGGTCCCGCTGATCGTGCCGCCCGTGCCGACGCCCGCGACGAAGTGGGTGATCCGCCCCTCCGTCTGCTCCCACAGCTCGGGGCCCGTGGTCTCGTAGTGCGAGCGCGGGTTGTTGGGGTTGCTGTACTGGTCGGGCTTCCACGCACCCGGGGTTTCCCTGACCAGGCGGTCGGAGACGTTGTAGTACGAGTCGGGGTGGTCGGGGTCGACCGCGGTGGGGCAGACGACGACATCGGCCCCGTACGCCCGCAGCACGTTGATCTTGTCCGTTGACACCTTGTCCGGGCAGACGAAGATGCACTTGTAGCCCTTCTGCTGAGCCACGATCGCCAGCCCGACACCAGTGTTCCCACTGGTCGGCTCCACGATCGTGCCGCCGGGCAGCAGCTCACCGCTCTGCTCCGCCGCCTCGATCATGCGCACGGCGATACGGTCCTTCACAGAACCGCCGGGGTTGAAGTATTCGACCTTGGCCAGGACGGTCGCCCTGATCCCTTCGGTCACATTGTTGAGCCTCACCAACGGGGTGTTGCCGACGAGGCTGATCATCGAGTCGTGGAATTGCACCATGGCGGTCAGCGTATTGGACAAGATTGGGCAGCACCGGTGTACGGGCAGTTAGGTGATGTGCGGCTTGGCCGGCCGGACACCGCCTGGCACGTGTACGGTTATGAGGAGGTGGCAGTGTCGAGGGCGAGGGTGGCGCGACGGATCGCCGCGGGCGCGGCGTACGGAGGCGGAAGCATCGGGCTGGTAGGAGCGGCCGCGGTGGGGGTGGTGCTGGCGGAGGTCCAGCTGGCGAAACGCTCCGTGGGCGGTGGGCGGGCCCCTCAGGCGCCGAGCGCGGACGGGCGGTACGGGCTGGCGTTCGCGGGCCGCACGGGGCACCTGGAGCCGTTACGGCTGGCGATGCTCGGCGACTCGACGGCGGCGGGCCAGGGCGTATGGCGGGCGGGCCAGACCCCGGCCGCGCTGCTGGCCTCCGGTCTCGCCGCGGTGGCCGAGCGGCCGGTGGATCTGCGGAACGTCGCGCTGCCGGGTGCGATGTCGGACGATCTGGACCGGCAGGTGGGGCTGGTGCTCGCCGATCCCGCGCGACTGCCCGAGGTCTGCGTGATCATGATCGGCGCGAACGACGTGACCCACCGGATGCCGGCCACGCAGTCCGTACGCCATCTTGCGACCTCGGTCCGCAGGCTGCGGACGGCGGGGGCCGAGGTCGTCGTCGGGACCTGCCCCGACCTGGGCACGGTCGAGCCCGTCTACCAGCCGCTGCGGTGGCTGGCCCGGCGGGTCTCCCGGCAATTGGCGGCGGCCCAGACGATCGGGGTGGTCGAACAGGGCGGGCGGACGGTGTCGCTCGGCGAGATGCTGGGCCCGGAGTTCGCGGCGAACCCCCGGGAGCTGTTCGGCCCGGACAACTACCACCCCTCGGCCGAGGGGTATGCGACGGCCGCGATGGCGGTGCTGCCCACGCTCTGCGCGGTACTGGGCCTGTGGCCGGAGACCGATCACCTGGACGCCACCCGCGACGAGGACATGCTGCCGGTGGCCAAGGCCGCGTCGGCCGCCGCGTCCGAGGCGGGCACCGAGGTCACGGGCGCCCGCGCGCCCTGGGCCCTGCTGAAGCACCGCAGGCGGCGGCGCCTGCCGGAGTCCTCCGAAACGCAGTCCTCCGAAACGCAGTCGTCCGACACCCGGTCGTCCGAAACCCAGCCCTCCCACACCCCGTCGTCCGACACCCGGCCGCCCGAAAAGCAGCCGCCCGGAACTGGGTCATCCGGAACCCGGTCGTCCGAAACCCAGCCGCCCGGAACGGCCCACGCCGCGCCACCCGGGGAGCCCCGCCACGGGCCCAGGCCGCCGGTCGCTCCCGACCCGGGGCCGGGCCGGGAGCCGGGGGTTGCGCAGCCCCCCGCGCCACCATCCTGAGCGGTCGCTTAGAAAAGAGTCCCGCATCACACACCCTCTCCGGTGACCTCGGCGGTACGTCCGGGTAACTTCCCAGTCAGCCCCGCAGACCGACCAGAACTGCCGCCGGACCAAGCACTACCGCCCAGCCAGCCCGCTTTCTCAGCCTCATGGAGCCGTGATGCCCGAAGCCGTGATCGTCTCAACCGCCCGCTCCCCCATCGGCCGCGCCTTCAAGGGTTCGCTGAAGGACCTGCGCGCCGACGACCTCACCGCCACCATCATCCAGGCCGCCCTCGCCAAGGTCCCCGAGCTGGACCCCCGGGACATCGACGACCTGATGCTGGGCTGCGGGCTGCCCGGCGGCGAGCAGGGCAACAACCTGGGCCGCATCGTCAGCGTGGCCATGGGGATGGACCACCTCCCCGGCTGTACGGTCACCCGCTACTGCTCGTCGTCCCTCCAGACCTCACGGATGGCGCTGCACGCCATCAAGGCGGGCGAGGGCGATGTCTTCATCTCGGCCGGTGTCGAGATGGTGTCGCGGTTCGTGAAGGGCAACTCCGACAGCCTTCCCGACACCCACAACCCGCTCTTCGCCGAGGCCGAGGCGCGCACCGAGGCCGTGGCCAAGAGCGAGGGCGCCTCCTGGCACGACCCCCGCGAGGACGGCCTCGTGCCGGACGCGTACATCGCGATGGGCCAGACCGCCGAGAACCTGGCGGGGCTCAAGGGAAT
Source organism: Streptomyces sp. NBC_00440 (assembly GCF_036014215.1). Classification (NCBI taxonomy): domain Bacteria; kingdom Bacillati; phylum Actinomycetota; class Actinomycetes; order Kitasatosporales; family Streptomycetaceae; genus Streptomyces; species Streptomyces sp. NBC_00440. Next base: position 3,102,306 of record NZ_CP107921.1, read on the forward strand.
CACCCGGCAGGACATGGACGAGTTCGGCGTGCGGTCGCAGAACCTCGCCGAGGAAGCGATCAAGAACGGCTTCTGGGCCCGCGAGATCACCCCGGTGACGCTCCCCGACGGCACGGTCGTCTCCGCGGACGACGGCCCGCGCGCCGGCGTGACCCTCGAAGGCGTACAGGGCCTGAAGCCGGTCTTCCGCCCCGACGGCCGCATCACCGCGGGCAACTGCTGCCCGCTCAACGACGGCGCGGCGGCCCTGGTGATCATGAGTGACACCAAGGCGCGCGAGCTGGGCCTCACCCCGCTGGCCCGGATCGTCTCGACCGGTGTCACCGGCCTCTCCCCCGAGATCATGGGGTACGGACCGGTCGAGGCGTCCAAGCAGGCGCTGAAGCGGGCGGGCCTGACGATCGGCGACATCGACCTGGCCGAGCTGAACGAGGCGTTCGCCGCGCAGGTCATCCCGTCCTACCGGGACCTGGGCCTCGACCTGGACAAGGTGAACGTGAACGGTGGCGCCATCGCCGTCGGCCACCCCTTCGGCATGACGGGCGCGCGCATCACCGGCACGCTGATCAACAGCCTGCAGTTCCACGACAAGCAGTTCGGCCTGGAGACGATGTGCGTGGGCGGCGGCCAGGGCATGGCGATGGTCATCGAGCGCCTGAGCTGATTCCGCAGCCCCCGCCGGAATCCGTCACGGAATGCGTCACGGAATCCGTCAGCCCGTGAATCCACAGCGGATCCACAGCGAAACACAGCAACACACGGTGCTTGCACAGCGGAATCACAGACACGCACGCAGCGCGTCCGCCGAATAACGCTGCGTCGGCCAAATCGCCCCGATCCCTCCCGCAGGAGGGGTCGGGGCGTTCGCAACTCCGCTACCGAGAGGCACGATTGATGCCGCCACTGTCACAACTCCCCTCCGTCCAAGCCTCTCGCCACCCAGTCGTGACCGAATCTCCCCCAGGATGTGACCTATCTCCTGAGGGTCTTCCATTCCTGCAGGTCACAGCGGCATCAGTGGGAAAAACAGGGCCCAAAGACCTGTCCAATTCATGACGTAATGCACTGACAGCGGACACACTCTCACGACAAGCTGATGTAGGAAGTCGGGGACCGATTGAATCCGGGAGTAAGTCAGTGAGCACTTTGTCGATTGCCCTGCTGCTGACGACGGCCACCGCCACGGCCGTCGGCGCTGCGTCCCTTCATGCCGCACACGGCCTCCGCCGCCAGATCGCCGCCCTGCGTGACGACCTCGCCGGCGCCACCGGCGGCAGCACCCGGGGCGCGACCGTACCGGCCGCGCGTGAGACCCCGGCGGCCGAGATACGGGCGGCCGTCGCGGAAGCGCTGGCCGAGGAACGTGAACGCGAGCTGGCCGAGGCGCGCGCCTTCTGGGCCGCGCAGGAGTCCCGCGACGCGGCGGACGCCCCGTCCCTGCTGGGCGGCCTGGCCGGACTCGGCGAGGACGCCGCGTTCTTCCTGCCGCGCCAGACGGACTTCACCGGCGTCGACCCGGCCTTCGAGACCGGCTTCGGCCCGGAGCTGGAACCGGCCGTCGAGTCGGGCGTCGACGCGGACGACGAGCCGGGCCCCGACGAGTACGCGGCCGACAGCGCCGAACTGGCCGCGGCCCGCCGCCGGCACCCTTCGCACCCCGACTTCGTCCCGGTGCAGACCCCCGTGGTGACCGAGCACGAGCGCATGGTGACCCGCCTCGAAGAGCTCGCCGAGACCCGCACCGCGCTCTCCGACGTCCGTCCGGGCCCGCTCGGGACGCTCGATGTGTACGTCTTCACCGACGGCACCACGCTCTGCATGACGCCGGGCCACCGCGAGACCGCCGAGCGGCTCTCCGAGGCCCTGCGCGCGGGCGACAACCCGGTCCTGCTGGGCGGTTCCGGCATCTCCGGCGCGTACGCGCTGACCTTCACCTGCGGCGAGGAGAACGTCTACATCCTCGCGGACCGCGTCATAGCGTCGCTGTAGGACCGGACCGCGTCACACCGGACGCGTCACACCGGACCGCATCACGGCCTCGCCGCAGCGCCCGTCTCCGTAGCGCCGCAGCCGCCCAAGGCCGTAACGCCCAGCACCGCAAGGCCCCTCGCGCCCCTCACAGCCCCGAACCGGCCTCGGCCGCCTCCACCGACTTCACGGCCTCGTCCAGCTCGACGGACGGGGCCGTTCGCAGCTCCTCCGCCAAGTCGTGTGCCGCGACGGCGACTTGGTCGGCGACGGCGAACAGCCCGGCGTCCGGCATGATCCGCACGGCGGCGTCCGGGGACTCCAGGCGCTGCGCGCGCGACGACAGTTCCCTGGCCAGCGCCAGCCCGACGGCTGCGGCGCCGCGCTGGAGCCGGCTCTGCGGAGCGGAGCGCAGCCGGTCGGCGAAGCGGTCGGCGGCGGCGGTGAGGGGCGTCGTATCGAGCACGCCGCGACCCTACGCGCCCGCCCCGGACTGTTGCCAACGGGCCGATGCTGAGGCACGGTGCAGTGAAGGCACAGCAATACCGACTCAGCGCAATGCCTCCGGAGGCGCCGATGTCCCAAGTCTTCTCCGAAGAGACCCATCGCAACCTGCTCTCCCGCATCCCCGAGTGCACCGGCCGTGAAGTGTCCGACTGGCTCCGCGCCGTCGACGAAGGCCCCACCCTCGTCCGCTTCGACGAGAAGGTCAGCTGGCTCAGGACCGAACACCACCTGGCCTACGGCCACGCCAAGGCGATCATCCACGAGTACGACCTGAGACGAGCCGCGCGGCGGCTGCTCTAGGCACCCTCCGGGCACCGAGGCACCGCACAGCGGTATCAAGCGGCTCCAACCACACCAGTACACCTGAAGGGGCCCGTCCGGAACACTTCCGGACGGGCCCCTTCAGATGCTCACTCAGGTGCTCACTGACGCCGCTCTAGTCGTTGCCGGTGAAGATCGCGACCAGCCGCAGCATCTCCAGATAGATCCAGACGAGCGACATGGTCAGGCCGAACGCCGCCAGCCACGACTCCTGGCGCGGGGCGCCATAGGTGATGCCGTCCTCGATCTGCTTGAAGTCCAGCGTCAGGAAGAAGCAGCCGATCAGGATCGCCAGCACCCCGACGAGCGCACCGAGCGGACCGAAGTCGCGCAGCCCGCCGTCACCGGCGACACCGAAGGCGACCAGCAGCAGATTGACCACCATCACCATCAGGAACGCCATGGCGATGGTCATGCCGATGCGGGCGTACCGGGCGGTGACCCGGATCCAGCGCTGCTTGTACGCCAGCAGGCTCGCGGCCGACACCGCCATCGTGCCCAGCACCGCCTGGAAGGGCGCGCCCGACCACTGGCTGTTGTACATCTCACTGAGCACGCCGAGGAAGATGCCCTCGAAGAACGCGTAGCCGAGGATCAGCGCGGGCGTCGGCGTGCGCTTGAAGGACTGCACCATCGCCAGGACGAAGGCCACCAGCGCGGAGCCGATGGCCAGTCCGTAGCTGGTCGATGAGACCGGCAGCAGCACCCAGGCCAGCGTGGCGCCGACGGCGACCGTGCCGAGCGTGAGGGCCGTACGCGAGACGACGTCGTCCATCGTCATCGCGCCGGCGCGCGCGGGCGCCTGGGGGCCGTTGGGGTCGGTCGCGTACGGATTGGCGGCGTACGGGTTGGCGTACGCGTTCTGGCCGGACGGGTTCTGCGCGTACGGGTTGCCCGCTACGGAGGGGTCCCCGGCCAGCAGCGCCGAGTTGAACCCCGCGTAGCCGTTGTCGCGGCTGAAGCCCCGTCGCGAGAAGACCGGGTTGCTGCTCCTCATCTCACTCCTCAGTGGCCACCGTGCGTGGCCTCGTGAACAGAGTAATGGGACAGCAAAGAGAAGGGCGTAGTGCCTGGGAAGGATCTTTCCGCGATCGTGACACCGGCCGAGCCCGGTGCCCGGCGAGGTGCCCGGAACCGGACTTGAACCGGTACGCCCCCGAGGGGCAGCGAGGTTTAAGCTCGCCGTGTCTGCATTCCACCATCCGGGCAAGACGCGCGGCACCGCATTCGCGTTTCAGAGACTATCCGGACGCGCCGCCCGGACAGCGGACCCTTAACCCGATGTTGTCTTATTTTATTGATGCCTGAAGGTGCGTCAGCCAGTGGATGCGCCATCGGCACATGCCACATGTGGTGGCGGCCCCGTACCGGGGCGTACGGGATTGACGGAAAGTCGCCGTACCGGCCCCGCCGCCCCGGCCCGGCCGCCGGGCCGGGGTACCCGCGGGGGACGGCCTCAGGGGCGGTGTCATACCGGAGGAGGAGGCGGCGCCCTCCCGGTCACTCTCAAGAGGGCCACGGGAACGGGCACGCGGAGGGACGTTTCGCCGCCGGGCGGCCGCAAGGATGAAGAGGTCCCCGCATCCCGTTCCGAACAGGAGCCCCACGTGACCTCGACCACCACCGCCCGCCGCGCCACCGCGGTGGCCGCCCGCGCATCCGACCTCTCCAAGGTGTACGGCCAGGGGGAGACCCAGGTGGTCGCCCTGGACGGCGTGTCCGTGGACTTCCGGCAGGGCGAGTTCACCGCGATCATGGGCCCGTCCGGTTCCGGGAAGTCGACGCTGATGCACTGTGTCGCGGGGCTCGACACCTTCACATCGGGATCCGTACGCATCGGTGAGACCGAGCTGAGCACCCTCAAGGACAAGCAGCTCACGCAGTTGCGCCGGGACAAGATCGGCTTCATCTTCCAGGCCTTCAACCTGCTGCCCACCCTGACGGCGGCCGAGAACATCACGCTGCCGATGGACATCGCGGGCCGCAAGCCCGACAAGGCGTGGCTGGCGAACGTCATCGAGATGGTGGGGCTCAAGGACCGGCTCAGCCACCGGCCCACCCAGCTCTCCGGCGGCCAGCAGCAGCGCGTCGCCGTGGCCCGTGCGCTGGCCTCGCAGCCCGAGATCATCTTCGGCGACGAGCCGACCGGGAACCTGGACTCCCGCTCGGGCGCCGAGGTGCTCGGCTTCCTGCGCAACTCCGTACGGGAGCTGGGCCAGACCGTCGTCATGGTGACCCATGACGCGATGGCCGCCGCCTACGCGGACCGGGTGATCTTCCTCGCCGACGGCCGGATCGTCGACGAGATGCTGTCGCCCAGCGCCGACGCGGTGCTGGACCGGATGAAGGAGTTCGACGCCCGGGGCCGTACCAGCTGACCCCGCCCCGGCCGGGGTCCGCATCCCGGCCGGCCCCACTCCGTACGGGCGACTCCGCCCGCCCCGCCTGCTCCTCACCTCAGGACTGACACCCGCCATGTTCCGTACCGCCCTGCGCAATGTGCTCTCGCACAAGGCCAGGCTGCTGATGACCGTCCTCGCCGTGCTGCTCGGCGTGGCCTTCGTCTCCGGCACCCTGGTCTTCACCGACACCCTCAGCCACGCCTTCCGCAACGAGTCGGCCAAGAACTACTCCGACGTGGCTGTCGCGGTCACCTCGTACTCCGACTCGGACAACCCCAAGGAGGCCCCCGGAGTCAGCACGAAGACCCTGGACCGGATCCGCGGCCTGGACGGTGTCGCCTCGGCCACCGGCCGCGTCTCCGGGTTCGCCGGTGTCGCCGACCACCGGGGCAAGCTGATCGGCGACGGCTGGTCCAACAAGGGCGGGAACTTCTCCCCCGGCGCCGGGGGCAAGGACGGCCAGTACGCGTTCACCGACGGCTCGGGCCCGGTACGGGACGGCCAGATCGCGCTGGACCGGGACACCGCGGACAAGGGCGGCTACCACGTCGGTGACACCGTGCGGGTCGCGACGAACGGGCCGGTGCGCGAGTACACCCTCGCCGGGATCTTCACCACCGACGACGGCGCGGTCGGCGCCGGCGGCAGCCTGGTCCTCTTCGACACCGCGGTCACGCAGAAGCTCTATCTGAAGCCCGGCTGGTACGAGGACGTCAACATCGCGGCCACTCCCGGCACTTCCCAGGCGAAGCTCCTCTCCGAGGTCAAGCCGCTCCTCCCGAAGAACGCCGACGCCCAGACCGGCAAGCAGGTCGCCGACAAGCAGGCCAAGCAGATCGAGCGGGAGATGTCGGGGCTGAGCCAGATGCTCCTCGGCTTCGCAGCGGTCGCGCTCTTCGTCGGGATCTTCCTGATCTCCAACACCTTCACCATGCTGGTCGCCCAGCGCACCAAGGAGCTGGCCCTGCTGCGCGCCGTCGGCGCATCCCGTAAGCAGGTCACCCGCTCGGTGCTCGCCGAGGCGCTGGTGGTCGGCACGGTCGCCTCCGTGGTCGGCTTCGGACTCGGTATCGGCCTGGCCGTGGGGCTGCGCTCCGCGATGGGCTCGTTCGGGGCGAAGGTGCCCGGCGGCCCGCTGATCGTGTCGCCCAGCACCGCACTGATCGCGCTGCTCGTCGGCGTACTGATCACGATGCTCGCCGCCTGGCTGCCCGCCCGCAGGGCGGCGAAGATCCCGCCGGTCGCGGCGATGGGCAGCGCGCATCTGCCCGCCACGACCAAGTCCCTGGTGGTACGGAACTCGATCGGCGCCGTCATCACGCTGGCCGGTGCCGCGGTGATCGTCGCCGGTGCGTCGGCCGGCTCCAGCGGCCGGATGATGATCGGGGCCGGTGCCTTCCTCGCCCTGATCGGCGTGATCGTGCTGATCCCGCTGCTCTCCCGTCCCGTCATCGCGCTCGTACGACCGCTGCTGACCGGGGTGTTCGGGGTGTCGGGCAAGCTCGCGGGCCAGAACGCGGTCCGTAACCCGCGCCGCACCGGGGCCACCGCTTCCGCGCTGGCGATCGGTCTGACGCTGGTCACCGGACTCTCGGTGATCGGTGTCACGGTGGGCCAGTCCGTGGACCGGATGACCACGGACAACTTCAAGGGCGACTACATGGTCGAGATGGCCAACGGCATGTCGCTCACGCCCTCCACGGTCACCGCGCTGGAGAAGGCGAAGGGCGTCACCGCGGTCTCCCCGCAGAGCGGCACCCAGATCGTCATCGACGGCAGTGACGAGTCGGTCTCCAGTGTGAAGCCCGGCGACATCCAGCAGGTGCTCAACCTCCCGGTGGTCTCGGGCTCACTGGACTCACTCGCCAGGGGGCAGATCGCCGTCGAGCAGAAGACGGCGGAGAAGAACGGCTGGAAGCCCGGCAGCAAGGTGTCCGCGAAGTACCTGGACGACAAGAAGGGCTCGCTGACGGTCGGCGCGGTGTTCAAGGAGAACCAGTTCGTCTCCTCCGTCCTGGCCCCCACGTCGGTGCTCGCCCCGCACGAGAAGACGCAGGACATCACGCAGATCTACGTGAAGACGGACGGCGGCAGCGGCTCCGGTGAGCAGGCCCTGGTGGACGCGATGGGCGGCAACCCGGCCATCTCCGTCCTGGGCCGGCAGGACATCCGCAACGCCATGGGCGGCATGATCAACACCACCCTGAACATCATGTACGGGCTGCTGGCGATGGCCCTGATCATCGCGGTGCTCGGCGTCGTCAACACCCTGGCGATGTCGGTCTTCGAGCGGCAGCAGGAGATCGGGATGCTGCGGGCGATCGGCCTGGACCGGGCCAAGGTGAAGCGGATGATCCGGCTGGAGGCCGTGGTGATCTCGCTCTTCGGCGCGGTGGTCGGGATCGCGCTGGGAACCTTCCTGGCCTGGGCGGTCGGCCAGACCATCAAGTCGGACATCCCGCACTACGTGCTGGTCATGCCGTGGGGTCGGATCGGTATCTTCCTGGTGCTCGCGGCGTTCGTCGGAGTGCTGGCCTCGCTCTGGCCGGCCCGCAGCGCGGCGCGGCTGAACATGCTGACGGCGATCAAGACGGAGTAGCCGGACCAGCCGGGGCTGGCGGAGTAGCCCGCCCGGCGCGGGTCATACGCAGACGGGGAGGCCCGGGACATCGACAGTGTCCCGGGCCTCCCTTGCGTGTGCCCGGCGCCGGCCGGGCGGGTACGCGGCCCTCAGCGCCAGTCGCGGGCCCGGCGCGGCATCCCGGAGGCCCCGCTCTCCGGGGTCTTCACGGCCAGCACCTGGTTGACGCCGATCCGGTTCTTCTCGAAGGCGAGCGCGGACGCGGCCATGTAGAGCCGCCAGATCCGGGCCCGGCCCGGACTCGTCAGCCGGACCGCCTCCGCCCAGCGCGCCTCCAGATTGGCCACCCACTCCCGGAGCGTCAGCGCGTAGTGCTCACGGAGCATCTCGACGTCGCGGGCCTCGAAACCGGCTTCCTCAAGCAGCTCCACGGTCCGGCCGACCGGCGACAGCTCGCCGTCCGGGAAGACGTAGGCGTCGATGAACGCGTCGATCTCGTACGCCGATTCGTCCCGCTCGGGGCGGCGGCCGATCTGGTGGTTGAGCAGCCGGCCGCCGGGCTTGAGCAGGGCGAACAGATCGTCCGCGTACTCCCGGTAGCGGACCGAGCCGACGTGCTCGGCCATCCCGATCGACGAAATCGCGTCGTAAGGACCGTCCTTGACGTCCCGGTAGTCCTGGACGCGGATCTCGATCCGGTCCGTCAGCCCCTCCTCGGCGATGCGCTTGCGCGCGTACGCGGCCTGCTCGCGGGAGAGGGTGACACCGGTGACCCGGGCCCCGTACTCGCGGGCGGCGTGGATGGCCATCGAGCCCCATCCGCAGCCGACATCGAGCAGCCGCATCCCCTCCTGGAGCTCCAGCTTCCGGCAGACCAGGTCGAGCTTGTCGCGCTGGGCGGTCTCCAGTGTGGAGTCCTCGGCCCAGTAGGCGCAGGAGTAAACCATCGACGGGCCGAGCACCAGCTCGTAGAAGTCGTTGCCGACGTCGTAGTGGTGGCTGATGGCCTGCTGGTCACGGCGCTTGGTGTGGACCGGGCCCCGGCGGCGTCTGATCTCCTCAGCCGGTGGGGGTGGCGGGGGCAGCAGCCCGCCGATGTCGAGGAGCCCGCGGGCGGCTGCCCGCAACTTCGGGTCGAACAGCGGCAGGCGCGCCTTCTTGAGCTCCGCCGGGTCGTCGCGCTCCCAGATGAGCCCGGCCAGCAGGTCGAGCGCCGCGTACAGATCGCCGTCCACGTCGATCTCACCGGCGACCCAGGCGCGGGCGAGGCCGAGCTCCCCCGGCTTCCACAACAGCCGCCGCAGGGCGCGCCGGTGACGGATCACCAGGACGGGCGTCCCCGGCGGCCCGGACTCGCTGCCGTCCCAGGCCCGGATGCGGACCGGGAGCGGGGCTCCCAGAAGCTCCTCGGCGAGAGTGGTCAGCCGCAGCGCGGCGTCGGCCATGGCGCACACCTCCGTACAACAGATGGGAAAGGCTCAGCAGTAGGTAAACACCGAACACCCGCCGCCACAGTCCCAATACCACATAACGGGAGCGTAAAATCCGTGGTGGATACATGTACATCTGTCCCGGTACGTCGAAGAGGCCGCCCGCACCACGGATGGCGGACGGCCTCTCGGACCTGAACGAACCTGCTGTGCTACCGAGTCAGGCCTTGGCCTTCTCGGCGTCGGACTTGCCCGCTTCGGCCTTCGGCGCCGCGGGACGGGGCGCCGGCTTGGCCGCCTCGTAGAACTCCTCGCGGGGAGTCTCCATCGCGCCGAGCGAGACGACCTCGCGCTTGAGGAACATCGCGAGCGTCCAGTCGGCGACGACGCGGATCTTGCGGTTCCAGGTCGGCACCGCGAGGCCGTGGTAACCACGGTGCATGTACCAGGCGAGACGGCCCTTGAGCTTGATCTTCATCTTGCCCATGACGATCATCGCGACGCCCTTGTGGAGGCCGAGGCCCGCCACCGCACCCTTGTTGGCGTGCTCGTAGTCGCCCTGCGGGAAGCCGCGCATACCCGAGATGACGTTGTCACCGAGGACCTTGGCCTGACGCAGCGCGTGCTGGGCGTTCGGCGGGCACCAGGCGTTCTCGACACCGGCCTTGCGGGCGGCCATGTCCGGGACCTGCGCGTTGTCACCCGCGGCCCAGATGTAGTCCGTGCCCTGCACCTGGAGCTTCTCCGAGGTGTCCACGTGGCCGCGGGGGCCGAGCGGCAGACCGTAACGCGCCAGGACCGGGTTCGGCTTGACGCCGGCGGTCCAGACGAGCGTGTTGGCGTCGACCTCCAGGCCGTTGTTCAGCACCACGTGGCCGTCGATGCAGGAGTCCATGCCGGTCTTGAGGTAGACCTCGACCCCGCGGGACTCCAGGTGCTCCTTGCCGTACGCGCCGAGCTTCGGCCCGACCTCGGGAAGGATCTTGTCCGCCACGTCGACCAGCAGGAAGCGCATGTCCTCGCGCTTGACGTTGGTGTAGTACTTCGCGGCGTCCCTGGCCATGTCCTCGACCTCGCCGATGGTCTCCGCACCCGCGAAGCCACCGCCGACGAAGACGAAGGTCAGCGCCTTGCGGCGGACATCCTCGTCGGTCGTCGAGTCGGCCTTGTCGAGCTGCTCAAGGACGTGGTTGCGCAGACCGATCGCCTCTTCGACGCCCTTCATGCCGATGCCCTGCTCGGCGAGGCCGGGGATCGGGAAGGTACGGGAGACCGCGCCGAGCGCGATGACCAGGTAGTCGAAGGGCAGCTCGTAGGCCTCGCCGACGAGCGGCGCGACCGTGGCGACCTTGCGGTCCTGGTCGATCGTGGTGACTCGGCCGGTGAGGATCTCGGCCTTCGGCAGCACGCGTCGCAGCGGGACGACGACGTGCCGGGGCGAGATGCTGCCGGCAGCAGCTTCGGGGAGGAAGGGCTGGTACGTCATGTACGAGCGCGGGTCCACGACCGTGACGGTCGCTTCGCCGTAGCGCATCTTCTTGAGAATGCGTCGAGCTGCGTACAGGCCTACGTACCCGCCTCCAACTACGAGGATCCTGGGACGCTCCGTGGTGCTCATGGCAACGAGTATCCACCTCCTGAGGGGGGGTACCTCGTGCGCCCCTTCACAAGGTCGAAGGGCACCTCTGCTACACTGCGCGGCTCACATGACGGAGGTCACTCCTCCGCAAGGGAACCAACACACCTCGGGGGACGTTGTCCACCCCACTTGAGCTGGCCCTCACGGCGTCGCGCCGACTGGACCACTGCCCGATGACATCCCCCTGCAACACGTACGACACCGTGCGCGATACGCGGAACAGAGACCTACGGGCACCCGACTGGGCCCGATGTCCTCAGATCTTCGGCCGACAGGCCCCAATTCCTTGTGAAGAACTTCACGAACTTTCTCGCGGCCGACCGCCGGGACGGCTCACGGGCGCGCCCCAGAAGCCTGACAACGCTGTCATCGTCATCCCCTGAGCGGCCTCCCGGACGTGCTTCCCGGCCGCCCGAGCGGCCTCCCGGGCGCACCCCAGGCGCGTGTACACAATTACGCGTACACCGTCTTCATGGCTGAGAACGCTGTGACCGTGCGGGAAGCCCGCGCACACCTGTCGGACCACATCAACCGTGCCGAGGGTGGCACGCCTACGGCACCTTCGAGCCATCGACCGGCCTGCCGCCATGCGCATTCTGGCCGCGCTGACCGCACTCGGTGACGATCCGGCCGCGAGGACGCCGACATCAAGAAGCTCACCGGCCCGTCGGGCCTCTATCGGCTCCGAGTCGGCAGCTACCGGGCTGCCTACCAGGTCGAAGACGGCGAACTCATCATCCTCGTCGTCAAAGTCGGCGACCGGCGCGACGTCCACCGCAACATCTGAGAGCGGGCAGCACCAAGGTCACTCGGCGTCGCGCGCACAGCTCCACGCGATGCCGTCGAGGATGTCGTGCTCGCTGACGACCACCTCGCCGGCGCCGGTCCGCTTCATGACCGAGTGCAGGATCATCGCTCCCGCACCGATGACGTCGACCCGCCCCGGATGCATCACCGGGATCGCCGCACGCTCGTCGTGGGACGAGATCAGCAGGGTTCCGGCGATCTCGCCGACCTGCGCCGCGGTGATCCGTGAGTGGTGGATCGCCGTCGAGTCGTAGGCGTCGAGGCCCAGCGCGATGGCGCTGACGGTGGTCACCGAACCGGCGAGACCGACGAGCGTGCGGTTCCCGGACAGCGGGACCGTTTCCGCCGCCTCGTCCAGCGCGGCGTCGATGTCGGCCCGCATCGCGGTGATCTCGCCGAGCGTCGGCGGGTCGTGGCGGACGTGCCGCTCGGTGAGCCGTACGCAGCCGATGTCCACCGAGCGGGCCGCCTTGACGTTCTCGTCCCCGACGACGAACTCGGTCGAGCCGCCGCCGATGTCCACCACCAGGTACTCGCCGCCCTGACCGGCCAGTTCCTTCGTCGCGCCGGTGAAGGAGAACTCGGCCTCCTGGTCGCCGGTGATCACCTCGGGCTCGACGCCGAGGATGTCGCGCACCCCGCTGACGAACTCGTCCCGGTTCTCGGCGTCGCGGGACGCGGACGTGGCGACGAAGCGGAGACGCTCGGCGCCATGGGCCTTGATGATCTCGGCGTACTCCGTACAGGCCGCGAAGGTCCGCTCCAGCGCCTCGGGGGCGAGCCGGCCCGTCCGGTCGACGTCCTGGCCGAGCCGGACGATGGTCATCCGCCGGTCCAGGTCGACGAGTTCACCGGTGGCGGGGTCGGCGTCCGCGACGAGCAGACGGATGGAGTTCGTACCGCAGTCAATGGCAGCGACGCGGGTCATATGGGTGTCCTCACGGATGTGTGAAAGGGGGGTGGGGGTCCGGTCCCGGCCCGGTTCTTCAGTCGCCGAGCGGGGCGGAGCCCTCGCCGTCGCGGGCCCGCGGCACGCACGGGCCCTTCGCCCACCACTCGGGCAGCATCGCGATCGCCTCGTCCCCCAGCGGGTTGACGCCGGGCCCCGCGGCCAGTGAATGACCGACCAGGACATGCAGGCACTTGACCCGGTCGGGCATCCCACCCGCGCTCGGGAAGCCCTCCAGGACCTCGATCGCGTCGCGGCGGGCGATGTAGTCCTCGTGCGCGGCCCGGTAGGCGGCGGCCAGTTCGGGGTCGGTGCGCAGGCGCTCGGTCATCTCCTTCATGACGCCGTTCGCCTCCAGCGTGCCGATCGCGGAGGCCGCACGCGGGCAGGTCAGGTAGTACGTCGTCGGGAACGGCGTGCCGTCCTCCAGACGCGGGGCCGTCTCGACGACGTCGGGGTTGCCGCACGGGCAGCGGTGCGCGATGGCGCGCAGCCCGCGGGGCGGTCGGCCGAGCTGCTCCTTGAACGCGCTGATGTCCGCGTCGGTGGGCTCGGTACGGTCGGTCTGCGGAGGGGGCGTTTCCATGCCTGCCTTGGATCTGAGTGCTGGTGAAGTGAGTGCCGGTGAGCTGAGTGGCTGTGAACTGAGTGCCGGTGAACTGAGTGGCTGTGAACTGAGTGCCGGTGAACTGAGTGGCTGTGAGACGTGTGGCCGGCAGCAGCCGGTGGGGCGCACGGCCGGTGCCGGCCCCGCCTAGGGGGCCTTGGTGCGGTCCGCGCTGTCCACGCCGTCCCACAGGTTCGAGTACCAGGGCCGGTCCGCCGCGCCCTTGCCGGCGGTGCGCCGGGTGCGGGCGTCGGGATCGACCATCGTGTAGTTGGTCTCCCCCGGCCGTACGTAGTGCAGTTGCTCACGGGCCAGCCGCTCCACGTACGCGTTGTCCTGGAGGCGGGCCTTCTCGTCCCGCAGCTCCTCGACACGCGCCCTCGCCTCGCTCACCTGGCGCCGCTGGTCGGCGATGTCGCCGCGCTGCGAGACGTACTGCCGCATCGGATACGCGAGCGCGACCACCAGGGTGCAGAGCACCATGAGCAGTATCGCCGCCCGGCCGGTGAGCCGGGGCCTGCGCGCCTGGCGCCTGGACTGGGAGCGGTAGACACGGGCCGCGGTCTGCTCACCGAGCACCTTGAGTCTGGTCGCGGTGGAGAACCGGTCCCGGTTCCCTGCCATGCCGCCTCCCCGTTACACACGCACGTCCGTCCCCGGACACGGTACGGGACCGGGCACGGGGACGGCTGCGCGTGGCTGCGCCTTTGCTGCTGATTCAGCGCTTTATTCAGTTCTTCGGCGGTGTCAGCTCTGCGGCGGTGTCAGCTGGAGCGGAAGCGCGGGAACGCCGAACGGCCCGCGTAGACCGCGGCGTCGTCGAGGATCTCCTCGATGCGCAGCAGCTGGTTGTACTTGGCGACGCGGTCCGAGCGGGCCGGGGCGCCGGTCTTGATCTGGCCGCAGTTCACGGCGACCGCGAGGTCGGCGATGGTGACGTCCTCGGTCTCACCGGAGCGGTGCGACATCATGCACTTGAAGCCGTTGCGCTGCGCGAGCTCGACGGCGTCCAGGGTCTCGGTCAGCGAACCGATCTGGTTGACCTTGACGAGCAGGGCGTTGGCGGAGCCCTCCTCGATGCCGCGGGCCAGCCGCTCCGGGTTGGTGACGAAGAGGTCGTCGCCGACGATCTGGACCTTGGCGCCCAGCTTGTCGGTGATGACCTTCCAGCCGTCCCAGTCGTCCTCGTACAGCGGGTCCTCGATGGAGACGAGCGGGTACGAGGCGACGAGCTCCTCGTAGTACTCGGTCATCTCGGCGGCCGAGCGGGACTTGCCCTCGAACTCGTACTTGCCGTCCTTGTAGAACTCGGAGGCGGCGACGTCGAGCGCGAGCGCGATGTCCTTGCCCGGCGCGTAGCCGGCCTCCTTGATGGCCTCAAGGATGAGGTCGAGGGCGGCGCGGTTCGACTCCAGGTTCGGCGCGAAGCCGCCCTCGTCGCCGAGACCGGTCGACAGGCCCTTGGTCTTCAGGACCTTCTTGAGGGTGTGGTAAACCTCGGCGCCCCAGCGCAGCGCCTCCGAGAAGGACTCGGCGCCGATCGGCGCGATCATGAACTCCTGGATGTCGACGTTGGAGTCGGCGTGCGACCCGCCGTTCAGGATGTTCATCATCGGAACGGGCAGTAGGTGCGCGTTCGGGCCGCCCAGGTAGCGGAAGAGCGGGAGGTCGGAAGCCTCGGAAGCGGCGTGTGCCACGGCGAGCGAGACGCCGAGGATGGCGTTGGCGCCGAGCGAGCCCTTGTTCTCCGTCGCGTCCAGGTCGAACATCGCCTGGTCGATCAGGCGCTGCTCGGTGGCGTCGTAGCCGACGAGCTCCGGCCCGATCTGCTCGATGACGGCGAGGACTGCCTTCTCGACGCCCTTGCCCTGGTAACGGTTGGGGTCACCGTCGCGGAGCTCGATGGCCTCGAACGCACCGGTGGAGGCGCCGGACGGGACGGCGGCACGGCCCGTGCTGCCGTCGTCGAGGCCGACCTCGACCTCGACCGTGGGGTTGCCTCGGGAGTCCAGGATTTCCCGGGCTACGACGACGTCGATGGACGGCACTAGCATCTCCTTCTGGGATGTGACGCTATGGGCGCAGGGTCTCTTTGGCCTTGCGGCACGAGCCTAACCGGCTCGGAGCCATAGGCCTGCAGGGCGCCCGGACCCTGGGACGAAAAAGGGCCCAAAAGATCGTATGACGGTGTGAAAGTCACCAAATTTACCAGACCGTGACCACCTCACCGCCCCCGCCGGGCCGCCGGACGGAACCGGGACGCGGCTCCGGCGGAGAGACCCCCGGCCCGGCGCGTACGGGGGAGTCGCGCCGGGCCGGGGGTGCTGGGGAGAGCTGATATCAGCTCAGGTGGAGCTGCTGACCGGGGTAGATCAGGTTGGCGTCCTTCACGACGTCCTTGTTCAGGTCGAAGACCTTCTTCCAGCCACCGGAGACGTGCTCGGCCTTGGCGATCGTGGAGAGGGTGTCGCCGGCCTTGACCTTGTACTCGCCGTCACCCTTCTGGATCTTGGCGGGAGCGGCGTGCCGGGGAGCGGCGTGCTTCGGGGCGGCCGGCGCACTGGTGCGGGCCTCGCTGCGCGAAGCGGCCTGCTGGTCGCTGTGGCTGCTCTGCTGGTCGGCGCTCGACGAGGAGGAGCCGCTGTTCGAACCGGTGGAGACGTCCGGGCTCGGACCGCCGCTGGTCAGGCCGCCGGCACCGGCGCAGGACCAGGCGCCCGGACCCTGCA
Source organism: Streptomyces sp. NBC_00440 (assembly GCF_036014215.1). Classification (NCBI taxonomy): domain Bacteria; kingdom Bacillati; phylum Actinomycetota; class Actinomycetes; order Kitasatosporales; family Streptomycetaceae; genus Streptomyces; species Streptomyces sp. NBC_00440. The sequence goes on from NZ_CP107921.1 coordinate 3,118,246, forward strand.
TGGCGAGAAGCTTCTCGGCGGTGGCGATCTGCTGGCCCTTGGTGGCGAGGTCGGCACGCGGGGCGTACTGCGTACCGCCGGCGGCGGCCCAGCTGGAGTTGTTGAACTGGAGGCCGCCGTAGTAGCCGTTGCCCGTGTTGGTGGACCAGTTGCCACCGGACTCGCACTGCGCGACGGCGTCCCAGGTCGAGACCGAAGCGGCGGAGGCCGAGGTCGCCCCGATCAGCGGTACGGCCACAGCGGCACCGGCAACACCGGCGAGAGTGGCGACGCGGACGGCCTTCGAGGGGCGACGGTGCTTGGACTTGCTGGAAAACAGCATGAAGAATCTCCTCACCGACGCCTACGAGGTGAGCTGTCGGGTTCGGGCCAATGAGTTGCCCGGCTGCGCGGCCTAGCGCACAGCTTCACCCCAAGCCGGTCCCGGTTCGTGCCGTTCTCTGACTCTGAACGGACGGCCGGCCCCGGCGCTTACCTGGGTCCCCCGCTCCTGCCTGCGGCGCTTCTTAGCGTCACTGTTTCCCTTCGACCGATGGCAGGATTCGGCGTGGCGATCGAAGAGGCCCGCGGTGCGAGCGGTCTGACCGTAATCACAGGACCCCCCGATATTCAAAGATGAACATCGGGGAGCAAATCCCTGGTTTACGACCCCGCGTGACCTGTTTCCGCAGGTGAGGTGCGGCGTACGCCGGGCGGACAGTCCGGACATTCAGCAGCGCCGACGAGAGCCATGTCTCACTCGAACAGAAGCGGACATACAGGTCCGAACTACCCCTGATTTCGGTCGAGATCAAGGCTCTGGCCAGGAACGATGAAGTCCGGATCGCCTCCGACGGTCCGATGGTTCGCCGCGTAGAGCGCGGGCCATCCGCCGGGCAGATCGTGCGCCTCCGCGATGGACCACAGATTGTCACCCGCGCGGACGGTGTAGCTGCCGTCCGTACGGGCGTCATCGCGGGACACCTCCCCGCCGCGTGAAGCGTGCCGCCCGGTCTCGTCATGGCTCGCTCCGGAGCCACCGGTGGCCTCGCCGCCCCGGTGCTTGCCGCCCCCCGGGGCGTCACCGGAAGCAGGACCGGCGGGTGCCGCCGAGTCCGAGGGGCCGGGCGTGGCGGATGCGCTGGGGCCAGAAGTGCCCGAAGTGCCCGAAGTGCCCGAAGAGCCTGAATCGCCGGAAGAGTCTGATGTGTCCGATGAGGGGTCAGATGTGGGGGATGACGGGGCCGATGAGGAGGACGGGGCGCCCGAAGGGGAATCGGACGGGCTCGGACTCGCCTGCTTCGACGGCGCGTGCTTCGACGGTGTCTGCTTCGAACCGTCCGCGTCCGTGTCCCCGCCCGCCGGGTCCTTGGCGGAACCGGTCGGCTTGGCCGAATCGCTCGGCTTCGCGGAATCGGTCGGCTTCGCGGGGCTCGGGCTCGCGGTGTCCGGGGAGCCCGGGTCCACGGAGGCGCTGTCCGCGTCGTCCTTCGTCAGCCCGGCGATGGCCGCACAACTGGCCCAGGGAGTCGCACCCTCGGCCGCGTACACCTTCTTGGCCACGGCTATCTGCTGGGAGCGGCTGGCCAGGTCGGGGCGGGCCGCGTACTGCCCGCCTCCGTACTTGTCCCAGGTCGCCTGCGAGAACTGGAGGCCGCCGTAGTGCCCGTTGCCGAGGTCGGTGCTCCAGATGCCGCCGCTCTCGCACAGCGCCACCCGGTCCCAGGTCGTGGCGTCGGCAGCGTGGGCGCCGGTCGACGCCAGCAGCGGAAGGGCGATGGCCGAGCCCGTAACTCCTGCCGCTACGACAAGAGCTGGAGCCTGACGGGGGCGGCGGTGCCGACCGTTCCCGGTGCGCATGCGGTGGCCTTCCGTGTGACGGATGAGTCGAGGGGTGAACGTAGCCGCACTCGAACACCAGTCACAAGTCGATGCAGCGGAGATCACATGAAAGTCACATTCTTGACGCCCTGTCAGCCATGTACTGGTCAGGCCGTCAGTTGGGCGGGATATCGAACTCCACCGGAAGCGTGCGCAATCCCCGCATGATGAGCCCGCCGCGCCAGCGCAAATCGCCAGGTTCCGCCGCAAGTCGCAGGTCCGGCAGGCGGCGCAGCAGGGTGGCGAGCGCGGTCTGCGCCTCCAGCCGGGCGAGCGGCGCGCCGAGGCAGTAGTGGATGCCGTGCCCGTACCCCAGATGCTGGTTGTCGGTGCGTGAGAGGTCGAGCGTGTCGGGCTCGGTGAAGCGCTCGGGATCGCGGTCGGCCGCGGCCAGGACGACCAGTACGGGATCGCCCTCCGCGATGGACTGCCCGCCCAGGGTCAGCGCCTCGGTGGCGAACCGCCAGGTCGCCAGCTCCACCGGCCCGTCGTAGCGCAGGAGTTCCTCCACACCGGTGGCGAGGAGGTCGGTCTCCCCCGCCGCCAGTGACGCCTCCAGGCGCTCGCGCTGGTCCGGATTGCGGAGCAGCGCGTACATACCGTTGCCGATGAGGTTGACCGTCGTCTCGAACCCGGCGAAGAGCAGGATGAACGCCATCGCCGCGGCTTCGTTCTCGGTCAGGTGCTCGCCGTGGTCGCTCGCCCTGATGAGCCCGGAGATGAGGTCGTCGCCGGGGCTCTCCCGCTTGCGGTGGATGAGTTCGGCGAGGTAGTTCCGCATCTTCTTGACCGACCGTGCGACCCCGCCGCGCGGTCCGCCGCCGTGACGGATCATCATGCCCGCCCAGTCGCGGAAGTCGTCCTGGTCCTCGCGGGGGACGCCGAGCAGATCGCAGATGGCGTAGATGGGGAGCGGAAAGGCGAAGTCATGGATGAGGTCGGCCGTGCCCTGCTCTCCGCTCTTCGCCACGAAGGCGTCGATCAGCTGGTCCGTCAGCTCCTGTACGCGCGGTGCGAAGAGCGCGACGGTGCGCGGGGTGAACGCCTTGGAGACCAGACGCCGCAGCCGGGTGTGGTCCGGCGGGTCGATGTTCAGCAGATGCGTCATCAGCTCCGCCTTGCGCTCCCCCGGAATGCCGGTCTTGCCCTTGGCGTGCGGGGACTCCGCGTGGTGCGCGGGGTTCTTCGACAGCCGGGGCTCGGCGAGCGCCGTCCGCGCGTCCGCGTACCGCGTCACGAGCCAGGCCTCCACCCCGCTCGGGAGCGCGGTCCTGTGGACGGGCGCGTTCTCGCGGAGCCAGGCGTACGCGGGGTACGGGTCGGTCGCGAACTCCCAGGTGAAAAGGGTGGGGGCCGGGCCTGCGGTGCTGTTGTCGGTCACTCCTCGACGGTAGCCGTACCGCCCTGCGCCCTCTCCGCGCCCCGGTCGGTCACTCCTCGACGGGAGCCGTACCGCGCTGTGCCTTCTCCGCGGCCCGGATCGCGTCCCGGTACGCCCGCGCCGCGGCGCGCAGCGCGGCCTCCGGGTCCGTGCCCGCCGCCTCCGCGCTCGCGGCCAGGGCGAGCAACTGGTAGCCGACGCCCTCCCCTGCCGGCAGCGGTACGTCGAGCTCCGAGCCGCGCACCCGCGAGGTCAGTTTCGCCGCGAGTGCGAGGGCCGGCTGACCGACCGGGACGCCGTCCGTCACCGACTCCCGCTGCTTCTCGATCGCCTTGGTGCGGTTCCAGTGGGCGTGGACGTCATCGGCGGTCTCCGCCGTCTCGTCGCCGAACACATGCGGGTGGCGGTGGATCAGCTTCTCGACCAGGCCGCCCGCGACGTCGTCGATCGAGAAGGGCTCGTCCCCTTCTTCCCCGGTGCCCTCCTGCGCGATCCGCGCGTGGAAGACGACCTGGAGCAGGACGTCCCCCAGCTCCTCGCGCAGTTCGCCCCGGTCGCCGTCCTCGATCGCCTCGACGAGTTCGTACGCCTCCTCGATCAGGTACTTGGCGAGCCCCCGGTGGGTCTGCTGGGAGGTCCACGGGCACTCGCGCCGTACCCGGTCCATCACCTGCACCAGGTCGAGCAGGCGCGCGCCCGGCAGATCGTACGAGCCGGGCAGCAGCTCCAGGTCCGGCATCCGCACCCGGCCGCTGCCCGCGAGCCTGGCCAGACCGTCGGTCAGCTGCTGGTCGCCCTCGCCCGACGGGAGGACGACGACCGTGCGGCCGCCCGCGCACTCCTCGACCAGTTGGTGCGCGTCGGGCGCCGCGTGCTCGACGGTCACCCCCGCCTCACGCAGATACGGCAGCTGCGGGTGCTCGGTGTCCACACAGAGCACCCGGTCCGCCGTGTGCAGCAGCTGCCAGGCCGGCCAGGACAGCAGCCCCGGCGCGACCCGGTGGCTGGTGGTGAGCAGCACGACCCGGCCGGGCGCGTCGAGCACCTCGGGAACGACGGCGGGGGCGGGCGCGGCAGCGGCGCGGGTGTTGCCGGGGGTGTTATCAGGGGTGTTTTCAGCGGTCACCCGTCGAAACTACCCCGCCGCACTGACTCCGGTTCCGGCGGACGGTGCGGCCTGTTCCTTGGTGACCTGGGTGATCCACGGCGTCTTGTACGGACCGAGCTGGCTCTTCTTGACGTCCCAGACCCCGTAACGCGGATTGACGTCCACGCCCATCGCCTTGGACGTCTTCATCATCGCCTGGAGCACGGCGCTCTGGCCCTGCGGAGTGCTGAGCGACGCGCCCAGCTTCTCGGCCAGCTTCGACGCGGTGACCTGCTCCTGGAGCGCCTGGTCGATCTGGCCGGGGGCGATGCCGTTCTGCTGGAGGTAGACCTGCTGGAGCCGCTGCTCGCTGCCCGCCTGCTTGACCAGCTGGGCGCGTGCGTCCTGGATGTCCTTGCGGGTGACTTTCGCCCCGGCGTCCGCCGCTGCTTTCGCGAGCACCCGGTCGAAGATCATGTTGCCGAGCTTCATGCCGCTGAGGTTGTTGCTGCTCCTGATCAGCTCGGCGGCCTGCGGGGACTTGTTCTGCGCGGCGCGTACGTCGTTCACCTGCGTCTGGAGGGCGGCGACCGTGATCCGGTCCTTGCCCACGACGGCCGCGGCGCCCGGATGGGGCTGGCTGCCGCAGGCGGCGAGAAGCGGGGCTGCGGCGACGAGCGCGGCGGATACGGAGAGCGCAGTGCGACGGCGGCGGTGCAAAGGAGCCTCCTGGCGGGCGAGTCTGTGCAAACTTTGGTGCGGCGCCCGGCGCCTCCGTGAGGGGTGGCGGTCGGGCGACGGGTGGGGAGCACAAGGCCTTGCGTTGATCGATGTTAGGCATTTGGCGTGGCGGGGGCCACTGGTTCGACCAACGATTCAGGAGCTTCCCGGTTGTCGGGGCGGAGCATGATCGTCCGCGAGATGACAAAAGTGAGCGGAATGGCTGCCGCCGCCGCGATCAGTGGCGCGTAGCCGGCGCTGAGGCGGGCCACGTCCACCAGCAGGTACACCCCGCCGGTGGTGATCGCGAAATTGGCCGCGTTGGTCAGCGGGAAGAGCAGGAACTTCCGCCAGGTCGGCCGGATCCGGTAGGTGAACCGGGCGTTCATGAAGAAGGAGCCGACCATGCTGAGGCAGAAGGCGATGGTGTGCGCGGCGAGGTACGGGAGCCGTGTGAGCAGAAGCAGGTAACAGCCGTAGTACGTGCCGGTGTTCACCACGCCGACGAGCGCGAAGCGGACCAGCTGGCCCAGCTTCGCGGTGGAGGCCAACCGTGCGGTGTTCATCTGCGTACGCGCTCCTGATCCGGCGGCCCTGCCCGGCCCTCGGTGAAATCCCGGCGACGGCTGAGTGAATTCACCATATTCCAGGCCAATTCCGCGTATTCGCTGCCATATTCGGGGCATGAAACCCCGCCGTCCGGCAGTGACGCCCCGTCTCCGCGCCACCGTACTGGCCACGCTGCTCACCGTACTGGCCGTGTGCACCGGGGACGCCGCCGCCCGTATCTACCCCTACGGTCCGCGCCACCGGAGCATCAGCGACCTGGGCAACCAGTACATCCCCTTCCACGCCCACCTCCAGGATCTGCTGCACGGCAGTGCGCACGGCGGGCTGCTGCTCAACTGGCAGTCGGGGTACGGCACGTCCTTCCTGCCGGACCTGGGGACATATCTGAGCAGCCCGTTCGCGCTGCTGGTGGCGGCCTTCCCGAAGGACCGGATCGACCTCGCGGTGTATCTGGTCACGCTGCTCAAGATGGCGGCGGCCGCGGCGGCGATGACCTCGCTGCTGCTCACCCTGCGGCCCGGCCGCTGGTGGGCGGCCGGGCTGCTCGGCGCGTCGTACGCGCTCTGCGGCTGGTCGGTCCTGGAGGCCTCGTACAACCTGATGTGGCTGGACGGCCTTGTCGCCTTCCCGCTGCTGTGCCTGGTCGGCGAGTGGGTGCGGGGCGGGCGCAGACCGCTGCTGGGGCCGGTGGTCGTCGCGCTCGCCTGGACCGCGAACTTCTACACCGCGTACATGGCGACGATCGGGGCGGCGCTGGTGCTGCTGGTCCGGCTGCTGCTGGTGAAGGGGGAGACGACGGGGGCGCACCGGCCGGTCCGGGTGCTGCTGCGGGCGGCCGGGACGGTCCTGCTCGGCATCGGCCTCGCCGCGCCGCTCCTCTTCACGGTCTTCCTCGGGACCCGGCACGCGTACCCGGGCTGGACCCGGAACTTCGCGCCCGCCTCCTGGACGGATGTGTTCGCGCGCACGCTCCCCGCCACCTACAGCTTCTCCACGCCCGCGCTGTTCCTCGGCACGGGCACCCTGCTGCTGGTCTGCGCGCTGGCCTTCCACCGGGCGGTGCCGCGCCGGGAACGGGCCGCGTGGACGGGGCTCGTGGTGCTGGTCGCGCTGTCGATGCAGTGGAAGCCCACGCATCTGATCTGGCATGTGTTCGCGACACCGAACGGCAGCCCGTACCGGCAGACGTTCGTCCTGAGCGGCCTGCTGGTGATCGCGGCCTGGACAGCGCTGTCGTACGGGGTGCCGGGCGGCCGGGCCCTGACCGGCGGGGCGGCGGTGCTCGCGGCGGGGGCGTCCTTCGCGGCCTTCTCGCGGACGGTGACTGTATATACGTATCCGCTCCTCGGTCTCGGCCTGGCCGCGGCGGTGGGCGGTCTTGTGCTGCTGGGGAGGGCGGGGCGGGTGCGGGCCCATCGCTGGCAGCCGGTTGTCGCCGCGCTGCTGCTGGTGGGGGCGCAGGCGGGACAGGCGGCCGCGACGACGTCGTACGCGGACCGGGTCAAGATCCACCGGCTCGACGACTACGCGCCCTGGGGCCGCCACCTGGACGAGGAGGCGGCGGCGGTCGCCGGGGCCGACGACTGGCCGCGCTACCGCACCGACCCGGGGCGTGAACAGACCACCGGGAACGACCCGTTGCTGGTCGGCGGGGAGGGCGGTTCGTACTACAGCAGCATGACGCCGGACCCGTACACCCGGACGATGGCCGCGCTCGGGGCCGGCTGGACCTCGCGGGGCCGGAGTATGCAGTCGCTGGACAACCCGGTGACGGACGCGATCTTCTCGGTGGGCGCGCGGGTGCGGTCGGCGCCGGGCCGGAAGGGCGCCGGAGCGGTGACGGTGACGCGGGAGGCCGCGCCTCCGCTGGTGACCGTACGGCCGCCGGGCCCGGTACCGCACTTCGGACGCTCCCCGTTCCGGAACCAGGAACTGCTGCTGGGCGCACACGTGTACACAGACGCGGACAGGTGCCCGGCCGGCACCGACGTCTTCTACTCGGCACCGGACTTCACGGGCTTCGTCCGGCTGGACAGCGGCGAACCGGTGGAGCTGCGCGGCGGACAGCGGGGCCGGCGCGCGGCACTCCAGCCGATGGGCCGGGCGCCGGGCGGCGTGGCCGTCACCCCGCACCCGCACGGCAGGACGGGCTGCCTGTCCCGCACGGAACTGGCCACGGCGGTACGCCATCTGACGGAGACGGGCGCGACATCGGTGCGGGTCACGGACGACGCGGTACGGGCCCAGCTCCCGCCGGGGTCCAGGGGAACGGCGGTATTCGCTATGCCCCGCATCTCCGGCTGGCAGTGCCGCACGGGCCACGGGGCCGACCACCCGGCGCGCTCGTACCTGGGCCTGGTAGCGGTCCCCCTGACCGGCAACGCGACAGCCGTGAGCTGCACTTTCCGCCCGCCCGGACTGCGGATCGGGTCGGCGGTGGGGGGCCTGGCGCTGGCGCTGCTGGTGGGGGCGGCGGTCGTACGGAGGGTGCGGCGCCGGGGACCCGGACGGGCAGCTGCTGCGTCGACGGCAGCCGCAGAATCGCCCCCCTCCGCCGCAACACCGGCTGTGGGGAGCGGAGTCGCCACGGTGGTCAGTTCTGCCAGGCGGACAACAGGTTGAGTGAAGGGTGACCGGACCTTGCACCGCCCATTCACGGGGCGGACGGGTGGATCTCACCGCGGCGACACCGGCAGCTACCAGGCTCTCCGGCAACCGGCGCGGCCCGCCGAACCCGGAGCGTGGCGTGTCCGGCGCCCGACGCACACGTACTGGCGGGTTCAGCGATCTCCGAACGGATCCCTCATGACCAGCAGCACACCCGGCGCAACGCCTTCGGACGGCACGCCTTCGGACGGCACCGAGCAGCTTCCGGCCCCCGCCGGGCTGGACGAGGTGAAGGGGTGGTTCTTCGCGGCGGACCAGTTGCTCTTCGACTGGCTCCTGACCCGGCAGAAGGGCCTCGCCGAGGCGGGCGATCTGCTGGAAGTGGGTGCGTATCTGGGGAAGAGCGCGATCTTCACCGGTTCCTATCTGCGCCCCGGTGAACGCTTCACCGTCTGCGACCTGTTCGACGCCCCCGCCGACGACTCCGCGAACGGCGCCGAGATGGCCAAGTCGTACTCCACGCTCACCCGGCGGGCGTTCGAGGCGAACTACCTGTCCTTCCACGACGAGTTGCCGACCGTCCTGCAGGGCCTGTCATCGATGGTGCCCGGCCAGGTGGCCGACGGCAGCTGCCGCTTCGTACATGTCGACGCCTCGCATCTGTACGAACACGTCCACGCGGACATCGCGACGGCCCGGGCCGCGCTGAAGCCGTACGGCGTCGTCGTGCTGGACGACTTCCGCGCCGAGCACTGCCCCGGCGTCGCCGCAGCGGCCTGGCAGGCCGTGACCAGCGGGGGGCTGCACGTCCTCTGCATCACCGGCACCAAGCTCTACGGGACCTGGGGCGACCCCACCGCCCTGCGTACCGAGCTGGCGGCCTGGCTGGCGACCCGTAAGGACCTCTGGCACGGGGAGGAGTCCGTCGCGGGCGAACCGCTCATCCGCATCAGCGGCAAGAAGGCCCAGCTCCCGCCACAGCCCGTCTCCCGCCATCGCGCGCCCTCGCGCACCGCGACAGCCCGCACAGCCGGCCCGGGCACGGCACCCCGCAGCCACCCACCGCTGCACCGGTTCGCGGCGAACGTCCTGCCCCCGTTCCTCACCAGGGCGTCGGCGTCCGCGCGGCGGCGCGGGCAGGGCCGGTAGCCGGGGGCCGCCGCGCCTGCCGCCGGCACAAGCCTCCGTGCCCGGCCTTCGCTACCCCGCGAGGGCCGGAACGTACTTGTAGCCCACGCCGACGACCGTCGCGATGACCTTTCGGTACTGCGGGCCGAGGCGCCGGCGCAGACGGGCGACATGTACGTCCACCGTGCGCTCACTGCCTGCTGATTCGGGCCAGAGCGCAGCGATGAGCTGATGGCGTGCGTGGACGTGGAGCGGCCGCGAAATGAAATAGGCCAGCAGGTCGAACTCCAGCTTGGGGAGTTCGAGTTGACGCCCCGCTACGTGCACCGTGCGGGCACCATGGTCGACTTGGACGGGGTCCGTAAGGGATTCCGGGGGTGCGGCCGATTCGGCTCTTTCAGCCATGTACCCGGGAATGGCCTCCGATTCCGGGGAGGGCGCAAACACGAGATGGACCTCTGAGGATGTCTGGCGCACCGAGACGGGGACATACCCCTGAGCCGCGAGCATCCATCGCCCGCGGGAAATCGGTTCGACGGTCACCGCCGGATCGGTTGGCGGGCGACCTGACACAGTGTGCCATCCAGTCCTGTTCGGACCGTGTGCTGTGAAAGTGCCTGTGGACATTGGCTACTCATTCCCATCGGGGCGTGCAGAGCAGACGTTCACGGAATGCGGCCGCGTCGACAGCGGCGCGCCAAACACTACACGTGATGGTGCAAGTTCGGAAAGTAACCTCCGCATGGTGGAGGTTACCGACACCCGAGCACCAATAAGCCTCCAGGGAACCGGCGATGGGGACCAGCGATTCGTGAGCGGAAGGGCTCGCACACGGATGATCCGAAAGCGGGCTCAAGGATCTGGATCTCTTTGCGAGCAGAAATCAGATAGCCGGTACCTCGTCCCCAGGCGGGTCCGGCCGTCGGCCCATCGGCCATTTTCGGCATGGGAGGGACCGGCCATTTCGGCTTGATCCTCGCGGTCGGCCGCGATCACCCGAATCCCGGTGTTCCTCAACCGGCCCGCTTCCAGGATTTGTTGCAAGTGCAGCCGCAGCTGCATCGAGTACATCAACTGCATCGACTGCATCAAGAAGGCTGTATGCGGGTGGGATTCTCAGTCGGGGCTCAGCCCGGCTCCTCACTGAGCAGTGCGTAAGCCGTCGCGATGAATGTGTCCCTGAGGCGGATACGGCGGGTGGTCACGGCCACCACCGCCGTATGAGTGGCGGGCCGGAAGCCGAGGAAGGCCTGCTGGCCGGTGGTGGCGCCCGCGTGGAAGTACAACGGGCCCTGCGGCGAGGGGTGTTGGAACCAGGTGAGCGTGTGGAGGTGGCGGTGCCCCAGCCCACGGCGGAGCACGGGGCGGCGGATCGTACGGAGGGCGGTCCCCAGCGGGCTGCCTGCCGGGTCCAGGTGTGCTTCCAGGTAGGTCAGGAGGTCTCCGGGGGTCGCTCGTACGGCGCCTGCGGGCTGGAAGCCGCCCATGACCAGACCCGGTACGGGAGTGCTGCCGTCCGGCCGGTGCCCCGTGGCGTCGGCGCCCGGCCCGTACGCGCCCTCCGGGTGCAGGCGGGTGCCCGTCAGGCCGAGCGGGGCCAGGACGTGGTGGGCGATCAGCTCCTCCCACGGGGTGGCCGTCGCGGCGGCGAGGGTGTGGCCCAGGACCGATGCGCCGAAGTTGGAGTAGTGCCAGCGGGTGCCCGGGCGGTGGCGGGGCCGGGCCCGGAGGTAGGCGGCCACGACGCGTTCGGCCGGGTAGCCCCCGTACGGGTCGGTCGACCAGTGCCGGACCGCCTGCGGGTAGAAGTCGGCCGGCAGCGCGGGCAGCCCGGCGGTGTGCGTGATCAGGTGCCGCAGGGTCGCCGGGTTCCGGGGGGCGGTTTCCGGCGTCCGGCCCGGCGTCAGGTGGTGGGCCGCCACGTCGTCGTAGGAGAGGCGGCCGGTGCCCACGAGTTCCGCGAGGAGGAGTCCGGTGAACGTCTTCGACGCCGAACCGATCTCGTACCGCTGCTGGTCGCGCGGGACGGCCGGCGGAGGGGCGCTGCCCCCGCAGTGGACCGTGCGGTGGCCACGGTGGCTCACCGCGATGACGATGCCCGGGGCGTCGACGGCCCGGGCGGCGGCGGCCAGCCGGCTCGCGGCCCCCGTTCGCGTGAGTGCCGGTGCCGGTCCCGTCATGAGGGGGCCGGTGCGGTCAGGTCCGCCATGGCGCGGGAGACCGCCAGTGCGGAGGCGAACGCCGCCACCAGGGTCGGGTGGTAGACGAGATCGAAGACCTGCTCCGCGTCGCCCTCGGGCATCGGGCCCAGCACGGGCATCGCGCCGTCGGGCTGCTGGGCCGCTGCGAAGCCGCGCCAGGCCGCCGGGTCCAGCGTCGGTTCCGGCAGGCAGGCGTCCACGACGAGCAGTTCGCCGAGCAGGTCCCACCGTCCGAGGTCGAGCCAGTCGTCCAGCCAGACCGGCAGCCAGGTGGCCAGATAGCCGGCGACGGCCGGGGGCAGACCGGACGGGTTCTCACCCCAGTCGGTCAGGTGGAAGACCGTGTGCGTGATGTCGTAGCCGATGTGGCCCTCCACCGTCCAGGGCTCCGGGCGGTGGGCGAGCCAGGTGCGGGCAGCGGCCTCGTCCTCCGGCACGGCGGGCGGGAGACCGAAGCGGCGCTCCATGGCGGAGAGCCCGAGCCGGCGGACCGGCAGCACTTCCATCACCTGCCGGCTGACGAGCCGGTGGTTGAGCCGGGCCGCGGCCTCGACCTGCGGGTTGCTGTAACCGAGCTCCTTGAACGGTACGTAGACCTCGAAGGGCACCGGCGACAGCGGCTCGTGGGTCTGGCCCTCGGCGAGCCTGGCCCCGGACGCCAGCAGCTCGTGCCAGGCGTGGTCCAGCAGCTTGCGCGCGGTCGTGGCCTGCTGCGAGCCCGCGACGCCCTCGCGGAAGATGACCTTCCCGATGAGGGCCAGCTCGCCGAGCGGCTTGAAGCGGTCCAATGCGCCGGTCTCGGGGTCCGGGTCGTCCTCCAGGCGGAAGCCGTCCCGGTGGGCGTACAGCCACTCCAGGGCGCGGGATCCGACAGCGTGGATCTGCCGGATGCCGGTGGCGGCGCCGGTGCCCGCGTCCGTGCCGGTACCGGCTGCCGCGCCTGCTGGGGTCCCGCCGCCCACACCGTCCGCGTCGCCGCTCTCCGTCTGCCGGCTGTCGTTCATACGGCGCCTCCGTCCGGTGGGCCGACCAGGTCCGGCCGCTGCCCTGCGACGCCGGGCTCCGGGATCCGCCGGGGATCCGGGGCCGGGTCCGCCGGGCTGGTCCTGGCCAGGGTCAGGGCGGCCGCGAAGGCCGTGACCAGTGTCGAGTGGTAGCAGTTCACGAACTCACGGGGAGCCTCACGGGCTTCGGTGGGCTCGGTGGGTTCGGTGGGCTCGGCTGCGGCCCCGGCTCCCGGCCCGCCGGCCCGGCTCCCTCCCCCGCCCCGTACGAGCGGCGGGCCCGTCTCCGGAACCGCGCCCGTGCCGTCCTGTACGGCGGCGAGCACCGGCCACCAGGTCTCCACGAGCGCCACCGGCGGCGGGTCCGGCAGACAGGCGGCGACGGCGAGCAGTTCGCCGCCCAGATCCCACTGGCCGTTCTCGAAGCAGCCGTCGATCCACGCCGGGAGCCACGTACCGAGATACCCGGCGACGTCATCAGGCATCCGGTGCGGGGCGTTGCCCCAGTCGGTGATGTGGAAGACCACATGCGTCAGGGCGTACCCGGAAGCCCGCTCGAAGGTCCACGGCTCGGGCAGCCCGCCGAGCCAGGTGCGGCGCAGGACCGGGTCCGCCGCCGTGTGCGGGGGGACACCGATCCGCCGCTCGGAGTTGAGCAGCCCCAGCTCGCGGTTGGCGTGCTGCTCGGTGAGCGCCCAGCCCCGGGTGGTGGCGACGACGGAGGCGAGGCGTTCGAAACCCTCGTGGCGCAGGCCTTCGCCGGCGAAGGCCGCGTAGATCTCGAAGGGGTACGTGGCGAACGGCTCGTTGCGGGCCAGGTCGAGGAGCAGTTCGCCCTCGCGGACCTGCTCCCAGGCGAACCGTACGAGAGCGGCGGCGGCCGCATGGTGCGGGTCGTCGGGGCGGGTGCGGCGGCGGACCGTGGTGCACAGCTGCGCCAGTTCGCCCAGGGGCTTCATGGTGCGGTTGACGTCGGTGTGGGGTTCGAGGACGTCGTCGGGCAGCACGAACCCGGAGCGGTTCTCCCGCACCCAGCCCAGGGCGGCACCCGCGATACCGTCCACAAGTCCGTTGCCCGGGGCCTGTGTTCGCGCTTCCGGGGCGGCCGTCACCGCGCCTGTCCCGACCTGATCAGGCCGGCCGCGCGCAGATGGAGGGCCACCCGGGGATCCTGACCGCCCATGAGCTGGACGAAGTCCAGACCGGCGGCCAGGCCCAGGGTGTCGGGCACCCCGTCGAGCGTGGCCAGCCAGCGGCCGGCCCCGGCCGCCTGGAGCCAGTCCCGGCGCCGTACGGCCCGGACGAATCCGCGGGCCACATCGGCCGGCCGGCGGCTCGCGACCCGGTTGACCGCCGAGGCGGAAGCGGGCCGGGCGAGCGGCGCGAGTACGGAGAGCTGGTGGGTGAACGCCTGCCACGGGGCCTGTTCGAGCCACGCGGCGTCGGGCTCCACCACCGTCTCACCCATCCGGGGCGTGCCGAGCGCCGACTCCATCGCCCAGTGGCTCCAGGCGGTCGCCGCCGGGGCGCCCGCGCGCGGCGGGAAGTCGATCACGGCACGCTGGAGCACCGCCACGTCACCGGGGTGCGGATCACGTCCGTACAGCAGGCTCGGCAGCAGCAGATCTGCCCCGATGACCCTGACCGCGGCGATCCCGGTTCTGTCGTCCTCGCCGATTCCGGCGGCGCCGCAGACCGTGGAGAGGTGGTCTCCGCTCTGCAGAGCGAAGACCACCTCGGACGCCAGGTCACGCACAGCCCCCGCGATGCGGGAGGACGCACTTGACTGGTCCATGTGCGACTGCTTACGCCTTCTTCGGGCGCGGAGTCGGCGGCGAGAGCAGCAGTGCGCCTGCTCCGCCGATAAGCGCCAGGCTCGCGCATTCACGCGAGTCACGGAAGACGCCTTCGGCCTCGCCCGGGTTGAGCGCGGCCTCGACATCCTCATCGAGGTCGGTTGCCAGGCGGTCGGTCACCGGTTCAGTGGAGTTCATGACGCTTCCCATCCTTATAGGGGGATTCGTTCCTTGCGGTCTCAGTCAAACTCAGGAAGCGGACGCACGCAAAGGGAGCCAGGCAGCCCGGTCCTCAAGGCTTCAATTGAATGGTGAACGGCGAGGTGACCATGGCGTTCACAGGAGGAACCCCGGACGGCCCGAAGGCCCGGTGAGGCGTATCGCACACGTCGCTGAGGGGCCCCCGGGGGTTTCCCGAGGTGTGGAAGAACCGAACCGGGCAACCCGTCCCGAGTGAAACGAATCGGCTGTGTCGGTATGACGGTCCTTGCAGCTCTCGCCGCATGGGGAGCTGCCGGGTGGGTCTCGTGGTGGTGGCTGTCCGCCGCTGTGCCACTCGCCCTGCTCGGGTCGCTCGGCGTGTGGGACCTGAGCCAGCGCAGGCACACGGTGCTGCGCAACTACCCGATCATCGGGCACGCCCGCTACCTTCTGGAGCGCGTACGCCCCGAGCTGCAGCAGTACTTCGTGGAACGGAACTACGACGGGCGGCCCTTCGACCGCGACACCCGCAGCATCGTCTACGAACGCGCGAAGGGCACCGCGGCCGAGGAGCCGTTCGGGACCGAGCGCGATGTCTACGAGACGGGCTACGAGTCCCTTGTGCCGTCGATGGCGCCCTGCCCGGTCCCGCAGACCACGCCCCGGGTACGGATCGGCGGGCCCGACTGCACCCGCCCGTACGACATGGCGCTGCTGAACGTGTCGGCGATGAGCTTCGGCTCCCTGTCGGCGAACGCGGTCCTGGCGCTCAACGGCGGTGCCGCGGCAGGCGGTTTCGCCCATGACACGGGTGAGGGCGGCCTGTCGGAATACCATCTGCGGCCGGGCGGCGACCTCGTCTGGGAGATCGGCACCGGGTACTTCGGCTGCCGCACCGATGACGGCGGGTTCAAGCCGGAGGAGTTCGCCGACAAGGCGGCGCACGATCAGGTGAAGTGCGTGTCGCTCAAGCTGTCGCAGGGCGCCAAGCCGGGGATCGGCGGGGTGCTGCCGGGGGCCAAGGTGAACGCGGAGATCGCCCGGGCACGGGGAGTGCCGCAGGGCGAGACCGTCATCTCACCCCCGTACCACCGGGAGTTCTCCACCCCCCGCGAACTGGTGCGCTTCCTCGTGCAGATGCGGGAACTGTCCGGCGGCAAGCCCACCGGATTCAAGCTCTGCCCCGGGTCGCGGCGCCAGTTCCTCGCCGTGTGCAAGGCCATGCTGGAAGAGGGCACCGCACCGGACTTCATCATCGTGGACGGCGCCGAGGGCGGCACCGGCGCGGCCCCGCTGGAATACGCCGACCAGCTCGGCACCCCGCTCACCGACGGCCTGCTCGACGTGCACAACGCCCTCGTCGGCACCGGGCTGCGCGACCGCATCAGGATCGGCGCCAGCGGCAAGATCGCCACCGGCGCCGATCTGGTCAAGCGGCTGCTGCAGGGCGCGGATTACGGCAACGCGGCGCGCGCGATGATGTTCGCCGTGGGCTGCATCCAGGCGCAGCGCTGCCACACCAACACCTGCCCCGCCGGTGTCACCACCCAGGACCCCCGGCGTGCCCGCGCGCTTCACGTCGGCGACAAGACGCTCCGAGTCCAGCGTTTCCAGCACGCGACCGTGGCGAGCGCCCAGCAGATCATGGCCAGCATGGGTGTGGCGGACCCGGCAGACCTGCGCCCGCACATGCTGCGGCGCCGTACAGACCCTTTCACCGTGCGCTCGTACGAGGAGATGTACGAGTGGCTGGCACCCGGGCAGCTGCTCGCGGAGGCGCCCGAGTCCTGGGCCGCCGACTGGCGGGCCGCCGACCCCGACCGCTTCACCGTCTGAGACAGCCTCAGCCCTTCCGATCCCCCGAACCAGCCCCTGATCCCCCTCTCTGCCCGTCCGAACCGGAGGCTTCTGTGAGCCGTACTGTTGCCCGTGTCATCGTGGACGCCCTGCGCGAACTGGACGTCCACCAGGTGTTCGGCGTCGTCGGGGACGCACTCAATCCCGTGACCGAGGCCATCCGTACCACCGAGGGCGTGGAGTGGGTGGGCTGTCGCCACGAGGAGGCCGCGGCCTTCGCCGCGAGCGCCCAGTCCCAGCTCTCCGGCCGCCTCGGTGTCTGCATGGGCACCGTCGGCCCGGGCTCCATCCATCTGCTGAACGGCTTGTACGACGCGGCCAAGAGCCGCACACCGGTCCTGGTGATCGCGGGGCAGGTGCCGTTGGCCGACGTCGGCAGCGACGCCTTTCAGGAGGTCGACAACGACGCCCTCTTCAGCGATGTGGCGGTCTTCCGGGCGACCCTCTCCTCGCCCGACCAGCTGCCGCAGATGCTGGAGACAGCCGTCCGGAACGCCCTCGGGCACAAGGGTGTTGCCGTGCTCACCGTGCCCGCCGACATCGGGGACCGGAAGCTGGGCACCGACCGCAGGGCCCGCTTCTCGATCGGCCCGGCGGTGACCCGGCCCGAGGAGTCGGCCACCCGTGAGGCGGCGGGGCTGCTCGACCGCGCCGGACGCGTCACCCTGCTCGTCGGCCAGGGCGCCCGCGCGTCCCGCACCGATGTGCTGGCCCTGGCGGACCGGCTCGCCGCGCCAATGGTGCTCACGCTCAAGGCGAAGGAGGGCTTCGAGGGCGCGGACAACCCGTACCAGGTCGGACAGACCGGGCTGATCGGCAATCCCGCGGCCGCCTCGGCCCTGCACGACGCCGACACCCTGTTGCTGCTGGGGACCGACTTCCCGTACCGGGAGTGGTACCCGGAGGGAAAGTCCGTGATCCAGGTGGACACCGAGCCCACGCACATAGGGCGGCGTGTCCCGGTCGAGACCGGTCTGGTCGGCGATGTGGGCGCCACCGTGCGGGACCTGCTCAAGCATCTCGGCGCCGGGAGCGACCGCGACCGCGGCCATCTGGACCATGCCCGCAGGCACTTCGAGACCTGGCGCGAGGGCCAGGCCGCGCTCGCCGACCCGGAGCACGACAAGAGGGCGGCCGGGCGGGCCCGTTCGGCTCTGGACAATCCGGAGCACGGGGTCCGGCCCGAGGCGCTGGCCGCCACGGTGGACCGGCTCGCCGCGGACGACGCGGTCTTCACCTCCGACACCGGGATGGCCACCGTGTGGCTCTCGCGCTTCGTCGAGATGCGCGGGGCGCGGCGACTGCTCGGCTCGTACAACCTGGGCTCCATGGCCAACGCCATGCCCCACGCACTCGGAGCACAGTGCCTGGACCGGGAGCGGCAGGTGGTCGCCTTCTGCGGTGACGGCGGGCTGAGCATGCTGCTGGGCGATCTGATGACGCTCAAGACCAATGAACTACCGGTAAAACTCGTGGTGTTCGACAACCGCCGGCTCGGCATGGTGAAGCTGGAGCAGGAGCAGGTGGGCCTGCCGGAGTTCGGCACGGTGCTCGACAACCCGGACTTCGCCGCCGTCGCCACCGCGATGGGCATCACAGGGATCCGGGTGACCGACCCCGCCGATCTGGAGGACGCTGTGCAGCGCGCCTTCAGCACGCCGGGACCCGTCCTGCTGGACGTGCTGACGAACCCGGACGAGATCGCCGTACCGGCCAAGCCGACCGTCGAACAGGGCTGGGGCTTCGCGGTGGCGAAGGTGAAGGAGATCGTTCGGGGGCACGGCGAGTAACACATCCTACGGGCAGGTATGTGACCGGTCTTGACGGTATGTCATTTCGGGCGAACAGGGGCGAGCACGCACCATCAGGGCACTTGACGTGACGCCTGGTCCAGGCCACTATCCAATTGGTCTGGACCAAGCGCATGGCCAAGCACATGGCGGCTCGGTCCCCTATCGGCACGCCAGGAAGGCCCGGCTGACCTTGCCCAGCACACCAAGCAGTGAACTGACGCACCTCGCCTACAAGATCCTCCAGCCTGGCTTCAAGGGCACCGAGGCACCGGCCTGGCTGCTCCGCCGGATCGGTGAGGGACTGTCCAGCGTTGTTCTCTTCTCCCGCAACATCGCCAACCCGGGTCAGCTGATCCGGCTCACCCGGCAACTGCGCGCGGAGAACCCGGACCTCATCATCGCCATCGACGAGGAGGCCGGCGACGTCACCAGGATCGAGTCGCTGACCGGCAGCACCCGCCCGGGGAATCTGGCGCTGGGCGCGATCGACGACACGGACCTGACGGAAGCGGTCGGCCGGGACATCGGCCACGAGCTGCACTCCGCCGGCATCAGCCTGACCTACGCACCGAGCGCGGACGTCAACTCGAATCCGAACAACCCGGTCATCGGTGTCAGATCGTTCGGCTCGACCCCGGATCTGGTGGCCCGGCACACCGGCGCCTGGATCCGCGGTCTCCAGTCCGCCGGAGTGGCCGCCTGCGCCAAGCACTTCCCCGGGCACGGCGACACCGCGGTGGACTCCCATCTCGGGCTGCCCCGCTACGACGCGACCGCCGAAGACGTCAGGGAGCAGGCGCTCCCGCCGTTCCACGCAGCCATGGAGAGCGGAGTGCGGGCCGTCATGAGCGGTCATCTGCTCGTGCCGGCCTACGATGCCGACCTCCCCGCCACGCTGAGCCCGCGCCTCCTCGTCGACCTGCTGCGCAAGGAGATGGGCTTCGACGGCCTGGTCATCACGGACGCCATCGAGATGGGGGCCGTCAGCGGTCTCTACGGCATCGACGGTGCCACGGTGCGCGCGGTGGCGGGCGGCGCCGACGCGGTGTGCGTCGGCGGCGAGAGCGCCGACCCGGAGGTGGTCGGCCTGCTGAGCGCGGCCCTGGTGTCCGCCGTCCACAACGGTGAGCTGTCCGAGGAGCGGCTGAGAGAAGCGGCCGCACGCGTCGAGGAGTTCTCGGCCTGGTCGAACGGCATCTTCCACGCCACGCCGCCGCACCGGATCAAGTCGGACATCGGCTTCGCGGCCGCCCGGCGCGCGCTGCGCCTGACCGTGGCGGACGGCGGGTCCCTGCCGCTCGACGCGGCGCCGCACGTCGTGGAGCTCATCCCGACGATGAACCTCGCCATCGCCAAGGAGACACCCTGGGGCGTCGCGGCCCCGCTGCGCGAGCGGCTGGCCGGCACGACCTCGGTCGGGATCCACGAGGAGGACGTGGCGGCGGACCTGGCCGTTCTCGACCAGTACGCGCTGGACCCTGCCACCGAACGTCCGCTGGTCGTCGTGGTCCGGGACGCCTGCCGGCACACCTGGATGACGGACTCCCTCAAGCACCTGCTGACCGCCCGGCCCGACTCGGTCGTGATCGAGATGGGCCTGCCGGCCGCCGCGGCCCAGGGAGCGGTGCACATCACGACCTACGGAGCCACCACCGCATCGGGTGTGGCCGCGGCCGAAGTACTGGCCGGCTGACCGCACCCGACGCCCCAACGACCCACCCCCGTACGGACACCACGCCCCAACCGACCCACCCCCACCCGCAGGACCACGTCCCACCCGCACACCCCCC
The DNA here is from genome assembly GCF_036014215.1 of Streptomyces sp. NBC_00440. Classification (NCBI taxonomy): domain Bacteria; kingdom Bacillati; phylum Actinomycetota; class Actinomycetes; order Kitasatosporales; family Streptomycetaceae; genus Streptomyces; species Streptomyces sp. NBC_00440. Next base: position 3,138,241 of record NZ_CP107921.1, read on the forward strand.
CGGCACCCACCGCCCCGCGGGACTGTCTCCCGCCGTGCGGTGCGGGCCCGGAGCGCGTACGCGGCAACGCCGCCGCATCCGCCGTCGCGCGGGTGAACTCCCCACCCCCGCAGCCGTCCCGCCGGACCCACGGTCCCGCCGACGGCGCCCTTCCCGCGGCCCGGCCCATGGCTCCGGCCGCGCGTGACGCGCCGCCGGACGGCCGCGCTCGATTTCCCTCTGTCCAGAACGAGAAGCAGAACCAGAACCAGCACCTTCATACCTGGAGTGGTTGCATGTCGACGTCCGACCCCTATCTGTATCGAGCCGCATCGGACATCCCCTATTTCAGTACGGACGGGGAGTCGTACCTGGCGCAGACACCGTTGCGGGACATCAAGAAGTCGCAGCCGCTGCGCGTGCTGTCGGAAGAGGACTTCGCCTTCTGGCAGACCTACGGCTACGTCGTCGTGAAAGAGGCGATACCGGCTGCCGCGGCGCAGCGCCTGCTGGACTTCACCTGGGACTTCCAGGGGCTCGATCCGGACCGGCCCGACACCTGGTACGCGGACCGGGAGTTCCGGTCGGATCTGGACCGCGAACTGCACATCTACGGTTTCGTGGAGGCGTACCACCACCAGCTCATCTGGGACAGCCGCCAGGCGCAGCGCGTCCACGACGCGTTCACCGACGTGTGGGACTGCGAGGAACTGTGGGTCACCCTGGACCGGCTCAACCTGAACCCGCCCAACATCAAGAACCGTGACCGCGCGCTGATCGCGCCCACGGACGAGGGGTTCGACATCGAGCTCCACTGGGATGTCGACACCACGCTCAGCGTGCTGCCCCAGCGCGTCCAGGGCATCATCGCGCTGAACGACACCGAACCGGAGCGGGGCGGATTCCAGTGCTCGCCCGAGCTGTTCCGGCAGTTCGACCGGTGGAAGATCACCCAGCCCGCCGACCGGGATCCGATCAGGCCCGGCACCGACCGCGCCGAGTTCCCCGTCGTACAGCCGGAACTCAAGGCGGGCGATCTGCTGATCTGGAACGGTCTGCTCGCCCACGGTGTGGCGCGCAACATCTCACAGAGCGGCGTCCGAGCGGTCCAGTACCTCTCGATGATGCCCGCGCTGGAGACCCACCAGGAGATGCGGAAGTCCCGCATCGAATCCTGGCGCAGTCTCAGCACACCGGACTGGAACACGACGCTGGTCGGCGACGCGGTCCTGCACGAATCCCTCAGGTACGGCGCCGCCGAACTGAGCGACCTCGGCGCCAGGCTTCTGGGACTCGAATCCTGGGGCGGCCGGAACGCCGAGCGGTCAACCGGAGAACTGACATGCACCGAATCTGTCTGACCCTTCCCACCAACAGGGCGTGCGCCGCGACGATATCGGCGATGCGGGCCGAGGCGCGGTACGCGGCCGCGCACTTCGACGTCGAAGTGCATCTGCTGATCCTGGACTCGTCGGACGAGCGGGACTTCGCCGAGCACGCGGAAGTCGCCGGCGAGGCCACCGGAACACCGCAGGTGGTCGTGCACCATCTGGACGAAGCGGAACAGCGGTCCTTACTGCGGCATTTGATCAGCCTGGCCGATGTGGCCAAGCCCGATCTGCTGCTCGACCTCATGCTGCCCTCCGGGGTCTCGTACGGCGCCTGCACGAACCGCGCCTTCCTGATCGCGGCCGCGCTCGGCTGCGATTCGCTGCACCGCAGGGACTCGGACAGCACCTATCAGGCGCTGGACGGCGAGCCGGTGTTCCCTGTCCACCACGAGCTGATGTCGCTCGGGAAGCGCGCCCTCGACGCGGTGGACGGCGTGTCCGAGACGCGCCTCGACCCTGCTCACGCGCAGCGGACGGTGTCCCTGGTGGGCGCCTCCTTCGTGGGCGAACTGTCCGTGGACGTCGGCGAGATCCAGCAGCTCGACCCGTCCGTCTACCACGACGTCGTCAGCCTGTGGGCCCCGCGCGCTTGGTCGGACGAGGCCAGGCGACAGCTGGTCGCCGAGGCGTTCACGGGCGCGGGCACCGACCTGTTCACGCACGATCACTCGACGGTCGGCCTGGTCGATCCCATGCGGGTGGACATGTGCAACATCAGCTTCCACCGCGACGTGTACGAGAGCGTGCCGCTGCCCCCCGCGACCGACACCATCGGCAGCGACTACTTCCTGATGCACCTGGTCCACGACGCCGGACTGCCCGGCGTCCTGCACAACCGCCACATCGTGAACTTCTACACCGGGGAGCGGCGCACCGACGCCGGATTCATGGCGTACCAGCTGCGGTTGGTGAAGTTCTTCCTGTCGATGCTCTATTTCAACTCCGTGTACGAGCGGATGGCGGAGGCCGGCGACTCGCTGCTCGACGACCGGCTGCGCCCGCGCGCGGACACTGTGGCCGAGCTCGTACGGGAGAGCTGCTGGCTGGACCGGGAGGAGAACGAGGAGCGGCTGCGCAGTCTCGACCGTTCCTACCGTCAACTCGGTGGCAGATACGTCGAGTTCGCGGACGAGCTGGCGGCGCGCGGCGACCGGCTGCTCAACGAGGTCCAGCAGGACATGGAGGATTTCGCCCTGCTGATCCAGGCGTGGGGACCACTGATACGGGTGAGCAGAGAAGCGGGCATCCATGAGCACTAGGCACTTCAAGAGCACCAGCCACCTCCACACCCCCCTGAGCACCCCCTTGCACGAAGCGCTGGCAGCCGCTTCCGACGACCGGATCATCTTCGATCTCGGCGGAATCCGACAGCAGTACGAGACGCTGACCTGGGAACTGCCGGGCGTCGCCGTCCGGTTCGCGATGAAGGCCTGCCCGGTGGACGAAGTGCTCGCCTGTCTGGCGGAGCAGGGCGCCGGGTTCGACGCGGCGGGCCCCCACGAGATCGAGCGGGCCATCAGGACCGGAGTGCCGGTCGGCCGGATCCACTACGGCAACACCATCAAGTCCGACCGGAACATCGCCGACGCCTACCGCCTCGGCATCCGGGACTTCGCGACCGACAGCGTGGAGGACGTGGCGGCCATCGCGGCCCGTGCCCCCGGCGCCCGGGTGTTCTGCAGGCTGGCCACCAGCGGCGAGGGTGCGCTGTGGGGGCTCAGCAAGAAGTTCGGGTGCTCGGGCACCGACGCCGTACGGGTGCTGGAGACGGCACGGGACGCGGGGCTGACGCCTGCCGGTCTCTCCGTGCACGTCGGCTCCCAGCAGATGACGGCCGAGGCCTGGGAGAGCGCGTTCGCGAGCCTCGCCGGCGTGCTGGTGGCCCTGCGGGGCCGGGGGATTCACCTCGACCACATCAATCTCGGCGGCGGGCTGCCCGCACTCGGATATCTCGACAGCCGGGGCACACCGCTGGATCCGCCGCTGGACAAGATCTTCGCGGCGATCCGGGAGGGTATGCGGCAGCTGCGGGCGGTGTCCGGTACCCCGCTGGACTTCGTCATGGAGCCGGGGCGCCATCTGGTCGCCGACCACGGCGCCATCCGGGCCCATGTGGCGCGGCTGTCCACGAGGGAGCAGCTGAACGGTGAACGTCAGCACTGGCTGTATCTGAGCTGCGGAAAGTTCAACGGCCTGTACGAGATGGACCAGCTCCAGTACCGGCTGGTCTTCCCCTCCCGCCCGGGAGCGCCCTCCGTGCCGGCCGTGGTCGCGGGCCCCACCTGCGACAGCGACGACGCCTACGCCCATCAGCACCGCCTCGTCCAGGTCCCCGAGGCCGTCGCGTCGGGGGACCCGGTCTGGGTCCTGTCGTCCGGCGCCTACGCCACCAGTTACACGACGCAGGGCTTCAACGGTTTCAGCCCGCTTCCGTACACCGTGATACGCGGGCTGCCGACCGGGCCCGGTGCGCCGGTCACGAAGGGGCTGCCGTCATGAGCCAGGACGTTCAGATACGGAACATCACCGCCGACGACTGGAACGGCATCACGGAGCTGGAAGCCCGTACGTACACCGACAGCGCCCTCTCGGAAGGGCGGGCCGCGCTGGAGTCCCGGGCCCGTCCGTCACCGGCCACCTGCTTCGTGCTCCGCGTCGACCGCCGCACAGCGGGCTATCTGCTGGCCATGCCCTACCCGCTGTTCCAGTACCCCGACCTGAACCGGCCGGAGAAGACCGTCTTCCGCTCGCCCAATCTGCATCTGCACGATCTCGTCATCGCCGAACGACTGCGCGGCAGAGGGCTGGCGAAGCGTCTGCTGCACCACCTCACGGCGACCGCCAGGTCGACGACGCACGAGCGCATCTCCCTCATCTCCGTCGCGGGCAGCGAGACCTTCTGGTCGGCGAACGGATACGCGGCCCATCGCGACATCGCACTCCCGGGGAGTTACGGGACGAACGCGGTGTACATGTCCAAGGCGGTATGACGTGAGCCTCAACGACACGACCCGTGAAGACATCGGAGCCGCACCGCACCGGACCGGCCTGCTCCGCGTCCGCGATCCGTTCCGCCGGGCGCAGGTGGCGATCGCCGCGCTGTTCTGCTTCCTGGGCTTCCAGTACGGCACCTGGGCATCGCGGCTGCCCACCCTCAAGACACAACTCCATCTGACCGAGGCGGAACTGGGCCTGCTGCTGATGGCCTGCGGCGCGGGTGCGGCGGTCTCCTTCCCGCTCGTCACCGTGCTGATGAGACGCCTGGGCTCCCGCCGCCTCGCGTCGCTGTCCGCGCTCTGCCTCGGGCTGCTCCTGCTGGCGCTGGCCGCGGTGCCCGACTACCCGGTCGCCGTGGTCATCGTGGGCTGCGACGGAATCGCCGTCGGCTGTCTGAACGTGGCGATGAACGCGCAGGGAGCCGCGCTCGAAACCGCGTACGGGCGTACGGCCATGGCCAGACTGCACGCGACGTTCAGCGCCGGGTCGCTGGGCGCGGCGCTGCTGGCGTCAGGTGTGAACACGCTGACCACGTCGCTGGCCGTCCACTTCGGTGTGGCGGCCGTGATCCTGCTCCTGCTGGTCGGGTTCGCCCAGACCGGGCTGCTGACCGAGGACCAGCGGCAGGAACCGGCGGAGAAGACGGCCCGGCGCCGGCTCTCCGTACCGTCGCGCATGACGCTGTGGATGGGGTGCGCGATGGCGTTCGGCACCGTGACCGAGGGCGCCATGAACGACTGGTCGGCGCTCTATATGAAGGACGTGCTCAAGGCGGCGGCTTCGGTGGCCCCGCTGGGCATCGCCGTCGTCTCGGTCATGATGGTGCTGGCCCGGATCTTCGCCGACGGCTGGCGCACCCGCTGGGGCGACGGGCGGATCGTGCTGACCGGCAGCGTGCTGGCGGGCGCGGGCCTCGCGGTCGCCCTGCTGGTCGGCGGCGTGGTCCCGGCACTCGTCGGGTTCGCCTGCGTCGGCCTGGGGGTGGCGGCCGTGACGCCTTGTGTGTACGTCGCCGCCGCGCGGCAGGGCCCGGAGGCGCTGGCACTGGTCGCCGCGATGGGGACCGTCGGCCTGCTGGCCGGACCGGCGATGATCGGTTTCATCGCGAACGCCGGCAGCCTGGTGTGGGGCATGGGCGCCGTGGCGGCCGCGGCCCTCCTGGTCTCCGTGTGCGCGACCCGGATCCGCTGGGTGCCGGTGGCCGAGAACTGACCCCGGGGGCCGGGTGGTTGCGTCAGCCGGCCCCCGCGTCAGCCAGGCGGCCGGGTCAGCCGGTGGGCAGTTTCTCGGACGGGCAGCCGGAGAGGACCCGCTTCATCGCGTTCTTCTCCGCGCTCGTCACCCACAGCGCGTACTTCTTCTTCACCGCCACCTGCCGTGCGACATAGCCGCACCGCGACGGCTTGTACGCGGGCAGCCAGGTCGCCGTATCCCCGTCGCCCTTGCTGCGGTTGGTGGAGGAGTCGACGGCCAGCAGGTTCAGCGGATCGTTCGCGAGGGCGGTCCGCTTGGCCCTGTCCCACTGCTGCGCGCCCTTCTGCCAGGCGTCGGAGAGCGCCACGACATGGTCTATGTCGACCTTGCTGTGACCGCGCACGAACGTGATGGTCGTCCCGGTGTAGGGGTCCTTGGCCAGCGTTCCCGAAGCGACCTGGCAGTCACCGCTCTTGTACCGGACGTCGCGCAGATCGCGCTTCAGCACGTCGTCCCTCGTCGGGCAGTGGTTGTGGTCGGTGTCCGACCAGGCGCTGCCGAACTCCTTGCGCGCGTAACCGGTCTTGGGCGCGCGCCCCTTGACGGTCAGGGCGTCGGCGGCGGCGAGCGCGGAACCGTGCGGCGCCTTCCCGGCGGGAGCGCCGGACGAACCGGAGGAGCCGGCCTTGCAGCCGCCGAGGGCGAGTGCGGCGGCGACGGCCACAACTGCGGGGAGGGCGGAGCGCGTACGTATCAAGGAGAGCCGTCCTGATGGATAGGGGGCGGGACCGCACAATCCTAGATACGGCTCAGCGGGCCGCCGCAGCCCCCGGGTTCTCGCCCTCGGTGTCGATGTGCGGCAGCACCTTGTCGAGCCACCCCGGCATCCACCACGCGCTCCTGCCGAGCAGAGTCATCACCGCCGGGACCAGCAGGAGCCGGACGACCGTCGCGTCGATGAGGACGCTGACGGCCAGTCCGAGGCCGAGCATCTTGACCACGATGTTGTCGCTGAGGATGAACGCGGCGAAGACGCTGACCATGATGAGCGCCGCGCAGCTGATGACGCGCGCCGTGATCTCCAGGCCGTGCGCGACGCTGCCCCTGCTGTCGCGGGTGCGCACCCAGGCCTCGTGCACCCGGGCGAGCAGGAAGACCTCGTAGTCCATGGAGAGCCCGAAGACGATGGCGAACATCATCATCGGTACGTAGCTCTCGATCGGCACCGTCCCGTGCACGCCCAGCGAAGGGCCGCCCCACCCCCACTGGAAGACGGCGACGACCACCCCGTAGGACGCCGCGATGGACAGGAGGTTGAGCACGGCGGCCTTGAGCGCCACCAACAGCCCGCGGAACACCACCAGGATGATGACGAAGGCGACCGCGACGACGACGGCGATGATGAGCGGGAGCCGGGCGGCGATGATGTCGAGGAAGTCCTGCTGGGCCGCGGTCGTGCCGGTCACATAGGTCGTGGCGGCGGTGCCGGCCACCGCGTTGGGCAGGATGGTGTTCTGGAGGTTCTTGAACAGCGTGCTGGTCCCGGCGTCCTGCGGTGAGGTGCGGGAGACCGCGGTGCCCGTCAGCACCTGGCCGTCGCTCGTGGGGGTGAGGCTGCTGACGCTCGCCGCGCCCGGGACGTCGGTGAGCGCCTTCTTGAGGCTGTCCGACAGCGCGGACCGGTCGCCCGACGGCACCTTGCTCTGGTCGACGACAAGGGTCAGCGGGCCGTTGGCGCCGGGTCCGAAGCCGGTGGCGATCAGGTCGTACGCGCGCCGGTCGGTGAAGCTGCTGGGGTCGGCGCCGTCCCCGATGTGCCCGAGCCGGATGGAGAACAGCGGAATCGCCAGCACCCCGGCGATCACCACTCCGGTCACCAGGAACCACCACGGCCGGCGCTCGACACGCTGCGCGTAGCGGTGCCAGCCGCCACCTCCACGGGCGTCAGCGTCACCGCCCCGGCCCGCGGGCCCCGCGGCCGGTTCCGTGCCCGGCGCGGCGCGGCCCTCGGCGACCGGCTTCCGTACCCGGTAGCGGTCGATCCGGCGCCCCGCGAGCCCGAGCAGCGCCGGTACGAGGGTGGTCGCGCCGGCCACCGCGGTGACGACCGTGACGGCGGACGCGACCCCGAGTTTGCCGATGAAACCGACCTGCGACACATACAGCCCGGCCAGCGCGACGACGACCGTGCAGCCGGAGACCAGGACGGCCCGGCCGCTGGTGGCTACGGCCCGCCCCGCCGCGGTGACCGGGTCGGCGCCGTCGATGAGCTGCTGCCGGTGACGGGTGATCAGGAACAGTGCGTAGTCGATCCCGACGCCGAGCCCGATCATCGTGGCGAGGGTCGGCGAGACACTGGCGAAGGTGAACGCGGCGGCGAGCAGCGCCAGACAGCTCAGCCCGACGATGACGCTGATCAGCGCGGTGACCAGCGGCACCCCCGCGGCGATGACGCTGCCGAAGCCGACGAGCAGGACGACGACGGCCACCGCGAACCCGATGGCCTCGCTGGTCAGATCGGTGGCCTTGGGCCGGGCCAGCTCCCCGAGCGGCCCGCCGTACTCGACCTCGACGCCCGCGGCCCGCAGCGGCTCCACCGCGGAGTCGACACCATGGAGGTACGACGTGCCGAACGAGGTGGGGTTGGCGGTGAAGCGGACGGTGATGTAGCCGGTCTTCCCGTCGGACGACAGCGCACCGGTGGGCGGTGACGAGGAAGAGGCGGGCAGCGGGTTCACCGCCGACAGGACGTGCGGGAGCTTCTGCAGCGAACTGACGGTCTGGTCGATCTGGCTCTGGAAGCCGGTCAGGGCCTTCTGCCCGTCGTGCAGCACCACCTGCGCGCCGATCCCGCCCGCCGCCGGGTCGTGGCGGCTGAGCACCTCGGCGCCGTTGTTCGACTGCGTACCCGGCAGCGAGAAGTCGTCCGAGTACGTGCCGCCGAAGCTGCCCTGGAGGGCGTGCAGCGCGCCGAGTGCGACCAGCCAGGCCACGATGACGATGACGAAGTGGCGGGCGCACCACGCGCCGAGCCGGTACAGCTGGCCCGCCCGGGCACCGGCACCCGGCGCCGCCGTCGCTCCCGTGTCCGTACCGTTCTGCGCGCTCATGCGTTCCCCTGGAGGGTGCGGAGATCCGACAGCCGAGACAAATGCGGTGATTATAGCTTTTCAGGGCATAATGACCGGTTTGACCGTCTGTCGGGCGCGCCTCCCGCACAGGAGAACGCCGCGTGGAAAGCCGCGCGGAACGCCGCAGCCCCGCCTCACGACCCCAGGATCGACGCCAGGAACTCCCCGGTCCACGACAGGAGTTCGCGGCCCACCACCGGCTTCCCGCCGATCTTCCCGGCCGTCGGGCGCGGGACCAGGATCTGGTGGGCCGCCGCCTTGATGACCGTACGGGGGTAGAGCCGCTTGAGGCGCAGCTCCTGGGACTCCCTCAGTTCCACCGGTGCGAAACGGATGTTGGAGCCCTGGAGGACGATCTCGCCGACCCCGCAGGCCCGCGCCAGCATCCGCAGGCCCGCCACGAGCAGCAGGTTCTCGACCTGCTCGGGCAGCTTGCCGTACCGGTCGGTGAGTTCCTCCCGTACCGCCCTGATGTCCTCGTCCGTGGTCGCGGACGCGATCGAGCGGTAGGCCTGGAGGCGCAGCCGCTCACCGGGCGCGTACTCGTGCGGGACGTGCGCGTCGACCGGCAGCTCGATCTTGACCTCCAGGGGCTGTTCCTCCTCGACTCCCCCGTCGACCGCCGTGCGGTAGTCGGCCACCGCCTCGCCGACCATCCGGATGTACAGGTCGAAGCCGACGCCCGCGATATGGCCGGACTGCTCGCCGCCGAGCATGTTGCCCGCGCCGCGGATCTCCAGGTCCTTCATCGCGACGTACATCCCCGCGCCCATCTCGGTGTGCTGGGCGATCGTCGCGAGCCGCTCGTGCGCGGTCTCGGTGAGCGGCTTCTCCGGCGGGTACAGGAAGTACGCGTACCCGCGGTCGCGGCCACGGCCGACCCGGCCGCGCAGCTGGTGCAGCTGGGAGAGGCCGAAGTTGTCGCCGCGCTCCACGATCAGCGTGTTGGCGTTCGCGATGTCGATACCGGACTCCACGATCGTCGTGGACACCAGCACGTCGAACTTCTTCTCCCAGAAGTCGACCACGACCTGCTCAAGGGCGCTCTCGCCCATCTGCCCGTGCGCGGTCTGGATGCGCGCCTCCGGGACGATCTCGCGCAGCCGGGCGGCGGCACGGTCGATCGAGTCGACCCGGTTGTGGATGTAGAACACCTGCCCCTCGCGGAGCAGTTCACGGCGGACGGCCGCGCCGATCTGCTTCTCCTCGTACGGCCCGACGAAGGTCAGCACCGGGTGCCGCTCCTCCGGGGGCGTGGTGATCGTCGACATCTCGCGGATACCGGTCACGGCCATTTCGAGCGTACGGGGGATGGGCGTCGCGGACATCGTCAGCACATCGACGTTGGCGCGCAGCTTCTTCAGCTGCTCCTTGTGCTCGACACCGAACCGCTGCTCCTCGTCCACGATGACAAGCCCGAGGTCCTTGAACTTCGTCTCCGACGAGAAGAGCCGGTGCGTGCCGATGACCATGTCGACCGAGCCGTCCCGCAGCCCCTCCAGGGTCGCCTTCGCCTCGGTGTCCGACTGGAACCGGCTCAGCGCCCTGACGACCACAGGGAACTGCGCGTACCGCTCGGTGAACGTGCCGAAGTGCTGCTGTACGAGAAGGGTCGTCGGCACCAGGACCGCCACCTGCTTGCCGTCCTGGACGGCCTTGAACGCGGCGCGCACCGCGATCTCGGTCTTGCCGTAGCCGACGTCGCCACAGATCAGCCGGTCCATCGGGACCGTCTTCTCCATGTCCTCCTTGACCTCGGCGATCGTGGAGAGCTGGTCGGGCGTCTCCACGTACGGGAAGGCGTCCTCCAGCTCGCGCTGCCAGGGGGTGTCCTGGGCGAAGGAGTGGCCGGGCGCCGCCATCCGCGCCGAGTAGAGCTTGATGAGGTCCCCGGCGATCTCCTTGACCGCCTTCTTGGCGCGCGCCTTGGTCTTCGTCCAGTCGGAGCCGCCGAGCCGGTGCAGCGTCGGGGCCTCACCGCCCACGTACTTGGTGACCTGCTCCAGCTGGTCGGTGGGGATGTACAGCCGGTCGCCGGGCTGGCCGCGCTTGGCCGGGGCGTACTCGACGAGCAGATACTCACGGGTCGCGCCCTGCACCGTGCGCTGCACCATCTCGATGTAGCGGCCCACGCCGTGCTGCTCGTGGACGATGAAGTCGCCCGTCACCAGCGTCAGCGGGTCGATGGACTTCCGGCGCCTGACCGGCATCCGGCCCAGGTCCTTGGACGTGGTGCGCTGGCCGGTGAGGTCGGTCTCGGAGAGCACCGCGAGCTTGATCGCCGGGTCGATGAACCCGTGGTCGATGGAGCCGCACGATACATGCACGACCGAGGGCGTCAGCTCGGCCAGGTCGGCGTCGAGCCGGGCCGCGATGCCCTCGCCGCTCAGGACCTCGACCGTACGGCTCGCGGGACCGTGGCCCTCCGTGAGATACACCGTGCGCCAGCCGTCGGCGATCCAGCCCTTGGTGTCGGCGAGGGCCCGCGCGGTATCGCCCCGGTACGTCTCCGGCGCGTGCATCCCCAGTTTGATCGTGTCGTCGGCGATGTCCTCGTCGGCGGCGAACGGGCTCACCGCCCACCACATCATGCCCAGCTCACGGGCATGGTCGCGGACCTCGGCGATCCCCCGGAGCGAGGCCGCGCCGACATCGATCGGCGCGTCCCCACCCCCGGCCGTGGCCGCCCACGACGCCTGGAGGAACTCCTGCGAGGTCGCCACCAGGTCGGCCGCCCGGCTCCGGACCCGCTCCGGGTCGCAGACCACGGCCATCGAACCGGCGGGGAGCACATCGATCAGCAGCTCCATGTCGTCGACCAGGACCGGAGCCAGGGACTCCATGCCCTCGACGGCGATCCCCTCGGCGATCTTGTCGAGCAGCTCGCCCAGCTCGGGGTGGGCCAGCGCCAGCGCGGCCGCCCGCTCCCGTACGTCGTCGGTCAGCAGCAGCTCGCGGCAGGGCGGCGCCCACAGCCCGTGCTCGGCGATCTCCAGGGAGCGCTGGTCCGCGACCTTGAAGTAACGGATCTCCTCGACCTCGTCCCCCCAGAACTCCACCCGCAGGGGGTGCTCCTCGGTCGGCGGGAACACATCGAGGATGCCGCCCCTGACGGCGAACTCGCCGCGCTTCTCGACCAGTTCGACCCGCGCGTACGCGGCGGCCGCCAGCGCCTCGGTGATCTCGCCCAGATCGACGGACTCCCCCTGGCGCAGTGCGACGGGCTCCAGATCGCCGAGCCCCTTGACCTGCGGCTGGAGTACGGACCTGATCGGCGCGACGACCACGCTGACCGGACCGGCGGACGGGTCGTCGGAGCGCGGGTGCGCCAGCCTGCGCAGCACCGCGATCCGCCGCCCCACCGTGTCGGACCGGGGCGAGAGCCGCTCGTGCGGCAGCGTCTCCCAGGACGGGTACTCCACCACCGCGTCCTCCTGGTCCGCCGGGAAGAGCGAGCGCAGGGCGGCCGCCAGGTCCTCGGCCTCGCGGCCGGTGGCGGTCACCGCCAGCACCGTACGGCGGGTCTCGCGGGCCAGCGCGGCGACGGCGAAGGGCCGGGCGGCGGGCGGGCCGACCAGATCGACATGCATCCGGTGCCCGTCGCCCGCGGCCTTCACCGCTTCGGCGAGCGCGGGGTCCGAGATGGCGGCATCGAGCAGACCGTGCAGGCTCATGGAGAACGCTTTCCGTCCGGGGAGGTGGTGCGGGTGGTGCGGTATGCAACGCGAAGGGCCCGACACGTCTTACGGGCCGGGGGCTCTCCAGCGTACGACTTCACGAAGAAGTCGGCGTCCCCTGTCAACCGGACCGGCCTCCCCGACGTATTCATCCATGAGACCCGTCCAGGTCCGATGCCCTGCCGATGCCCCGCCCGCTGACCCTGACCCATGTCCTGACCACTGTCCTGTCCGATGTCCTGCCCGATGACCGTCCACGTCTGAGATCTGTCCACGCCTGGGAGCCGCATGACCGTCGAGGAGTTCGAGGAGTTCTACGCTCACTCCGCGAAACAGCTGGTGGGACAGGTCTACCTGATGACCGGCGACCTCCATGAGGCCCAGGACGTGGTGCAGGAGGCGTTCGTACGGGCCTGGGGCCGGCGCTCCGCGCTGTACCGGGACGCGGGCCCCGAGGCGTGGATACGGACCGTGGCCTGGCGGCTCGCGGTGAGCCGCTGGCGCAGGCGGGGCCGGAGCGCCGAGGCCTGGCGCCGCCACAGCGACGCCCGCCCCGCGACGGTGCCCGAGCCCGATCCGGGCACCGTGGCCATGGTCTCCGCACTGCGGCAGCTGACCGAGCGGCAGCGGCGGGTGGCGGTCCTGCACTACGTGTGCGACCTCACCGTCGAGCAGGTGGCCGCCGAGACGGGCATATCGGCGGGAACCGTCAAGACCCATCTCTCCCGCGCCCGCGCCTCGCTCGCGCCGCATCTCTCCGAGGAGGAACACGGTGTCTGAGACCGAGTACCAGCCCGCGTACGAGAACGGGCCGGGCCGTGCAGCCGCTCACAGGTCCGACCTCGCCCTCGCCCGTGCGATGAAGCAGGCCGCCGAATCGGCGGGCCGGAGAGCCACCCCCGCACCGGCCGCGTATGTCTCGGCGCGGGGCGCCGGACGCAGGCGCCGGGTCCTGGCGTCGGCCGCCGCCGGCACCGTGTGCGTCCTGGCGAGCGGGGTCGTGGCGGCCGTGCTGCAGCTCCAGCCCAGCGCTCCCGCACTCCCCGCTGCGCCGCCGAGCCCCCGGCACTCCGCGGTCGGCGAGCGCCCGGGCCCGTCCATGGGGTCCGGCTCGGCCTCACCCTCCGGATCGGAGGACGCCACGCCCGCCAGCACGCTGGGGACGACGCCCACCGCCCCGGCCACCACGCCCGGGTGGTCGCCCCCGCCCACCTGGTGACAGCAGGCCCGCTCGTGGCGGTGGACACGACCCAGCCCCGGCCGACGCACCTGGCGTCAACCGGGGCTGGATCTTCCCCCGTACCCCCGTCGTCCCCCGTACCCCCGGTCAGCGGGCCCGGTCATCCCGGACAGTCATGCGTACCGAGCCGTGGAGTGAACAGAAACGCACCGCGTCGGTCAGTCAGTCAGTCGGTCGCGATCGCGTTCAGTACGTTCATCCGGCCCGCCCGGAACGCCGGGATCAGGGCGGCGAACAGGCCCACGAACGCCGAGGCGACGAAGACCGTGATGATCGTCGACCACGGGATCTCCAGGACCCCCATGCCCTCCAGGGCGAGGATCTTCTGGGCCGACGTGCCCCAGCCCATCCCGAGCCCCAGACCGAGCAGCGCACCGAAGAGCGCGATGACCACCGACTCCAGCCGGATCATCCGGCGCAGCTGCCGGCGCGAGAGGCCGATCGCCCGCATCAGGCCGATCTCCCTGGTCCGCTCGACGACCGACAGGGCCAGCGTGTTCACCACACCGAGCACCGCGACGATGATCGCCAGCGCCAGCAGCCCGTAGACGATGTTGAGCAGCTGCCCGATCTGGTCCTTCAGGTCCTGCTTGAAGTCGGTCTGGTCCTGCACCTTGTACTGCGGGTACTTGGCCAGGGACTTCTTCAGCCCGGCGTAGGCGGCCTTCTCCTGGCCGTCCTTGGCCTTGGCGAACATGATGACGTTCGGCGGCATCCTGTCGGCGGGCACGTACCGCGCGGCCGTCGTGATGTTCAGATACATCGCGCCCTTGTCGACGTTCGTGTCGTCCGAGGTGATGGCCGCGATCTTCAGCTTCGCCGTCCGGCCGCCCCTGAACGCGACGGACATGGTGTCGCCGACCTTGATGTGGTGCTTCTTGGCGTAGGCGTCACCGACCGACATGGCGTCCTTGCCGTACGCAGCCGAGAGGTCACCCGAGACGGTCTCGCGCCGCAGGTCCTGTGCGTACGTCGGGTCGGCCGCGATGACCGACTGGTCCTCGCTCTTCCCGTCGGGCCCGGTCAGCCGGGAGTCGACCGCCTTGTAGTTGGTGACGTGCTCGATGCCCGGCGCCGCTTCCAGGGCCTTCTGGGCCTGCGGCACGATCAGCTGGCCGCTGCCGCTCTGGATGATGAAGTCCGCGCCGACCGACCTGTCGAGCTCATCGGTGGCCGAGGCCACCATCGACGAGCCGACGACCGAGAGACAGGCCACCAGCGCGAGCCCGATCATCAGCGCGGCGCCCGTCGCTCCCGTACGCCGCGGGTTGCGCAGCGCGTTGCGCTCGGCCATCCGCCCGACCGGGCCGAAGATCCGCAGCACGACCGTGCTGATCCCCCGGACCACCACACCCGCGAGGAGCGGGCCGATGACCACGAAGCCGATGAGCGTGAGGACCACACCCAGGCCGAGGTAGAGCGAACCCTGCCCCGACTTGTTCGCGGCGGCCGCGGCGAGCAGCGCCGCCGCACCGCCTCCGGTGAGCACCAGGCCGATCGCCGCCCTGATCCGGCCGGCGCTGCCGTCTGCGGGCATACCGGAGTCCCGCAGCGCGGCCATCGGGGAGATCTTCCCGGCCCGGCGGGCCGGAACGTACGCGGCGACGATCGTCACGATGACACCGAGCAGCATGCCGACGACCGGAGTCGTCCACTTGACCGTCAGATCCTCCGTGGACAGGTCCATGCCCACGGAACTCATCACCTTCATCAGCCCGACCGCGAGGCCGACACCGGCACCGACCCCGAGGACCGAGCCGAAGACACCGAGCAGCAGCGCCTCGACCAGTACCGAGCGGTTGACCTGCTTGCGGCTGGAACCGAGCGCCCGCATCAGGCCGATCTCACGGGTGCGCTGGGCGACCAGCATCGAGAAGGTGTTGATGATCAGGAAGATGCCGACGAGGAAGGCGATTCCGGCGAAGCCGAGCATCGCGTACTTCATGACGTCGAGGAACGAGCCGACCTCCGAGCGGTTGGCGTCCGCGTTCTCCTTCTGCGTCTCGAACTTGTACGGGCCGTGCAGCACCGCTTCCACGTTCTGCTTCAGCCGGGCATCGCTCACACCGGGCTCGGCGTTGACGGAGATGTTCGTGAAGAGGCCGGGGCCGCCCAGCAGTTCGTGCTGCGCGGTGGCGGTGTCGAAGTACACGACGGCCGCGCCCGGGTTGGTCACCTTGAAGGTGGCGATACCGGATATCCGGGCCCTGATGTCACCGCTGACGGTGATCGTGCGCAGCTCGTCACCCAGCTTGAGGTGGTGCTTCTTCGCGGTGTCCGCGTCGACCATCACCTCGGTGGGACCGCGCGGCGCGTGGCCGGAGCTGATCTCCATCGACTTGGTCTCGTTGGGCGTCCAGTTGCCGGCGATCGTCGGGGCGCCGTTGCTGGAACCCACGTCCTTGTTGTGGCCGTTGACGACCGTCACGCTCATGCTGCTGACGCCGCCCTGCGCCGACCGCACCCCGTCGGCCTTCTCGACCTGCCGCACCGCGGAGGCGGGCAGCGAGTCCGGCTTGCCGTTCTGGGTGCTGTTGTCGGCGCCCTTGACGGACTTGGGGCTGACCGTGACGTCCGACGCGGTGGCCGCGAAGAGCTTGTCGAACGTGGTGTTCATGGTGTCGGTGAAGACGAGCGTGCCGCACACGAAGCCGACCGACAGCAGGACGGCGACTGCGGAGAGCGCCATCCGCCCCTTGTGCGCGAAGAAGTTGCGCATCGAGGTCTTCCAGACGGTCATGACGTCCGCCCGCGCGCGTCGAAGTCCTTCATCCGGTCGAGGACCTGGTCGGCCGTCGGGCCGTACATCTCGTCCACGATCCTGCCGTCCGCGAGGTAGAGCACCCGGTCCGCGTACGAGGCGGCCACCGGGTCGTGCGTGACCATGACGATGGTCTGGCCCAGCTCGGAGACCGACTTGCGCAGGAAGCCCAGCACCTCGGCCCCCGCACGGGAGTCGAGGTTCCCGGTCGGCTCGTCACCGAAGATGATCTCGGGCTGCGCGGCCAGGGCACGCGCCACGGCGACCCGCTGCTGCTGACCGCCGGAGAGCTGCGTCGGCCGGTGCTTGAGCCGGTCCGCGAGCCCGACGGTCTCCACCACCTGCCGCAGCCACTGCGCGTCCGGCCTGCGGCCCGCGATGTCCATCGGCAGCGTGATGTTCTCGATGGCGTTGAGCGTGGGCAGCAGGTTGAACGCCTGGAAGATGAAGCCGATACGGTCCCGGCGCAGCTGGGTGAGCTTCTTGTCCTTGAGCCCGGTGATCTCGGTCTCGTCCAGATAGATCTGGCCGCTGCTCACGGTGTCGAGGCCGGCGAGGCAGTGCATCAGCGTCGACTTGCCGGAGCCCGAAGGGCCCATGATCGCGGTGAACTGGCCGCGGGCGATGTCCACATCGACGTGGTCGAGCGCGACGACCCGGGTCTCGCCCGATCCGTACGCCTTGACGACCTGCCGCGCTCGCACGGCAACGGCCGTACGCCCTCCAGTACCCCCGTGCCTGGGAATGGTCACAGCCGTTGTCACGGTAAGTCTCCTATGTCGGTCTTGCCTTGCTTGTCAGCAGGCATGGTTGAAGTCTGTCGATCCGGAGTGCGCGGCACACTGGTGCACGTAGCCGCATCCGCCCTGGGGTTTTCCCCACCCCCACCACTGCGGGCGGCCATAAACAAACGCTAAGGACCAGCCCACCTCGCCACCTCCTCCGGCCGGACGAACGCGCCCCGGCCGTAAGCAGGGGTCGGCCCCTAGGGGGTTTCCACCCCTGGGAACACGGCGTCTCAGGGAAGGCTGAACCCTGACACCGCTGGAGACGCAAGAGGCGGCCACCCGGCCGGAAAAGGTGTACGGGGAACGCGTCTGCGGGGGTGGGGACGTGGTGACGTCAACCCGGGGACGGGCAGGACTCGCCGCGCGCAGCAGGTCCGCGAGGAAGGCCGCGAAGAAGGGCGCGAAGAAGGACTGGAAGAGGGACGCGAAGAAGGCCGCGCGGAGGCGCAGGCAGGGGCGGTACTGATGGTGCTTGAACGGCGCGGCCTCGCCGTCTCCCCCGCGGCACGGGCCCGCGTCACCGCCTGCACGGACCTCACCACGCTCGCCGGCCGGCTGGACCGGGCCTGGACGGCCGGCGTGGCCGACGAACTCTTCACCCGCCCCTGACCGGCCGCGTCTGCCGCCCTGCCCTCTGTCGCGGCGGGAGGGCAGGGCCGTCCGTCGGTCAGCTGCCCTCTGTCGCCGGGGCCCTTCCCGTCAGTGAGGCCAGGCTGCTCCTCACATGGGACATGTGCGCCCGCAGCTCGTCCTGCGCCTCGCCGTTCTCGCGCAGGACCCGATCCGCCTCCCGTGCTGTGCGCTCCGCGCGGGCCCGGGCGTGCGCAACCAGCTCCGCCGCCTGCGCCTCCGCATCCTCCTGGCCGTGCCGCGCCGACTCCTCCGTCACCGACAGCGCCCGCCGCGCCTCCGCCAGACGGGCCTCGGCCCGGGCGATCAGATCCGCATGACGGGCATCGAAGTCGGCCTCCCTGGCGGCCAGTTCACGCTCAGCCGCATCGGCGCGCTCGCCGTGCTCCTTCTCCAGCTCCGCCAGCGCAGCCGCCGTGCGCTCCCGCATCTCCCGCAGCACGCCCAGCGCCTCACCGCGCCACTGCTTCGCGTCCTTGCGCGAACCGATCCGCAGCTCGTCGGACGTGCCCTGCGCGGCCGCCAGCACCTGCTGGGCGTGCGCCTCGGCCGCGGCCAGCGCCGCGTCCGCGTCCGCCCGCGCCGCGTCCCGCAGCCCCCGTTCCACCACGCCCGCCTCGTCATGGAGCTGCTGGGCCACCGCCAGCGCCTCGCCGCGCAGCCCGGCAGCCTCCTCAGTGACCAGCGTGATCAGCGTCCGGGCCCGCTCCCCCAACGTCTCGTACGTCTGCGGGGCGAGCCCGGCCACCTGCTCGGCCAGCGCGGCGGACGTGGCCTCCATCTCCTTGGTGAGGACGGTCAGCCGCGCCGCGCGCTCCCAGGCACCGTCGCGGTCGTCCGAGAGTTCCGCGACGAACCGGTCGACCTGCTCGGGCCGGTACCCACGACCCCGCACGCCCGTGAAGCCATGAGGTGACACCGCTGCTGAACTCATCCTTCAAGCCCCTCTTCCCACACGACGTGCGACGGGCCGCCCCACGCGTCCCGGCGCACATCTTGGTAGATCATCGCGAAGTGCCCATACCGCGACACTCCGCCCATCCCATCCACCCAGGATGCGTCACTCGGCGCAGGAAGTCGGCATCGCCGTCCGGGACGGCTGATTTCGGACCCCATGGACCGCGCGTACGGACGGTCCGCGCGTACGGACAAACCGCGCCGTACGGACAGACCCCGGCGTAAGGACGGACCTGGTGTACGGACAGACCTGACGTACGGACGGACCCCCGGGCAACCCCACGCGTGCGCACACACAGCAGAGGCGCCCGGCCGCGGCTCGCGGTCGGGCGCCTCCTCCGGCGTGCGGGGGCCGTGCCAGGGATTACGTCAGAGCAGCCCGTCCCACATCTGCTCCAGCAGGACCGACCACCAGCTCTCCGGCGAACCGAGCGCCGCCGGATCCAGCATCAGCAACTGCGCCTGGAAGTCGACCGTCCACCGGCCGGCCTGCTCCGGGGTGAGGCCGAAGCGCAGCCGCCACATCCGGCCCAGCAGCGCCAGCGACCGTACGAACTCGGGCAGCCCGGAGTTCACGAACTGCGGCGCCACCGGACGGCCGCCAGGACCCGCCTCCACCGGCACGGCCACGATGTTCGCCGTGCCGTACTGCACACAGATCGCCCGCCCGAAGTCGGAGCCCATCACCAGATACGACCCCGCGTCGGACGCGGGCTGCACCTGGCGCTGCGCGGCCAGCTCGGCCAGCGTCGGCACCGGCTGGCCCGGCACCGCCTGCGCCCAGAAGAACGGGCCGAAATCGACCGGCAGCCCCGCCCACACCAGCGTCTGCGCCACGGCCTCCGGCACACCCTGGCGGGACACGGCCCGCTGGTCGAAACGGAAGACGCCCTGCGGCCCGAAGGCCTGCGCCAGTTCGTGCGCGACACCCTGCGGCGGGACCGGCGGCGCCGGCTGCACCGCCGGCAGCGGGGCCCGCACCGGCGCCGGCCGCGCCGGACCGTCCGCGACCTGGTGCAACTCGCCCTGATGGGTCAGCAGATGCTGCATCCCCTGCTGGCGGCTGGCGTGATCCTTGCCGTACGGGGCGACGCTGGTGATCCGGACCTGCGGCCAGGTCTCCCGGATCATCCGCGCACAGTACCCACCCGGCAGCTCGCACGACTCCAGCTCCGTGTGCAGCTCGATGACCTGCTGCGGCGGCACGTTCATGGCCCGCAGCTCGTGCAGCATCTGCCACTCGGGGTGCGGGGTGCCGGGCGCGGAACGGCGGATGAGCTGCTGCTCCGAACCGTCCTGCGCGCGGTAGCGCAGCACGGCCTGATAGCCGGGGCCCACCGTCGGCAGCCCACCGGGGGGCTGCTGCGGATACCCGTACGCGGCACCCTGCGGCGGCGGCACGGGACCGGGCGGCTGCGCAGGACCGGGAGGCGGAATCCGGCCGGGCGGCGGCGTGCCCCCGGGGCCGGCCAGCATGGTGGCCGCGTGGTGCACATCGCCACCGATGCTCCCACCGGGCGGCGGAGGCGTCGGCGGAGCGGCCTGACCGGGCCGGCCCGGCGGACCGGGCGGCTGCGGCACACCCGCACCGGGCACACCGGGCGGACCCGGCGGCTGCGGCGCACCGGGCGGACCGGCAGGCCTGGCACCGCCGAGACCGCCCTGGCCCCCGGGACCGCGACCACCGAGACTGCCCTGGCCGCCCAGACTCGGACCCGCCAGCATCGTCGCCGCCTGGTGCACATCGCCACCGGAGCCCCCACCGGTACTTCCGCCGGGCGGCGGAGGCGTCGGCGGCACGGGCGGCTGCGGCACGCCGGGCTGACCGGGCGGCTGCTGACCGGGAGTCTGCGGCGCACCCGGGGCACCGGACGCACCGGGCGGTCCGGGCGGCTGCGGGCCCTCGGGGCCGAGGTGCGAGACCAGCTGCGTACGTACGTAACCACCGGCCGGAACACCCGGCGGCAGCGGCGGAGCAGCATCGGGCCGCGCACCCGGGGTGCCCGGGGCGCCGGGCGGGGGCGGCGTGGTCACACCACTGCCTCGCGCCGACCGCGGGGGCGCGGTGGCCTTGCTGGTCGCGGCGTCGGCGATGTCACCGGCACCGGGGCCGGCAGCGGGGCCCTGGCCCGGAACCTGACCGGCGGCGGGCGGCAGAGGCGCACCCGGACCCGGCGGCGTCTGCGACGGGGGCTGCGGCAACGACTGCGGCGGCTGCTGACCCCCCATCGACGGCTGCTGAGGCAGCGGCGAGGGCTGCGGGAACTGCGGCGGCTGAGGCTGCTGCGGCGGCTGGGGCTGCTGCGGCGGCTGGGGCTGCTGCTGGGGTCCGCTCAGCGCGGGCGCGATGGTCGTCCTCGGCAGCCCGCTGCCACCGGACATCAGCGCCGTCTTGGCCTCGGGCGCCACACCGGGCGGCGGGGCACCCTCGTCGTCCGAACCGGCCAGCGGCGGCGCGAACACGGTCCCGGGCAGCGGAACCGAACCGTCCGGACCACCCGGCGCCGCATTGGTGTCGGTCCCGGCCCACGGGGTCCCGTCCGCCGGGACGCCCGCACCGGCTGCGGGCGCATGGCCCCCGCCGGCACCACCGGACGCACTGGAACCACCGGACACGTCGGACCCTGCCGACGCACCCGCGCCCACGCCCGCGCCTGCTCCCGGCCAGGAAGGCGACGCACCGCCGCCGGCCGACGGGCTCCCACCCGACGTACCCCAACTGCCCCCCGCAGCAGGCGCACCAGCACCCGCACCATCCCCGGATCCAGCCCCGGACCCCGACCGCCGGTCAGGAATCCCCAGCTTGTCCGCCGCGTCCTGCAGCCACTCCGGCGGAGTCAGCAGGAACGACGTCTGGTTCAGATCGATCCGCTGCGGCGGCTCCGGCGCCGCAGGCGCATCGCCCGTCACCCCGTACTCCTCCTCGTACCGCCGCACCACCTCGCCGACCGGCAGCCCGGGCCACAGCGTCGCCTCACCGCCGTCCCGCGCGATCACCAGCCTCTGACGGCCGCCACCACCCGAAGGGCCCTCCGCGCGGTCCTCCGCCCACACCACGAAACCGAGGTCGAACTCCCGTACCCGCACCTCACGGTGCTGATACGCGGCCACGTCCCCGTTGACCCACTCTTCCGCGCGCTCCTGCGCCTGCGCAAAGGTCACCATCGGCTCTTCACCCCTCGGCCGAGACCGGGACGGCCTGCGCGAAGCCGCCGTCCACCATCAGGTTCGCCACTGTCTCCAGCTCCGGCGGATTCCCCGCGAGCCGCTCCAGGAACGCATCGAAATCCTCACCGCACGGCAGCAGCAACCGCTCCACCCGCTCCGCCGGCGGCCACGCGTCCTGGTCCCTGGCATCGTCGTACGCACAGAACCAGACCGTGCCGACAGCGCCGCCCTTCACCTTCACGGCGACGATCCCGCCCTGGACGAAACCCACGCCCAGATAGTCCTTCGTCAGATGGTCCCGCAGACACTTGTTCACGTACACCAGGTCATTGACAGCGGCCTCGTCGCGCACCGTGAAGAACGGCTGGTCCACCAGCAGGCCCAACTCCGCGTCCAGCGCGGTCCCGACCGGCGCACAGCCGCCCGCCGCCTTCAGGAACGACCGGTACGCGGCAGGCAGCCGGTACCCGAGATCCTCCTCAGCGGCCAGAACCAGCTGCTCGCCGACCGCCACCGCACCCCTGGGCAGCCCGAAATGGACCGGCCGGGTGTCCTGCAGCGGACGCGTACCCCGCTTGTTCTGGTCGACGGCCGCCGTCGCCAGCCCGCCGTGATGCCGCAACAGCGCCTTGACCTCGACCGGTACGAGTTCCAGACGGCGCGCACCGGGCACGTGGTGCCAGGTCCAGCCGTGCGGCGTGGCAACGGCCGGGATCGTGTCCCACAGCTCGTGCCCCGAGGCCGCCAGCGCGGCATTGGCCGACACATAGTCCGTCAGCCGCAACTCGTCGACGCCGAACCCCTCCGGGGGTTCCGCGATCTCCGCGGCCGCGCGCGCGTACGGCGAGAAATCCGGGAAGCCGTTCCCGTCCACCCGCACCCCACGGGGGTGGCGCGCGGCCCGGACCGGGTCCGGGAAGCTCACGAGCTGCCCGGCATAAGCCGCGTTCGGTGGCGCGGCTTGCTGCCCGAGCCGACCTGTCGTCATGGCGGTTGCCCCCTGCTGCGAATGGCGTGGAACGACAGCCTATGCGGTGGTGCAAGAGGCGGTCCCGCCCCGTCACCGCACTGTCGGGCACCCCGCGCACCGACGTAACGGACGGTCACGTTCGAGTGACCCGCAGCCGACACACCACGCCGATCACAGGCCCCAGCTTCCCCACCCGGCGCCCCATTTGGCAGGCTGACCCCGCAACACGGGGGCGCAACACCGGCGGCAGCCGCCGCGGGGGTGGGAGGGGCAGCACAACCATGCACACCGCACAGACACCGCACACACCACACACAGTGCCGTCACCGCAGACCGGAGCGCCGTCACCGCAGACCGGGCCGGCCGGCGACCCACGTCTGCGCTGGAGCAGTACGGAAACCCGCCCGCCCGAACTCCTCCACCGCAGAGACGGCATCCTCCCCACAGTCGCCGCGGCACTCTCCGTCCGCGGCGCCGACACCCTCACCTCCACCGCGGGCAAGGCCGACCAGCCCCCCACACTCCACCCGCTGGTCCACGACTTCCTCACCACCCTCACCAGCGGCCAGCGCGAACGATTCACCGGACGCTGCCCCGAAGCGATCCTGCTCTCCCGCCACCTCACCGCCGTAGAAGGCACCCGCTCCAAACGGGCCTCCCGCAAACCCCTCACCAACGGCGAAGCCCGCCGCACCCTCAAACACGCCAAAGTCACCGCCCGCCACATCCGCGAGGACGGCGACCCCCTCCACGGCAGCTACGCACCGCCCTGCCGCTCCTGTACGGCGATGCTCGCCCACTTCGGCGTACGCGCAGTCGACCCCACCACCGAGAAGGGCTGAACCACCGCCGATGCCGCCGCACCCGCAGGACGCGCCGGACGCACCCGCCGTCCCCAGCACCCGCTTCCCCGACACCGTGGACGCCGCGCTGCGCGAAGCGGGCTGGCTGCCCGGCCGCTGGGACATCCGGGGCGCCGAACAGTGGGCCGACACCCTGCGCGCCCACGTCTCACCCGCCGGCCACCAGCACGCGGTCTTCCCCGCGGCCGTCGAAGCCTGGGCCGAATTCGGCGGACTGCGCATCACCGGCCCCGCACCCGGCCGCCAGACAGCACCCGCCCCGGTCCTGATCGACCCGCTCAGCGGCCTGCACCTCGCCCGCACCCTCGCCGACCTGGGCCGCGCACTCGACACCGAGATCGCCCCGCTCGGCGACGAAGGAGACGGCCGGGCACTGCTCGCCATCGACTCCGAAGGCCGCATCTACAGCATCGACCACACCGGCGACTGGTACCTCGGCCACGACATCGACCAGGGCCTCGTCACCCTCATCACCGGACTCCAGGCAGTCAGACTGGGCTCGGGGTAACGGAAGCGGCGACAGAGGGCCCCCGTCAGGTCAGGTCAGGTCCGGTGAGGTCCGGTCAGCTCAGCTCTGTCCGGCCGGCCGCTGCTCCGGCAACACCGCCGACACCCGGAACCCCCCGGCCTCCGTGGGCCCCGACACGAACACCCCGCCCAGCGCGGTCACCCGCTCCCGCATCCCCAGCAGCCCGTTCCCCCCGCTGGGCAGCCCCGCATCGGCCGCACCCGCGTCCGAAGGACCGTTCTCGATCTGCAGAGCGACCTCGGCTGTCCGATGCGCCAGCCGCACCCGGGTCTTCGCCCCGGCAGCGTGCTTGTGCACATTCGTCAGCGCCTCCTGCACCACCCGGTACGCCGTCTGCTCCACCAGCGCGTCGTACGGTCCGGCCACACCCTCCACCAGCAGCTCCACCACCATCCCCGCCGCCCGCGACTGCCCCACGAGCACATCCAGCTCATCCAGGCACGGCCCGTCCTCCACCGCTGCCGCAGCAGCCGCCGCAGCAGCCACCCCGACCGCCGCCAGCGGCACCGCCGCCGGAGCCCTCACCGGCTCACCGGAACGCAGCACCCCGAGCATCTCCCGCAACTCGGTCAGCGCCTGCCGCCCCATGTCCCCCACCAGCGCCGCGTTCTTCGACGCCTTCGCCGGATCCTTCAACGCCACCGCCTGCAGAGCCGCCGCATGCACCACCATCAGACTCACCCGGTGCGCGACCACATCGTGCATCTCCCGCGCGATCCGCGTCCGCTCCTCCGTACGCGCCCACTCGGCCCGCTCCTCGGCCCGGTCCGCCAGCAGCGACAGCTCACGCTCCAGACTGTCCGCCCGCTCCCGCAGACTCTCCATGAGCCGGCGGCGCGCCCCGGTGTACAGCCCCAGCAGCACGGGCGGGGCCGTCAGCCCCAGCGACATGAAGACGGATCCGAGCACGACGAACTGCGATCCCGGACTGCCGTCCTCGGCCCCCATGCCGTGCCGCAGCCGCACGAACGTCACGATGAGCGTGCCGAGCGTCGCCATCACCGTCAGCGCACCGGTCAGCCGACGCGGCACATCGGACGCGGCGAGCGTGTAGAGCCCGACGATGCCCATCAGGAAACCCATCTGGGCGGGCGTGGTGGCGATCGACACCAGCACCACCGCGATCGGCCACCGCCGCCGAAGCACCAGTACGAATCCGGCCAACAGCCCGAACACCACCCCGAACGGCACGGGAAGCCCGGCCTGCCCGGAGAAATCGACACCCTCCAACGCACACTCAAGAGCCGAGACAACACCCAGCCCCACATCCAGCACGGCACTGCGCCGCCGTTCCCACCACCACCAGCCACGGGCGGTCAGCCCCGTGGCCGTGGCGTCGTGCGCCCCCGTTGCGGTCATGGCAACCAGCGTACGGGCGGGCGCACCCCCTGCCCCACGAATTTCGATGTGGGAGGTTACGCGCAATACGCCCGGATCACTCGATCCAGTGAATCGAGCAGACATTCGAACCAGACGTCCGCATTCCGGACGATGCTGATTCTGTGACCGGTATCCGCAACAAAAACAGCAAGTACTCCGACTTCGAAGGACTGCGCGAACAGGCCATCGCGCTGCGCCGCGAGGGGCTCAGCCGCCGCCAGATCCGCGACCGGCTCTTCGTCGACAACAACGACATCCTGAACCGCCTGCTGGACGGCGAGCCCGCCCCTGACTGGACCAGGCGCCCGAACGCGAAGGACGACCTGCGGGCAGAGGCCCGCGAACTCCGACGGCAGGGCATGACGTACGACCAGATACAGGTGGAGCTGGGGTGCTCGAAGAGTTCGATCTCGCTGTGGGTACGGGATCTGCCGAAGCCACCGCGACGCACCCGCGAGGACGCGTCGGCGATCGCGAAGCGCGGCTGGGAGGTCACGCTCCAGCGGCGCGAGGTGGAGCGCCGGCGGACCAAGCGAGCCGCCACGGAGGAAATCGGCACCCTGTCCGAACGGGAGCTAATGATTGTGGGGACCGCGCTCTACTGGGCAGAAGGGACCAAGAGCAAGCCTCATCGACCCCAGGAGCGGGTGGTCTTCATCAACAGCGACCCCCACATGATCAAGGTCTTCCTCGCGTGGCTGCGCCTGCTGAAAGTCGATCCGGACAACCTGAAGTTCCACGTACACATTCACGAGACGGCCGACACCTCCGCAGCCGAGCGGTACTGGGCCGATGTGGTGGGCGGGATCGGCTCGTTCGGCAAGACGAGCATCAAGAAGCACAACCCGCTGACCAACCGCAAGAACATCGGTGAGCATTATCAGGGCCGCCTGATGGTCCGCGTGAACCAAAGCGCTGACCTATACCGTCGCATCGAGGGCTGGTGGTACGGCATAGTGTTGGATGGCAATTGAGCGACCCGACCCGATGTCCGGTTTAGCTCGATATATTCCCCCATGGTGTAATCAGGCAGCACTGCGAGTTTTGGTCTCGTATGTCCAGGTTCAAATCCTGGTGGGGGAGCGGCAACGCGGGGCTTGACCTACCTGGTCAAGCCCCGCCCCCATTTCCACCCCCCGGCCCCCCGGTATTCTGCGGATATCCACCCACCCGCACCCGAAGGGCACCACCGTGAGCGCCAATCCCCCCCAAGGTCTCGGATCCGCGCGAACAGGGGGAGAGGCTCCCTCGGTCGCCGCCGTCGTCGTGCTCGCGGCCGGTGCGGGCACCCGGATGAAGTCGGCCACGCCGAAGGTCCTGCACGAGGTCAGCGGGCGCTCGCTCGTCGGGCATGTCGTCGCCGCCTCCCGTGAGCTGGAGCCGGAGCAGCTCGTCGTGGTCGTCGGGCACGAGCGCGAGAAGGTCCAGGCGCATCTCGCCGAGACCGACGCGAACGTACGGACCGCCGTGCAGCTCGAACAGAACGGCACCGGGCACGCCGTCCGTACCGCCCTCGAAGAGCTGGGCGCGTCCCCCGAAGGCACCGTTCTCGTCGTCTGCGGCGACACCCCGCTGCTCACCGGGGCGACCCTGGCGGCGCTCGCCGCCACGCACACCACCGACGGCAACGCCGTCACCGTGCTGACCGCGGAGGTCCCCGACGCCACCGGGTACGGGCGGATCGTGCGCGACCACGCCACCGGCGCGGTGATCTCGATCGTCGAGCACAAGGACGCTTCCGAGGCGGAGTTGGCGATCCGGGAGATCAACTCGGGGGTGTTCGCCTTCGACGGGCGGCTGCTGGCGGAGGCCCTGGGCAAGGTGCGCACCGACAACAGCCAGGGCGAGGAGTATCTGACCGATGTGCTCGGCATCCTGCGGACGGCCGGTCACCGGGTCGGGGCGTCGGTGGCCGGTGACCACCGGGAGATCGTCGGGATCAACAACCGGGTGCAGCTGGCGCAGGCGCGTGCGCTGCTCAATGCCCGGCTGCTTGAGCGGGCGATGCTCGCCGGTGTGAGTGTGATCGATCCCGCGTCGGTTTTCGTCGATGTGCTGGTGACGTTCGAGCCGGATTCGGTGATCCATCCCGGTACGCAGCTGCTGGGTACGACGCATCTCGCGGAGGGTGCGGAGGTCGGGCCCAACTCGCGGCTGAAGGACACCGTGGTGGGTGCGTATGCCCGGGTGGACAACACGGTGGCGGACGGTGCGGAGGTCGGGGAGCGCGCGACGGTGGGCCCGTACGCCTATCTGCGGCCCGGTACGCGGCTCGGTACGCGGGGCAAGATCGGGACGTATGTGGAGACGAAGAACGCCACGATCGGCGAGGGTTCGAAGGTGCCGCATCTGTCGTATGTCGGTGACGCGACGATCGGTGAGTTCAGCAACATCGGTGCGGCGAGTGTCTTCGTGAACTATGACGGACAGGACAAACACCACACAACGATCGGGTCGCACTGCCGGACCGGTTCGGACAACATGTTTGTGGCTCCCATCACGGTCGGGGACGGTGTCTACACCGCTGCGGGCTCCGTGATCACGAAGAGCGTGCCGGCCGGTGCGCTGGCCGTCGCCCGGGGCCAGCAAAGGAATATCGACGGTTGGGTGGCCAGGAAGCGGCCGGGAAGTGCTGCCGCGCGGGCCGCTCAGGCCGCCTCTGATCAGCCCCGTGACGAAAGCTGACCGGAAACACGTGCGTTCATCTGCGCGTACCGTGATAGACGCATGCTCGGCTTACGGGCCGGGACTCCGGGATACGCCCCCGTACATACCGCCGGCTGGCTCGCCCAGCAGCGATCAACACGTCTGAGGAGACTGTGCTGTGACCGGGATCAAGACGACCGGCGAGAAGAAGCTGATGCTCTTCTCCGGCCGCGCCCACCCCGAGCTGGCCGAGGAGGTCGCGTCCCAGCTGGGGGTCGACCTGGTGCCGACTAAGGCTTTCGACTTCGCGAACGGCGAGATCTACGTCCGCTTCCAGGAGTCGGCCCGTGGCGCCGACTGCTTCCTGATGCAGAGCCACACGGCTCCCATCAACCAGTGGATCATGGAACAGCTGATCATGATCGACGCTCTGAAGCGGGCCTCGGCCAGGAGCATCACCGTGATCGTGCCGTTCTACGGTTACGCGCGGCAGGACAAGAAGCACCGCGGCCGTGAGCCGATCTCGGCCCGGCTGATCGCGGACCTGATGAAGACCGCGGGTGCGGACCGTATCCTCACGGTCGATCTGCACACGGACCAGATCCAGGGCTTCTTCGACGGCCCGGTGGACCACCTGTTCGCGCTGCCGATACTGGCGGACTACGTGGGCGCCAAGGTGGACCGTTCGAAGCTGACCATCGTCTCCCCGGACGCCGGCCGGGTGCGTGTGGCCGACCGCTGGTGCGACCGGCTGGGTGCGCCGCTGGCCATCGTGCACAAGCGCCGTGACAAGGACGTCGCCAACCAGGTCACCGTGCACGAGGTCGTGGGTGAGGTGAAGGGCCGCGTCTGTGTCCTGGTCGACGACATGATCGACACCGGTGGCACGATCTGTGCCGCCGCGGACGCGCTGTTCGCGAACGGCGCCGAGGACGTCATCGTGACGGCGACGCACGGTGTGCTCTCCGGCCCGGCCGCGGACCGTCTGAAGAACTCCAAGGTGAGCGAGTTCGTCTTCACGAACACGCTGCCGGACCCGGACAACCTGGAGCTCGACAAGATCACGGTGCTCTCGATGGCGCCGACGATCGCCCGCGCGGTGCGTGAGGTCTTCGAGGACGGCTCGGTCACCAGCCTCTTCGAGGAGCAGGCGTAACAGCGGCCTGAAGATCGATTTCTGGGACGGCCTCCCCGCCGGGTAGACTCACGGAGTTGCTCGGCGAGGGAGGCCGTACTCATGGGTACGGGACTCCGTTATCGACGCGCTCTTCGTAGCAGGCCGCGATACGTGGCCGGGTGACCCATCCGTTTTCGTCACCTCCGAGGAGTGCCACATGGCTGAGGTCAAGCTCACCGCTGAAGTCCGTACCGAGTTCGGCAAGGGCGCTGCCCGCCAGATCCGTCGCGAGAACAAGGTTCCCGCGGTCATCTACGGCCACGGCGCCGACACCGTGCACATCACCCTCCCGGGCCACGAGCTCATGATGGCGCTCAAGACCGCCAACGCGCTGCTCCGTCTGGACATCGAGGGCCGCACCGAGCTGGTCATCCCGAAGGCGATCCAGCGTGACGCCATCAAGCGCAACCTGACCCACGTCGACCTGCTCGCGGTCAAGCTGGGCGAGAAGGTCACGGTCGAGGTCTCGGTGCACGCCGAGGGCGACCTGGCGCCGGGCGCCAACCTGCTGGA
The DNA here is from genome assembly GCF_036014215.1 of Streptomyces sp. NBC_00440. NCBI lineage: Bacteria > Bacillati > Actinomycetota > Actinomycetes > Kitasatosporales > Streptomycetaceae > Streptomyces > Streptomyces sp. NBC_00440. Next base: position 3,168,232 of record NZ_CP107921.1, read on the forward strand.
GTACGTGCTGAACACCCTGACCGTCGAGGCCGAGGCCACCCACATCCCCGAGTCGGTCACCGTCTCGGTCGCGGGCATGGACGCGGGCGACTCGATCCTGGCCAAGGATGTTCCGCTGCCGTCCGGCACGACTCTCGCGACCGACGAGGACGCGGTGGTCATCCAGGTCGTGTCCGCGCAGGCCGAGGAGCCGGCTGCGGAGACCGCCGAGGCGGCCGAGGGCGCCGAGGCCTGAGCCTCGCGCTGATTCCGCCGACTGTTCCGGCGGCCCGGGGTCCTGTTGTCCCGGAGTTCCCGGAGTGAGTCCCGGAGTGTGTCCGAAACCGCCGTCCGTGCCGCAAGGTGCGGGCGGCGGCTGGCTGTTCACCGGCTTCACCGGCCTGCCGGCTCAACAGGTGGCCGGACACGTGCAGATGGAGACGTGCAGATGACGACGCCCGACCCGACCGCTCCCTGGCTCGTCGTGGGCCTCGGCAATCCAGGCCCCGACTATGCGGCCAACCGCCACAACGTGGGCTTCATGGTGGCCGATCTGCTCGCCGAGCGCATCGGGGGCCGGTTCAAGGCGCACAAGGCCCGCGCCCAGGTCGTGGAGGGCCGGCTGGGGCCGCCGGGGCCGGCCGGCCGGCGGGTGGTGCTGGCCAAGCCGATGTCGTACATGAATCTCTCGGGTGGCCCGGTCACGGCGCTGCGCGATTTCTACAAGGTGGGGACGGCGAACATCGTCGCCGTCCATGACGAGCTGGACATCGATTACGGGACGCTGCGGCTCAAGCTGGGTGGCGGGGACAACGGCCACAACGGTCTGAAGTCGATGACCAAGTCGCTGGGTCCGGACTACCACCGGGTCCGGTTCGGTATCGGCCGTCCGCCGGGCCGGATGCAGGTCGCCGACTTCGTGCTGAAGGATTTCTCGTCGGCCGAGCGCAAGGAGCTGGGGTACTTCGTGGACCGGGCGGCGGACGCGGTGGAGGCGCTGATCATCGAGGGCCTCGACCGGGCGCAGACCACGTACAACTCCTGAGGCTGCTCCTTGTGCGGCTGGTGCTGCCGGGTTCCCTGATGGGTTGACCTGGCGTGGTCCTATGGCCAAGGATCGCGCCCCATGAAGCGGAGTCGTGGCGTCCTGCTGTACGCGTGCCGGGCAGCGATGGGCTGTGTCGCGGTGCTGATCCTGGTGGCCGGTTTCTGGTCGTCGTGGGGGACGGCGCAGCATGTGATTCTTGCGAAGGGCCGTGACCACGGGACTCTGACGGTGGCCTCGTGTGCGGGTGACACGTGTTCGGGGCCGTTTGTGCCGGCGGCCGGTTCGGCTGCGCACAGCGGGCTGGTCATCGACAAGTCGACGGCGGCGGAGAAGGGCGAGCGGCTGCCGGTGGTGGTCCGTCCGGGCAGCCATGAGGCGATCAGGACGGGCTGGGCCGGGGGGCTGCACGCGTGGGTGCCGCTGGGCGGCGCGCTGCTGCTGGCGGCGCTGGTGATCGGGGGCGGGCTGCGGATGACACGTACGGCGTGGGCGGTGGGGGCGGCGGGCGCGGGGCTGCTGGTGGCGGCGTTCGTCGCGCTGTGAGCAGTCCCCGGGACCGGGGGGCCCGGCGCGACGTGCGCGCCCGGGCCCCCCGGTCCCGGCCGGAGGTCACCCCGTGTTGCGGAGCCCCGCCGCGACGCCGTTCACGGTGAGCAGCAGGGCCCGTGCGAGTGTCGGGTCCGCCTCCTCGCCGCGTTCGGCCGCTGCCCGCTGGCGGGCGAGCAGGGAGACCTGGAGGTAGGAGATCGGGTCCAGGTAGGCGTCGCGGATACCGAAGGTCTGCTGGAGCACCGGGTGTGAGTCGAGCAGCTTCTGGCCGCCGGTGATGCGCAGTACTTCCCGGACGGTCAGTTCGTGTTCGGCCTCGATGTCGGCGTAGACGTGCTTGAGTTCGTCGGGCACGAGGGTGTCGACGTAGTGCTTGGCGATCCGCAGGTCGGTCTTGGCGAGGGTCATCTCGACGTTGGAGATGAAGTTCCGGAAGAAGTGCCACTTTTCGTGCATTTCATCCAGGACGGTGTCGAGTCCGGTCTCGCGCAGCGCCTTGAGGCCGGAGCCGACGCCGTACCAGCCGGGCACGATCTGCCGGGACTGGGTCCAGCCGAAGACCCAGGGGATGGCGCGGAGGCCGTCGAGCGAGACGCCCGATCCCGGGCGACGGGAGGGCCGGGAGCCGAGGTGCATATCGGCGAGCTGGTCGACCGGCGTGGAGGCGAGGAAGTACGTCGGCAGGTCCGGGTCCTCGACCAGCTTGCGGTACGCGGCGTGCGCGGCGTCGGAGACGACGTCCATGGCGGCGTCCCAGCGGGCGAGTGATTCGTCGGACTGGCGGGGCGCGGTGTGCAGGGCGGATGCCTGGAGGGTGGCGGCGACGGTCAGTTCGAGGTTCTCGCGGGCAAGGGACGGCACGAGGTACTTGTCGGAGATGACCTCGCCCTGTTCGGTGACCTTGATCTCGCCTTCGAGGGTGCCCCAGGGCTGGGCGAGGATCGCGTCGTGGGAGGGGCCGCCGCCGCGGCCGACAGTGCCGCCGCGGCCGTGGAAGAGCCGCAGCCGTACGCCGTAGCGGTGGGCGACGTCGCGCAGCCGGCGCTGGGCGCGGTGGATCTCCCACTGGCTGGTGGTGATGCCGCCGAACTTGGAGGAGTCGGAGTAGCCGAGCATGACCTCCTGGACGTCGCCGCGCAGGGAGACGAGGCGCCGGTAGGAGGGGTCGGCGAGCATTTCGTCGAGGATGACGTCGGCTGCGCGCAGTTCGTCGGTGGTTTCCAGGAGCGGCACGATGCCGATCTTGGCCCAGCCGCCGTGCAGGTCGATGAGTCCGGCTTCGCGGGCGAGTACGGCGGCGGCGAAGACGTCGTCGGCGCCCTGGCACATCGAGATGATGTAGGACTCGATGACTTCGGGGCCGAAGCGTTCGAAGGCCTGCTTGATGGTGTGGAAGACGCCGAGTGTCTTCTCGCCTGCCGCGTCGAGCGGGGCGGGGCTGGGGGCGAGTGGGCGCCGGGACCTGAGCTCCTTGGCGAGGAGCTTCTGCCGGTATTCGCGGGGCATGTCGGCGTAGCGCCAGGATTCTTCGCCGAGCCGGTCGAAGAGCTGGCCGAGGGCGTGGTGGTGGGCGTCGGCGTGTTCGCGTACGTCCATGGTGGCGAGCTGGAGGCCGAACGCGGCGAGGGTGCGGATGGTGCGGTCCATCCGGCCGTCGGCGAAGAGTCCGCCGCGGTGGTCGCGGAGCGAGGCCTGGATGAGGGTGAGGTCGCTGAGGAGTTCGGCGGTGCCGAGGTAGTCGCGGCCGACGCGGTGCGGGGTGCCCTTGGCGAGGCGTTCGCGGGTGTTGACGAGCTTCTGCCGGATGCAGGTGGCCTTGAGCCGGTAGGGCTCTTCGGAGTTGAGGCGCTTGTAGCGGGGGCTGATCTCGGGGAGGCGTTCCAGGTCGAGCTGGAGGGAGTCGAGGAGTTCCTGGGTGGCGCCGGTGTAGCGGATGGAGTTGGAGAGCAGGCCGCGGAGGTAGTCGACGAGGTCGATGGCGTCGGTGATGCCGTGTTCGTGCTGGAGGATCAGCACGTCCCAGGTGACGGCGGGGGTGACGTTGGGGTTGCCGTCGCGGTCGCCGCCGATCCAGGTGCCGAAGCTCAGGGGGCGGGTGCCGGCGGGCAGTTCGACGCCGACGCGTTCGAGTTCGGCCGCGAGGTCCTCCAGGACGTCGCCGACGGCGCCTGCGTGGAGTTCGTCAAGGTAGTAGATCGCGTTGCGCGCTTCGTCCGCGGGTTCGGGCCGTACGACGCGCAGTTCGTCGGTCTGCCAGATGAGGTCGATGCTTTCGGCGAGCCGCAGGTCGTGGCGGCGCCGGTCGGCCTCGATGACGGGGGTTTCCAGAAGCTCGGCGATGCGGCGCAGCTTGTTGAGTACGGAGCGCCGTGCGGCTTCGGTGGGGTGCGCGGTGAAGACGGGCCGTACGTTGAGGTTGCGTACGGTCTCGCGCAGGTGGTCGGGGTCGGCGTCCTTGAGCCGGTCGGCGGTGCGGGCGAGGAGCCCGCCCTCGGCGGCCCGCACGGCGCGCATCTCGCGGCCACGGTGCACCTGCTCGGTGACGTTCGCCAGGTGGAAGTAGGTGGAGAAGGCACGCACCAGCTTGGCTGCGGTCTCCAGGCCGGTGTCTCCGAGCAGCTCGGCTGCTGCTTCGCCGTCCTCGCGGGTGAGGGCGCGGACGCGCTCGACCAGTTCGAGGAGTTCGGGGCCCTCCTGGCGTACGAGGGTCTCGCCCAGCAGATCACCGAGGCGGCGGATGTCGGCGCGCAGCTCGGGGCTGGCGGTCGGGGTGGAGTTCAGGTCGGCACTGCTCACAGGTGCGGCTCCTTGCAGTGTTGGCACGACTGGCAAAGGGGTCTGGGTGTCATTCCCAGAAGTCACAGAACGGACCGCGCTGTCCGACGACACGCACACAGGATAGGTGTCCGGTTGTCCGGCTCGCCGGGGCGTCCACAGCCCTCTTGCCGCGAGGCTGCTCGCTGACATACTTACGAGGCCGTAGGTTACGGAACCGTAGCCGGGCATCAGCCGCATTCCTCACCCCACGGGGGACGTCCCTTATGACCATTGGTCCCGATCTGATCGATGACGCCCAGACCCCGACCGGACCTGTAGTCCCCCGCGCGACGCTGGGCGGGGACAGCAAAGGCTCCGTCGAGCAGTTCGGTCTGCTGCTCTTCATCATCGTGCCGTTTCTCGCTCTGGTCGCGGCGGTGCCGCTGGCCTGGAGCTGGGGCGGTGTGAGCTGGCTCGATCTGGGTCTGCTCGTGGTGATGTATTACGTCGGTTGCCATGGCATCACGATCGGTTTCCACCGGTATTTCACGCATGGCGCCTTCAAGGCGAACCGTCCGCTGCGTCTCGTGCTGGCGATGATGGGTTCGCTGGCGGTCGAGGGGCCGCTGGTCCGCTGGGTGGCCGATCACCGCAAGCACCACAAGTTCTCCGACGCGGAGGGTGACCCGCACTCTCCGTGGCGTTACGGCGAGACCTTCCCTGCCCTGCTCAAGGGGTTGTGGTGGGCGCACATGGCCTGGATGTTCGACGAGGAGCAGACGCCACAGCACAAGTACGCCCCGGATCTGATCAAGGACCCGGCGATCCGCTGGATCTCGCGGAACTTCATCTACTGGACGGCTGTGTCGCTGGCGATTCCGCCGCTGGTGGGCGGTCTGGTGACGATGTCGTGGTGGGGCGCTTTCACGGCGTTCTTCTGGGGTTCGCTGGTCCGGGTGGCGCTGCTCCACCATGTGACCTGGTCGATCAACTCGATCTGTCACGCGGTGGGCAGGCGGCCGTTCAAGTCGCGTGACCGCTCGGGCAATGTGTGGTGGCTGGCGATCCTGTCCTGCGGGGAGTCCTGGCACAACCTGCACCACGCGGACCCGACGTCCGCCCGGCACGGTGTCCTGCGGGGCCAGCTGGATTCCAGTGCGCGTCTGATCCGCTGGTGCGAGCAGCTGGGCTGGGCGACCGATGTGCGCTGGCCGTCGGCTTCCCGGATCGATGCACGGCGCAAGAGCGCGCTCACAGAAACGGCATGATGACAGACGTGGCGATCGAAGGCAGCAGTACCAGCGGTGGCAAGAACCGCCCGCCCGCGGCCCGGCGTGCGCGCCGGGTCCGTATGACCGGGAAGGAACGCCGCGAGCAGCTGCTGGACATCGGCCGCACCCTCTTCGCCGCGAAGGGGTTCGAGGGCACGTCGGTGGAGGAGATCGCGGCGAAGGCCGGGGTCTCCAAGCCGGTGGTGTACGAGCACTTCGGCGGCAAGGAGGGCCTGTACGCGGTGGTGGTCGACCGGGAGATGCGTCAGCTGCTGGATCTGGTGACGGGTTCGCTGACGGCCGGCCATCCGCGTGAGCTGTGCGAGCAGGCGGCTTTCGCGCTGCTGGATTACATCGAGGAGTACACGGACGGTTTCCGCATCCTGGTGCGGGACTCGCCGGTGGCGCAGTCGACGGGGACGTTCGCATCGCTGATCAGCGATATCGCCACCCAGGTGGAGGACATCCTGGGGATGGAGTTCAAGGCGCGCGGCTTCGACCCGAAGCTGGCGCCGCTGTACGCGCAGGCGCTGGTCGGCATGGTGGCGCTGACGGGCCAGTGGTGGCTGGACGTCCGCAAGCCGCCGAAGGCGGAGGTGGCGGCGCATCTGGTGAACCTGGCGTGGCACGGTCTGGACGGTCTGGAGCCGAAGCCGCGGCTGATAGGCCACCGGAAGGGGTGACGGTTCCGGCCGTGGTGCGAAGGCCGTGGCGTCACCCGTTGTGATGACTCATGTGGTTTTCGGCCGCTACCGTGGTGGCGCAGGCCGAGAATTCCGCCTATGGGAGGAACCATGACCGCCGAGCCGCTCGCCGGGCACAGCTTCCGCTGGCCCGTGCCGCCCCAGGACGGATACACCGTGGACGACCTGTTCACGCTGCCCGGCCTCCCGCCGCACACCGAGCTGCTCGACGGGAGCCTTGTTTTCGTGAGTCCACAGCGGATTTTCCACAGCCGCATGATCGATCTCCTGATGACCGGCCTGCGCAGCACAGTGCCCGGGCACCTGAAGGTCCGCCGGGAGATGACGGTCGTCCTGGACCGCCGCAATGGTCCCGAGCCCGATATCTCCGTCATCCGGGCCAGTGCAGTCACCGGTCCGGAGCAGACCAGCTTCGAAGCCGCGGATGTTCTGCTCGCCGTCGAGGTCGTCTCCCCCGACTCGGAGGCCCGTGACCGCGACACGAAGCCACGCGAGTACGCGGCCGCCGGTATCGAGCACTTCTGGCTGGTGGAGATGACCGGCGAGAGCCGGCATCCGGTGGTGCGGGTGTACGAGCTCGACCCGGTGACCAAGGCGTACGCGCTGACCGGTATTCACCACGACCAGCTCAAGCTCGGTGTCCCGTACGACCTGGGCATCGACATCACGACGGACGCTCTCACGCAGTTGTAGCCGCAAGGCTGGTCAGCTGTGCCGGGGCAGTGGCATTCCGCTCGGCTGCACCGGACTACGCACCCCCCGCTGGGGCGGTCCGTCCGCGTCAGCAGTCGATGACGTTGACCGCGAGCCCGCCTCGCGCCGTCTCCTTGTACTTGATCTTCATGTCCGCGCCGGTCTCCTTCATGGTCTTGATGACCTTGTCGAGGGACACGTGGTGCCGGCCGTCGCCGCGCAGCGCCATCCGTGCGGCGGTGATCGCCTTGACCGCGGCCATTCCGTTCCGCTCGATGCAGGGGATCTGCACCAGACCGCCGACCGGGTCGCAGGTCAGCCCCAGGTTGTGCTCCATGCCGATCTCCGCGGCGTTCTCCACCTGCTCCGGGGAGCCGCCGAGCACCTCGGCCAGGGCGCCGGCGGCCATCGAGCAGGCTGAGCCGACCTCGCCCTGGCAGCCCACCTCGGCCCCGGAGATCGAGGCGTTCTCCTTGAACAGCATGCCGATCGCCGCGGCCGCCAGCAGGAACCGCACGGTGCCGTCGTCGTCGGCGCCGGGCACGAAGGTGCGGTAGTAGTGCAGGACGGCCGGGATGATGCCGGCCGCGCCGTTGGTCGGGGCGGTGACGACCCGGCCGCCGGCGGCGTTCTCCTCGTTGACCGCCATGGCGTACAGGGTGACCCACTCCATGGCCCGGCCGGCCGCGTCGCCCTCGGCGTGCAGCGCGCGGGCGGACGTGGTCGCGCGGCGGCGGACCTTCAGCCCGCCGGGCAGGATGCCCTCGCGGGACAGGCCGCGTGCCACGCAGGCCTGCATGACGCGCCAGATCTCCAGCAGGCCGGTGCGGATCTCGTCCTCGGTGCGCCAGGCCTTCTCGTTCTCCAGCATCAGGGCGGAGATCGACAAACCGGTCTCGCGGGAGCGGCGCAGCAGTTCGTCGCCGGTGTGGAAGGGGTGCTTGAGCTCGGTGTCGTCGAGCTTGATCCGGTTTTCGCCGACCGCGTCCTCGTCGACGACGAAGCCGCCGCCGACCGAGTAGTAGGTCTTGTCGAGCAGCGGTGGCCCGCCGTGGTCGTGGGCGGAGAGGGTCATGCCGTTGGCGTGGTGGGGCAGGGAGCGGCGGCGGTGCAGCACCAGCTGGGTGTCGGGGTCGAAGGCGATCTCGTGGGCGTCGCCGAGGTCGGTGCCCAGCAGCCGCAGGCGCCGGGCGGTACGGATCCGGGTGACCTCCTCGTCGGCGCTGTCCACGTCCACGGTGTGCGGCTCGTGGCCTTCCAGGCCCAGCAGTACGGCCTTGGGTGTGCCGTGGCCGTGGCCGGTGGCGCCGAGCGAGCCGAAGAGTTCCGCCCGCACCGAGGCCGTCTGCGCGAGCAGACCGTCCTCCTTCAGCCGGCCGACGAACATCCGGGCGGCCCGCATCGGGCCCACCGTGTGTGAGCTGGAGGGGCCGATGCCGATGGAGAAGAGATCGAAGACGGAGATGGGCATGGCGGTGCCTCCTGTGGAAGGTGAAGGGTGGGCGGAGGGAAAGGGATGCAGGTGCGACGTGGGCGTGGCCCCCGCGCAGCGTCGTCAGCGGTGTTCAGCCGGCCGGGTCCTGCCGGTGCTTCCTGTCGCGTGCTTGCCGGTAGAGCCGTCCGGCGCGGTAGGAGGAGCGGACCAGGGGGCCGGACATCACTCCGGCGAAGCCGGTCTCCTCGGCTTCTTCCCTGAGCTCGGCGAACTCCTCGGGCCTGACCCACCGCTCCACCGGGTGGTGCCGTACGGAGGGCCGCAGGTACTGGGTGATGGTGATCAGGTCGCATCCGGCGTCGTGCAGGTCCCGCAACGCGGTCGAGATCTCGTCCCGGGTCTCGCCCATGCCCAGGATCAGGTTCGACTTGGTGACCAGCCCGGCCTCCCGTGCCGCGGTGAGCACACCGAGCGACCGGTCGTAGCGGAACGCGGGCCGGATCCGTTTGAAGATCCGTGGCACCGTCTCCACGTTGTGCGCCAGCACCTCCGGACGGGACTCGAAGACCTTGGTGAGCAGTTCGGGGACACCGTTGAAGTCCGGGACCAGGTTCTCCACCCCGGTGTCGGGGTTCAGTGCGCGGATCTGCCGGACCGTCTCGGCGTACAGCCAGGCACCCCCGTCGGGCAGGTCGTCGCGGGCCACCCCGGTGATGGTGGCGTACCTCAGCCCCATCGCGGCCACGGACTCCGCCACCCGGCGCGGCTCGTCCCGGTCCAGGGGCCGGGGCTTGCCGGTGTCGATCTGGCAGAAGTCGCAGCGCCGGGTGCACTGGTCGCCGCCGATGAGGAAGGTGGCCTCGCGGTCCTCCCAGCATTCGTAGATGTTGGGACAGCCCGCCTCCTGGCAGACCGTGTGCAGCCCATCGGACTCCACCAGGGCTCGCATCTTCGTGTACTCGGGCCCCATCCTGGCCCGGGTCCTGACCCACTCGGGCTTGCGCTCGATGGGGGTCCGGCTGTTCCGCACCTCAAGACGGAGCAGCCTGCGGCCGTCGGGGGAAGCGGGAGGGCCGAGGTCCGGTACGGACATCTCAGGCTCCTGCGGTGAGGGCCGCGTAGGCGGCGGCGTCCAGCAGGTCCGGCGAGCCGGTGATCCGCATCCGGAACAGCCAACCTGCCCCGAAAGGGGTGGCGTTGACCCGGCCGGGGTCAGCGACCGCGTCTTCGTTGATCTCGACGATCTCGCCGTCGGCCGGCGCGTACAGGTCGCTCACCGACTTGGTCGACTCGATCTCTCCGCACACGTCGCCGGCCTTGACCGTCGCGCCGACGGCGGGCAGGTCGAGGTAGACGACGTCGCCGAGCGCGTCGGCGGCGTGGGCGGTGACCCCGACGGTCGACAGGTCACCGTCGGTCGCGATCCACTCGTGGTCGCTGGTGTACATGAGGTCGGTGGGCAGGTTCATGGTTGTTCCCTCCGGAAATGGTCAGGCCCGGCGGCGGTGGAAGGGCGGCCGGGTCCTGGGTCGAACAGCGTGGTGCGGACGGTGAGTTCCCTGCCGTACAGCGGCAGGCCGGCCTCACGGCGCAGCGTGTCGCGGCAGGCCAGGCCGCACGGGACCAGGCCGTGTTCCGCGCCCGCCGCGCTGACGGCCCGCCAGAGGGGCACCGCGTCCTGGGGGCGGCAGTAGATCTCCAGGCCGTCCTCGCCGGTGCGGCCGGTGCGGGCGAGCAGCACGTCGTGGTCCGCCAGCCGTGCCGGTCCGATCGCGTCGTACCGCAGCAACGGCACGTCGACGTCGGCCAGTTCGCTGACGATCTCCGGCGACTTCGGGCCCGGGACCGCGATCAGTGCCCAGTCGCCGGACGCGTCCCGGATCGTGGCGGCGTAGCCGTCGATCCGGTCACGCAGGCTGGAGAGCACGATCAGGGTGTTGGCGGCGTTGGCCACGACGAGGTATCGCTGCCCGGCCAGGCGGTGGACGAGGAGGTCGTCGAGTACTGCGCCGGTCTCGTGGACCAGCGTGGAGCTGCTGGTGCGGCCGACGGCGGTCTTCGACGGTTCCCCGGCCAGGGCGTGGTCGAGGGCCCGGCCCGCCTCGGGGCCGGACAGTTCGATCTCGCCCAGGTGGGTGAGGTCGAAGATTCCGGCGGTGGTCCGTACGGCGTGGTGCTCAGCCGGTCCGGAGGCGTAGCACAGCGGCATGGACCAGCCGGCGACGTCGGTGAACCGCGCACCGAGCTCCGTGTGGACGTCGTGCAGTGGTGACTTCTTGGACAGGGTGGACATGGTGGTTTCCCCTCGGACCGTGACCGGTCAGATCGACTCGAACGACTCGGGGGACGGGCAGGAACAGACCAGGTTCCGGTCGCCGTGTGCCTGGTCGATCCGGCCGACCGGCGGCCAGTACTTGTCCGGTGTGACGCCCGCCGGGAAGACGGCCCGTTCGCGCGAGTAGGCGTGGGTCCACCGACCGGCGAGCGCGGCCGCGGTGTGCGGTGCCTGTCGCAGCGGGGACCCGTCAAGGGTCCAGACGCCCTTGTCCACCAGGTCGGTCTCCGCGCGGATCGCGATCATCGCCTCGCAGAAGCGGTCCAGCTCCGCCAGGCTTTCGCTTTCCGTCGGCTCGACCATCAGCGTGCCGGCGACCGGGAAACTCATCGTCGGCGCGTGGAAGCCGTAGTCGATGAGCCGCTTGGCGATGTCGTCGACCGTCACACCCGTCGCAGCGGTGATCGGGCGTACGTCGAGGATGCACTCGTGTGCGACGAGGCCGTCCTCCCCGGCGTACAGGACGGGGAAGTGCTGCGCGAGCCGGCGGGCGACGTAGTTGGCGCTCAGCACGGCTGTCTGTGTCGCCCTGGTCAGCCCTTCCCCGCCCATCATCCGGATGTAGGCCCACGGGATCGGCAGGATGCCGGCGCTGCCGAACGGTGCGGCGCTCACCGGTCCGGTCCCTGCCCGGCTCCCGGTGTCGGGGTGCAGCCGGTGCGTGGGCAGGTACGGCGCGAGGTGCTCGGCCACCGCGACCGGGCCGACGCCCGGCCCGCCGCCGCCGTGCGGGATGCAGAACGTCTTGTGCAGGTTGAGGTGGGACACGTCGCCACCGAACTCACCGGGCTTGGCGACGCCGAGCAGCGCGTTGAGATTGGCCCCGTCGACGTACACCTGTCCGCCGTGCTCGTGCACCAGCTCGCACAGCCGGGTGATGCTCTCCTCGTAGACACCGTGCGTCGAGGGGTACGTCACCATGATCGCGGCCAGGGCTTCGGCGTGCTCGGCGCACTTCGCCTTGAGGTCGTCGAGGTCGACCGTGCCGTCGGGCCGTGATGCCACCACGACCACACGCATCCCGGCCATGACGGCGGACGCCGCGTTGGTGCCGTGGGCGCTTGCCGGTATCAGGCACACGTCGCGTCCGGCCTGGCCGTTGCTGCCGTGGTAGCCGCGGATCGCCAGCAGGCCCGCGAGTTCGCCCTGTGATCCGGCGTTCGGCTGGACGGAGACCTTGGCGTAGCCGGTGACCTCGGCCAGCCATGTCTCCAGCTGCCCGATGAGGGTCAGGTACCCGGCCGCGTCGGTGACCGGCGCGAACGGGTGCAGGTCCGCGAAGCCGGGCCAACTGACCGGTTCCATCTCTGTGGTCGCGTTGAGCTTCATCGTGCAGGACCCGAGCGGGATCATGCCGCGGTCCAGCGCGAAGTCACGGCCCGAGAGCTTGCGCAGGTAGCGAAGCATCGCGGTTTCGGAGCGGTGCTGGTGGAAGACGGGATGGGTGAGGAAGGGGGAGGTACGGCGCAGTCCCGGCGGAATCGTCACCGGAGCGTCGGCCGCCGGCTCGTCCTGGTCGCCCCCGGACCGGCCGAACGCGTCGAGTACGAGGCGGACATGGTCCTCGGTCGTGACCTCGGAGCAGGAGACGCCGACGTGGTCGCCGTCCACCAGCCGCAGCCGCAGGCCCTTGCCGTGCGCAGCCGCGACGACCTCTTCGGCGCGGCCGTCGACCCGTACCAGCAGGGTGTCGAAGATCGCGCGGTGCACCACCGTGATCCCGGCCGTCCGCAGCCCGGCGGCAATGAGCGTGGCGTGCCGGTGCGTTCGCCGGGCGATCTCGGCCAGGCCTTCGGGGCCGTGGTGGACGGCGTACATCGATGCGACCACGGCCAGCAGCACCTGCGCGGTACAGATGTTGGACGTCGCCTTGTCGCGCCGGATGTGCTGCTCTCGGGTCTGCAGGGCGAGCCGGTACGCCGGCCGGCCCGCGCTGTCCACGGACACGCCCACGAGCCGGCCGGGCACATGACGTTCCAGCCCTGCGCGGACGGCGATGTAGCCGGCGTGCGGCCCGCCGTAGAACAGCGGGACACCGAACCGCTGGGACGAGCCCACGGCGATGTCGGCGCCGAACTCACCCGGTGGCACGAGCAGGGTGAGCGCCAGCAGGTCGGCGGTCACGGTGACCAGCGCCCCGCGGGCCCGTGCCGCAGCGGTCACCTCGCGCAGGTCGCGGACGGCGCCCGAGCAGCCCGGGTAGGACAGCACCACTCCGAAGAAGTCCCCATCGGGCAGCGGCTCGTCGACATCGATCCCGACGACCTCGATGCCGACCGCGGCGGCGCGCGTGCGCAGGACGTCGAGGGTCTGCGGCAGGGTGTCGCGGTCGACCAGGACGCGGGGGCGGACTCCGCGTACGGCGCGGCGCATGACGGTGACGGCTTCGGCGACGGCGGTGCCTTCGTCGAGCAGCGACGCGTTGGCGGTCGGCAGCCCGGTGAGGTCGCCGACCATGGTCTGGAAGTTGATCAGCGCTTCGAGCCGCCCCTGGCTGATCTCCGGCTGGTACGGCGTGTAGGCGGTGTACCACGCCGGGTCCTCCAGCACGTTGCGCCGGATCACCGCGGGCGTGGTGGTCGCGTGGTAGCCGAGGCCGATCATCGGGACGGCCGCGGTATTCCTGCTCGCCATCTCCTGCAGTTCGGCGCGTGCCTCCGCCTCGGTGGCGGCGGCGGGCAGGTTCAGTTCGGAGGTGTTCCGGATGCCGCCCGGAACGGCCGCGTCCATGAGGCCGGCCAGTGTCGGGTAACCGACTTCGGCCAGCATCTTGGCCTGGTCGGTTTCGCTGACACCGATGTGACGGGTGGCGAACTCTCCGGACGCGGAGGCACCGGGTGAGGTCATGGCGGGAGGCTCCCTCATGAGGGCACCGCGGAAGCGGCGCCGTGGATGGGTGACCTCCCCGCTCTGTCATCGGTACCTGAGAGCTTCACCGCCGGGTCGGGCGGTTTGCACCGTGGGCGCAGGACACGCGGTCCTGACTTTCCAGAGTTGCCTCACCGAAGCGGTAGTTGGGCCTGAGAGATTCTGGGGAAGGTTGCTCCTTCGGCGCCTCGCCAAGGATGGGCGAGGGCTCTCCCGCTTCGGTTCGAACGGCACGATGTGGAGTTGTCGGGCCTGACCGAAAGGTCAGGTGAAGTGAGGTGCGGTGAGGTGCGGTTTGCGGATGCGAGCACGGGGCCGGCGACGGGATCCTTCGTCACTTCTCATGTGCCGAACGGTCCTGAGAGCTTCGCCGCGATTCCGCGGCCCGCACCCTGGGCGAGACGCCTGAGCGTCTGCTCTTCCGGAGTCCGCCGGAGAGTTGCCGGCGGATGGCCGGATCTTGCGAGGAACATACGAGCTCGCCACGCGGCCGTCAAGTGCCCCCCGTTCCGGGATCATCGGTCGTCCCCGGCCCTGTCATCACTCCCCCGAGCGCGATGTGCGTTCCTGCCGGTGCCTTCCGGTTCAGCGGCGCCCGGCAGCATCGAACGCGCTTGCAGGGCAAGCCACAGCTCGGCGATGTCCCGGGTGCGGTCGAGGTTGAGCCCGGTGATGTCTTCGACCTTGCGGATCCGGTAGAGCACTGTCTGCCGGTGCACATGCAAGGCATTCGCCGTCTTCTGCCAGGAGCGCTGATGGTCGAAGAAGCTCTCCAGGGTGGGCAGGAGTTCGCCCCGGTGCTTGGACTCATGCTCCAGGAGCCGCCCGAGCACACGGTCGACGAGTGCCATCGCGTCGTCGATGCCGGAAACACCGAGGAACGGCGTGGCCTCCCCGTAGCGGAAGGTAGGCGTCTTGTTGTGCTCGGCCGACTGGCTCGCCCAGCGTGCCTCCCGTGCCGCCTCGGGGATGCGGTCCATGGTCTTGACCGGGCTGCTCACCCCCACCGACGCGGAGGGACCGACGTGGGAATGGACGATGCGCAGCACCCTCTCCTTGTCGTGCGCCAGCAGGTAGAGCACCCCGGAGCGGTGCACGACCAGATGCGGAACCCCGTTGCGCCACAGAGCGACGTGCACTTCACGCAGCCGGGCGCTGTCGTCGGATGAGACGGCGTACAGGACCGCGGACGCCGGATCGATCCCGGCTTCGAGGAGTTGGCTGCGACCGCCCCTGGGCTCGGCGCTGCCGTCGATGAGCCGGGCCAGGAACTCGGCACCTTGCCGCCGGCGGTGCTCCAGGTCCACCAGGGCCTGGGACATCTCCAGGGCGATCACGGTCGCGGCGTGCTGCATGAGGATGGCGTCGAGCACGCTCTGCCCGTCGGAGACCAGGACGAGCACGGCACCGGGCTGGGTGGGAATGTCCGCCAGCCGCATCTCCCGGCCGTCGCCCAGATACGTGACGAACGCCCCGGCGCTGACCTGCCGGGAACCGAGGTGGGCCTGCGACAGGGCCTGGCGAAGCCTCTCGTCGAGTCCGGGGCTGTCGGGAAACCACGGTTCGGCGGACTCGCGGTGGCACACATGCAGCGCACAGCCCAACTGCTGCGACAACGCGGTGGCCAGCTGGGACGGCTTACGTTTTTCGGTGACCGCGCGTTGCAGTGCGTAATATATTCGCTCGGTCCGGATCAGCCGGTCCGACTGTTCCAGCAGGTTGGCGGCTGCCACCGCGCGGGAAATCGCGATGAACGGCATCGGATAGTCCACCAGAAGCACCGGGAGCGAGAGTGACTCGCTGACCTCGGTGAACCGCGCGGTGAGCGGTGGGCAGTACATCTTCTCGCCGATGGCGAGAGCGCTGGCGCCCGCTCCCATCAGCCGCCTCAGGAGTTCCTCCTGCTCACCGGCCGTCTTCGGAAACGACATGCCGTTGGTCATCAGCAGCTCCCCGCCCGTCAGCCACTGCCACGGCTCAGGCAGGTCGGAGGTGTGCGTCCAGCTGACCTCCCGTTGCAGCCCGTCCCGGCCGGACAGGAGACGGAGCCGCAGGTGCGGCATCTCCAGCAGTTCTGCAACGGTGATCGTCATGCCAGGACGGTAGTTCACCCGGCGATCGTTATCACCTATTTGTACAGAAGTGGCAGGCGCAGCCAGTCCACAGGACTGTGCGTCTGCACAAATCCGATGTCATCGCTTTGACGGATTGAGCAGAGCTCATGAGCGCGGTGGCGCGCACCATCGTGGGCAAGGCCTCACCTGCCGGGTGGGGTCAGCACCTGCAGAAAGGTTTCGTCCATGTCTCTGGCTCTGCACACCACGAATGGGACTCATCTGGTCCGTCCCTCACCGGACGCTCCGGCGCCGGTTCCCCCGGAGCTGCTTGCACCCATGAAGCACTTCATCAACGGTGTCTCCACCTCGGGGGCGAGCGTCGATGCCATCCCGGTGTACAACCCCGCCACCGGTTGCCGGATCAGCCAAGTCCTCCGGGGCACCGCGGAGGACGTCGACGCGGCCGTGCAAGCGGCCCAGGCCGCCTTCCTCACCTGGCGGGCTCTGACCCCCAAGGACCGGGCAGGTCTCCTGCTCAAGGCCGCGTCGGTGATGGAGGCGCACCGGGAGGAGCTCGCTGCCCTTGAGTCGGTGAACACCGGCAAGCCGCTGTGGCTCGCGCGCGAGGACGTCGACGGGTCGATCGACACCATGCAGTTCATGGCGGGCGCCGTCCGTGCGCAGCTCAGCCTCAGCGCCGGTGAGTACGCCGAGGGCCGGACGTCGATGATCGTCCGCGAGCCGGTGGGGGTGGTCGCCGCCATCACGCCATGGAACTACCCGTTGCTGACCGGGCTCTGGAAGATCGCGCCGATCCTGGCGGCCGGCAACACCTGTGTGCTCAAGCCGTCCGAGGCCACGCCCCTGACCTCGCTCCGTCTCGCCGGACTCCTCGCCGACGTACTGCCGCCGGGAGTGCTCAACGTCGTCACGGGCGAAGGGGCTGTCGTGGGTGAGGCGCTGGCCAGGCACCCCCAGGTCGCGATGATCTCGGTCACCGGCTCGGTGCGCAGCGGCCAGGCCGTCGCACGGGCGGCTTCCGACTCGGTGAAGCGGGTGCACCTGGAGCTCGGCGGCAAGGCCGCGGTCGTGGTCTTCCCCGATGCCGACATCGCGGCTGTTGCCGAGACCCTGCGCTTCGCCGGTTTCGGCAACAGCGGCCAGGACTGTGGCGCCGCCTGTCGCGTTCTGGTCCATGAGTCGGTGGCGGCCGACTTCGTCGACGCGCTCGTCGAACGGGCCGGGACGCTCGTGGTGGGTGACCCCGCCGCCGGCGACCAGGTGGAGATGGGCCCCGTCGTGTCCGAGGCGCACCACCGGACCGTTGCCGGCTTCGTGGAGCGCGCGGTCGCGGAAGGCGCGCGTGCGGCGATCGGCGGCCACGCCCCCGAGGGGCCCGGATGGTTCTTTCCTCCGACGGTTCTCGTGGACGTGCCGGCCGGCGCCGAGTGCACGAAGGAGGAGATCTTCGGTCCCGTCGTCACCGTCGAGACGTTCACCGATGAGCAGGCCGCGGTCACGGCGGCCAATGCGACGCCGTACGGCCTGTCGGCATCGGTGTGGACGGAGAACGCGCGACGCGCCGCCGACCTGCCGCGGCAGCTCGACTTCGGCACGGTGTGGGTCAACGACCATCTGACGTTCGCGACCGAGATGCCCTGGGGCGGCTTCAAGGCGTCGGGCTACGGCCGGGACCTGTCGGCCTACGCACTCGACGACTACTCCCGCACCAAGCACGTGATGGTGAACCGGTCACGCCCGGAAGCCCCGGCGGCCGATGGACGCGAAGGGGCCGACGCACGATGAGCGGCATCCGCACCGGCCTCAAGCGCGGAATCGTCTGGCAGAACTGGGGAGAGAACCAGGTCTTCAGCCCGGCCCAGTACGCCGAGCCGTCGAACGAGGCCGAGTTGCTGGCTGTCGTACGCCGGGCGATCGCCGAGGGGCTAAGCGTCCGGGTCGCCGGCACCGGGCACTCAAGTACACCGCTGGTGCAGACCGGCGGCCTGCTGCTGAGCCTCAAGCATCTCTCCGGCGTGACCGGCACGGATGTGACCCGGCGGCGGGCCCGGGCCCTGGCCGGTACCCCGATCAGTGCCTTCGGCGATGCGCTCTGGGAGGCCGGACTGGCACTGTCCAACCAGGGGGACATCGACAAGCAGACCATCGCCGGTGCGATCGCCACCGGCACCCACGGCTCGGGATCCGGTCTCGCGAGTTTCTCGGCAGCGGTCCGCTATGTCCGGCTCATCGACGGGAACGGCGATGTGGTGGAGATCGGTGAGGACGACCTCGACGTGCTCCGCGCCGCACAGGTGTCGCTGGGCTCGCTGGGCGTCGTCATCGAGGTGGAGCTCGAAGTGTCGCCCAAGTACCACCTGCGCGAGACGATCACCTACCCGCACGTCGACGAGCTGATCAGCGGCTGGGACGTCAACCCCGACGCCCACCGGCACTTCTCGTTCCTCTGGTGCCCGACAGATGGAGGAGCCGAGCTCTTCGAGCTGCCCACGCCGGCCGGCCGGCCCATGGCGGACCGCGCGTACACCAAGGTGTACGACCTCGCGGAGATCCGTGAGCCGGAGGGCATCGACACCACCGAGGGCCACCGTGCCGACCGGTCCTACCGGATCTACCCCGACGGCTTCGGGCGCATCTTCAACGAGCTGGAGTACTTCGTACCTCGTGAGCAGGGGCTCGACGCCTTCCGCGAGATCCGCGAACTCATCCACCGGAAGTACCCGAACGAGACCTACCCCGTCGAGGTGCGCTGGGTGGCCGCCGACGACGCCTACCTCTCGCAGCAGTACAAGCGGGACAACACGGTGATCACCATCACCGTCACGGCCGGCACCGACTACTGGGGTTACCTCTCCGACGTCGATGCCGTCCTGCAGCCGTACAACGCCCGTCCCCACTGGGGAAAGCTGCATTTCACGACCCGGGCTCGTATGGAGCAGATGTTTCCCGAGCTCGACAGATTCATCGGTATCCGCAAGCAGTTCGACCCCAGGGGTCTCTTTCTCAACGATCACCTGCGCCCGCTGCTCGGGTGATCCGCACCGCGCGCACACCGGGATCCCTGGTCGTGGCTCACGTCAACGGCCGCTCCCCACACCGGTTTTCGGCAGCTGCGCCGGCAGGTCATGGACCTTGCTTCGGAAGGACAGAGCAATGAGCGGGACATCTGAACCTCGCAGTGGGACATCTGAACCTCACCACGACTCGGCGAAGACCATTGAGTCGGCAACCATCCAGCCGATCCCTGACAGCGAGCGCCACGGCACGAACCGCGACCTGTTCACGATCTGGTTCGGATCGAACATCATGGTGCTGTCCATCGTCACCGGTGGACTGTCGACCACGCTCTTCGGTCAGCCGCTCTGGACCGCGGTGCTGGGTGTCGTCGTCGGGAACCTGATCGGCGCGGTCTTCATGGCGCTGCACTCCGCACAGGGCCCGACCCTCGGCATCCCGCAAATGGTGCAGACCCGAGGCCAGTTCGGCTCCTACGGGTCCGTGCTGATCATCCTGGTCGTCATCGTGATGTACATCGGCTGGTTCGTGGCGAACCTGGTGTTCGGCGGGCAGTCTCTGGCGACCATCACGCCGATCAGTACCAAGGGCGGCATCACCATCATCGCGGTCGCGAGCCTGATCGCGACCATCTACGGCTACCGGCTCATCCACGCCTACACCCGGATCATGACCTACCTTTCGGGAGCGATGCTGGCACTCGCTTTTGTGTGGGTCCTGTTCGTGCACCCGCTGCCGCACGACTTCTTCGGTACCGGCGGCGCCACGCTCGCAGGGTTCATGGGCACGGTGTCGGCAGCCGCCGTGTGGCAGATCGCGTACGCGCCGTACGTCTCGGACTACTCGCGCTACATGCCGGCCGGCACCGGCGCGAAGCCGGCCTTCTGGATGAGTTACTGGGGCAGCACCATCGGCTCCATCCTGCCGATGCTGCTCGGTGCCTCCGTCGGTCTTGCGCTGCCCGGTGCGGATGTGATCGCGGGTCTCACGAAGCTCACCGGCGTCTTCGCCGTCCCGATCGTCGTCGTCTTCACCGTGGGGATCGCGGCGACCAACGCCATGAATCTCTACTGCAGCACCCTGTCGACGATCACCGTCGCGCAGACCTTCGCTCCCCGCTGGTCCGCCCGGGCTCGCGAGCGCGCCGTCGTGGCCGCGGTGCTCTGCGGGATCGCGCTGGCCATCGCCCTCCTCGGCGAGAAGGGCTTCCTGGCGAGCTACAACAACTTCATCGTCCTGCTGCTCAGCGCCCTGGTCCCATGGACCGCGGTGAACCTCGTCGACTACTACCTGGTGCGCCACGGCGACTACGTGGTCGAGGACTTCTTCAAGGCCGACGGCGGCCGCTACGGCCGGATCAACTGGCCGGCGGTCCTGTGTTACCTCGTCGGCGCCGCGGTGCAGGTGCCGTTCCTCGTCACGACCATCTACACGGGTCCCCTCGGCGCGAAGCTCGGCGGTGTCGACATCTCGTGGTGCGTCGGCCTGGTCGTCGCGTCACCCGTCTACTACCTCGTGATGAAGCGGTACCAGGCCAGGAAATCGGCGGTGGAGGACCCTCCCGCCTTCGACACGGACGTGGAACTGGCGGCGCTCGACTAGGGCCTGTCCGGCCGATCCTCATGGGCCTGCAGCAGCCCACCCACCCCCCAGCACGACAGGAGAAGACAGCATGACCGACTTCACCCCCATGGGCGCGCTCGACGCCACCCAGGTGCCCCGGTTCGCGGGTCGTGGAACCTTCGCCCGCGTCCCGGAGATCAGGGACGTCTCCGACTACGACATCGCGCTGTTGGGCGTCCCGTTCGACGGCGGTACGTCGTACCGCCCCGGTGCCCGCTTCGGTCCGATGGGGATCCGTCAGGCGTCACGGCACCTTCGGCCGCGGTTCCACGTCGACCTCGATGTCGCCCCGCTGGAGCAGGTCCAGGTCGTCGATGCGGGTGACGTGCCGTGCACCCCGTACGACACCACCTCCGCGCTCCGCTCGATCGAGGGCTTCGCCCGTGACGTCGCCGGGAACAGGAACCGGCGCATCGTGGCGCTCGGCGGGGACCACACGGTGGCTCTGCCGCTGCTCCGGGCGGCCCACCAGCAGCACGGACCGATCGCCCTGGTCCACTTCGACGCGCACCTCGACACCTGGGACACCTATTTCGACGCTCCCACGACGCACGGCACCGTGTTCCGTCGCGCCGCCGAGGAGGGCCTGCTCGCCCAGGACAAGTCGATCCACCTCGGCATCCGCGGGCCCATCTACGACCGGCTCGACCTCGTCGAGGACGCCAAGCTCGGGTTCCGGGTGATCCGCGCCGGTGATCTCGACGTGCTCGGCATCGACGGAGCGGCGGACGCGGTGCGCCGGCGGGTGGGCGATGCCCCGGTCTACGTGTCGGTCGACATCGACGTGCTCGACCCCGCGTTCGCGCCGGGCACGGGCACACCGGAGATGGGCGGCTTCACCGGCCGCGAACTGCTGCACCTCCTGCGCCGGTTGCAGGGACTGAACATGATCGGAGGCGACGTGGTCGAGACCGCGCCGGCCTACGACCATGCCGAGATCACGTGCCTGGCGGCAGCCACGGTGGCCTTCGACCTGGTGACCCTCATGTCGAAGACCCACTCCGGTCCCACGCCGGGCGGCGCCGGCCAGTGAGCGGCTCAGGGCACTGAGCTGCCCGGCCGTCCGGGCAGCCGGGCCGGGGCGGCCGGGTCAGGCCACCGGCTCCAGGAACTCGATCCTGTTTCCCGCCGGGTCCCACGAGTAGAACCGGCGGTGGCCCGGCAGGTCGGTGTCCCAGGTGATCTTCGCGCCCCGGGATTCCAGCAACTGCCCGTACGCCTCGATACCGGTGACGCGCAGCGCCGGGTGCGCCTTCGCCGAGGGGCGGTGGCCCTCTTCCATACCGAGGTGCAGCTGTACCTGGCCCGACTGGAACCAGCAGCCTCCCCGGACGGCGAGCACCGGGGGCTTGGGGATCTCCGTCATGCCGAGCACTCCTGTGTAGTACGCGCGGAGTTCGTCCTCCGTACCGGGCGGGGCGCCCAGCTGTACGTGGTCGAGAGCAGTGATCACTGGTTCCCCCTGCGGGCGACGGCGAAGATGCGGCGGAACGGGAAGACCGTGCCGTGCGGGCCCGGCGGGTACGCCTCGCGGAGCAGGTCGCGGTATTCGGTGAGGAAGGCCGCCGCGGCCCCCTCGTCCTCGGCGAGCGCGGTGAGGACGGGGCGCAGAGCGGTGCCCTTGACCCAGTCGAGGACCGGGTCCTCGCCGGTGAGGAGCTGAAGGTAGGTGGTCTCCCAGACGTCCGCGGTGCAGCCGAGGTCCGTGAGGCGGGAGAGGTATCCGGCGGGTTCCAGGACGGCTCCGGCGCGGTCGCCGACGCCGGAGAGCCGGGACTTCCAGCGCGGGGATTCGCGCAGCGCGGCGAGGAGGGTGTGGCTGGGGGCGGTGAAGTTGCCGGGCACCTGGAAGGCGAAGGTGCCGCCGGGGGCGAGGCCGTCCAGCCAGTCGGCGAAGCGGTCCGCGTGGCCGGGGACCCACTGGAGCAGGGCGTTGGAGACGAGCAGGTCGTACGGGACCGCGGGGGTCCAGGTGGCGGCGTCGGCGTGGGCGAAGCCGAGCCTGGGCCCCGCGTACCGCTGGGCCTGTTCCAGCATCTGCGGGGAGTTGTCGAAGCCGGTGATCCGGGCGTCCGGCCAGCGGTCGGCGAGCAGGGCGGTGACGTTCCCGGCGCCGCAGCCGAGGTCGGCGATGGTGGCCGGGGTGCCGGGGATGCGGCTGAGGAGGTCGTGGAAGGGGCGGGTGCGGTGGTCCGCGTGGCGCAGGTACTGCTGCGGATCCCAGGTGGGTGCGGTCATGGAACCAGCATTCCCCCGAAAATCTCTTGATGTCAAGATAGTTGTTCCCGAGATAGTTGATACCAAGAGACTTCATGTCGACAGACCCTCTACACTGATCCACATGGAGGATGAGGTCGACCGGCTGGTAGCTGCGTGGCGCCGTGAGCGCCCCGACCTCGACGTGGAACCACTTGAGGTCCTCAGCCGGGTGTCCAGGCTGGCACGCCACCTCGACCGCGCCCGCCGGCTCGCGTTCTCCGAGCACAGCCTGGAGCCGTGGGAGTTCGACGTCCTGACATCACTGCGCCGCGCGGGCGACCCGTACCAGCTCTCCCCCGGGCAGCTGCTGACCCAGACCCTGGTCACGTCGGGCACCATGACCAACCGCATCGACCGGCTCGCCACCAAGGGCCTCGTCGAGCGGCTGCCCGACCCCAGCGACCGGCGCGGGGTGCTGGTCCGGCTCACCGCCGAGGGGCGCGACCGGGCCGACCAGGCACTGGCCGGACTGCTCGCCCAGGAGCGCGCCCTGCTCGCCGAGCTCTCCCGCACCCAGCGGGGCGAACTGGCCAGCCTGCTACGCCAGTTGACTGCCCCGTTCGACAACATCCCCGGCTAGGGGCTGTACCGGCTCGGCAGGCCCCACGCCTGCCCGTCTCGCCAGGGCGACCGCGGCCAGTGTGGAGTGCACACCCAGCTTCCCCAGCACGTTCTGCATATGGGTACGGACGGTGTGCGGGGAGAGGAAGAGCCGCTCCGCCACCGCCTTGCGCCCCAGGCCCGCGACCATGCACCGCAGCACCTCGCGCTCCCTGGGCGTCAGCGCCTCGACCAGCACCTCACCCTCGGAGCGGTGCCGGTGGGCCGCGGTCAGCTCCCGTACGACACCGGTGAGCAGGGCGGGCGGCAGATGGGTCTCGTCCCGCAGGACACCCCGGACCACCGCGAGCAGGCGCTGCAGCGAACAGTCCTTGGCGACCCACCCCGAAGCCCCGGTCCGCAGGGCCAGCGCGGCCCGGCGCGGGTCGTCCCGCACCGCGAGGACGACGGTGCGCAGCGCGGGCCGGGCCGCGCGCACCGCGGCGGCCAGCGAGATGCCGTCCGCCGGGGCGCTCTCCCCTGCGGCGGGGACGACCGCCGGGCGGGCGCCCCACCCCGCGGTGACCCCGAGGTCGGCGTCGACGAGCAGCACGTCGAAGGCGCGCCCGTCCGCCGCGGCCCGGTCCAGACAGCGCAGCGCGGCCGGTCCGCTGCCCGCGGCGGTGACCTCCACGTCGGGTTCGGCGGCGAGGGCCGCGGCGAGCGATTCGGCGAAGATGCGGTGGTCGTCGACGACGAGAACACGGATATGACCCATAGGTACCCCCACGCCCGCGCACCGGCCCCCACCGGTGACTCTGATTCAGCGTACGGGCGTACATCGGGCGCGTCCGGTGATTGGCGAACACCGGTGGGTGACGGGTATTGGTGGCCGCGTACCTCAGGACTTCCGGCCCGGCTCCCTCTGCCAGCTCGATCCGTGATGGATCGCGGTCGGGCGGCCGTGTCAGGGCGTGATGAGGATTCCGACGCTGGAGCCGCCGACGGTCGCGCTCGCGGTGATCTGGCCCGACGCGCTGACGCCTGTGCCGTTGTCGACCGTCATGCCGGCAGTGGCGGCGAGAGTGGTGAGATCGACCAGGCCGCTGGTGTTGTTCTCCGTGAAGCCCACGGCGGGGCTGCCGATGGACCCCACGATGTCGTCGTTGGGACCCACATCGGATCCTGCGCTGTCGCTAGGGATCACCGGCGCGGGAGGCGACCCGCTGAAGAACCGGGTTACGCCGGTGAGCCCGCCTCCACCGTCCGAGGTTCCGATGATCGTGCCGTTGTCGTTGATCCCGAACGCGCTGCTGTTGCCGAGGAAGCTGCCCGGATTGGCGGGGTCGGGGAGCAGAGTACCGAGATCCGCCAGGAAGCCCGATCCCGCCGTGCTGAGGAAGGCGCGCTCGACCGGGGTTCCGCTCGTGTCCAGGGAGTTGCTGACGCCCACGACGTCACCCTGGCTGTTGATGCTCGTGGCCCGGCTCGTATCGGTCGTTCCGGACGCCCCGGCAAGGACCAGGGCGCCCAGATCAGTCATGGACGCCGTTGTGGGATCGAAGAGGAAGGCGTGCTCTGCACCCGTCGCGGAATCCGAAGCCCCCACGATCTGGCCGTTGTCGTTGATGTGGAGGGCTCGGCTGTTTCCGACGAAGAACCCGGGATTGCCGGGGTCGGGAATGAGGGTCCCCAAGTCCTGGATCCCCGCCGAGGTCCACAGGACAGCGCGGGTGACCGGGTTTCCGGAGGCGTCGAGCCCTTCGGACTCTCCGCAGATCACCCCGTTGGCGTTGATCGAGCGGGCCCGCGCCTTCCCGGGCGCACCTACTGTCGGCAGCGCCGGCAGCTGGGTCGGTGTTCCGATCGTGCCGTTGGGCTGGGTGGGGTTCCAGACGTAGGCGAAGACGGTGTCTTCCTGGCCCACGACGGAACCTGTGGCGTTCAGGCCGTTGGCTTCGCTCATTCCGGTGACGGTTGCGGCGACCAAAGTGGTGACAGTGGCCATGGCTGTTCTCCTCCTGGTGTCCGAGGGTCAGACGTTCACGGGAAGGGGGATGGCGTCCACGAAGACCGTGCGTTCGGTCAGTTCGACGGAGACGTCGATGTCCGTGCGGTCGGCGGGAATGCTCTCCACCTCGCGTACGACCACCCGCAGCCGCCCGGCCCCCGGATCGCGCGAGGGCGTCCCGGTCTGCGGACCGGCAGGCGCGGGGGGCAGCGGCGTGAGTGTCTCGTTCAGTGTTCCCTCGACCTGGCATCCCGGGACGCGCGTCCAGGCCGGCAGGCCCGCCGTACCGGGGTCCGCCGCCAGCGAGGTGAGCTGGACGGAGTCAGCTCCCGCGCCCGGTTGCTCGGTGTACGCCTCCAGCGTGGCGATGACCCGGTTGGCTGCAGGGCCTTGGGGAGCGAGGCCCGAGAGCGTCACCAGGACTCCGTCGGGGCCGCGTTCGAGCCGTAGGGTCCGGTCGGGCAGGAGCTGCACCAGGGACGTGCGCACCACCGTGGACAGCTCCAGCCCCGCCAGGCTCTCCTCCTGGTAGCGGGCCAGGGCCAGTTGCACGAACGGGCTGTACGAGGCCGCGGCCACTCCCGGCAGGACCACATCGCTGAACCAGTGCCCGCCTTCCTCCGCCACCGGGAACCCCACCACGTCCACGTCGAGGTCGGGCCGGCCGGCGGGGTGGACGCTCCTGGCCCCGGCTGCCTGTGTGACGCACGACGAGGTCCGCACGATCCCGGACGGTCCCGGCGTGGACCACAGCGGATCTCTGGCCGTGCAGGTCAGCAACTCCGGGACCGTCAGCACGGGATCGCCGGCGCCGGCCGCGTCGGGGCACACGACCAGGGCGAGCCGTTCGCCCTCCCCGGTCGTGAACCAGGGGCGGGCGAGCTCGACCCGCAGCCTGTCTCCGAGCCTGGTCCGTTCGACCACGTCCCATTGGTCGGGCACCTCACCTTCCCACAGGAAAGCGGGGCGCACCGAGAGGACCCGGGGCGGTACCGGCCGGGCCGAACTCGGCACACTCACCGGCCCCAGGGTCTGCGTCCTGACGAAGGCGTCGTCGGGTTCCTCAGCCGCGAAGAACTGCCGGAACCTGGTGACGGCGGTCATGGTGTAGCTCACCCTCCGGTGTCGCGTGTCGCCGAACTCGTGCCTGATCGTGGCGAGTTCGGAGTCGCGACGGCCGATCGCCAGCGAGGGGAGCCCCTGGGACAACTGCTGCGGGGCGGTGCTGTCGTTCACCTCCTGCCAGGAGGCGACGATGTCGAGCTGTGCTGTGCTCCCCGCATCGAGGGAGAGCAACGGCGCCTGGTCGTGTGCCAGCACGGCGAAGGGATCTCCTTCGTTGCGTACGGGGACGAGGTGGCCGTCCGGCGCCTGCAGCGGATGCCGTACCGCGTGGACCAGGGTCACGACATGGGGTGGGGTGACCATCGGGTGGCGGCCGTTGAGGACCGCCGATTCGGGCGAATCGTGGTCGCCGGGCGGATCCGGGACCGACGAGTCGGAGAGCCAGTTCTTGATCACGAAGTTGTCGAGGTCCTGCAGCTTCAGGTACGAGGCCAGCTCGACGGTGACCTGTCGTCCGGGGGCCAGGGCCAGCAAACCATCGTCATTGGCCCAGCGCAGTTCAGGATCGCTGCCGGCGGCGCCCGGGACCAAGCGGAGTGACTTGGCGGCGAAGTCCGGCCATATGCCGCTCCAGTCCCTCGTGTCCGTCATCTGGTCGTCCTGCCCGGTGGGCTGTTCGCGTACGAAGTACACGGCCACGCCGGCGGCGAGCGGTTCCGGCAGTCCCGGGCCGTCCGCCTGCACGGCCCGCTGCACCAGGCCCGTCGTCTCCTCGTCCGATCCGTCGAGTCTGCCGTGCTGCTCGGCCAGATCGACGGTGGTGCGCGGTGGCAGGAGCGTGCGTTCGGCATTGTCCACGTAGGAGGTCGCTCCGAGATCACTGCGGATGACCAACTGGTCGATGCTGCCTCCGGGGCCCAGCGCGTCCGGGTGGACGACCGGCTTCCCGTCCGCCCCGGTGACCACGAGGCCGTCGGGGGGTGGAATCTGCGGTGCCGGGAGCGGCTCATGGCGGGCGTACGGCGTCAAGTCGCTGAAGCAGCGGTCTGCGGCGGGGTCATCGTGTTCCAGACCGCCCCCGGCGATGTCGGCGACGCGCAGCCGCACACTGTACGACGTGTTGAAGCGCAACTCAGGCAGCGACCCCGGCACGGGTTCGAACTGCCATGAGAAGTCGAAGGGAAGGGCCGGTGCGGGGTTCGGGGCCGGGGGCAGGGGTGCGCCCAGGGCCGGGCGCGGCACCGCCAGGCTCCAGCCGCTCCAGCGGCTGACGACCTCGTCGGCGCGCAGCTCGCCGGTGCGCTCGTCGCGGATGGCGGCGTTGGCCTTCACATGCCCTTCCTCAAGTTGCTGCGGACCGATCGGGTTCTTGTTGAGGAAGTACGTTGCGTTCCGCCGGCACAGTGACAGCGAGTCACCGGCCCCATGGAGCCTGACGTCCATCCGGTATCCGAGCACCAGGTCGTCCGCGGTCAACGGGGGCCCGTCGCTGAGGTCGTCGCGCGCCGCGTTGGCCCGCGCCGCGTCGGAGCGCGCGGCGAAGTGCTCGGCCCGGTCGCGCCGCATGAGCAGCAGCCCCGCCGATCGCAGGGCGGGAAGCGTCGCGTCGTTGGCCGGCGGGGTCTGCCCGTCCGTCCTGTCCGTTGCGTAGGTGCGTGCGGCGTCCCGCAGCCGGCTCACGGCACCGTCGATGTCCACGGTGGCCACCTGCCAACGCGGATTCCCGGCCGGGTCCTTCACGTCCAGGTCGACCAGGCCTGAGCTGATCGTCGCGGTCGACGCGGGCAGGAACAGTCCGCTGTCGAGTTCGTAGGCCGTCCACGGCGAGACCACCTCGGGAGCGATCGTCGAGGCGGGCCAACGGACCCGGACGGCGCCCGGGGCGGTCGGGGTGGCGGGCGGCAGGCCCTTGTCGCCGGTGCCGAGGGTGAGTTCCACGATCAGGCCGAGCTCGCGCAGGACGGCCGGGTGCTCGCGCAGCATGGCGACGGCGCGGTGGAAGTCCACGTCGCTCCGCCCCGTGCGCGGCGGCGGCGAAGGAGCGCCGTTCGAGGCGACCCCGTCGGGGGAGCCGACGTGCCAGGACGCCAGTTGGTCGTGGACGACGTCGGGTGTGGCGACGGCCTTGGCGGAAGTGGCATACGTCTTCCGGATGTTGTCGTGCTGCACCGTGGAGGGTTCGACGGTGGGCGGGTCATAGGCCGGCGGCTGCTGCCAGCCCCGTACGTCGACGGCGCTGAAGAACTGCTGCCACACGTCCGAACTGCCGCTGCTCACCAGCGTGTACGGCACCTCACTGCCGCTGCCGTCGGGCTGGCGCACCTCCACCGAGAGCTCCGCGTGGCCCAGCACCGCCGGCCAGTCCGCCAGCCCGTTGTCCTTGAGCGTGCCCTCGGTCAGCTGCGGGACGATCAGGATGCGCAGGGTGGCCTGCCCGTCGGTGACCGCACCGCCGGGCACCGCGATCCACAGCAGTCGACTCATGGGGTCCTCCGGTCGGTGAGTGCGTCCGTCGGGGTGGGGGCGAAGGCGGCTCGATAGGCCGTCCACGAAGCGGCCAGGGATGCCGGATCGGCGTCCTCCGCGTTCGGCGCGTCCGCGGCACGTGCCTGCGTCGGCGGCTCGGTGAACGCTCCGCCCGGCGGGCGCAGCCCTCCGGGTTCGCCGGCCACGGGCCTGGACGGTGGCAGGGGAGGCGGGGCGGGGTGCGCGGCGTTCGGATCACCTGCGAGGACCCACACCCCGCTGTCCAGCTCCACCGAGTCGGAGTACAGGGTGAGATCGATGTCGATCACGAGGGTGGCCCGGCCGGACAGCACGTTGGTGGTGTCGTCGTAGGCCAGAGTCACCACCAGTTCCACGGACACGGAGATCAGGCCCAGCACCTCGACTGTTCCACCGATGCGGAAGAACCCGCTCAACTTGGCCTCTCCGTCGGCCAACTCGTAGCGCACACCCCCCATGGCGTGCACCTCGCCCCGGGCGACGCCGAAGTCCACGCCGACGACCGCCCCGAAGTCCAGCGACGCCTCCAGCCTCCGCAGCCCCGACTTGTCCATCTCCAGCTCGACGTAGCCGCCCCCGCCGAAGGCCAACACGCTCAAGGTGAACGGGTGCTCGCGGCTGGCGAAGCCCAGCATCACCGAGACGGGCCGCCCGTCGAAGGGCACGAGAACCGCGGCCCGGAAAACCATCCCGTCCATCACGAAGACACCCGTCTCCACCGGAGGTACGGGGAGTTGGTAGCTCGCGACGATGTCCGTCCCGGTGACTCGGATGTCCGGACCGGCCTTGTCGAGGTCCACGGCTTCCTGGAGCTTCTGCAGGAGCAGGAGTTGGCCCTCGAAGGCGGCGGTCACGTGGTTCACGGCCAGGTCGGGTGCCTTCCCCGCGACCTGGCTGTACTTCAGCTCCTCGAAGTGCAGCGTGAGCAGCGCAGCCGCGCCCGGGGGCATCTCCAGGTCGAAGTCCGTCACGTCGCACGTGGTCGTGACGCTGTCCGCCGAACGCTCCACGGTGAGTTCCAGTGTCGACTGGGGTCCGCCTTTGAACGGGGGCTTGTCCTGCAGCGTGAGGTCGCCCCAGGTCATCTTGGTCGTCGGTGGCGTGTGGGTGAGGTCCGAGAGGATCTGTGGAGGACCAGTCAGTCCCGAGACCACGTCCCGCAGGTCGAACCCGAGCAGGGTGGCGCCGTCCGCGAGGACGTCCTTGGGGTCGGACGTGGTCAGCCCGGCCAGCTGGACGGGCCCGTGCTTGCGGGAGATTCCGTCGGCGACCAGATCGGGCGTCACCAGTCCGCCCGAGCGGTCGGCGACGCCCGAGAACGTGATCGGCAGTGTGCCTCCGGCCACCTCCAGCACGGCGTCCACCGCATCGCTTCCCTGCGCCAGGTAGTCCTTGGAGTAGGACAGGGCGGTGTCCTTCGCGTACTGCGCCAGGACCGCCGGAGGCTGGGGCGCGTCGCTCATGATGGTGCGCAGGGCGGGCATGCCGACGCGGACGCCCCAGGCCTGGGCGGCGGCGGTTTCCGTAGCCGTCGTCGCGGCCGGCGGCAGCGCGTAGGGGTCGGGATCCGGCGTCCCGAGCCGGGGCCGGAAGGTGTCCTCGACGGGGTCCGGAACGCCGGCGATGTGGAGGGCGTGAACCTCGTGCAGGTCCCCCGGGGCCGGTGTGGCGGCGCCGATGAGGTCGACCGTGACGCCGGGGAGTTCGACGATGCCCTGGAGGGAGCTCTCGTAGGCACGGATCACCTCGCACTGTGCGGAGAAATCCCGCAACGAGGTGAACGCCGGGTACCCCGATCCCCGGGGGAACCGCACATCGGCGTAGAAGACCAGTGGCAGTTCGAAGTGCACCTCTCCGGCGGCGCCTTGGCACCGGACGGGGAAGCGTATGGGCTCGCTCTCGTCGCCGGTCTGCCTGAGCGGCCAGAAGTACAGCGGCACGGGACGCGTTGCCGGGTGCTGCTCAGCAGCCTGGATCTCCGCGTTGAGCTGGTCGGTCGTGACGATCTGGCTGAGGTAGTCGGCCGCGTCGCTGCTGCCGGGCGCCATGTCCTCGGCTGTCGGCGTGCCCGGCTGCCAGCCCATGTCCCCGCCGTAGATCCGTGCCTTGAGAGTCCTCATCTTGTAGTCCGCCTGCGCGAGTTCCTGCTCCAGTTCTTCGACGTCGGAGGCCGTGCGGTCGACGGTGTGCCAGTCGGCTTCGAGGTCCGTGAACCGCAGGGTGGTGATCTCCACGTCGGAGAAAGGGAACGCGCGGGCGGCCTGGGGATCGCTGGGGGCGTGTCTGACCGGCTCGGTGACGGTGAGGATCTGCTGCGTGACCAGCTCGGCGGGCATACCGGAGCCGGGGTCCACGACGCGGCGGGTGATCCGCTCGTACTGGGCGCGATGCCCCAGCGGGAACAGCACGCCATGCTGCACGGTACGGACCACTTCGTCGCGGCCGAGCACCGCTTCGTGGTCCCAGCCGAAGGTTTCCCACTGCTGGTGGACCGTCAAAGAGCCGCCGAGAGAGCTCAACTCCAGCCGCTGCGTTGCCGCGGGGTCGCCCTGCTGTGCGATGGTCAGCCGCTCCGCGACCGACAGGGGCGCCGTGAACTCGTCTGTGTGGGACGCGAGTTCGACGTCGAGGGGGCGCAGGGCGAGCCCCACGTCCGAACCGTCGTCGGCCCGGCCGACCGCCATCAGGCGGCTGCGCCAGAGCCCGACGGCGCCGACGTCGGTGGCGACAGGTTGCGAGCGGTGGTCGGATACGACGCCTGCCGCGCTGTCGCGGCTCTCCGGCGCCGACAGCAGCCGCCACGGCAGTTCGACGGCCGAGTCGTCGGGCGTCCACTGGCCGTCCGAGCGGGCCAGCGCGGTGCACACATCGAGCACCCGCTCGGCTGTGGGGGTGACGACGGTGCCGGCCGGCACCGAGAACGCCAGCTGGCTGGGCCCTGCCAGGCGCCCCTCGCTGAGGTCCTGGGGGCCGCCGATCGCAGGCCAGGTCTGTTCGCCGATGTGCTGGGGCGGAAAGGTGAGCACCAGCCGTGCGTTGTCATCCATGGAAACGAGTTCGGTTCCGCCGCCTGTGCGGCTCGCCTGCTGCTGGAACCCGGAGAACCGCACTCCCAGAATGACCAGGTCATCGGGCCGCACCAGAAGGAACTGAGCATCGGGTAGCCGAGGCCCCGGGGGAGGCGGGCGCGCCGGCAGGAGTGAGGCATCCAGCTGCTCCGAACCCCAGGTGACCGCGTCCGATGACCACCAGTGCAGCAGCGGGCCCGCAGCCGAGCGGGCGAAGACGTCGAGCCGGTCCGGGCCCCACGACACCACGCTGGGACATCCCAGGATCTGGTCCGATCCGAGACGCTCCGGCCCCTCCCACACCTGCGAACCGGAGTTGAAGCGCCAGTGCACCGGGAACCCGTCCGTGTCACGGGCGAAGACGTCGACGTGCTCCGGCACGCGGGTCACGGCGACCGGGTCGCAGGCAAGTTGGCCTGCGGCGTTGTTCTCCGGCCCGAACCACCGTCCGCCGTTCCAGCCCCAGTGCACCCACCGTCCGTCCGGCTGACGCCCGATGATGTCGAGGCGCTCCGGTCCGAAGGACGCGACAGCCGGCGCTCCCGCCAGCTGCCCTCCCATGTCGACCGGAGCGGTCCACGCCTGCGCGTCGTCGGTCACCAGACCGGAGAAGGTGGAGCGCTGCAGTGTCCCGGAGTCGCCGGGGTAGAACACGTCGAGCAGGTTGGGGGTGCGCGAGACCGCGCCGAGTTCTGCTCCGACGCCCACGATGTCGGCCCTGTGCGACCGGGTGCCCGGCGAGAAGCTCCAATGCCGCAACGCACCCTCGACCGAGGCGGAGAACAGCTCGTATCGGTCCGTCGTAATCGGCAGGACCACCGGATCGTGACTGACCCAGCTGACTTCGATCTCCTCAGGCTCCCAGAAACCCTCGGCTGAGGTACGGCTGTAGAGGCCGTGGTTCAGGTCGTTGTCCAGCTCGGTGACGAACAGGTGCAGGGAGTCGGGCCGCAGCGCCATGCCGACCGGAGCTGACAGCAGGCGACCGCCCATGTTCTCGAACTGCCAACTGCCCTGGGCGTACTGCCAGTGGTGGAGGGAGGCGTCGTCCGCCCGGTAGAAGACATCGAGCAGTTGGTCACCCCCCGACAGGGCCGTGGTGTTGGCAAGTCTGACGTCGGAGGGTGTGCTCACAGCTCCTCCTCGCACTTATGTGCGGCATCGGGATGGAAGAGGGAGGGTTGGCTTGTGTCCCCGCGCAGCGGCGAAAACCGGTGCGCGGGGTGCGTGCCCCGTTACGGTGCGGCGAGACCGGAGCCCGCGGCGTCGTCGTCGGCGACGCACGGCGACGCGTGCCGTCCCGGCCTTGAGATTCCCCCGTCACCCGCACTTCCGGTCTCACCCCACCATTGCACCGGGGGGCGCGGCCCGCATCTGGGTGGGGTTGCCGCGCCGGGCGGCATGCGCCGGCCCGTGGTGAAGGCGCCGCCGTTGACGTGGACCGGGAGGAATACGGCTTCTCAGCTCAACAGGCGTACCTCAGGACAGCCGGCGCGCACCCGCCGATGCCGTGGCCGTGAAGATCCGCGGCTCCGTGTGCCCGGCCGCGGCGAACGCCTCGGTCACCGCCTTGGCCACCGCCTCCGCGTGCACCTCCTCGACCAGCACGATCACCGAACCGCCGAACCCGCCGCCGGTCATCCGCGCACCCAGCGCGCCGCCCGCGTTCGCCGATGCCACCACCAGGTCCAGCTCGTCGCAGGAGACCAGCAGGTCGTCGCGGAGCGAGGCGTGGCCGTCGGTGAGGATCGGCCCGACGCCGCGTACGTCGCCCGCGTCGAGCAGCGCGACCGTACGCGCCACCCGGTGGTTGTCCGATACGACATGGCGGATGTAACCGCGCACCTTCGGATCGGAGAGCTTCGCCAGCGCGCCGGCCAGCTGCTCGTACGGCACGTCGCGCAGCGCGGGGACGCCCAGGATCCGGGCGCCCTCCTCGCAGCCCGCGCGCCGTTCCGCGTACGCGCCGTCGCCCAGGGCGTGCTTGACCCTGGTGTCCACGACGAGCAGCCGCAGCCCCTGCGCCGCCAGGTCGAAGGGGACCTGCCGGACCGAGTGGTCCCGGCAGTCGAGGTGCAGCGCGTGGCCCTCGGCGCAGCAGGCCGACGCCGTCTGGTCCATGACGCCGCAGGGCACTCCGACGAAGGCGTTCTCGGCGCGCTGCGCGATCAGCGCCAACTGGCCGCAGTCCAGGCCCAGTTCGTACAGGTCGTTGAGGGCGAGCGCGGTGACGACCTCCAGGGCTGCGGACGAGGAGAGTCCGGCGCCGGTGGGGACCGTGGAGCTGAGGTGGATGTCGGCGCCCGTCACCGGGTGGCCCGCCTCGCGCAGCGCCCAGACGATGCCCGCCGGGTAGGCCGCCCAGCTGGTGTTGGTGAGCGGTTCGAGTTCGTCGGTGCGGAGCTGGACGATGCCGCCCTCGATGTCCGCCGAGTACAGCCGCAGTACGCCGTCGGTGCGTCGGGAGACCTGGGCGACGGCGGTGTGCGGCAGGGCGAGCGGCATGACGAAGCCGTCGTTGAAGTCGGTGTACTCACCGATGAGGTTGACGCGGCCGGGCGCGGCCCAGGTGCCCTCGGGGGCACCGCCGTACAGCTCCTCGAAACTCATTCCTCAGCAACTCCCCTGGGGTCGGACAACACTGTCGGACAACACTGTCTGAGCGGATGTGCGGGTGTTCTGCGCGGTGTTCTGCGCGAAGGCCCAGGCGTCGGAGACGATCCCGGCCAGGTCGGAGCGCGAGGGGGTCCAGCCGAGCCGCTCGCGCGCGGTGTCGGCTGAGGCGACGAGCGCGGCCGGGTCGCCCGCGCGGCGGCCCGCTGCCTGCTCGGGGACGGGGTGGCCGGTGACCTTGCGTACGGTCTCGATGACCTCGCGGACCGAGAACCCGCTGCCGTTGCCGAGGTTGCAGATCAGGTGCTCGCCCGCGGTGGCCGCGTCCAGGGCGAGCAGGTGCGCCTCCGCGAGGTCGGCGACATGGATGTAGTCGCGGACGCAGGTGCCGTCCGGGGTGGGGTAGTCGTCGCCGTACACCGAGATGGCGTCCCGGCTGCCCTGGGCGACCTGGAGCACCAGCGGGATGAGGTGCGACTCGGGGTCGTGGCGCTCGCCGTACGTCTTGTAGGCGCCCGCGACGTTGAAGTACCGGAGGCTGGCCGCGGCCAGGCCGTGCGCCGCGCACTCACCGCTGATCATGTGGTCGACGGCGAGCTTGGTCGCGCCGTACGGGTTGGTCGGCGCGGTGGGGGCGCTCTCCCTGATCGGTACGGTGTCGGGCTCGCCGTAGGTCGCGGCCGTGGAGGAGAACACCAGGGTGCGGACGCCGGCGGACCGCATCGCGGCGAGCAGTGCGGTGGTGCCGCCGACGTTGTTCAGCCAGTACTTCTCGGGGTTGACGACCGACTCGCCGACCTGCGAGGACGCGGCGAAGTGCAGCACCCCGTCGTACGAGGAGTCGAGCCACCGGGCGGCGTCCTGGATGCGGCCCTCGATGAACGCGGCGCCCTCGGGGACGGACACCCGGAAGCCGGTGGAGAGGTCGTCGAGCACGGTCACCTCATGACCGGCCTCCAGGAGATGGGCGGCCACGACACTGCCGACGTATCCCGCGCCACCGGTGACCAGATACTTCTTGCTCACTTGCTCGCTACCTCTCGCAGTCGCTCGGCCGCGGTCTCCGGCGGCACGTCATTCACGAAGACGTTCATGCCCGACTCGGAACCCGCGAGGAACTTCAGCTTGCCCGAAGTGCGGCGAATGGTGAAAAGCTCAAGATGCAGGGCGAATTCGTCCCGGTTGATGCCGTATCCCTCCAGCTCACCGAAGGGCGCCTGGTGGATGGCGGAGATGTACGGCGTCGGAGGCTCACCCGCCCCTTCCTTCCCGCCGCCCGGCCCGTCGAAGATCCGGTCGAAGCGCCTCAACAGTTCCAGATACATCTGTGGAAACTCTGTGCGCGCCTCGTCGCCGAGGAAGCGCAGGTCGGGGACGCGCTGCTTCGGGTAGAGGTGCACCTCGTACGGCCAGTGCGCGGCGTACGGGACGAACGCGACCCAGTGTTCACCTTCCAGCACCACCCGGGAGCCGTCGGCCACTTCGCGTGCCACGGTCTCGTCGAAGAGGTTCCGGCCGCCGCTGCTCTCCTGGAACGCGTCGGCGGAGCGCAGCATCAGTGCGGTGCGCGGGGTGACGAAGGGGTAGCCGTAGATCTGGCCGTGCGGGTGACCGAGGGTCACGCCGATCTCGGCGCCGCGGTTCTCGAAGCAGAACACCTGCTTGACCGCAGGGAGTTCGGCAAGCTCCGCGGTCCTGTCGGTCCAGGCCTCCAGGACCAGGGCGGCCTGTTCGGGGGTGAGGTCGGCGAAGGAGGCGTCGTGGTCGGAGGTGAAGCAGACGACCTCGCAGCGGCCGGAGTCCCCGGCGAGCGAGGGGAAGCGGTTCTCGAAGACGGCGACGTCGTACTCCGAGTCCGGGATCTCGCTGAGCCGTCCGTCGCGCGAGGGGCAGAGCGGGCACTCGTCGGCCGGCGGGTGATAGGTGCGTTCCTGGCGGTGCGAGGAGACGGCGACCGCGTCGCCGAGCAGCGGGTCGGTGCGGATCTCGGACGCGGTGGCGACAGGGCCGAGGGGGCGCCGGTCCACGGCGTCGCGGACCACGTCGTCCCGGCCGTCGTAGTAGAGCAGCTCACGACCGTCGGCGAGACGGGTCGATGTCTTCTTCACTCTGGCGCTCCTCGCCCACTGCTACCTACCCAAACAGAACCGCACACAACAAACCACAAGTCAACAGAACAGTCAATGGAGCAGGAGCAAGCGCTTTCATCAGGACATACCAACCAGCCCGATCACAATCAAACAAAGAACACCAGCCAAGTGTTCATTTTTTGAACACGGGAGCGTAGGTTCCGCAGCGGAAAAGTTCTGGCAACGAAGCGAGTACTCATGCAATACCTGGCTGCCGGACTCCGGCTCCCCACGAACGGGCTCGACTACACGATTCTGGCGATCTACTTCATCGTGGTCCTGGGCATCGGATTCGCCGCCAGAGCGAGCGTGAAGACGAGCCTGGACTTCTTCCTGTCGGGCCGTTCACTGCCCGCCTGGGTCACCGGCCTGGCCTTTGTCGCCGCCAACCTCGGCGCCACCGAGATCCTCGGCATGGCGGCGACCGGCGCGCAGTACGGTGTGGCCGTCGTCCACTGGTACTGGATCGGCGCCATCCCCGCCATGGTCTTCCTCGGCCTGGTGATGATGCCCTTCTACTACAAGTCGAAGGTGCGCTCCGTACCGGAGTTCCTGCTGCACCGCTTCGACAAGTCGGCGCACCTGCTGAGCTCCATACTCTTCGCCTTCTCGGCGATCCTCATCGCGGGCGTGAACCTCTACGCCCTGTCGATCGTCGTGGAGGCGCTCCTGGGCTGGCCGCAGTGGGTCGCGATCGTCGTCGCCGGCCTCTTCGTCCTCGTCTACATCACCATCGGCGGGCTCTCGTCGGCGATCTACAACGAAGTGCTCCAGTTCTTCGTCATCCTCGCCGCGCTGATACCGCTCACCATCCTCGGCCTCAAGCGGGTCGGCGGCTGGGACGGCCTCTCCAACACCCTCACCAAGAGCCACGGCCATGACTTCATGACCGCCTGGGGCGGCACCTCGATCGGCCACGCGAACCCGCTCGGCGCGAACTGGCTGACGATCATCCTGGGCCTTGGCTTCGTGCTCTCCTTCGGCTACTGGACGACGAACTTCGCCGAGGTGCAGCGCGCTCTCTCCGCGAAGAACCTCTCGGCCGCCCAGCGCACCCCGCTGATCGCCGCCTTCCCGAAGATGTTCATCGTCTTCCTCGTGATGATCCCCGGCCTGGTCGCCGCCGTCATCGCCCCGAAGATCGGCACCCCCGGCTCGGACCTCACGTACAACGACGCGATCCCGCTGCTGATGCAGGAACTGCTGCCCAACGGTGTGCTCGGCATCGCGGTGACCGGTCTGCTGGCCGCCTTCATGGCCGGTATGGCCGCCAACGTCTCCTCGTTCAACACCGTCTTCACGACGGACATCTGGGCGCGGTACGTGAAGAAGGACAAGCCCGACGCGTACTACCTGCGCTTCGGACGGATGATCACCGCGGTCGGTGTGCTGGCCTCCATCGGCACGGCCTTCATCGCCGCCAGCTTCTCCAACATCATGAGCTACCTCCAGACGCTCTTCTCCTTCTTCAACGTCCCGCTGTTCGTGGTCTTCATCATCGGTATGTTCTGGAAGCGCGCCTCGATGAAGTCCGGTGTGTGGGGCCTGCTCGCCGGTACCAGCGCCGCGATGATCAACTACTTCTGGATCTACAAGCAGGGCATCATCGACATCCCGACCGACCAGGGCGCCAACTTCGTCTCGGCGATCGTCGGCTTCGTCGCCGGTGCGGTCGTCATGGTGCTCGTCACGCTCTTCACCGCACCCAAGCCGGTGGCCGAACTGGCCGGTCTGGTATACGGAACGGAGTCGCCGGACGCGCCGGAGGTGCCGGCCGAGGGCGACGACGCCTGGTACCGCAAGCCGGCCCTGCTCGGCTGGGGCGCGATCGTCCTCGCGGCCCTCTGCTACCTGCCCTACTCGCTCTGATCGGAGGCACCCACCATGTCTGAAATGCAGAACGAAGTCTCCGAACTGGAGCAGAAGTCCGCGACGGCGGCCCGCCTCTTCGACATCCGGCGCATCATCGGCGGACTGTTCGTGGTCTACGGGATCATCGTGACGATCGCCGGGTTCACCGCGTCCGACGCGGATCTGAAGAAGGCCCAGGGGATCAACATCAACCTCTGGACCGGGCTCGCGATGCTCGCACTCGGCCTGTTCTTCCTGGTCTGGCTGTGGCTGCGCCCGGTGGCGCCGCCCACACCGGATGCCACACCGGCCGAGCAGAAGACGCCGTAGGCCATGGGCCGTTGCGGGAGATTCCGCAACGGCCTTCCGAGGGGCCGGACTTCACTCCCGTGGGTCCGGCCCCTTCGGTATCCCGGTCAGTAGCCCCCGCGCCGCCGCGTGGTCGAGCAGCCCGGTGCGGGCCGCGAGCGCGGCCGCCTCAAGGCGGGAGCCGACGCCGAGCTTCACCAGGACCCGCTGCACATGCGTACGGGCGGTGCTCGGCGCGATACACATCCCGGCGGCGATCAGCCGGGTGTCCTCGCCCTCCGCGATCCGGGCCAGTACCTCGGCCTCGCGCGGGGTGAGCAGACCCAGCAGCCGCTGCCCCTCGTCGTCGGGCTGCGCCACCGGGTTGAGCAGCTCGGTGAAGACGGCCTGCAGCAGCTGCGGCGCGACCGCGGTCTCCCCCGCGCACGCCTGCGCCATGGCCCGCTCGACCCCCTCGATGCGCTCGTCGTGGCGTACGTAGCCGGCGGCGCCCGCGGCGAACGCGGCTGCGATACCGGGTGAGTTGGGCACAGGACCCAGCACCACCACGGCCACCTGCGGCCGTTCCCTCCTGATCCGCGCGACCGGGTCGAACACCCCTGGCTCGGCGGGCGCGGCCGTCCCGAACAGGCAGACGTCGGGCGCCCGGCTCACCACGAGGTCGGCCGCGCCCCCGGTGGGCGCGGCCGCCGCGAGCACCCGGTGCCCGCGGAGTCTCAGCGCCGAGGCGAGTGCCTCGGCGAGCAGTCGGTGGTCGTCGACCACCATCAACCGCACGCCCATGGAGCAGTCCCCCTGTTCCCCCGCCGGGAGCGGGCCCGGCTTTCCTGCCCCGGCAAGTTACACGCTTGTCCGGTGCCGCGCGCCCCGGACGGGCATAGTGCGAGGGTCTGTTGCCGCCGGAAGGCGCCCGGCGCACGACGATGGGGGCGCCGCCCGTCACCGGGTGGCGCCCCCATCGGGTGTCCGGGAAGAGCCCCGGGCCGCTGCGGTCAGCTGGTGCCGAACGCGATGGCCAGGTAGTGCTTCTCCGAGTCGGACGTGTAGTCGCTGAGTGTGTCGTCGGCCAGATAGAGCCGGCCGTCGGTGAACCGGATCTCCGCGCTGTCCGCCAGGAAGCTGGACTCGGCCCCGCGGACCGACTCCTGGCCCGGGTTGCTCATCAGCAGCGTCTGCTTGAGGGTGGAGCCGTTGATCGAGACGACCTGGCCGCCCTTGTTGTACGGACCCGTCTTGTACGCGATGACGTTGGAGCCGTCCATCCGTACGGGGTAGGCCGAGTAGCCGGCGCCCGCGTCCGCACGCCCCGGGACCGGCTTGCCGGTGGCCAGGTCGAAGGCGACGATCTCGTTGGTCTGGCCGATCGCGTCGCCGACGCCGTCGTGCTGCTCCGTCGGCACGTACAGCCGGTCGTCGCCGACGACCAGGTCGTTGCACTGCTCGACCGTGGTGCTGTCGCACTTGCCGGCGTACTTGTCCGCGTCGGCCGGGATCCGGGCGCGCAGCTTGCCGGTCTTCGCGTCGATGGAGAAGTAGTCCGAGATGCCGCTGCCGTCGCCCGCGGTGTCACCGACGTCGGCGGCCACGACCAGGGGGTCGGTGGAGACGATGTGGGCGTACTCGACACCCGACGGCATCTTGTACGAGGAGATCGGCGCGCCTGTCTTCGGGTTCAGGTTCTGAACGCTGACCTGCGGGCTGTCGTAGTCGCCGCACTTGCGGACGGCGACCAGGGTGGTGGCGCCGCCGCCGTATCCGGCGTCCTCGCACTGGTCGGTGCTGACCTTGGGCAGCCAGCGCACCTCGCCCTTCTCCAGGCCCCAGGCGGCGCCGCCGTTGGTGCTGCCGGTGGCGACGGTGTCGCCGCCGAGGGTGACCTCGTCGACGCTGACCTTGCCGTCGCCGTCCTTGTACGACTTCTGCCAGAGGAGCTTGCCGCTGTCGAGGTCGAGCGCGGCGACCTCCGAGCAGCCCCAGAACTGCTTGGCCTTCGTCGGCACCTTCGGCTGGAAGGCGATGGCCGTCTTGTCGTCCTTGCTGACGTGGCTCGTCGCGGCGCAGAGCGGGCCCGGCAGCGGAAGCTTCCAGACCTGGCTTCCCGTGACCGCGTCATAGCCGTAGACCGCGTTGACGCCGGACTTCACGTACAGCTTGTCGGTGGTCCAGGAGCCGTTGACGCCGGTGACGTCGCTGACCTTCGGGGCCGGCATCTGGAAGAGCACCTTGGAGTTGGTGTTCGCTGGCACCTTCTCCTTGCCGCCCGCGCCCTTGGCGGTGTCCGTGCCGTTCTTGTCGCCGCCGCCCGTCGGGCCCGCGCTCGACACGTTGGGCTCCTTGTCGCCCTTGCTGGACGAGTAGACGAAGCCCGCACCGACGATCAGCACGATCGCGACGACCGCGGCCGTGATGATCTTCGCGTCGATGCCGAACTTCCCGCCGCCCGCGCCGCCTCCCAGGCTGCCGCGCTGCGGCGGCATGGGCTGCGTCGCGTACTGCTGCTGCGCCGGTACGCCGGGCTGCTGCTGTTGCGGGAAGCCGTACGCGGGGCCGCCGGGCTGCTGCTGCGGATAGCCGTAGCCGGGCTGGGCGGGCTGCTGCGGATGCGGGTAGCCGTACACCGGGCCACCCTGCGGCGGACCGGCCTGCGGCGGACCGGCGGGCGGGCCAGCGGGCGGCGGGGACTGCGGTGCCGGCGGCATCTGCGGTGCCTGGGGCGGCATCTGCGGCGGGACCGAAGGGGCGCTGCCGGGCGGGGTGTTGGGGGGCGGGGTGTTGCCGGGCGGGTTGTTGGGGGGCGGGGTCGGGGCGCCGTATCCGCCTGCCGGGGACTGCTTGGACGCGCCGTACCCTCCCTGCGGCGGTCCGTTGGGAGGCTGAGGCGGCTGTGGTGGCTGTGGCGGCTGAGTCATCGTTATGCCTTCGCTGAGGGGGAGTTGGGGATCCGGGGACAGCTCACTTGCCGAAGACCAGCATCGTCTTCTCGGTGGTGTCGCCCTTCTTGCCCCTGACCTGGCCCGACATCAGGAAGAACCGGCCGTCCCGGTAGTCGACCAGCTTCGAGAAGAAGGAGTTCTCGATGGTGGACGTCGACTCCGGGTTCTGGAGGAGCACACTCGCCTTGCCGCCCGTCGACGGGATGCTGACGACCGCGCCGCCCCCGTCGTACGAGGGCTCCTTGTACGCGATGAGGTTGGAGCCGTCCATCCGCAGCGGCAGCATCGTACGGTCGCTGCCCGAGGGGACCCGCCACTTCTCCTTGCCGGTGTTCAGGTCGAACGCGACCACGTCGTTCGCGCCGCTCTTCACCTCGGTCGGCAGATACAGCGTGTTGGCGTCGGCCGCCGTGCCAACACAGCCCTGGAGGTCACGGTCGATGATCGACAGACCGCACTCGGGCTGGAAGCTGTCCTTCGTGGTCAGCTGGGAGCGCCGGGTTCCGTTGCTCTTGAGGACGGAGATGTTCCAGGACTTCTTCTTCTCGTTGGTCGAGTAGATGACCAGCGGGTCGAGCGAGTAGACCTTCTTGACCTGCCAGCCCGCGGGGAGCGGGAACGTCCACTTGGACTTGCCGGTCGACGGGTCGAGCTCCTGCACCTGCTCGGTCGCGTCCGGCTGGCTGTTCTTGGTGCACGACTCGACCGCGATCAGCTTGGCGCCGCCCGCGAACGCGTCGGGCTGGCACGCGCCCTGCATGCTCCCGAAGATCTTGTGCCCGTCGCTGACCGAGAAGGCGCTGGAGGGCCCCATCCGGCTGGCGGTCACGGTGTCGCCCGCGATCGTCAGCTCCAGGGAGCTCATGATGTCGAAGGCGCCCTCCTTCGGGATGGGCTTCTTCCAGCCGGGCTTGCCCGTCTTCAGGTTGATGACCTGCATCTGGTTGCAGTCGGCCCTGTCGGTGTCGTTGCTCTTGTACGCGATGACGATCTTGCCGTCGGGAGTGGTCTGGCGGGGCGCCGCGCAGATCGCGTGCGGCGTCGGCACGCTCCACTTCTCCTTGCCGTCGTTCACCCCGTACGCGGTGACCTTCTTGTACATCGCGCGGACGACGACATCGCCGGAGAACCACATGCCGTAGTTCTGGGCGCCGTCCTGCGGCAGCGCGACGTCGTTGGTCTGGAGCCAGAGGACCTTGTCCTCGCCGGGCTTGCGTCCGGCGTTGAGGTTGTCGTCGCTGGAGCGCCCGTCGCCGTTTCCGTCGCCCTGGTCGACGCTCGGGGACACGGACGGCTTGCCGTCGGTGTTCTTGCTGTCGCTCGCGACCGGCTTCTTGTCGCCGCCGTCACCACCGCCGACGGCGAAGAAGACACCGGCACCGACGACGAGCAGTGCCGCGACGGCCGCGCCGATGATGACGCCGGGCTTGCCCTTGAAGGGGTTCTTGCCCCCGCCCTGCGGCGGGACCGGCGCACCCGGGTACTGCTGCTGCGGGTAGCCGTAGGGGCCCTGCTGCTGGCCGTACGGGCCCTGCGGCGGCTGCTGTCCGTACGGACCGGGCTGCTGGGGCTGGCCGTACGGTCCGGGCTGCTGCGGCTGCTGGCCGTACGGGCCGGGCTGCTGCGGCTGGCCGTAAGGGCCGGACTGCGGCTGCTGG
This sequence comes from Streptomyces sp. NBC_00440, assembly GCF_036014215.1. Lineage (NCBI taxonomy): Bacteria > Bacillati > Actinomycetota > Actinomycetes > Kitasatosporales > Streptomycetaceae > Streptomyces > Streptomyces sp. NBC_00440. The sequence continues at coordinate 3,211,528 of NZ_CP107921.1, forward strand.
GGGGCCTGCTGGGGATATCCGTAACCGGGCTGCGGCCCGGACGGCGGTCCCTGCGGCTGGCCCTGCGGCGGTGTGGACGGCTGCCCCGGCGGCGCCTGGGGCGGCGGCGGCATCTGCGGCGGCTGGGCGGGCGGCGGCGGAGCGCCGAAACCACCCGGTGGAGGGTCCTGCGGGGCCCCGAAACCGCCCTGCGGCGGCTGCTGGTCGGGCGGCTGAGTCATCAGCACATACCTCTTTACGCGGGGTCCACTGCCCGACCGGCCTCCCCCGCAATTCCGGCAGCCATGGCCGTCGGAATGGAGCGAATCGGGTGTGGATCCCACACATCAACGTCAGTCGAGCGGGAGTTCTTTCTATCACCCGAAGAACGGCGTGAGAGGGCCCGGTCCGCCCCTGTGCCCAAGGGAGAACCGGGCTGTAATGCCTCCGTTACGCGGCCCGCGCGGCGGACCTACGCGTCTTCGGCGAGCTCCAGCCAGCGCATCTCCAACTCTTCGCGCTGACCGGCCAGTTCCCTCAGCTCGGCGTCCAGTTCGGCCACTTTCCCGAAGTCTGTGGCGTTCTCGGTGATCTGTGCGTGCAGCTTGCTCTCCCGGTCGGAGAACTTGTCCAGCTGCCGCTCGATCTTCTGGAGTTCCTTCTTCGCGGCGCGGCCGTCCTTGGCGGACACCGCACCGGGGGCCTCCTTGGCCACGGCCTGCACGGCGGCCGGGGTCTGGGCGTCGACCACCTTCCGGCGGCGCTCCAGATACTCGTCGACACCGCGCGGCAGCATCCGCAGGCTCGCGTCGCCGAGCAGTGCGAAGACGCGGTCCGTGGTGCGTTCGATGAAGAACCGGTCGTGCGAGATCACGATCATCGAGCCCGGCCAGCCGTCGAGGAGGTCCTCCAGCTGGGTCAGGGTCTCGATGTCCAGGTCGTTCGTCGGTTCGTCGAGGAACAGGACGTTGGGCTCGTCCATCAGCAGCCGCAGAATCTGCAGGCGCCGCCGCTCACCGCCGGACAGGTCGCCGACCGGCGTCCACTGCTTCTCCTTGGAGAAACCGAACTGCTCGCAGAGCTGACCCGCGGTCATCTCGCGGCCCTTGCCGAGGTCGACCCGGTCCCGTACCTGCTGCACCGCCTCAAGCACCCGCAGGGTGGGCTTGAGTTCGGCGACCTCCTGCGAGAGGTAGGCGAGCTTGACGGTCTTCCCGACGACGACCTTCCCGGCGGCGGGCTGGGCGTCGCCCTGGGTACGGGCCGCCTCCGCCAGCGCCCGCAGCAGCGAGGTCTTGCCCGCGCCGTTGACCCCGACCAGGCCGATCCGGTCGCCGGGACCGAGCTGCCAGGTCAGGTGCTGGAGCAGCAGCTTGTCGCCGGCCCGGACGGTGACGTCCTCCAGCTCGAAGACGGTCTTGCCGAGCCGTGCGTTGGCGAACTTCATCAGCTCGGAGGTGTCGCGCGGCGGCGGCACGTCGGCGATCAGTTCGTTGGCGGCCTCGATGCGGTAGCGGGGCTTGGACGTACGGGCGGGGGCGCCGCGCCGCAGCCAGGCCAGCTCCTTGCGCATCAGGTTCTGCCGCTTGGACTCCTCGGTGGCCGCGATGCGTTCGCGCTCGGCGCGCGCGAAGACGTAGTCGCTGTAGCCGCCCTCGTACTCGTGGACCGCGCCGCGCTGGACGTCCCACATCCGGGTGCACACCTGGTCCAGGAACCAGCGGTCGTGGGTGACGACGACGAGCGCGGAGCGGCGGGCGCGGAGGTGTCCCGCGAGCCAGGAGATGCCCTCGACGTCGAGGTGGTTGGTGGGCTCGTCGAGCACGATCAGGTCCTGCTCGGCGATGAGCAGCTTCGCCAGCGCGATCCGGCGGCGCTCACCGCCGGAGAGCGGGGCGATGACGGTGTCCAGGCCCTGGGCGAATCCGGGCAGGTCGAGCCCGCCGAACAGGCCGGTCAGCACGTCCCTGATCTTGGCGTTGCCCGCCCACTCGTGGTCGGCGAGGTCACCGATGACCTCGTGCCGGACGGTGGCCTGCGGATCGAGGGAGTCGTGCTGGGTGAGGACACCGCTGCGCAGGCCGCCGTTGTGGGTGACCCGCCCGCTGTCGGGCTCCTCAAGACGGGCGAGCATCCGGATGAGGGTCGTCTTGCCGTCTCCGTTGCGGCCGACGACGCCGATACGGTCGCCCTCGGAGACGCCGAGTGAGACACCGTCCAGCAGGGCACGGGTGCCGTAGACCTTGCTGACGGCCTCGACATTGACGAGGTTGACGGCCATTGACGCTCCTGGGACGGGGGTAGATCGATCTCCCAGGGTACGGCGCCGCGGGCGGGCTCTTTGCGACACCTCCTCGTCCCCGGGCCGGGCACGATCCGGTCGTGCTGGTGGCCCTGGTCGAGTACGAGTCGCTGGAGAGCACCGGCTGATCTACAAGGTGGTCGACGACGAGGTCAGGATCGGCGCCTGCCGCTACGACTACGGGCGCTGACCGGCCTCTTCAGATCGGGAGCCAGGGCGGTTTCCGGTCGCTTCCGCCCCCCCCTGTCGCTTCCATCCCCCTCTGTCGCTTCCGTCCCCCTGTGGAGCCGGTTCCGGGCGGCTCAGAGGACCGTCGCCCCCGCCACCCCCGACGCCGCGACCCGCGCCGACCTGCACGTTCCCGACTCCAGGAGCTCCGCCGCGATCCGCTCCGCCGCGTCCGCGTCCTTCGCCAGGAACGCCGTCGTCGGGCCGGAGCCGGAGACCAGTGCGGCCAGTGCGCCGGCCGCCGTACCCGCTGCGAGTGTGTCCGCCAGGGACGGGCGCAGGGAGAGCGCCGCCGGCTGGAGGTCGTTGGCCAGGGCGCCCGCCAGGGCCACCGTGTCGCCGGTGCGCAGCGCGTCGATCAGCGCCGGTGACGCCTGCGGCGGGTCGGCGTCCGGGGTGAGGCGGTCGAACTCGCGGAAGACCGTCGGGGTGGAGAGCCCTCCGTCGGCCATCGCGAACACCCAGTGGAACGCGCCACCCACCTCCAGGGGCGTCAGCCGCTCGCCCCGGCCGGTGCCGAGCGCCGCTCCGCCGACCAGACTGAAGGGCACATCACTGCCCAACTCGGCGCACATGCCGAGGAGTTCGTCGCGCGAGGCGCCCGTGGACCAGAGCGCGTCACAGGCCAGCAGGGCGCCCGCGCCGTCCGCGCTGCCGCCCGCCATGCCGCCCGCGACGGGGATGTCCTTGTCGATGTGAATGTGCACACGGGGCTCGATACCGCGCCGGGCCGCGAGCACTTCGGCCGCCCGCGCCGCCAGGTTCGTACGGTCCAGCGGGACCAGGTCGGCGCCGGGGCCGGTGCAGGTGATGCGCAAGGTGTCGGCCGGGGCGACGGTGACCTCGTCGTAGAGCGACACCGCGAGGAAGACATTGGCCAGATCGTGGAAGCCGTCGGGGCGCGCACCGCCCACCGCGAGCTGGACGTTGACCTTGGCGGGGACGCGGACGGTGACGCCCGCGGTACTTCCCGTACTGCTGTGGCCCGTACCTTCGTGGACCGTACCTTCGTGGACCGTCATGCCGTGCCCTCCGCGGCCGGCTTGTCCTGCGCGGCCGGCTTGCCCTGCGCGGCCGGCTTGCCCTCCGCGATCCGGGCGAACTCCTCCACCGTCAGCGACTCCCCGCGCGCCTGCGGCGAGATCCCGGCGGCGACCAGCGCGGCCTCGGCCGCCGGCGCCGACCCCGCCCAGCCGGCCAGCGCGGCACGGAGGGTCTTGCGGCGCTGTGCGAACGCCGCGTCGACGACCGCGAAGACCTCTTCCTTGGTGGCCGTGGTCGCGACCGGTTCGGTGCGCCGGACCATCGACACCAGGCCCGAGTCGACGTTCGGTGCGGGCCAGAACACATTGCGGCCGATGGATCCGGCCCGCTTGACTTGCGCGTACCAGTTGGCCTTGACCGAGGGCACCCCGTACACCTTGCTGCCGGGTTCGGCCGCGAGCCGGTCGGCGACCTCCGCCTGGACCATCACCAGCGTCCGCTCGATCGAGGGGAACCGGGCCAGCATCGTCAGCAGGACCGGGACCGCCACGTTGTACGGGAGGTTCGCGACCAGCGCCGTGGGCGGCGGGCCGGGGAGTTCGGTGACCTGCATCGCGTCGGAGTGGACGAGCGTGAAGCGGTCGGCGCGGGCGGGCAGCCTGGCCTCGACCGTCGCGGGCAGCGCACCCGCCAGCACGTCGTCGATCTCGACGGCGACCAGCCGGTCGGCCGCTTCGAGGAGCGCCAGGGTCAGCGAACCGAGGCCGGGTCCGACCTCCACGACCACGTCGTCCCTGGTCACCTCGGCGGTCCGGACAATCCTGCGCACGGTGTTGGCGTCGATGACGAAGTTCTGGCCGCGCTGCTTGGTCGGGCGTACGCCGAGCGCGGTGGCCAGTTCACGGATGTCGGCGGGGCCCAGCAGGGCGTCGGAGACTTCGGAGGCCGCGGGTTCGGATACCTCGGGTTCAGTGCTGCTCACCCGTCAAGCCTACGGCCGTGCGGAGGGCCCGGGGCGCGCGCTGGGCGCGCACCCCGTTCGCACCCCACTCGCACCCGCGCGCGCCGGTCTCACACGGTGTCGCCGTCCAGGCCGAACGCCCGGACCGTGTTGGCCATGATCGCGGCGGCCAGTTCGTCCTCGCCGATGTTCCGTACCGCCGCCATTGCCCGGACCGTCACCGGAATGAGATACGGCGCATTCGGCCTTCCCCGATAGGGGGCGGGGGTAAGAAAAGGTGCGTCCGTTTCCACAAGGACGAGTTCCAGCGGGGCGACGGCGAGTGCGTCACGCAGCGGCTGGGCGTTCTTGAAGGTCATGTTTCCCGCGAAGGACATGAAATAGCCCCGGTCCGCGCAGACTTCGGCCATTTCGGCATCACCGGAATAGCAGTGGAATACGGTGCGGTCCGGAGCCCCTTCCTCCGCCAGAATGCGGAGTACGTCGGCATGGGCCTCGCGGTCGTGAATAACCAGCGCCTTGCCGTGCCTTTTCGCCATCTCGATGTGCGCCCGGAACGAGCGTTCCTGGGCAGCCACGCCATCCGGTCCCGTACGGAAGTGGTCGAGGCCGGTCTCACCGACGGCCCGCACCTGCGGGAGCCCGGCCAGCCGGTCGATCTCGCCGAGCGCATCGTCGAGGGCGCTGTCGCCGCCGGCGGCGCGCGCCCCCTGCGGCGACCGGTTTCCCTCAGGATCGCCGAGCACGATGCGGGGCGCTTCGTTCGGGTGCAGGGCGACCGCCGCGTGCACGTTCTCGTACGCGGCGGCCGTCTCGGCCGCCCAGCGGGATCCCTTCAGGTCGCATCCCACCTGGATCACCGTGGTCACTCCGACCGACGAGGCCCTGGCCAGGGCCTCGTCCACGGTGGTGTCCTGCATGTCCAGATGGGTGTGCGAGTCGGCCACCGGCACGGCGAGCGGTGCGGGCAGCGGCGGGGCGGTGTCCTTGCTCATGGGCCCGATCCTATGGGGGCACCTCCCAGCCCACCGGGGCTGGGGGAGGGCCGCCGCGCGCGGGACCGAGCCGCGGTGGCAGCGGCCTACTCGCCGCGATGGAAGGGGTGCAGCAGGTCCCGGAGCTGCCAGTGGTGGCGCTCGCCGGGTGCGGGGGTCGCCCCGCCCACGGTCGCGGCGGCCGCCGCGGACCCGGCCCCCCGGTGTGCGGTGCCCCGGTCAGCCCCGGACGTGACGGCTCCGGCCGGCACGGACGTGACGCTGTCCGAGTAATGGAGCAGATTCTGTACCGATGAGACCCGACCGGACCTCATGATGCGTACGACGTGGCCGCCGCAGTTCATACAGTTCGGATCGGAAAGGGGCGAGGGCACACGCTCTCCGTCGGCCCGGTATACAACAAAGGCCTCACCGGAAGCGCCGACGTGGTGCTCAATATCGTACGACTGCTCCCAGCCATGGCCACACCGCATACAGGCGAAGGAATACGCCTCATGGGCGGTGCTTTCAACTATCTCACTCATGCCAGCTCCTCTTGTCCGACGGACAAGCCTTCCGTGGGGCGATTCCGTCCCACTTCCCAGTGGACGCCTCCGGCTCCCGGAATGCATCAGGTGCTGCCTACTATTGGACCGGTTTTGGCCTGCTCGTGGCCAAAGGGCCCGTGATCACGTTGCCCGCTTTGCCAATCACGCGGGTCCTTTGCCTCCCGGTGGCACAGGACCGCCGCCGGGCGCCGTGCGGGCCGCGTTCTTGGCCGCGACCACCGCGTCGAACACCTCCCGCTTCGGCAGCCCCGCGTCGGCGGCGACCGCGGCGATGGCCTCCTTGCGCCGCTCCCCCGCCTCCTCGCGCACCTGCACCCTGCGCACCAGCTCAGCGGGGTCGAGCTCCTGCGGCCCGGTGTCGGGGGCGCCCTCGACCACGACCGTGATCTCGCCCCGTACGCCGTCCGCCGCCCACTCGGCGAGCGCCTTCAGCGGCCCGCGCTTCACTTCCTCGTACGTCTTGGTCAGCTCACGGCAGACCGCCGCCCTGCGGTCGTCGCCGAAGACCTCCGCCATCGCTGCGAGGGTGTCGTCCAGCCGGTGCGGGGCCTCGAAGTACACCAGCGTCCTGCGTTCGGCCGCGACCTCCCGGAGCCTGCCAAGACGCTCGCCCGCCTTGCGCGGCAGGAAGCCCTCGAAGCAGAAGCGGTCCACGGGCAGCCCGGAGAGCGCCAGCGCGGTCAGCACCGCGGACGGGCCGGGGACCGCCGTGACCTTGATGTCCTGCTCCACACACGCGGCGACCAGCCGGTAGCCGGGGTCGGAGACCGACGGCATCCCGGCGTCCGTGACCAGCAGCACCCGAGCGCCACCGGTCAGCGCCTCGACCAGCTCCGGGGTGCGGGCCGTCTCATTGCCCTCGAAGTACGAGACGACGCGTCCCGTGGTCTGGACGCCGAGCGCCTGGGTCAGCCGGCGCAGCCGCCGGGTGTCCTCGGCGGCGACGACATCAGCCGTCGCCAGTTCCTCGGCGAGCCGGGGCGGCGCGTCCGACACGTCACCAATGGGGGTCCCTGCGAGTACCAGCATTCCTGTCACGACTCCATTCTCCCAGCCCCGTGCACACCACTCTCACAGTCGGGTTCCCTACGATGGCGCGGTGACGAGTACAGCGCCTCAAGCCCTGAAGGGCCACGACGCCGGGGAACAGCCGCCCGCCTGGGGGCGCAGGCTGCGCCGGTTCGGGTACGGGGGCCCGCGCGAGACGGGCCTGCGCGAGCGACTGGTGCCGCCCTACGCCTCGCCCGGCCCGCAGCTGTGGCGCGTGCTCGGCTTCTCCCCCGCTTTCGCGGAGCGGCTGCTGCGCTGGTCGGCCTGGGGCGGTCCGCTGCTGGTCACGCTGGTCGCCGGGGTGCTGCGGTTCTGGCATCTCGGCAGCCCGCACGCCGTGATATTCGATGAGACGTATTACGCGAAGGACGCCTGGGCGCTGATCCACCAGGGGTACGAGGGCCACTGGCCGGACAACATCAACAACGCGATCCTGGCCAACCCCTCGCACGTCTCGGTGCCGTCCGACCCCGGCTATGTGGTGCACCCTCCGATGGGCAAGTGGCTCATCGGGATCGGCGAGCACTTCTTCGGGTTCACTCCGTTCGGCTGGCGCTTCATGACCGCGCTGCTCGGCACGCTCTCGGTGCTGATGATCTGCCGGATCGGCAGGCGGCTGCTGCGCTCGACGTTCCTGGGGTGCCTGGCCGGAGCGCTGCTGACGGTCGACGGACTGCACTTCGTGATGAGCCGCACCTCGCTGCTCGACCTCATCGTGATGTTCTTCGTCGTGGCGGCCTTCGGGGCGCTGCTGATCGACCGGGACAGAAGCCGGGCCCGGCTCGCGGAGGCCCTTCCGGTGGGCGAGGAGGGCGGGCTGCGGCCCGACAGCGGTGTCGCGAGCACGCTGCGGCTGGGTCCGCGGCCCTGGCGGATCCTTGCCGGTGTGCTGCTCGGCCTGTCGGCCGCGACCAAGTGGAACGGCCTCTACGTCCTGGTCTTCTTCGCGGTGATGACGGTGCTCTGGGACGTGGGCGCCCGCCGCACCGCGGGCGCCGTCCGCCCGTACCGGGCCGTCCTGCGCCACGACGTGCTGCCGGCCTTCGTCTCGACGGTGCCGGTCGCCGTGGTGACGTACATGCTGTCCTGGACCGGCTGGTTCGTGACCAAGGGCGGGTACTTCCGCGACTGGGCGAACCAGCGCGCCGGGCTCTCCCCCGACCACGTCAAGCTGCCGGTGCTCGGCACGGTCCACCTGCCGCAGTTCGACATGAGCTGGGTCCCGGCGTCGCTGCGCAGCTTCTGGCACTACGAGGCCGAGGTCTACAGCTTCCACGTCAATCTGACCGAGGGGCACCAGTACCAGTCGAACCCGTGGAGCTGGCTCGTGGTGGGCCGCCCCGTCTCTTACTTCTACGAGTCCCCGAAGCCGGGCGTCGACGGCTGCCCGCAGGGCACCGAGAGCTGCGCCCGTGAGGTGCTGGCGATCGGCACCCCGCTGCTCTGGTGGGCGGCGTGCTTCGCTGTCCTGTACATCCTGTGGCGCTGGGCCTTCCGCCGGGACTGGCGGGCCGGGGCCATCGCGTGCGGGATCGCGGCCGGGTATCTGCCGTGGTTCATGTACCAGCAGCGGACGATCTTCTTCTTCTACGCGGTCGTCTTCGTGCCGTTCCTGTGTCTGGCCGTCGCCATGATGATCGGCGCGATCCTGGGGCCGCCCGGGTCGAGCGAGCGGCGCAGGGCGGTGGGTGCGATCGGCGCGGGTGTGCTGGTGCTGCTGATCGTGTGGAACTTCATCTACTTCTGGCCGCTGTTCACCGGGGACGCGATCCCGCTGAGCCAGTGGAACAACCGGATGTGGCTGAGTACCTGGATCTGATGCCGGGTCCGGACCCCCCCCCGTTTCCGGCAACTCCCCCCTGTGGTGCGCCCCATGGTCCCGGTCGGGTAACGACGCCCCCGGGGCCACCCGGGTCCCGTACGCTGCTGGACGTAACTCTCTTGAACATGTTCAAAGAGACATGTCCCAAGAGGCTCCTGGGGAGGGGACGCGGCAGTGCGCAACGGGGTAAAGATAGGCATCGTGGGCGGGGCGTTCGTGGTGGTGGCCGGTGGGGTCGGCTACGGCGCGTACAACATCTGGAACGGGCTGAACAGTTCGGACGGCGGCGGCTCCACGGATACGGCCCAGGCCGCGCCCGCCCGCACCGGCCCGCCGACCGCGGACGAGATCAGCGGTGCGGCGAAGGACTTCCTCGCCGCCTGGGCGAAGGGCGACGCGGACAAGGCGTCGCAGCTGACCAACAACGCGGCGGACTCGCAGCCGCTGCTGGCCGGTTACCGCGCGGACGCGCACGTCACCAGAGTGACCCTGACGCCCGGCGCGGCATCGGGTGCGAAGGTGCCGTTCACGGTGAAGGCCACCATCTCGTACGAGGGGAAGACCAAGCCCTGGTCGTACACGTCGTCGCTGAGCGTCGTACGGGGGCTGACGACCGGCCGGGCGCTGGTGGACTGGGACCCGTCGGTGATCCATCCGGACCTGAAGAAGGGCGAGACGCTCACCACGGGCGAGGCGGAGTCGGCGCCCATCAAGGCCGTCGACCACAACGGCGCCGAGCTGACGAAGGAGAAGTACCCCTCCCTCGGGCCGGTGCTCGACGCGCTGCGGCAGAAGTACGGTGACAAGGCGGGCGGCAAACCGGGCATCGAGACGTACATCGGGGCCGCCGACTCCTCGGACGGCACGGCCTCCTCGGACAGCCCTGCTCCCGCCAAGACCCTGCTGACCCTCTCCAAAGGCACCCCGGCGCTGCTGCACACCACGCTCGACGCGGGTGCACAGGCGGCGGCCGAGACGGCGGTGAAGAAGTTCAGCGAGTCCTCGGTGGTGGCGGTCAAGGCGAGCACCGGTGAGATACGCGCGGTCGCCAACAACCGTGACGACGCTTTCAACGCGGCGACGCAGGGCAAGCTCGCCCCCGGCTCCACGATGAAGATCATGACCGCCACGATGCTCATCAACAACGGCCTGGCCGCCGAGAAGAGCCCCATCCTCTGCCCGGAGTCGGTCACCTGGCAGGGCCAGACGTTCCACAATCTGGACAACTTCTCCATAGCCAACGGCACCATGGAGCAGAGCTTCGCCCGCTCCTGCAACACCGCCTTCATCAAGCCGGTCGGGAAGCTGAATGACCGCGGTATCGCGGACACCGCCCTGCCGGACACGGCGAAGAAGTACTTCGGCATCGGCTCGGAGTGGAACGTCGGCATCCCGACCTTCGACGGCAGCGTTCCGAAGACGACAGGCCCCAACACCGCGGCGGCGATGATCGGTCAGGGGCTGGTCCAGATGAACCCGCTCAACATGGCGTCCGTCACCGCGACCGCCCGCAACGGCGCGTTCCACCAGCCGGTGATCGTGCCCGGCTCACTGCGCGCCGGGGACACGGCCACCGCGCAGCCCCTGCCCGCCAACACCGCACAGCAGCTGCGCGACATGATGCACACGACGGCGACGGCTGGGTACGGGACGGGCACCGTGGCGATGTCCGGGGTCGGCGGGTACAAGGGCGCCAAGACCGGCTCCGCGGAGGTCGACGCCCAGGGCAAGTCCAACAGCTGGTTCGCCGGATTCAGCAACGACCTGGCCGCCGCAGCGGTCGTCCAGTCCGGCGGCCACGGCGGGGACGCCGCGGGTCCGGTGGTCGCGGCGGTGCTCGCAGCGGGCTCCTAGTTCTGGCGGCGGGCTCCTGGGGGGGCAGCAGCCGGGGGCCGTTAACGGGTTCGCGTGGTACCTACACCGGACGTTAGCGTTACGGGCCATGAGTACTTCCGAACCCACTGTCAGTCCCCGGTTCGCCGATGCGCTGCGCGAACCAGCGGAGTACCCGGGCGCCGCCCCCACCGATGTCCTGGAGTCCGCCGCGTGACCCCCACGGTCATCCTCGCCGTCGTCATCGCGGCGATAACGCACGCCAGCTGGAACGCCATCGCCCACCACATCAAGGATCAGCTGGTCTCCTTCGCGCTGATCTCCGGGGGCGGGCTGCTGGTCGGGGTGCTGGGCGCGCTGTTCGTCCCCTTCCCGGCCGCCGCAGCGTGGCCGTTCCTGCTGGTCTCGGCCGCGCTGCACGTCACGTACATGCTGCTGCTGATGCGGTCGTTCACCCTCGGCGACTTCGGCCAGATGTACCCGATCGCGCGCGGCACGGCGCCGCTCGTGGTGACCGTGCTGGCCGCGGTCTTCGTCCATGAGATCCCGAACGGCTGGCAGTTGGCGGGGGTGGCGGTCGCCTGCGCCGGACTCGTCGGGGTGGCCCTCTGGGGCCTGAAGGGGTCCCGCCCGCAGTGGCCGGCGATCATCGCGGCCCTCGCCACCGGCCTGGCCATCGCCTCGTACACCACAGTCGACGGCGTCGGTGTCCGCGACTCCGGCTCCTCGCTGGGCTATATCGCCTGGCTGATGATCCTGGAGGGAATCGCCATCCCGGCGTACGCGCTGTACCGGCGCCGTGGCCAACTGGCCGCCCAGCTACGCCCGTACGCCGCCACCGGGCTGGTCGGCGGCGCGATGTCGGTGGTCGCGTACGGGCTGGTCCTGTGGGCCCAGACCCGCGCCCCGCTCGCCCCGATCGCCGCGCTGCGGGAGTCGTCGATCATCGTGGGCGCGGCGATCGGCGCGCTCTTCTTCAAGGAGAAGTTCGGGGCGCCGAGGATCGCGGCGGCCGGTCTGATGGTGGTCGGTATCGGGCTGATGCTGCATACGGCGGCTTAGGGGCTGTCCGGCGGTTCATGCCCGACCGCGCGCCGGGCGCGCACCGGCGGACACGGCCTGAGCCTCCTCGGCTACAGCCCGCTCTCCACCGGCACGTCCGGCACGTGGTCGACGACCCTGCCGTTCTCGATCAGCCGCTTGATGCCGTACGTCGCCACCGCGGCCACCACCATCGCGGCCACCAGGAACCACAGTCCGGCCACCGCGGACCCGGTGCGGTCCACGATCACACCGATTCCCATCGGGCCGAATCCACCGCCCAGGTTGCCGACCGCGTTGATCATGGCGATGCCGGAGGCGGCCTGCACCCCGGTCAGGAACCGCGACGGCAGTGACCAGAGCACCGGCTGACCGGCGAAGATACACATCGCGGCGAGGCTGATGAAGGCCATCTGGAGCACATGGTCGCCCGCCGGGACCAGCGCGGAGCCCGCGAGTCCGACGGCGCCGACCGCCGCGCTACCGGCGATCCACGGGTAGCGGGAGCCGCTGCGGTCGGCGAGCTTGGGAACGACGTACAGGCCGATGGCCACGAAGACGTACGGGATGGCCGTGACGAAGCCGACGGCCGTCCCGGACAGCCCGCCGAAGCCGTCCACGATCGTCGGCAGCCAGAAGCTGAGTCCGTACGCACCGAGCGGGAAACACAGGAAGTACAGGGACATCAGGACCACGCGCTTGTCGCGGAGGGTCCTCAGCGGGGATTCATGGGTGCCGCCCAGCGTGCTGCTCTCGACAGCCAGTTCGTCGGCGATCCACTTCTTCTCGCCGTCCTTGAGCCAGCCGACCCGCTCGGGGCCGTCGGGCAGGACCCGCAAGGTGAGGAAGCCGAGGAGCACCGCGGGAACACCGGTGGCGATGAAGATCCACTGCCAGCCCTTGATGCCGAGCACGCCGTCGAGGCCGCCGAGTGCGCCCATCAGCGGATTGCCGATGATGAAGGCGAGCGGTGTGGACATCATGAACCAGCCCGTCATCCGGGCGCGGTAGCGGTACGGGTACCACTTGGTCAGGAAGTAGAGGACGCCCGGATAGAAGCCGGCCTCGGCCGCGCCCAGCAGGAACCGGGCGGTGTAGAACTGCCAGCCGGTGCTGACCAGCGCGGTGAGGGCGGTGACCAGGCCCCAGCTGATCAGGATGCGGGTGAACCAGCGGCGGGCCCCGAACCGTTCCAGGAAGATATTGCTGGGCACCTCGAAGATCGCGTAGGCGACGAAGAATCCCACCTGGCCGAGGGTGAACGCGGCATTGGACAGCCCCAGTTCGTTCTGGAGCGTCAGCTTGGCGAAGCCGATGTTCGAGCGGTCCACATAGGCGACCAGATAGAGCAGGACCAGGAACGGCATCAGCCGCCAGGTCACCGCCTTCATCGTGCCGGTCTCCGTACCGGGCTCTGAGCCGGTCTCCATGCCGGGCTCTGAGCCGGTCTCCATGCCGGATTCTGGGCCGGTCTCCATGGCGTTCCTCCCGGGTGTGGCGATCATCATTGACCCTTTCGGTGCGTCCTCGGGACACGCATGGACCGTATCGTGATTTGATAGCACCATTAAGGGCGGGCACGACACGACTAGGTCACAGAACGGCTGGGTCAGCTCCACCGCATAGATGACGGCACTGAAGGGACCACCACATGGCACCGCAGCTGCGCAGCCGCGCCTGGTTCGGGGACGGCGGCAAGAACGGCTTCATCTCGCGCCATCACCTGCGGGCCATGGGGCGCGGCGGCCACAACTTCGACGGCAGGCCGGTCATCGGCATCTGCAACACCTTCTCCGAGCTGACGCCCTGCAACGGGCATCTCCAGCTCCTCGCGGACGCGGTGAAGCGCGGAGTGCTCCAGGCCGGCGGGTTCCCCCTCGAATTCCCCGCGATGTCGCTCGGGGAGCCGTTCCTGCGTCCGACCTCCATGCTCTACCGCAACCTGGCCGCGATGGAGATAGAGGAGCAGATCCGGGCCAACCCGATCGACGCCGTCGTCCTGCTCACCGGCTGCGACAAGACGACGCCGGCCGCGCTGATGGGCGCGGCCAGCGCGGGCGTGCCCTCGATGGTCTTCACCGGCGGCCCGATGCTCAACGGCCGCTTCAAGGGCCGCAACGTGGGCTCGGGCACGGACATCTGGCGGATGACCGAGGAGCTGCGGGCCGGGACGATCACCCAGGAGGAGTTCACCGAGTTCGAGTCCTCGCTGAACCGCTCGGCCGGTCACTGCATGACCATGGGCACCGCATCCACCATGGCCTGTCTGGCCGAGGCCCTGGGCATGATGGTGCCGGGCGGCTCGGGTCTGCCCGCGGTCGACGCCCGGCGCGGCACGCTCGCCGAGGAGACCGGCGCCCGCGCCGTCGAGCTGGCGACGAGCGGCCTCACCCCCCAGCGGATCATGACGCGCAACGCATTCGAGAACGCCATCCGCGTCAACGCGGCCATCGGCGGTTCCACCAATGCCGTCGTGCATCTGCTCGCCATCGCGGGACGGCTCGGCGTGCCGCTCAGCCTCGACGACTTCGACCGGCTGGGCGCAGAACTGCCGCTGCTGATCGACCTGATGCCGTCCGGCCGCTTCCTGATGGAGGAGTTCGCGTACGCGGGTGGCCTGCCCGCCCTCATCAACGATCTGCGCGAACACCTCCACCGCGACACGGTCACCGTCACCGGCCGCTCTCTCCTGGAGAACTGCGAAGGCGTCGAGGTGTACGACCGCGAGGTCATCCGCTCCTTCGGCAATCCGGTGCTGCCCGCGGGCAGCGGGACGGCCGTGCTGCACGGCAATCTCGCCCCGGACGGGGCCGTCATCAAACAGTCCGCAGCCGAGCCGCGGCTGCTCAGCCATACCGGTCCCGCTCTGGTCTTCGACTCACTGGAGGAGTACCTGGACGTCGTCGAGGACCCGGATCTCGATGTCACGGCCGACACCGTCCTGGTCGTCCGCAACACCGGCCCCCGGGGTTACCCCGGTATGCCGGAGGTGGGCAACCTCGCACTGCCGAAGAAGCTGCTCGACGCGGGCGTGCGCGACATGGTCCGTATCTCCGATGCCCGGATGTCCGGGACCGCCTTCGGCACCTGTGTGCTGCACGTGGCGCCAGAAGCAGCCGTCGGCGGCCCGCTCGCGTTCGTACGGACCGGCGACCAGGTCTGTCTCGATGTCCCGGGCCGTCGTCTCGACGTCCTGGTGGACGATGCCGAGCTGGCACGGCGCAGGAGCGGGTGGACGGCGCCGAAGCCGCCCGTCGAGCGCGGCTGGACGTACCTCTACACCCAGCACGTCACGCAGGCCGACACCGGCGTCGACCTGGACTTCCTGGTCGGCTCGACCGACTCCGCCCCGCCGCGCCAGGCCTTCTGAGGAGCTGTCCGCCATGACCGACACACCCAAGAACACCGAGGCACTGGTCCGCGGCGTCTCGCCCGTGCTCGAAGTGCCCTTCCGCGACAACGGCGATCTGGACCCGGAGGGCTTCACGACCGTCGTCGACCGGGTGCTGGCCACCGGCGTCAGCTCGGTGATGTTCCCCGGCTTCGCGAGCGAGTTCCACAAACTCGACGACGGAGAACGGGAGTTGCTCACCGGGATGCTGCTCGACCGCACCCGCGAGGAGCCCGGTGTCGCCGCGATCGTGTCCGTGCCCGACCACGCGACCCGGCATGCGGTCGCGCAGGCCGAGTCGGCCGCCGAGCGCGGCGCCGATGCGCTCAATGTGCTGCCGCCGCACTTTCTCGGCCCCTCGCGCGAAGCCGTACTGACCCATGTACGGGCCGTGCTCGCCGCAGTGGACCCGCTGCCGGTCGTCGTGCAGTACGCGCCCGCGCAGACCGGTACCGCGCTGGACGCCCCGACGCTCCACCAGCTCGCAGCCGAGCACGCCAACCTGCGCTGGGTGAAGGTCGAATCGGCGCCGCCGGGCCGGCTCATCGCGGCTCTCGCGGCGGGGACGCGGCCACTGCCGGCGCTGGTGGGCTACGCGGGACTCCAGCTGCCCGACGCACTGCGGCGCGGCGCGGTCGGCGTGCAGCCCGGGTGTTCCTTCACCGAGCTGTACGTCGAGCTGTGGCGCCGCTGGGAGGCGGGCGACGAGGACGGCTGCGTCGCCCTGCACACCCGGATGACCCCGTACCTCTCGTACTGGATGCAGAGCGTCGAGCTGATCGTCGCCGCGGAGAAGGAGATCTCGGTGCGCCGGGGCTGGTTCGGCTCGGCGCACTGCCGCGCCCCCGGATACCGCCTCGACCAGGAGGAGCTGCGCATGATCGACCGTTTCTGCGCGGAGTTCGCCGATCTGCTGCCGGAGTTCACCGGTCTGCTGCCGGAGTTGGCGCGATGACCGGCCCCGGTGCAGGAGCGGGTGCGACGGCCGGCCCCGCTGTCGTCACCTGCGGCGAGGCGATGCTGCTGATGGTCGCCGAGCCCGGCACCCCGCTGGAGCGGGCCACCGCCTTCCGCCGCTCGGTCGCGGGCGCGGAGTCCAATGTCGCGGCCGGCCTGGCCCGGCTCGGGCACCCGGTGCGCTGGCTCGGCCGGGTCGGCGACGACCCGTCGGGGCGGGCCGTGCTGGCCCAGCTGCGTGCCGACGGCATCGACACCTCGTACGCGGTGACCGACCCCGGGGCGCCCACCGGTCTGCTGCTGCGCGACAGCCACCCGGCCAGGGCGATCGATGTGCAGTACCACCGGGCGGGCTCCGCCGCTTCGCGCCTCGCGCCCGACGGGCTGACCCCGGACCTGCTGGGCGGCGCCGCGATCGTCCACCT
The DNA here is from genome assembly GCF_036014215.1 of Streptomyces sp. NBC_00440. NCBI lineage: Bacteria > Bacillati > Actinomycetota > Actinomycetes > Kitasatosporales > Streptomycetaceae > Streptomyces > Streptomyces sp. NBC_00440. The sequence goes on from NZ_CP107921.1 coordinate 3,228,044, forward strand.
CACCGGCATCACCCCGATGCTCTCGGACTCCGCGCACCTCGCCACACTGCGGCTGTTCGAACTGGCCCACGAGGCGGGGGCGACCGTCTCCTTCGACCCCAACGTACGGCTGAAGCTCGGCAGTCCGGAACGGTGGCGCGAGGTCGTCGCACCGCTCCTGGAACGGGCGGATCTGGTCCTCGCGGGCGAGGACGAGCTGGAACTGCTCGGCGGGCCGGCCCCGCGGCGGCTGCTGGCCGCCGGGGCGCGGGCCGTGGTGGTCAAGCACCGCGACAAGTCGGCCTCCTGCCTGACCGGGGACGGGCACTGGCAGCAGCCGGCCTTCCGGGTCCCGGTGACCGACCCGGTGGGCGCTGGCGACGCGTTCGCCGCGGGGTTCCTCTCCGGGGTGCTGCGCGCCGAACCGTACGACGTGTGCCTGCGCACGGCGGCCGCCGTCGCGGCGCTGGTCGTGCAGTGCGCCACCGACACCGACGGGCTGCCCGACCGGACGGGTCTGGACCGGGCACTCGCCGCGTTCACCGACGGCGCCGAGACCGTCCACCGCTGACGCCCCTCTTCCCTCCCCCCTTCTCCCGCCAGTCCGTCCCCTTCTCGCCAGGAGCACCGTCATGGATCACATGTACCGCTGGGAGACCGTCCGGGCCGTCACGGCCCAGCGCGTCTTCGGCATCGTCCGCACCCCGGGCCCCGAGGAGGCCGTCGCCGCGGCCGACGCCGTACTGGACGCCGGGCTGCACGCCGTGGAGATCGCCCTCACCACCCCGGGCGCCCTGCGCGCGGTGGCGCAGCTGACCGGCCGGCGCCCCGGCGCCCTGATCGGAGCGGGCACCGTGCTCGACGCGGCCGCGGCGCGGGCGGCCGTGGAAGCAGGTGCCCGGTTCCTGGTCTCGCCCAGCCTCCACCCGGAGGTGATCCGTACGGGACACCGCTACGGCGTGCCCGTCTTCCCCGGTGTGGCCACCCCGACCGAGATGGTGCGGGCCCTGGAGGAGGGCGCTGACGCGCTGAAGCTCTTCCCCGCGTCGGCCGTGCCCCCGTCCTGGCTGCGCGATGTCCGGGCCGCACTGCCCCAGGCCCCCGTGATCCCCACCGGAGGTGTGACAATCGAGAACGCACCGGAGTGGATCGCGGCCGGCGCCGTCGCCTGCGGCATGGGCTCGGCACTGACCTCGGGCGGCGCACAGGCGGCGGGCGAGCGGGTCACCACCCTGCTGGGCCGCCTGGCGGCAGCCCGCTGACCACACCGGACCAGACGCATCGGCAGACGGGGAACGACGTGGAGCTTCAGGGCCTGCACGGCCAGGTGGTCGACCGGATCGGCCAGTCGCTCGCGGCGGACGAGATCCGGGCGGGCGAGGTGCTGCGCCTGGAGGACGTACAGGAGCGGTACGGCGTCTCCCGCACCGTGGCCCGCGAGGCCGTCCGGGTCCTGGAGTCGAAGCGGGTCGTCACCAGCCGTCCCCGGGTGGGCATCACCGTACGGCCGATGACCGACTGGAATCTGTACGACCCCCAGGTCATCCGCTGGCGCCTGGCATCCCCGCGCCGTGAGACCCAGCTGCGCGAACTGGCCGAACTGCGGGCCGCGGTGGAGCCGTCGGCGGCCGCGCTCGCCGCGACGGCCGCAGGCGAGGAGGCCCGGCGTGCCCTGAGCGCCCACGCGCAGGCGATGGCGGGCGCTGCCCAGGCGGGTGACAGCAAGGGGTTCATCGCAGCTGACGCGGCGTTCCACCGGGCGCTGCTCACCGCGTCGGGCAACGGCATGTTCGCCCAGCTCTCCGAGGTCACCGAAGAACTCCTGGTGGCACGGCGTGAGTTGCTGCTGATGCCCGAGCAGGTGGACATGGCGTCGGTGCGCCGGCACCAGGAGATCGCCGACGCCATCGCCGAGGGCCGCGCCACCGATGCGGCCCTCGCGGTGAGCACGGTCGTGGAGGCCGCCCGCAGCGAGGTCGAGCAGCTCCTTGAGGGCGGCTCGGCCTGCGCCTTGGGCGGCTGATTCAGCTCCCGGGCTGGTTCAGTCCGTCGGCCGGTTCAGCTCCCGGCCGGTTCAGCTCCCGGCCGGCTGACTCACCCCTCGGGCCGCACGGCCACCGGCGCCGCACCGTCGCCGGTGGTTTTCGCCGTCTCGGCGGCCAGCCGGCCCGGTGCGGTGAAGCGCCCGGACACGATCGCCACCACGGCGCCCAGCAGCATCGCCCCGGCGATCACGAGCAGGGGTGCGTCGAACGATCCGGTGGCGTCCTTGATGACACCGATCAGCGGGGTGACGGCCAGCCCCGCGACATTGGCGAAGGCATTGATGAAAGCGACCCCGGCCGCCGCCGCGACGCCGGTCATGAAGGCCGTCGCGCTCCCCCACAGCGCGGGCACCGCGGCCCAGGCCGCTCCCGTGGAGAGCGCGAGGAGTGCGAAGCCGGGCACTCCGGGTCCCGCCGCCACACTCGCGACGAGCAGTACGCCCGAGACGGCCATCGGTACGGCCATGTGAAGCGCGTGCTTCCCCCGCCGGTCGACGGAGCGCGCGACGATCACCATGGCGACCACGGCCAGGGCATAGGGGACCGCGGTGAGCAGAGCGGTCACGAAGTCGCTCGGGTCCCCGAAGCCGCCCTGGATCACCTGCGGCATCCACAGGGTCAGGCCGATGCTGTCGAACGAGTACAGGAAGAAGAAGAGGGCGAGCAGCAGCACTCCGGGGCTGGTGAGCGCCTCACGCACGGAGACCGAGCGCCGCCCCGCGATCTCCGCCCGCTCCTGGGCGAGCCGGCCGGTGAGCCACCGCCGGTTGCGCTCGGGCAGCCACGCGGCGTCCTCCGGGGTGTCGGTCAGTGACTTCAGGACGATGAACCCGAGCAGCACGGCGGGCACTGCCTCGACCACGAACAGCCACTTCCAGCCCGGGGTGTTGAGCACACCGTCCATCTTCAGGACCAGGCCACTGAGCGGGGAGCCGATGACCGTGGCGAGCGCGGCGCCCACATAGAAGCGGCCCATCGCGCGGCCCCGGTGACTGGCCGGGAACCAGCGGGTGAGGTACCAGATGACGCCTGGCGTGAAACCCGCCTCGGCGGCGCCGAGGAACAGCCGTACGAGGTAGAAGGAGTGCGCGCCCCCGACCAGGGCCATACAACCGGAGACGATGCCCCACGAAATCATGATGCGGGCTATCCAGCGGCGGGCGCCGAGCTTGGCGAGAAGCACATTGCTGGGCACCTCGAAGACGACGTAGGTGGCGAAGAACAGACTGGCGCCCAGGCCGAACTGGGCTGCTGTCAGACCGATCGCGTCGTTCATCGTCAGGGCGGCGACGGAGAGGTTGGAACGGTCGATGTACGCGACGAGATAGCAGATGACGATCAGCGGCATCAGCCTCCTGGCCACCCGGTTCATGGTGTCGCGCTCCAGGCCGCCGTCATCGCCCCTGCCGACGACGCTGTCCTGATCGGGGCTCATCGGTCCCCCTCCGTCCGGTCTGCCGGTGTGCGATATGTGCAACGTGCGCCGCGCTGAAGGCAGGTGCGCCTCATGCACACCGGATTTCAATGGTGCTATGATAGGCCCAATGGTGTGGGCATGGCTCGCCCCTGTCAATGGCCGGGTGCACACGGAGCCGACAGGGGAACCAGAGACGAAGACGGACTTCTCCGCGACCCCCTGGAGGTTCACGATGACCACCCCCGCCTGCGCCGCGCCCGCCGTTCACGTAGGCCCCGACCCCGTGCCCGTACTGCTCGAAGCGGTACGGGCCGGGGGCGGCCGGGTCGTGCCCCTGGCGGAGGCCGAAGCCATCGTCTACTTCGGCAACGACGACCCGGCCGAGGTCGACGGCATGATCCACGAAGGCATCCGCTGGGTGCAGTTGCCCCACGCGGGGGTGGAGCGCTGGGCGGACGCCGGGGTCATCCGGGCGCAGCCCGTCTTCACGGCGGCCACCGGTTCGTACGGGGAGGCCGTCGCGGAGCACGCTCTCGCGCTGATGCTGGCCGCCGCGCGCGGGCTGCACCGGCTGGCCCGGTCCCGCGAGTGGGGCGACGGCCGCACCCGGGAGTTCGCGGGCTCAACCGTCGCCGTTGTCGGCTGCGGCGGCATAGGCCGCTCGCTGATCCGGCTCCTGGAGCCGTTCGGCTGCCGGATCCTGGCCGTGTCCGACAGCGGCGCGGTCCCGGGCGCGGAGCGGACAGTGGCGCGCGCCGCCTTCCGCGAGGTACTTGCCGACGCGGACTTCGTGGTGGCCGCGGCGCCCACGACCCCTGACACCCGTGGGATGTTCGGGGCGGCCGAGTTCGCCCTGATGCGCCGGGACGCCTGGCTGGTCAATGTCGCCAGGGGCGGGCTGGTCGTCACCGCCGACCTGGTGGACGCGCTGAAGAACGGCACGATCGGCGGAGCGGCACTGGATGTCACCGACCCCGAACCACTTCCCGCGGGGCATGAGTTGTGGGACCTGGAGAACGCCCTGATCACCCCGCACTGCGCCAACCCGCGCTCCTCGTACTGGCGTGGGCTCGCGGAACGGGTCGAGGCCAACGTCGCCGGATTCGCCGCGGGCCGCCCGCTGGCGGGCGCGGTCACACCCGCCCGGGGCTTCTGACGCGGTCTCGCCCTGTCAGGCGTCGGGGCTGTCGATTCGGAAGAGTTTCCGCGCGTTGCCGGCGGTGAACTTGTCCCGGTCCTCGTCGGTTTCGAACTCCGCGAGGAACTTCTGGACGTCCGTCACGCCCGGCCGGTGGAACGGGTAGTCCGTGGAGAACAGCAGCCGGTCGACGGTGGTGGCCGCCAGGGCATGGCGCAGCAGTGCGGGGTTGAGCATCCCGGAGCTGGTGATGTGCACGTTCGTACGGATGTATTCGGACGCTTTCCGCTGAAGGCCCGCGATGCGGGACAGGCTGTCGGTGCGGTCACTCCAGAACAGCAGCAGCTCGCCCCAGTGGCCGAGGACGATCTGCAGGCCGGGGTGGCGGTCGAAGATGCCCCTGGTGATGAGACGCAACGCGGCGAGGGCCGCCTCGATGTGCCATCCCCAGCTGAAAGTGGACAGGGCGAGGGAGGTCATCGGGTCGAAGCCCGCATAGGCCGCGTCCCGGACGGTTCGCGACGGAATCTGCGGATGGATGAAGATCGGCTGGCCGAGGGCCGCGGCGGTCGCGAACAGGTCGTCATAGCAAGGATCATCGAGCGCGGTCCCGCCCGTCCGTCCGTAGACCATGGCGCCCACGAACCCGAGGCCCGCGGCGCGTTCGAGCTCTCCGGCGACGGCAGCCGGATCGGCCATCGGCAACGTCGACATCGCCCGAAGACGGGCCGGGTGACGGCGGACCGCCTCTGCGGCGAAGTCGTTGGTGTCCCTGCTGAGCGAGACCGCATCGGCCGGAGCGAGCGGACCTGTCGCAGGAGGCGCCAGCGAGAGGACCTGCATGTCGATGCCCAGTGCGTCCATGGCCGCGATGCGCGCTTCACCGATGTCTTCCAGGCGCTCAAGGTTGTCGCCCATCTCGTTGAACGCCAGGCTGTCGTCCCGGTCCTCCTCGGGAAGTGCCTTCAGTGCCGCCGCCAGCTGCGGCGTCGTCCAGTGTTCTTCGATGCCGATGACTGCCACGACCGAGCCTCCGTACCTGAAAGCACCTGAAAGTATCTGACACAGGTCCACTAAACAGACGTTTAGCGAAGACGGTAACACGCTCGCTAAACGCTCGTATAGTGGAGGGCATGACCGGGAAGACGAGGGACGCGAAACGAGCTGAGACGGCACAACGGATACTCGAAGCCGCCCAGGAGGAGTTCGCTCTTCGCGGCTTCGAGGGCGCGACGATCCGGTCCATCGCGGACCGGGCCGGAGTGCACGCATCGCTCGTCATGCAGCACTACGGCTCGAAGGCGTCCCTCTTCACGATCGCCGTCCAGCTTCCGGATGACGACCAGCAGGCGGCCTCGGACCACCTCTTCGATGTCCTCGATGTCCGCATGGGCGAACTCCCTCCGGAGACCCGGGCGCTCGTCCGCTCGATGCTGACAGTCCCGGAGGCGGAAGCGTCCATGCGGGACTTCCTCGGGGAGCGGGTCGACAACCTCAAGGGCTCATTCGAAGGCGAGGACGCCGAGCTGAGGGCCGCGATGGCCGTCAGCAGCATCCTCGGGCTCACGATCGCCCGCCATTTCCTCAAGCTCCGGGCCTTCGAGAACATCCCCCGGGAGTCGCTCGCCAACGCGGCCAACGCCTGGATCGCCGCCCTGTCGCACGAGCCCCGTACCGAGCCCTAAGGGGTCTGGCGGCCGCGTTGGAACATGCCGGAGAGTGCCCCCAGGCCGGGACGCTGGCTCAGGTAGTCGAGGGAAAGCCCCGCACCGCGAGCAAACCACCCGAATGCGCTCACCAGGAACTCGTCCACAGCGTCCTTCTCTCCACGACCGGCGTTTTCTTGTCAGACGCGTCCGCCGCCCGGCAGGTTGCCCGTTGGTGCAGGTCAAGGCGGCTTCTTCCGCCAATCCATGCCCCGCACGAGGTGCCGTTCCACGGCAGGACCCGAGATCTTCGCGACACAGATCCTCGCGACAGCCCCGGGTCCGGACCGTCCTCAACCCCCGATCAGCCCATGCTCTTCCCGCCGTCCAGGGTCTCGCGGATGATGTCGGCGTGGCCGGCGTGCTGGGCGGTCTCGGCAATGATGTGGAGCACCACCCGGCGGGCCGACCACTGCGCGTCGGCCTCGAACCACGGAGCCTTCGGCAGCGGGTGACTGGCGTTCAGATCGGCCAGCTTGGCGACCAACTCGTCGGTCCGGCGGGCCACATCGGCGTACTCGGCCAGGACACCGGCCAGCGTTTCACCGGGCAGCATCTTGAACTGGTCGGCCCGCCGGGCGAAGTCCGCCTCGGTCATCTTGGTGAAGTCGGGCATCGACGAAGGGCCTTCCAGGATGAAGGCCGCCCAGCCCTGCTCAACTGCGGTGACATGCTTGATGAGGCCGCCCAGGCACAGTTCGCTCGCGGTGGTGCGCAGCCCGGCCTGCTCGTCCGTGAGGTCGCGGGTGGTGAAGCGCAGGAAGTGCCGCTGCTTGGCCAGCGCCTCCAACAGGTCGGCACTCTCCCCCGTCGCAGCGGGCGCCTCTGCCGGGTCCTGCTGGTTGGTCGGCTCGTTGACGGTCATGGAGTTCTGCCTTCCGTTGTCCCTGTTCCTTCGGCCAAGAACCACGCTAGAGGCCATGTCGGTCATCTACTGGCCTATATGGCGAAGAACCGAGATGAGAAGAACAGAGAGGAAGGGGAAGGCAACTCACCGCGGCGCGCCTTCCGTACGCGCAGACCGCGGTGAGCGGGAGCCACCGGCTCAGCCCTCGGAGAAGCGCTTCCGCAGGGCGTCGAGACCGGCACCGTACGTGCCGTCACCGAAGATCGACTCCACTTGCGGCACCACCTCGTCCGCGCCCTGGTAATCGGCGGACCACCGGACCTCGGCGCCGTCGGCGTGCGGGTGCACGGCGAGCGTCGCCACGAACTCGCCGACCGGCAGCATCACCGGGGCCAGCAGGACGTAGCGGTACCACCGGGCGTCGGCGTCGCGGGCCACCAGGCGCTCACGGGCGACGATCTCGCCGTCGACCGAGAAGACCCGTACGGCACCGGGGACTCCGGGGTCGGCGTCGTCCTCGATGGTGGACGGCTGTATGTACGGGTGCCAGTCGGCGAGGCCGCCGAAGTCGCCGATGGCCGCCCACACCTGGTCGGGGGTGGCCGCGAGCACGGTGGAACGCTCCAGCGTCCGGGGGGTCATGGATGTCATGGATGTCTCCTCGTCACGGGCGGTCACCATGTGCGGTCGCCGCGCAGGACCGCGTCGGCACCGCCGTCGACGAAGACGACCTGTCCGGTCACATGGGTGTTCTCGGGCGAGGTCAGCCAGTCGATCAGCGGGGCGATCTGCTCGGGGCGGGCGTAGCCGTGCAACGGCATCGGCACGCTCTGCTCGACGAGTTTCCGCATGGCGGGGTCGTCGAGCATCGGCTGGGTCATCGGCGTGACGATCACGCCGGGGCCGACAGCGTTGAGCGGGATACCCGCCCCGGCCCAGTCGTCGGTGATGGCCGCACGCCGGATCCAGCGGGAGACCGCGGCCTTGGAGGAGGAGTAGACGAGCTGCCCTTCCCCTCGGTCGACGGCCGCCCGGGAAGCGACCACCGCCGCCTCCTCGTCACCGGTGAGGGCTGCGTCCACGATCGCGGAGTCGGTCGGGTGGACGGAGTCGATCGAGCTGATGACCAGGGCCCTCGGATCGGTACCGGCGGCCAGCAGCGGGCGCAGCCCCTCCAGCGTGGCCACGGCGCCGAAGTAATTGATCTTGATGGTGAGCGGATCGGGCTGTGCGACGCCGGCGCAGGCGATGACGGCGTCGAGACGCCCGCCGCTCAGCTCCCGGGCCCGGCTGACCAGTACGGCCCGGCCTTCGGCCGTGGACAGGTCGGCGGAGATGTCGCTGTCCTTGAGATCAGCCCCGATGACGGTGTGCCCCCGCGTACGCAGGAGGGCCGCGGTGGCCTTGCCTATGCCGGAGGAGGCTCCGGTGACCAGATAGGTACGGGACATGGTTCGCTCCTTCGCGTGCCCAGAAGTAAGGCGACTGCCTCACCAACGTACACGAACCATTAAGGCGGACGCCTTACGGCTGGGTTCCTCGCGATGGGGTCCCGCACGATGGGACAGCGGCGCCTCACTCCGGGCAACCGGCCGCTTCAGCGGGACGCGCCCCCCTCCCTCAGAGCGCACTCCGCCCAGACGACCTTGCCGGGGCCGACCCGCTCGCCGAATCCCCAGGCGTCGGCGACCGCGTCCACCAGGCACAGGCCCCGCCCGCCGACCGCGTCCTGGTCCGGATCGGCCATGCGGGGAGGCACGGACGACGCATCGTGCACCTCGATACGGATGCCGCGTCCGCGCTCGTCCAGCAGGAAGCGGGTTTCGATCTCCCGCCCTGGTGAGACCACGGCATGCCGCCCGGCATTGGTCAGCAGCTCGGAGAGGACGAGCGAAGCCGCGTCCGTGAGCGGCGCGAGGCCCCAGCCCTCCAGCGCGGTACGGAGTTCCGTACGCGCCCGAGCGACACAGGCGGGGTGCCGGCTCCACCGCCGTACGACTGCGCTCTCGGCGTTCCTGACGGTCCGTTCCATCACCGCACCACCACACCGTGCAGCGGGCAGGGCGGCCCGACCTCGACGCCGTGCAGGTCGAACCACGCGATCCGGCTGTACTCCAGCCGCTCGTACGCCAGGGCGGAGAACGAGCCGAGATTGGGACGGAGTTGGTGACCGAGTGGCAGATACGCCCGGCATACGAGGAGACGGCGCCGACGGACCACGATCGGGGGCGGCGGGGCGGGCCGCCGCCTGGCCGACAGATTCAGGAATCGGACCACCGGGCCGACGAGACGGGCAATAAACTTAGGCATGTTGACGCTCCTGCTTGGCGTTGGCCACGCCCCCGGACCGTTGCTGCGGTCGCGGGGGTCCCGTGCGTTCCTGTCGCACTGTGACGAATAACTCACAGCCTGTGGCTTGCGTCGCTACGCTTCTAGGGGTTTCGACCTGACAACGCGAGCTTCAAGTACAGGAGTTGGTCCCGTGTCCGGAGCACCCAAGTCGCGCTCGATCCGGCAGAAGTACGGCGAGGAACTGAGGATCCGGCGCATCGCCGCCGGGCTGACACAGGAAGCGGTGAGCGAGGGGGTGGTCTGCTCCCCGACGCTGATCAGTCACTGGGAGGCGGGGCGCCGCCTGCCGACCCCGGACGACGCGCAGCGCCTGGACCGCGTACTGGGGACGGACGGATTCTTCGCCCGTTGGCTGGAGGACCTCGACACGAAGTTCACCCAGTACTTCGCGCCCGTAGCGGAGTTGGAGCAGCTGACAGCCGAAATCCGTCACTATTCGGCCTCACTCATCCCCGGCTTGCTCCAGACCGAGGAGTATTCGCGCGCGGTCTTCCGCGAGCACGCGCCCAACCATGACAACAAAGAGCTGGACAAGGCTGTTGTCATCCGCCGAGCCCGGGCTGCGTTGCTCGAAAAGCCGTCGAGGCCCGTATTTTGGTGCCTGCTCGACGAGTCGGCGCTCCGCCGGAGGGTGGGTGGTCCGAAGGTCATGGCCGACCAGCTCCACAAGATCGCGGACATGGCGGAAGCCGGACGTCTACGACTGCATGTCCTGCCGTTCAGCGTCGGCTGCCATGCACTCGCGGAAGGAATGCTCTACCTGATGAAATTCGCTGATGCCCCACCGGTTGCCTACACGGAGAGCATGCGCACGGGACATCTGATGGACGATCCGGCGTTGGTCCGCGAATGTCAGACGGCTTACGATCTGGCTCTGAGCGATGCACTGCCACACACAGATTCACTGGCCCTGGTGAGGGCTGTAGCGGAGGAGCACGCACATGCGACGAAGTGAGCAGGTCGTAACAGACGTCACGTTCCTGCGAGGGTGGCGCAAGTCCAGCTACAGCGGCACCGAACAGAACGACTGCCTCGAAGTGGCCGACGGATACCCCGACATCCCCGTCCGCGACTCCAAGAACCCCCACGGCCCGGTCCTCGCATTCCCCGCCGAAGGCTGGACCGCGTTCGTCTCCGCGGTGAAGAATGGGCGCATCACCCCGTAACGCGAACAGCCCTGGCCCGGGACCCGGTTGTCAGGGTGTTCGGTCTTGCTCTGTTCCCTCCCGGAGAGGTGCATACATGACGGCCGCCGAATCCACCGCGCCCCACGACATACCTACGCTCCTCTCAGCCATCCACGCACGGCGCCAGGACCTCGCCGACACCGGGCTCCGGAGCGACCGGGACAACACCGATCCCTCGGACAACCTGGCGCTCCTCTCGGAGATGGGCGCCGCCCGCATACTCGTACCCGCCGCCTACGGCGGTCTGTGGGACGGGACGGCACTCGGCGGGATCGGCGCTTTCACCCGTGCCATCGCTGAGATCAGCGCCGGGGACGGCCCCACCGGCCAGAACTGGGCCACCACCGGACTCGTCAGCCGCGAGATCTTCGACGAGAGCAGCGCCCTGCCCGAGGAGACCCGCAAGGAGCTGGCCGACCGGCTGCTGAACAAGGGCCTGAGGCTCGTCGCGTCCAACGCCGAGACGGGCGTGAACGGCAAGGTCACCGCCCGGCCCGTGGACGGCGGCGTGATCCTCAGCGGGACCAAGTCCTTCAACACCAACAGTGGCGGCCTCGGGATCGCCAACGTCGGATGCGTCCTGCACGGAGAGCAGCCCGGCCCGCATCACGTCCTGGTGGAACTGGGCCACCCCGACGTCGAACTGCACGGCGACTGGGACAACATGGGCCAGCGCGGCACGCGCAGCCAGACGATCACCTATCACGACGTCTTCGTACCCGACGGCTGGCACTATGCCGCGCACACGCCGTCCCCGGCATTCCTCGGCGCGGTGATGCTCCTGCACTCCGGCCTGATGCAGGGCATCGGCGACGGCGCCCTCGACGCCCTGATCCAGTACGTCCGCACGATGAAGCGCGGCGCGCTCCCCCAGTACGCCACCGCGGCCGAGGACCCCCTGATCCTGCGGAGGGTCGGCGATCTGTCGAGCCGGCTGGCCGCATCCCGTGCGCTGCTGTTCGCCGCGGCCGACCGGATCGAGGCCGCCGCCGACGACAACGTTGCCGTTACCTCGGTGGAGTGCTTCCGCGCCAAGGTCGCCTGCGTGGAAGCGTCCCTTGAGGCAGCCGGAAGTATGCACGAGGTGACCGGAGCACGCAGCACCTCGAACGCGTACCGGCTCGACCGCTTCTGGCGCAACGCCCGCACGTTCGCCTCGCACGACCCCATCGATGCCAAGAACGTCTACGTCGGCATGTTCGAGGTGACCGGTGAAATCCCGCCCCTCTCAACGATCTTCCGCTTCTGAGGCCGTATCAGCCCACTGCGGAACAGCCCATTGATCAACGTACGGCGAGGACCAGCTTGCCGATGGTCTGCCCGGACCAGTGAACCGACGGAGACACCAGTGTTCAACGGCATTCGCGCCATCATGATCTTCGCCGAAGACCCGGAGAAGTCCGCTCACTGGTGGGGCAGCGTCCTTCAGACCGAGGTCCACCTCGACATCGACGGCGACGCCGTCTTCGCCTGGCTCGACGTCGCCGGGGTCGAGTTCGGCTTCCACCCCCTGGATGAGAAGCGCAACCGGCGCGGCGGCAGCCCCGTGCCGTACTGGGCCGTCGACGATGTCGCCGCCGTACGCCAGCGCCTCCTGGACGCCGGCTGCACCCACCACCGCGGCCCGCTCGACCTCGGCGACGGCACAGGCCGGAAGATCGCACAGCTCACCGACCCGTTCGGCAACGTGATCGGCATCGACGGATTCTGACTCCCGCTGAGGGCACCCGTGCGCCGCTGGGCCGTCACAGGGAAAACCGCTCCGGGCGGAAGTCCGCCAGCATCGCCTCTCTCTTCCCGCTGACGATCTCCGAAGCGAGCAGCCGGCCGATGACCGGGCCGAGCGTGATGCCGCTGTGGGTAACCGCCTCGTAGTAGCCCGGCACCGACGGCACCGCTCCCACTGAAGGGAATCCGTCGGCCGGGATGGGCCGGTTGGAGATCCGGGTCTCGGTGATGCGGGAGTTGCCCAGCTCGGGAACGACGTGCCGCGCCGATTCGTGGAGCAGCCGGGCGAGTTCCGCCGGCTCCTCGCCGGTGTCGATGAGTGCGTCGATCTCGCGGCTGTGGAGGACCACCGAAGCGTCTCCGTCAGGGCGGATCTCGATGTGCGGCGCGTGCATGGCCCGGCGGACCGGGACGTGGGCACAGCTGATCCGGGTGACGGCGCCGGGTTCGTGGCGCATCGGCAAGTCCCGTGCGACGAACCCGGCGACGTGGGAGGCGCGGGGACCTGCCGCGTTCACGACGGCGTCGACGTCGAGACAGCTCCCGTCGGACAGAGCGACCGTCCTGACGCTCCCGTCGGCGCCGGTGCCGATGTCACGGACGGCCGTGCCGGACCGGAGCTCGGCGCCCGATGCGACGGCCCGGCCGACCAGGCGGCCGACGAGATGACGGCCGTGCACCCAGGCTTCGTCGGGGTAGAAAGCAACCGGAACCTCGCCGGGCAGCGTGAGAGCGGGTTCGAGGCGGCGGCGCACCTCTGCCCCCGTGGACACCTCGACCCGGTAGTCCCAGCCGGTCAGCAGTTCGGCTGTTTTCAGGAGCTTCGTCTCCGCTGCGGCATCGTCCGCCCAGCGCAGGTGGCCGCTGGGATGCCACCACGAGTCCGGCCCGATGGTCCCGGCAAGGTCCCGGTACGCCGCCATGCCTGCGACGTTCAGGTCGAAGTAGGACCTGCGCGCGGTCTTGTTGCTGGCGTTGACCCACGAGAAAGACCAGTTGGTGACGGATTCGCCCGGCCGGCCCGCGTCGATGAAGACCACCCTGACGCCTTGCCGGGACAGGTTCCAGCCCACGCAGGCTCCGAGGATGCCCACTCCGATGACAGCAACACGTTCAGGTCGCTCCATGGATCCGATCCTAGGGATGCGCGCGCCGAGCCGCTCGGCCCAGCAGCTCGTTAATACCCGGAAATATCCTCTTTGCTGGCATTATCGTCAGGCAGTCGACCCGTCCCGGAGAGCCCGGGCAGCAGCCCTGAGGAGACGCTCTGATGTCAGCGGACGAGCCAGCCGCAGACCAGCAAGCCGCCCTGCTCGCCGATCCGTTCGGGCCGTTGCGGAGCAGGGGCTATCACCTGCTCCTCGTCGTCACCGGGCTCTTCGGTGTCGTGCTCTCGGCCGGTGCCTACGGCTTTCTGGAAGCCGTCCACTACCTCCAGGAGGCCGTCTTCACCGACCTGCCCCACGGGCTCGGGCTTGACAGCGTTCCTGTCTGGTGGCCGGTGCCCATGCTCGTCATCGCCGGGCTGCTGGTCGCGTTGACCGTGCGGTATCTGCCGGGCAACGGCGGTCATCAGCCCGCCGAAGGGCTCAAGACCAAGGGCGCCGCACCCGCCGCCGAGCTGCCCGGCATCCTGCTGGCCGCCGTCGCCTCCCTCGCGTTCGGTGCGGTCATCGGGCCGGAGGCGCCCATGATCGCGCTGGGTGGCGGTGTCGCCCTCTACGGGTTCCGGCTGCTGCGGCCCGGCTCCACCGCGAGGGAGCAGGGACTCGTGGCGGCGGCCGGCAGCTTCGCCGCCATCAGTGCGCTGCTGGGTTCGCCGCTGGTGGGGGCCTTTCTGCTGATGGAGGCTTCCGGGCTCGGCGGGCCGATGCTCGGGATCGTGCTCGTACCCGGGCTGCTGGCCGCCGGGATCGGCTCGCTGATCTTCACCGGGCTCGGCACCTGGGCCGGTGTCGGCGCCGGAACGCTCGTCATCCCGAACCTGCCCCATGTGGAGCGCCCCGACATCGCCCAGTTCGGCTACGCGCTGGTGATCGGGATCGCCGCCGCGACCCTCGGTGCGGGGGTCCGCCGCATGGCGCTGCGGCTGCAACCGGGCGTGAACCGGCGGCGGATGGTGTGGACACCGGTGATCGGCCTGGCCGTGGCGGGGCTGGCCATCGCGTACGCCGAAGGGTCCGGCAAGGCAACGTCCGACGTGCTGTTCTCCGGGCAGAGCGCGCTGCCGCACCTCCTGCTCAGCACCACCTCGTACTCCCTCGGCGCACTGGTGCTGCTCCTCGCCTGCAAGTCCCTCGCGTACTGCGTGTCGCTGGCGGCCTTCCGCGGCGGCCCGATCTTCCCGGCGCTGTTCCTCGGCGCCGCGGGCGGGATCGCGCTGTCGCATCTTCCGGGGCTGCCGTTCGTCTCGGCTGCCGCGATGGGGATGGGTGCGATGTCGGTGGCCCTGCTCCGGCTGCCGATGACCTCCGTACTGCTGGCCACGCTGCTGCTGGGACATGACGGCCTCACTGTCATGCCGCTGGTGATCGTGGCGGTGGTGGTCTGCCATGTCGTGTCGGCACGGCTCAACCCGCCGCCGGTGGAGGGCGAGGCCACCCGGGCGGGCACCCCGGCGGCGGCCCCGTCCTCGCCCTCGGCCGCCTGACCCGACGGGGCCACGGTCAGCAAAGCTTCAGGCCGGCCGGCGGTGCTCCTTGGCGCCCTCCCAGACCGTCAGAAACGCCAGTCGCAGGCATCCCGCGAGCGCCGGGTGCTCGATGAACAAGGTGGTGGTGGAGCCCGCGCCGGCCACCGGGTCGGGCATGTCGCACAGCACCAGAGAAGAGTCGGCGACAACCAGCTTCAGCGGCAGTTCGGGGGTGAAGCGGGCCTGCTCCCCCGCGTCGGCGAAGCGCCGTATGTGCTCCACGGTCCCGGGATTGTCCAGCGCGTCGTCGAGGTAGATGGCACGGACCGTGCCGCCCGCCCGGTGCAGCCGGCGGACGACCTTGATTCCTTCGGTGTTCTCCTCGGGCGCGACGAAGGGGGGCTTGCAGAAGGTCAACAGCTCGTGCTGGGCCTGCTGCTGGATGTCGGCGAAGCGTTCGGCGATCGCCTTCGGGTCGCGCAGGATCTCGATGTAGTCCAGCGGGTCGGTGTGCACCCGCCCGTCGGACCAGAGCGGCTGCAGCACGGCGGCCAGCCCCTCCGAGACCCGCTCCAACCGGTCCACGGACTCGCGTTGAAGAGCCATCAGGCGGGCCACGGCCAGCTCCGGGGTGACGGCGGAATATGTGGCGACCCGCCCGGGGTGGGTGGTGACCAGCCGACGCCGTACCAGTGCGTCCAGGACGTCGTAAACCCGCTGGCGCGGTACGTCCGCCTCGCGGGCCACCTCGGCGGCCGTGTACGAATCACGCCTGATGAGGCCGAGATAGACACGTGCCTCGTACCGGGCCAAGCCGAGCGCCACCAGATCGCTGATCGGTCCTTCTTCCAACTCCATGGCAAGACAAGGTATATGCCAAGGGGCACGGGTCGAGGGAAAGGCTTTACCAACGCCCGGTAGCCACTTGGGCAAGCAGTTGAATAGCTTTCTATTAGCCACCACTCAACGGGGTGGCAGTAGTCGAGCGAACAGCGCCACCCTCAGGATCCGCGACGTTCTGTCCGGATGAATTCCTCGTCATGTGCGTTGTCATGCACTTGACACGAATGCCCCCGGATGTCCGTTCGGACACCCAACCCCCCACGGAGGGCAGCTCCTTGCAGTCTCATCGAAACGGCCTGTTGCGTCGCGGCGCACCGGCCCTGTTGTCAGCAGTGGCACTCATATCCGGCGGCCTCCTCGCCGCCTCCCAGACGTCCGCGTTCGCGACGACGGGCTCCGCGGCACCGGCATCGACGGTGCACACGCACCGGCTCTGCTCACAGCCGACCAAGCCCGGCTACATGGCGTGCAACGCCGTGGCCCGCACCGACATCAAGCAGCAGAAGTCGCTCGGCCACAACGCCGCCCCCTCCGGCTTCGGCCCCAGCGACCTGCAGTCCGCCTACAACCTCCCCAAGGACGGCGGCTCGGGCCAGACGGTCGCGATCGTCGACGCCAACGACGACCCCAACGCCGAGGCGGACCTGGGCAGTTACCGGTCCCAGTACGGTCTGCCCGCCTGCACCACCGACAACGGCTGCTTCAAGAAGATCGACCAGGACGGCAGCTCCAACTACCCGGCACCCGACGCCGGCTGGGCCGGAGAGATCTCCCTCGACGTCGACATGGTCAGCTCGGCCTGCCCGCAGTGCCACATCCTGCTCGTCGAGGCCAACTCCGCCAGCATGGACGACCTCGGCGCGGCCGTGAACCAGGCCGTCAAGCAGGGTGCCAAGTACGTCTCCAACAGCTACGGCGGCGGTGAGGACGCCAGCGACACGCAGTCGGACGACCAGTACTTCAAGCACCCCGGCGTCGCCATCACCGTGAGCTCCGGTGACAGCGGCTACGGCGTCGAGTACCCGGCCGCCTCGCAGTACGTCACCGCGGTCGGCGGCACCTCGCTCAAGAAGGACAGCAGCACGCGTGGCTGGTCCGAGTCCGTCTGGGGCACCAGCGCGGGCGGCGAGGGAGCAGGCTCGGGCTGCTCGCAGTACGACGCGAAGCCGTCCTGGCAGAAGGACGCCAACTGCGCCAAGCGCGCCGTCGCTGACGTGTCGTCCGTCGCCGACCCGGCCACCGGCCTCGCGGTCTACGACACCTACCAGGCCAGCGGCTGGAACGTCTACGGCGGCACCAGCGCCGCTTCGCCGTTCATCGCGGGCGTCTACGCTCTCGCCGGCGCCCCCGGCGCGAGTGACACCCCCGCCTCGTACCCGTACGCCCACACCGGCTCCCTCAACGACGTCACCACCGGGGCCAACGGGTCGTGCAGCGACTACCTGTGCAAGGCGGGCAAGGGCTACGACGGCCCGACCGGTCTCGGTACGCCGAACGGCACCGCGGCCTTCACCAAGTAACCCGCACCACCCGGCTCTGCGCGCACGCGAGGGCCACGCGGTGACCACGGCGACGTGAACACCGCACCGCGAACGCAGCGGGCCCGGACCGGTAATCCCGTCCGGGCCCGCTGTCCTGTCCGAACCCGGGGCGAGGCCCGCGCCGGCGCCCGCCCGACCGGCCCGGCTCGTTCCGCCCCGGCTCAGCCCGCCCCGGCTGATCCCACCGCGGCTCAGCCCAGCGAGTTGCGCAGCCCCAGGTTGCTGCTGAGCAGGCCGCCGTCCACCGGCAGCGTCACCCCGGTGATCCACGCGGCGTCCCGCGACGCCAGGAACGCGATCGCCGCCGCGATGTCCTCCGGCACCCCGACCCGGCCCAACGGGTAGTGCTTCGCGGCCTGTTCGAGGGTCGCCTCCACCCCGCGCGCCGCCCATACGTCCGTGTGGATCGTGCCCGGCGCCACCAGGTTGACCCGGACCCCGCGCGGCGCCGCGTGGCCGGCGAGGGTGCGGGTCAGGCTCGTCAGGCCCGCCTTCGCCGCGCTGTACGCGTGGTTGCCGAAGTCCTGGGCACCGTTGACCGAGCCGACGCTGACGATGGCGCCCCGGCCGCCCGCCGCAGCGAGATGCGGCATGGCGGCGCGCGAGACACGGAACGCGCCACTGAGCGTCGCGTCCAGATCGCGGTGCCAGGACTCGTCGTCCTCGTCCTCGAAGAGCGGGGCGTCGGGCGAGCAGGCGTACGCGTTGTTGACCAGGACGTCGAGTGCGCCGAACTCCCCCACCGCGTACGCCACGGCCGCCTCCACGGCGGACCGGTCGGTGACATCGCAGGTGAACGGCAGCGCGCCCGGCAGCGCCGCCGCGGTCTTCTCCGCGCGGCCGCCGTCCAGGTCGGTGACCAGGACGCGGGCGCCCTCGTCGGTGAAGCGGCGGGCGGTGGCCGCGCCGATTCCCCTTCCCGCTCCGGTGATCAGGACCGCGTAACCCTCGAACCGCCTCGTGATATCCATACGGCGATCATGTCGCCGAGCGCACCGCCCTGACCAGGGCCTGGGCGCGCGGATCGGCGGTGACGCCCTTCTGGAGCGCATTGGTCACATACCCCAGCGCGACCCCGGACTCGGGGTCGGCGAAACCGAGCGAGCCGCCCCGGCCGGGGTGCCCGAACGAGCCGGGGCCGAGCAGCGGGGCCGACGGGCCGTGCAGCATGAAGCCGAGGCCGAAGCGGGTGTTGACGACGAGCACGCGGTCCGGGCCCGACGACTCCTCGCTGCGGGCCAGGGCGAGGGTGGCGGGGGCGAAGAGGCGGTTGCCGTTGTCGACGTGACCGATCATCGCGGCATAGACACGGGCCAGCGCGCGGGCGGTGGAAATGCCGCCGGAGCCCGGGAGTTCGGCGGCGCGGTAGGCGGGGTCGTTCTCGTCGGGGAACGGCTCGATGGCGCCGAAGGCGCGACTGGTCAGCGAGGAGGGGTCCTGGTACGCCTCGCTGACGGACCGCTTCGGCTTGAGCTTGAGGCCACTGCCGACCGGCGGCGCGGCGACGCTGCCGATCCGGCCGACGCGGTGCGCCTCCTCGGCGGGCAGGCCGACCCAGAAGTCGATGTCGAGGGGGCGGGCGATCTCCTCGGCGATCCAGCGGCCGATGGTGCGGCCGGTGACCCGCCGGACGAGTTCGCTCAGCAGCCAGCTGTACGTCTGCGCGTGGTAGCCGTGCTCGGTGCCCGGCTCCCAGACGGCCTGCTGGGCGGCGACGGCGCGCGGGCCCGACACCCCGTCGATGGCCTCGGCGGGGGTGAGGGGGCTGTCGATGAGGGGGACGCCGGTGCGGTGGGCCAGGAAGTGCCGGACGAGGGCGCGTTCCTTGCCGCCCGCCTTGAACTCCGGCCAGTACGTGGAGACCGGGGCGTCGAGGTCCAGCTGGCCGCGCTGGTGCAGGAGCAGCGGGACGGCGGCGGCCACCCCCTTGGTCGCGGACCTGACGACCTGGGCGGTGTCCAGGGCCCAGGGCTCGGCGCCGTCCACGTCCTTCGTACCGGCCCAGAGGTCGACGACCTTGTGACCGTCTCGGTAGACGGTGACGGCCGCGCCGCGCTCCGCACGGTGTGTGAAGTTCCGTATGAAGGCGTCCCGGACCGCCTCGAATCCGTCCGCCACTGTGCCCTGGACGTCCACCACGTCGCGCTCCCACACATCTAGCAGTACGCCCGGACTGGCGTACAAGGTCCATGGTGCGGGTGCGGCCTGCCGGTCAGTGCCGGGGGGTGGGTCTTCCGTGTGACCGGAGGGGTGGGCACCCCTGTGGCGGGATCCCCGTGGCGGGACGGAGGCCTAGAGTCCGTGAAGCCGGACGATCTTGCGAATGAGCGTGCGAGCCCCGGACAGGAAAGCCCGGACCGGGAAAGTCCCGAGCAGGGGAGCCCCGAGCACGGAAGCCCGGAGCAGGAAAAGCACCGAGCAGAAGAAGCACCGAGCAGGAAAAGAGCCAGAGCAGGAAAGCAGGTCCCGCCATGCCGACTCCATCCGACCGTGTGGCCTCCCCGGCAGGGAAGCCGGGCGGCACCCCGCGGTTCGCGGCGCCCGTGGTGGCCTTCGCCTTCTGGATCACCATGGTGGGGACCACCGTGCCCACTCCCCTGTACCCGCTGTACGAGAACGACTTCAGCTTCACGCCCATCATGGTCACCGTGATCTTCGCCGTCTACGCGATCGGGGTGGTCGTCGGGCTCCTGACCTTCGGGCGCCTGTCGGACCAGATCGGGCGCCGCCCGGTCCTGATGGCGGCGACCCTGCTCTCCGTCTGCGCAGCCGTGGTCTTCCTGATCGCCGGGGATGTGCCGGTCCTGCTGTTCGGACGGGTGCTCTCCGGTTTCTCTGCGGCGCTGGTGACCGGCGCCGGCACGGCCGCGCTCACCGAGCTGATGCCGCCCGACGGCAGGGTGCGCCCCGCCACGGTGGCGCTCTTCGCCAACATGGGCGGGCTGGCCTGCGGCCCGCTGCTCGCCGGGGTGCTGGCCGATACGGCGCCCTCCCCGCTGCGTACACCGTGGGTCGTCTCGCTCGTTCTCGCGGCGCTCGCCCTCGCCGGTCTCGCGCTCACCCCGGAGACCGCGCGCCACCGCACCGGATTCACCTTCCGGTTCCAGCCGCTGCACGTCCCGGCGGAGATCCGTTCGGACTTCCTGCGGTCGGCGATGGTCACCGGGACGGGCTTCGCGGTGCTCGGGGTGCTCACCGCCGTGACCGGGCTGTTCCTCGGTGACGTGCTGCACGACACCGATCACACGCTCACCGGGGCCGTCGTCTTCACCGCGTTCGTCTGCACCGCGCTGGGTCAGCTGCTGATCCGCCGGATCGGGTCCGGGCCGGCGCTGACCGTGGCCTGTGTGGGGCTGATCGCCGCGGCGGCGCTCATCGCGACGGCCATGGTCACCGAGACCCTGGCCCCGCTGATCGTCGGCGCCGCGGTGAACGGTCTGGCGACCGGTATCGCCATCGGCTACGGACTCGGTACCATCACCACCCGCAGCGATCCGGAGCACCGGGGCGCCGCGGTGTCGACGTTCTTCGCGATCCTGTACACGATGCTCGCCGTCCCCTCGATCGGCGTCGGCGTACTGATCCACGCCTCCAGCCTGCGGCCGGCCGGGGAGGTGTTCAGCTGCGCGGTGGCGCTGCTGGCCCTCGCCGTACTGGTGAGCCTGGCGGCCGGACGGCGTACGGGGGAGGGCGGCGGCACCTGATCGCCGCGGGTCTGTCCGGCGCGGCCAGGCCATCTGCTCAGAGCAGGTGTCCGGCCCCGAGACAGGCCCTCTGCTCAGACCGCCGCGCGCGGGTTGAAGCCGAACGGCAGCTCAAGCCGGTGCGCCTGCATCAGCGCCTCGTCCGCGAGGATGTCGCCGGTCGCCCCGTCGCCGACGATCACGCCGTCGCTGAGCACCACGGCGCGCGGGCACAGCTCCAGCGCGTACGGCAGGTCGTGCGTCACCATCAGCACCGTCACCTCCAACGACCGCAGGATGTCGGCGAGTTCACGGCGGGATGCCGGGTCGAGGTTGGACGAGGGCTCGTCCAGGACCAGGATCTCCGGCTCCATCGCGAGGACGGTCGCGACCGCGACACGGCGGCGCTGGCCGTACGAGAGGTGGTGCGGGGGCCGGTCCGCGTAGGACTCCATGCCGACCTGGGTGAGCGCCGCGGCGACCCGCGCCTCCAGCTCAGGCCCGCGCAGCCCGGCGGCGGCCGGCCCGAAGGCGACGTCCTCGCGGACCGTCGGCATGAACAGCTGGTCGTCGGGGTCCTGGAAGACGATGCCGACGCGGCGCCGGATCTCCGCGAGGTTGGCCTTGGCGACCGGCAGCCCGGCCACCGAGACCGTGCCGGCGCCGCCGGTGAGGATGCCGTTGAGATGGAGGACGAGCGTGGTCTTGCCCGCGCCGTTGGGCCCGAGCAGGGCGACCCGCTGGCCGCGCTCGACGGCCAGGTCGACCCCGAAGAGCGCCTGGTGGCCGTCGGGGTAGGCGTACGCGAGGCCGGCGATCTCAAGGGAGGGCGGCGCGGTGCGGGTCGTAGTCACAGGGTCCATCCCAGCAGACAGACGCAGAGCGCGGCGACGGGGAGTGCCGCGGCGGACCGCCACTGCGCTCCCGACGCCGTCACTTCGTCGATGACCGGCATGGTCCCGGTGTATCCCCGGCTGACCATGGCCAGATGTACGCGCTCGCCCCGTTCGTAGGAGCGGATGAAGAGCGCCCCGGCCGACTTGCCGAGCACCCCCCACTGCCGTACGCCGCGTGCCTCGAAGCCGCGTGAGCGGCGGGCGATCGACATCCGGCGCATCTCGTCGGTGATCACGTCGCCGTACCGGATCATGAAGGACGCGATCTGCACCAGCATCGGCGGGAGTTTCAGCCGCTGGAGCCCGAGGAGCAGCGAGCGCAGTTCGGTGGTGGACGCGAGGAGTACGGACGCGGCGACGCCGAGCGTGCCCTTGGCCAGGACGTTCCAGGCGCCCCAGAGTCCGGGCTCGCTGACCGAGAGGCCCAGGACGTGGACCTGGTCGCCGGGGACGACGAACGGCATGAGCACCGCGAAGGCCACGAACGGGATCTCGATGAGCAGCCGCTTGAGGAGGAACCCGGCCGGGATGCGGGCCACGGCGGTCACCCCCGCGAGCAGCACCGCGTACAGCGCGAACGCCCACATCGCCTCGCGCGGGGTGGAGACCACCACGAGCACGAAGGTGAAGACGGCGGCGAGCTTGCAGTGCGGCGGCAGGTCGTGGACCGGGGAGTGGCCGTGCCGGTAGAGCTTGTGCGCGTGACCGGCGCCCATGTCAGACGGCTTCCGCGCTCGGGCCGGCCGGGGCGGCCTGCGTACGGCGGCGGCGGACCGCCCAGAAGACACCGCTGCCCACGACGACCGTGGCGCCGACCCCGATCAGCCCGGCGAGACCGCCGGAGAGCCGGGCGTCGGAGATGTCCTTGACGCCGTACCCGGCGAGCGGGGAGTCCCCGGTGCGGTGCGGCTGCTCCTTGGCGTCGATGCCCTTGTCGTGGGCGACCTTCTCCAGGCCGTCGGGGCTGGCGGACGCGTAGAAGGAGACGAACCCGGCCAGTACGAGGGCGGTGATCAGCCCGATGCCCCAGATCCTGCGGGTGGACCGGGCGGACCGGGCGGACCGGGCGGCGGCCGGGACCGGCTCGGCCGCGGGCGCGTCGATGAGTTCGC
Organism: Streptomyces sp. NBC_00440; assembly: GCF_036014215.1. Lineage (NCBI taxonomy): Bacteria > Bacillati > Actinomycetota > Actinomycetes > Kitasatosporales > Streptomycetaceae > Streptomyces > Streptomyces sp. NBC_00440. The sequence continues at coordinate 3,251,150 of NZ_CP107921.1, forward strand.
CGCCCACCCGGAGCTTGAGCGGCGCGGTCAGTCCGCGGGCGCCGTAGACCAGGTCGGGGCGGACGGCGATCACGGCGCCCACGGTGAGTGCGGTGATCGCGGCCTCGCCGATGCCGATGAGGACATGGACACCGACCATCGCGGTCAGCACCTTGCCGACCGGGACATCGGTGGTGCCGCCGAGTGCGTACATCGCGGTGAAGGCGAGCGCCGCGCACGGTACGGAGAGCAGCGCGGCGACGAAAGAAGCGGCGGTGACCGAACTGCGGCGGCGGGGCAGCACCTTGACCAGACCGCGGAAGACGGCGTACGCGACGACGGTCGTCACGATGGCCATGTCCGTGATGTTCACCCCGAGGGCGGTGAGCCCGCCGTCGGCGAAGAGGATGCCCTGCATCAGCAGGACGACGGAGACACAGAGCACCCCGGTGTACGGGCCGACCAGGATCGCGGCGAGCGCGCCGCCCAGCAGATGGCCGCTGGTGCCGGCGGCGACGGGGAAGTTCAGCATCTGCACGGAGAAGATGAACGCGGCGACCAGGCCGGCGAGCGGCGCGGTCCGCTCGTCCAGCTCACGGCGCGCGCCCCGGAGGCTCACGGCGATCGCGCCCGCGGCGATTACACCGGTCACCGCCGATACGGGGGCGTTGATGAATCCGTCGGGGACATGCATGTGGTGACTCTCTCCTCGCGATGGCGCACCGGCGGTGGTGAACCGTTCGATGATAGAGCCTTGTTGCGAATGGTTCGCAAGAGCGCCTCAGTCCCAGCTGCGGCGGCACAGCGGTGGCCGAGCGGTGGCATCCCTGTCAAAATATGGGACATTAGATGACAAATAGGCCCAGAAGGTTACCCGTGTGCGCATGTCACCGGATCGCTGGACCACTGATCAAGGGAGCGCTCATGTCCCCCGCCGTCGAGGTGCCCGTACGAGGTCATGTGGTGACGGACGTCCCCGGCCAGTGGTCGGTGGTCTACGTCGCGCTCCAGTACGACCCCGAGGGCGACCCCGGCGCCGTGCGCTTCCTCTTCCCCGGCGGCCGCGAATGGGTCTTCGCCAGAGAGCTGCTCGAATCGGGGCTGCGGACGCCCCGGCGCTCCGGCGACATCGGGATCTGGCCGTGCGGGCGGGCCCAGGTGGTCCTTGAGTTCTACTCGGCGGCGGACGGGGTGGCGGTGGTGCAGTTCGACAACGCGCCGCTGATCCGGTTCCTGCGCAGGACCCACGCGGCGGTCCCCCAGGAAACCGAACGGGCCGAGCGGGCCGCCCGCAGGGAAGCACTCCGCGAGGACGCACCGCAGGAGCAGCAGGAGGCCCCCCATGCCGTGGGGCATGGAGGGCCGCTGCGGACCTGAGCCGGACAGGTCTTCCCGGGAAGACCTATGCGTCGATCAGCTCCCGCTGTGTCCGCTCCTCGATGTGCTTGTTCAGGCCCTCGCCCTCGACGTCCACATTCGGCAGCGCCCGGTCCAGCCAGCGCGGCAGCCACCACGCCCGCCTGCCGAGCAGCGCCAGGACGGCGGGCACGATGGCCATCCGTACGACGAAGGCGTCGAAGAAGACCGCGATGGCAAGGCCGAAGCCGATCATCTTGATCATCGAGTCACTGGCTCCGATGAAGCCGGAGAAGACCGCGATCATGATGACGGCGGCTGCGGTGACCACGCGCGCCCCGTGCTTGAAGCCGGTGACGACGGCCTGCCCGGGGCTCTCCCCGTGCACGTACGCCTCCCGCATCCGGGTGACCAGGAAGACCTCGTAGTCCATCGCGAGACCGAAGACCACACCCACCATGAAGATCGGCATCATCGACATGATCGGGCCGGTCTGCTGGACGCCGAAGAGCGAGCCGAGCCAGCCCCACTGGAAGACCGCGACGACCGCGCCCAGGGCGGCGACCACCGAGAGCAGGAAGCCGAGCGCCGCCTTGAGCGGCACCAGCACCGAGCGGAAGACCACCATCAGGAGCAGGAACGCGAGCCCGACGACGAGCGCCAGATACGGGACCAGCGCGTCGTTCATCTTCTGCGAGAAGTCGATGTTCATCGCGGTCGCGCCGGTGACCAGCACCGTGGCACCGGTCTCGGACTTGACCTGCGCACCCGCGTCACGGATGGAGTGGACCAGGTCCTCGGTCTTGACCGACGAGGGCCGGTCCTTGGGGATGACGCTGATCGTCGCGGTGTCGTGCGCCTTGTTGTAGAACGGCTTCGCCACCGAGACCACGCCGTCGAGCTTGGCGATCTTCTGGTGCACCTCGTCGACCGCTGCCGTACCGCCGCTGACGCCCTTGACGTCGACGACCGTCGTCAGCGGACCGTTGAACCCGGGGCCGAAGCCGTCGGAGAGCAGGTCGTACGCACGGCGCTGGGTGGTGTTGGTGGGCTGCGCCCCGTCGTCGGGCAGGCCCATCTGCAGTGAGGCGGCCGGGATGGCGATGGCGCCCAGGCCGATCACACCGACGAGCAGCACCAGAACGGGGCGGCGCAGCACGACGCGCGCCCAGCGGGTGCCGCCGTTGGCCTTGACCTCGGCGCCCGGCACCGGCGGGTTCTTGCGGGCCTTGCGTCCCACCACGCGCTTTCCGGCGAAGCCGAGCAGCGCGGGGATGAGGGTGAGCGCGATGAGGACGGCGATCACGACCGTACCGGCCGCAGCGAAGCCCATCTTGGAGAGCATCGGAATGTTCACGACGGCCAAGCCGACCAGGGCGATGACCACGGTGAGCCCGGCGAAGACCACCGCCGAACCGGCCGTTCCGACCGCCCGGCCCGCGGCCTCCTGGGGTTCCCTGCCCTCGGCGAGTTCCGCGCGGAAGCGGGAGACGATGAACAGCGCGTAGTCGATACCGACCGCGAGGCCGATCATCATCGCCAGCGTCGATGTGGTGTTGCCCAGGTCCAGCACATTGGCCAGCGCCGTGATCGTCGAGACACCGATACCGACGCCGATGAGGGCGGTGAGCAGCGGGAGCCCCGCGGCGATCAGCGAGCCGAACGTCACGATGAGCACGATCGCGGCGAGCACGACACCGATGATCTCGCCGGGGCCGGTCTCCGGCATGGCCTGGAGCGCGTCACCGCCGACCTCCACCGTGTACCCGTTGTGCTGCGCCTTGTCCACGGTGCTCTGGAGCGAGTCCTTGGCCTGGTCGGTCAGCTCCATCGAGCTGACCTTGTAGGACACCTGGACGTAGACGGTGCTGCCGTCCTTGGAGACGGCCTTCGCCTGGTAGGGGTCCGTCACCGAAGAGATCTGGTGCGAGCCGGAGCTCAGCTCCCCCTCGACCTTCTTGACCTCGGCCTTGTTCGCCGCGGATGTCATCTTCTCGCCGGACGGGGCCTTGAAGACGACCCGGGCGGTGGCGCCGTCGGCGCTCTGCCCGGGGAACCGCTGCCCCAGCAGGTCGAAGGCCTTCTGGGCCTCCGTGCCGGGTATCGAGAAGGAGCTTGCGGTCGCGGTGGCCGCTGAGGAGGCGCCGAAGCCGGCGAGCGCCAGCAGCGCCACCCACACCAGGGCGACATAACGGCGGCGCCGGAAGGCGAACCGTCCGAGCTTGTAGAGGTACGTGGCCACGAGGGCGTCTCCCGGTCAGGTCGGGTGGAAAAAGGGCGTAAGGAACCAGCCCGACGACGAGAGCGGCGTGTCAGGTGGAGAGATGTTCAGGTGTGTCAGGCGATGGCTCAGATGGTGGTCATGGTGAACACCGGTCGTTGATACGGATCACGGAGTGACCGTGATCGGTGGCTGGGCGCCGAGAGCGGGGAGTACCACGGCGTCCAGATAACGGGAGAGGAATGCCTGGTCGACAGGCTGCTCCTCCAGTAGCTGACGGGCGACGAAGGCGCCGACCATCATGTGCGGGACAAAATGCAGCGCGGGGTTGCCCGCGCTGATCTCGCCACGCTGCACCGCGCGGTACAACATGCGGTTGAGCCCGGTCACCTCGGGTTCGATCAGCAGCTCGCGCAGGGCCTGGAAGAGATCCGGGTTCTCATGCACGGCATGCATCAGACCCCGCATCAGGGCGGAGTTCCGCTCCATCTCGCAGTCGTCCTCGCGGGCCACCATGACCTGGAAGTCCCCGCGCAGGGAACCGGTGTCGACCTGGTCGATACGGACAGGCTTGTTGTGCCGCAACGCCCTGACGACCAGTTTCGGCTTGCTCCCCCACTGGCGGTAGAGGGTGGCCTTGCTGGACCGCGTACGGGCGGCGACGGCGTCCATGGTCAGGGCTTCGTAGCCGACCTCACGCAGCAGATCGAGGGTGGCCGCGTACAGCTCACTCTCGCGCTCCGGCGTCAGTCTGCTTGCCATCCCCGGCCTTCCCGAGCGAAACGGTTTCGTACACCACGACGGTACGCCGGGCCCGAGCGAAACGACAACGTTTCGCTTGTGGACTCGATCACGCTTGTCGGACCGGTATAAGAAGCGGGATGAGAAGCGGGATGAGAAGCGGCACAGGAGGCGGCACGAGAGGCGGCATGACACGTGCCACCCGCCGCACGGGAGGTGCCGGTGGCCGGAGGGGCGGCGCCACGAGTTGCCGGGCCTCCTCAGCGCGGAAAGCATTGAGGGGTGAGCCAAGCCGATGTGGGAGACGCCGCGTACCTCCGCTTCCCGAACCTCCAGGGCGATCTGCTGTGCTTCGTGACCGAGGACGATCTCTGGGTCGCGCCCATCGACGGCGGCGCCGGGCGCCCCGAGCGCGCCTGGCGGATCACCGCCGACCGGACCCGGGTGGGCCAGCCGCGGTTCTCCCCCGACGGCGGGCACATCGCGTACACGTCCTGGCGCAGCCTCGACCCGGAGATCCATCTGGCCCCCGTGGACGGCGGCCCGTCCCGGCGGCTGACGTACTGGGGCTCGCTCGACACCCGGGTACGCGGCTGGACGCCGGAGGGCGACATCCTGGCCGTGGCCTCGCACAACCAGCCGTTCTCGCACTTCAGCTGGGCCTACACGGTGGCCACCGATGGCTCACCGGGAGCCAAGCTGCCCTGGGGCCCGGTCCATGACATCGCGATCGGTGACGTGGCCGGCGAGCGCCGCACGCTCCTGCTCACCGGCACGCCGCCGCACGAACCGGCCGCCTGGAAGCGCTACCGGGGCGGCGCCACCGGCCGCCTCTGGCTGCACGGCGAGCGGCTGCTCGCCGGGATCGAGGGGCATCTGGCCTGCCCGATGCTGGTCGAGGGCCGAGTCGCCTTCCTCTCCGACCACGAGGGCATCGGCAACCTCTACTCCTGTCTGCCGGACGGCACGGATCTGCGCCGCCACACCGACCACGACAGCTGGTACGCGAGGAACGCGTCCACCGACGGCCACCGAGTGGTCTACCAGTGCGCGGGCGACATCTGGCTGGCCGACGACCTGTCGCCCGGCGCGGTGCCGCGCAAGCTGGAGGTCCGCATCGGCAGCCCGCGCACCGGGCGGCGCGCCTACCAGGTCCCGGCGTCCACCAACGTCGACGGCCTGTCCGTGGACGAGACGGGCCGGGCGAGCGCGGTCGTCGTGCGCGGCAGCCTGTACTGGCTCACCCACCGCGACGGCCCGGCCCGCACCATCACGGACACCCCGGGAGTACGGGTCCGCCTCCCCGAAAGGCTCGGCAGCGCGGGACGGATCGCGTACGTCACGGACGCGGAGGGCGAGGACGCCGTCGAGATCGCGTACATGCCACGCGCCAGCGGCGACCTGCCGCCCCGGCGGTTCGCCGCGGGCGAGCTGGGCCGCGTCCAGGAGATGGTCTCGGACCCCGAAGGCGAGCAGCTGGCCATCGCCTCGCACGACGGGCGGCTGCTGCTCCTCACGGTCGCCGACGACGTACCGGACGAAGTCCTGGGTACCGCCCCGGACGGTGAAACAGCGGGCGGGGAAGCGCCGGAGGAGACCGCGAAGCAGCCCGGGGACCAGCGGCCGGCCGGTGCGGTCACGGAGCTGATCCGTTCCCTCAACGGCCCGGTGCGCGATCTGGCCTTCTCCCCCGACGGCACCTGGCTGACCTGGTCGCACCCCGGGGTCGGCCGCTCGCTGCGGCAGATCAAGATGGCGAAGATCGCCGGGCCGATGTCGCCCACCGTCGTCGACGTCACCAACGGCCGTTTCGAGGACGAGAACCCGGTCTTCACCAGCGACGGCCGCTATCTGGCGTTCCTGTCCTGGCGCGGTTTCGACCCGGTGTACGACGTCCACACCGGCGACCTGTCGTTCCCGCTGGGCTGCCGCCCCTACCTCGTACCGCTTACCTCCACGACACCCTCGCCCTTCGCGCTCTCCCCCGAAGGGCGCCCCGCGGCGGGCGGTCTCGACCCGGCGGACGATCCGGGGGACAGCGCGGACGGCAGCAAGGTGCTGGTCGAGATCGAGGGGCTGGAGAGCCGGGTCACGCCGTTCCCGGTGCCCGCGTCGAAGTACTCCTCGCTCTGCCCGGTCAGCGGCGGCGGCCTCGTCTGGCTGCGCTGGCCCATCTCGGGCGCGCTCGGCGAGACCTTCGTCAACCCGGCGGACACCTCGGGCCGCCCCACACTCGAACACTTCGCCATCGCCAGGGCCCGCAAGGCCGAACTGGTCGACCACCTGGACTGGTTCGCGATCAGCGGCGACGGCAGCAGGCTGGTGGTCATGGACCTGGGCGAGCTGCGCGCGGTCCCCGCCACCGAGCCCGGCGACAACGACACCACGGCCTATCTCGACCCGCGCCGCATCCTGCACGACGTCGACCCGCCGTCGGAGTGGCGCGGGGCGTTCGACGAAGCGGGACGCATCATCCCCGCCTACTTCTGGGAGCCGCACATGTGCGGCATCGACTGGTCGGCGATCCTGGCGCAGTACCGCCCGCTGGTCGAACGGGTCGCGTCCCCCGACGAGTTCGCCGATCTGCTCCGCGAGGTCCTGGGCGAGCTGGGCACCTCGCACGCGTACGTCACCGCCGCCCGCCGCAATGAGGGACCGCCGCACTACCAGCGGGTGATGGGCCTGCTGGGCGCGAACCTGGTGTGCCGGGACGGCGCCTGGGTGGTCAAGCGCATCCTGCCCGGCGACTCGTCGGACTCCAAGGCGCGCTCCCCGCTCGCCGGTACGGGCATCCGCGAGGGTGCCGTACTGACCCATGTCGACGGCCGCCCGGTGGACCCGCTCACGGGCCCGTACCCACTGCTCGCTGCGGCGGGCGGCACCACGGTCGAGCTGACGTTCAACCCGGCCGGCCGGGAGGGCGGCTCCCGCCGGGTCGCGGTGGTCCCGCTGATCGACGAGCGCCCGCTGCGCTACCAGGACTGGGTGGCCAAACGGCGTGCTGTCGTACGGGAGTTGAGCGACGGCCGGTGCGGCTATCTGCACATCCCCGACATGGGCGGTTCGGGCTGGGCCCAGTTCAACCGCGATCTGCGCCTGGAGGTGTCCCGCCCCGCACTGATCGTGGACGTACGGGGCAACGCGGGCGGTCACATCAGCGAGCTGGTGGTCGAGAAGCTCACCCGTACGATCCTCGGCTGGGACCTCACCCGCGACGCCCAGCCCGTCTCGTACGCGTCGAACGCGCCCCGGGGCCCGGTGGTCGCCCTCGCCGACGAGGCCACCTCGTCCGACGGCGACATGATCACAGCGGCGTTCCGGCTGCTCGGAATCGGCCCGGTGGTCGGCCAGCGCACCTGGGGCGGCGTGGTCGGCATGACCGGCCGGCACCGCCTCGGCGACGGCACGGTGATCACGGTCCCGATGAACGCGGCCTGGTTCGACACGTACGGCTGGTCGGTCGAGAACCACGGCGTGGACCCGGACATCGAGGCCCTGCGCACCCCGCTGAACTGGGCGGAGGGCCGCCACGGCCAACTGGACGACGCGGTCTGGACAGCGCTCGACCTACTGGCGGCCAGACCGGCGGCGGAACCACCGGACTACACGGAGGTCCCGGACAAGAGGCGCCCGGAACTGCCGCCACGGTAGGGGCGCCTGCGGGGACGCGCTCATCGCCGTCACGCCGGACGCGCTTGATCTTGCTGCGCTCGGCTCAACCTGCGAGCACCATGCAGATCACACCGAAGGTGGGCAAAATCCAAGCCCGGCCGGCGCTTGAGGACGTCATTCAAGCCCGTCCGGCGCTTGAGGACCGGGGGCCCGGGGGCAGCGCCCCCGTGCACACGGCGCCCGCATACACACAGCACCGCCACGCGAAAGGCGCGCCCCCCGGAAGGGAGACGCGCCCTCTCACGGACCAGGCGTTCAGGAGTCGAACTGGTCCCGGACCTGGTCCGCCGCGTCCTGGCCCCGCTCCCGCGCCCGGTCCCCCGTGCTCCCACCGCGCTCGCCCGCACGGGCCTCGTCCTCAGGCCGGGCCATCCGCTCCGAAGCCTCGTCCTGCGCACCGCCCTTCGACTGCTTGCCCTGGTCGGCGAGCTGCTGCGCCTTGTCCTTGAACTGGTCCTTCATACCCATGAGGTTCACTCCCAAGTGAAGTGTGAGGGGATGGAGAGCTGTGCCCTCCAGGCCTCGACCAGACTTACACGAGGGAACATTCGCCGCATTTCGATCAGTTACGCTCCGTGCGCGCCTTCTCGTCCGCCACCCCGCCGGCGCCCACAAGGCCCCTACTGACCCCGGCGAGCCGCGGCTCGAAGCGCCGCATCTCGCGCTGGCCGACCGTGCCGATCAGCGCCGGCAGATACCCGCGTACGGACTGCATCCCGCGCAGCCACCACTGCGCGTACACGTGCGAGGACCGCCGCTCGACCCCGGCCACGATCCGGTCGACGGCCGGGCCCAGCGGATAGGTGCGGTTGCTCGGCCACGGCAGCCGCTGGCGCAACTCCCGCATCACGTCGTCCTCGTCGGCCCCGCGCACCATGTCCGTGTCCGTCCAGGACAGATAGCCGACCCCCACCCGCACACCCTTGTAGCCGACCTCGGCCCGCAGGCAGTGCGCGAAGGCCTCGACACCCGACTTGGACGCGCAGTACGCCGACATCATCGGCGCGGGCGTGATCGCGGCCAGCGACGCGATCTGCAGGAAGTACCCGCGGCTCTCCATCAGCACCGGCAGGAACGCCCGCGCGGTCACCGCCCCGCCCACCAGATTGACCTCGATGACCCGCCGCCACGCCTCGGGGTCCGAGTCCACGAAGGGCCCGCCGGACGCCACCCCGGCGTTGGCCACGACGATGTCGACCTTGCCGAAGTGCGCCTTGACCTCCCGCGCGACAGCCGCCATCGCCTCGTGGTCGGTGACGTCGGCGTACCAGTGCGCGCTCTCGGTGTGCAGCCGCCCGGAGACCGCCTTCAGTTCGTCCGGCTCCAGGCCGACCAGCGCCACCTTCGCGCCGCGCGCCGAGAGCTTGCGGGCCAGCAGCTCGCCGACCCCGCGCGCGGCTCCCGTGACGACCGCGACCTGGCCCTCCAGGCTGTTCCTGCTCATACGGCCTTCTCCTTGTCCGTTCGCCTGCCGGTGGCCAGGTCCACCGGTACATGTGCGGCGGCCAGTTCGCGCAGCAACGCGCCGACCGCTTCGGGGGCTTCCACCGGTGTCATGTGCCCGACGCCCACCAGCTCGGTGAGTCCGGTGCAGTGCGGCAGCGCGGCGGCCAGCGCCCGTGCGTGCACCACCGGGGTGAGCCGGTCCGCCGTCCCGGCGACCACTGCGGTGGGTACGTCCAACTCCCGTACGCCCGCATCCAGATCGAGCCCGGCGAGCACATGCGACCAGGCCACCCGCGCGGCCCGGGGGCAGGCGTGCACGATGCGCGCGCAGGCGGCCACCCGGTCCGGGGCCGAACCGGGGCCCATCGTCACGTACTTGAGGATCCGCTTCGATACGGGCGTGACCGGCCCGAACGGGGCGCGCGCCCCGAGCACCGCGCCCGTCAGCCGGGTCCGCAGCCGTCCGGCCCGCAGTGGCACCACTGTCGACTCGGCGATCAGCCGCGAGCTGCCCGTACTGCACAGCAGCACCGCCGCCGCGTGCTCCCGGAACCGGGGCCGCCCCGAGGCCGCCATCATGGTCATCCCGCCCATGGAGTGGCCGCCGAGCACCGCCCGTTCACCCGGGGCGAGAGTGGCGGCGAGCACCGCCTCCAGGTCGTCGGCCAGGAGGTCCGTGGTGTAGCCGCGCAGGTCCGCGCCGGGCGTACGCCCGTGCCCGCGCTGGTCGTACACCACTACCCGGTGATCCCCCGCGAGCTCGCTGATCTGGGCGTCCCAGAACCGGGTCGAGCAGGTCCAGCCGTGCGAGAGCACCACGGCGGGGGCGCCGTCGGGCCCGTACACCTCGACATGGATCCGCGCGCCGTCCGCGGAGACGGCGATCAGTTCCCGCGCTCCGACGCCGCTCACACCGACTCCCGGTCGGCGGCGCGGCCCTGGTCACCGGTTCGCCCCTGGCCGGCGGCGCGGCCCTGCTCATCGGCAGTCCCGCGCTCGCGCTCGGTGACGCGGTCGTGGTCGCCGGTCCGCTGGCGTACCAGCGGCCGGTCGGCCCCGGCCCGTACGACCGCGTACTCGCCGAGGTCCACCCCGCGCGTGGCCTTGCGGAACTCGGCGGTCGTCCCCGGCCAGATCGTGGTGTTGCGCCCGTTGGCGTCGAGGTACCAGCTGGTGCAGCCGCCGGTGTTCCAGACGGTCCGCTTCATCCGCTCCTGGACGCGCACGTTCCACGCGTCCACCGCAGCCGGCCGGGGATCGAGCGCGACGCGTCCGCCCAGGATGTTCAACTGCCGCATGTAGTCCGCGAGATAGCTCAGCTGGGACTCGATCATCAGGATCATCGAGGAGTTCCCGAGACCGGTGTTCGGGCCGATGATCGTCATCCAGTTGGGGAACCCGGCCGCAGTCGCACCGCGCAGCGACTGCATCCCGTCCTTCCACGACTCCGCGAGCGTGGCACCGTCGGCGCCCACCACCCGGTCCGCGATCGGCATGTCCGTCACATGGAAACCGGTCCCGAAGATGATCACATCCGCCTCGGTCTCGGTTCCGTCGGACGCCACCAGCGTATTTCCCCTGATCTCCTGGAGCCCGGACGCCACGACGTCCACATTGGGCTGCGCGAGCGCCGGGTAGTACGAGCTGGAGAGCAGGATGCGCTTGCACCCGATCCGGTACGAGGGCGTCAACTTGGCCCGCAGCGCCGGGTCCTTGATCGACCGGCCGATGTTGGCCCTGCCTATCGACTCGATCAGACCGAGCTCGTTGGGGCGCTTGGTGAAGGCGCTGACCTGGAGCTCTCGTATGCTCCACAACAGCCGCCTGCGGGCGGCGGCGGTGAAGGGCACCTTCCCGTGCAGCCACCGCTCGGCACCGCTTATGGCGCGGTCCATCCGGGGCATGACCCACGGCGGGGTGCGCTGGAAGAGGGTGAGCCGCCCGGCCTCGGGCTGGATCGCGGGCACGATCTGGATCGCGGACGCGCCGGTCCCGATCATCGCGACGCGCTTGCCGCGCAGGTCGTAGCCGTGGTCCCACTGCGCGGAGTGGAAGACCTTGCCCTCGAACGAGTCGAGTCCCGGGACATCGGGCAGCTTCGGGTCGGAGAGCGGCCCCGTCGCCGAGACGACCACGTCGGCGGTGAGCGTCCCCTGCGCGGTCTCGATCTCCCAGCGCAGCTCGCCGGAGTCCCAGCGCATCTTCCGCACCTCGTGGTCGAGGCGGATGTGCGGCCGCAGCCCGAAGGTGTCGGCGACGTTCTCCAGATAGGCCCGGATGTGCGGCTGGCCGGAGAACGTGCGCGGCCAGTCGGGGTTGGGGGCGAAGGAGAACGAGTAGAGGTGGGACGGCACGTCGCAGGCGCACCCCGGATAGCTGTTGTCGCGCCAGGTCCCGCCGACCGAACCGGCCCGCTCCAGGACGACGAAGTCGGTTATCCCCTCGCGGCGCAGCCGGACGGCGGCCCCCAGGCCACCGAATCCGGATCCGATCACCGCCACTCGTACGTGCTCGTGTTCGGCCATGCTGCCGCCTCCCGCAGTGCCCTGACTCTGCCAGTAATCACTGGCACTGTTGGAGAGTAGAGCAGCTTCGTACTCATGGGTAGGGGGCAGGCCCAGGAAAGTTCGCGCCGGTACCGCATAGGCTTCCGCCGTGGCAGAGGAAAGAACGGGGCGCGAGTACCGCATGGAGGAGCTGGCCGAAGCGGCCGGGATCACCGTGCGCACCCTGCGCTTCTACCGCGAACGCAAGCTGATCCCGCCACCGCGCCGCGAGGGCCGCATCGCCTGGTACGACGAGCACCACCTGGCCCGGCTGCGCACGATCTCCGCCCTGCTGGAGCGCGGCCACACGCTCAGCGGCATCGCGGATCTCGCCACCGCCTTCGAGAGCGGCCGGGACGTCGGCCAGCTGCTGGGCCTGGCCGCCACCGAGCCGCCGGCCTGGACGGAGGAGGAGCCGGTCCGGCTCACTCCGGAGCAGCTCGCGGACTACTTCGAGGGCGAGGTCACGGCGGAGAACCTGGCATCCGCCCTGGACCTCGGTTATCTCGCCACGGACGGCGACGACATCATCCACATCAGCCGCCGCCTGCTGGACGTTTCGGCGGCCCTGGTACGCCAGGGCGTCCCGCTGGCCTCGGTCCTGGCGGCGGGCCACGAGGTCCGCAAGCACACCGAAGCCCTCACGGAGCTCTTCTCCACCCTGGTCCACACCCATCTGAAGGACGAGGACTTCGCGAGCGCGATGGAACGGGTCCGGCCACTGGCGAAGGACGTGGTGGAGGCGGAGCTCTCGATGTCGGTGGACCGGCGGATACGGGCGGAGAAGAGCGACCCGGAGGCGGAGTAGCCGCCGTTACCCGGCATGAACTCTCGTCGACGAGTGTCCGACGACCAGCTGTACGGCCGCGATCCAATTCCCCATCACCGCAGGCCAGATGGCATACGCGCGGCCGAACGGGCCTCCTCCGCGCAGGGCAACCACCGGGCAGCCCAACCCGTCACCTGTGGGACGTCAGAACCACCCACCGCGCACGGAGGCCACGAAGTGCCCACCCAGCCCGCTCAGTTCACCCAGCCCACCCGACCCAGCCACCTCACCCGCCTCACCCGCCGCCGGACGGTACGCGCCGTATCGGCCCTGACGCTGGCCATCGGCGCCGGCCTCACCGCTCCCCTCCTCCTCACCGGCCCGGCCGGCGCCGCCACCCCGGCGGCGAGCGCCGGACTCGACGACACCGGGCGGACCATCCGCTACACCGCCGCAGCGGGCCAGACCAACCAGGCGGCCGTCACCGCGTCGAAGGCCGACGGCTCCGCTGACATCACCTACGTCATCGACGACACCGTCCCGATCGACGCCGGGGCCGGATGCGCGTACCCGGACAGCGCGGACCGGACGAAGATCCGCTGCACGGTCACCACGGTGGACAGCCAGGACCCGTACGCGAGCCTGCGGATCGAACTCGGTGACGGCAACGATGTCCTCACCTACGACAACGCCACCGGCCAGACCTGCAACTTCGCCTCGGTCGACCTCGGCGCAGGCGCGGACAGAGTGACCGACACCGGTGAAGTCGACGGCAACTCGGTCATCGGCGGCACGGGCGACGACGACCTCACGGTGGGCGCCGACGCGGTGGTACTCGGCGGCGACGGCGCCGACACGGTGCACGCCGCGGGCGGCGGGGCCGTCGTGCAGGGCGGCGCGGACGACGACACGATCTACGCGGACGGCGACGGGAGCTCCGTGACGGGCGGCGCAGGCGACGACGTGATCCACGGCGGCGCGGGCAACCAGAACCTCTCCGGCGACGACGGCAACGACCGGCTCTACGGCGGTACGGGGAACGACTTCCTGTACGGCGGCAAGGGTGACGACATCCTGTACGGCGAAAGCGGGGACGACACCCTGTACGGCAACAGCGGCAACGACGAGCTGTACGGCGGCCCCGGCAAGGACACACTCTCGGGCGGCCCCGGTACGAACGTCGTCCACCAGGACTGAGCCCCGCCCCGGCGGGCCGAGGGAGCCCGGCCCCGTCCCGTCTGCCGTTCCGTCGGCAGCCGGGCGGGGCCGTCGCCGCCGCGCCCTACAGCTCGTACACCGCCGTCACCGGCGCGTGGTCGCTCCACCGCTCGTCGTGCGTGGCGGCCCGCTCGACCCACGCCTTGACCGCCTTCGCGGCCAGCCCCGGGGTCGCCACCTGATAGTCGATGCGCCAGCCGGAGTCATTGTCGAAGGCCCGTCCCCGGTAGGACCACCACGAGTAGGGGCCCTCCACATCCGGGTGCAGCCCGCGCACCACGTCGACGTAGGCCGCGCCGTCCCCGGCGAAGACACTCGTCAGCCACTCCCGCTCCTCGGGCAGGAAGCCGGAGTTCTTCTTGTTGCCCTTCCAGTTCTTGAGGTCGGCCTCCTGGTGGGCGATGTTCCAGTCGCCGCAGACCACGACCTCCCGGCCGTCGGCCGCCGCCCGCTTCCTGAGCCCCTGGAGGTACGGCAGGAACTCCGCCATGAACCGCAGCTTCTCGTCCTGCCGCTCCGTGCCGACCTCGCCCGACGGCAGATACAGGCTTGCGACCGTCACACCGGGGAGGTCGATCTCGGCGTACCGCCCGCTGCCGTCGAACTCCGCGCTGCCGAATCCGATCTGCACCCGCTCCGGCTCACGCCGGGAGTACAGCGAGACACCCGCGCGCCCCTTGGCGGCCGCCGGGGCGTGCACGGTGAACCAGCCCTCCGGCTCGCGGACCTCATCGGTCAGCTGCTGGGGCTCGGCCCGTACCTCCTGGAGGCAGATCACATCGGCGTCGGTCCCCGCCAGCCACTCCACGAAGCCCTTCTTGGCGGCGGCGCGCAGCCCGTTCACGTTTACGGTTGTCACAGTGAGCATCAGGGCACTTTACCGGCCTCCGGTCCCTGACCCCTGACCCCTGGCCTCCGGTCCCCGACTCCGATTGCCGCATAGATGTACTATGTAATGCATGAATATACGACCGGTCCGTTACGACCACCCCGACGCGGTCAAGCTCAACGACCAGGTCCAGCTCGAATACGTCGAGCGCTACGGCGACGACGGCGACATCACCCCGCTCGACGCCACGATGTTCGACCCGCCCGCCGGGCTCTACCTCCTGGCGTACGACGAGAACGACAGTCCGGTGGCCACCGGCGGCTGGCGGGACCAGGACGAGGCCGGGGATCAGGGGTACTCGGCGGGAGACGCCGAGCTGAAGCGGATGTACGTGGTCCGCGAGGCGCGCGGGCTGGGTCTGGCCCGCCGGATCCTCGCCGCCCTGGAGGAGAGCGCCCGTGCGGCGGGCCGGACCCGCATGGTGCTGGAGACCGGCAACCGGCAGCCCGAGGCGATAGCGCTGTACACGTCGAGCGGCTACGCGCCCTGCTCGAAGTTCGGCCACTACCGGGAGTACGAGACCAGCCGCTGCTTCGCGAAGCCGCTCACCCCGCCCGCCGGGTGACCCGCGCCCCCGCACAGCGCCGCCGCCGGTAGCTCAGCGCTTCCGGGCGACCCCCACGTAGAACCCGCTCCGCTCCTTCTCCGGCGCGGGCCCGTCCTGGTACCACTCGGTCGCGGTCACCAGCCCCGGCGCGACGAGATCGAGCCCGTCGAAGAACGGCTCGACCTCCTCCCGGGTGCGCATCCGCAGCGAGATGGCGCCCTTGCGGTACGCCGTCCTGGTCTCGTCCTCCAGCTCCGGATGCTGGTCCGCCGTACCGTGCGAGAGGGCCAGACAGCTGCCGGACGGCAGCGCGTCCACCAGGGTGCGGGTGATGCCGTACGGATCCTGGTCGTCGGGCAGGAAGTGCATCAGCGCGATGAGCGACAGGGCGACCGGCCGCTCGAAGTCCAGCAGTTCACGGGCGCGGTCGAGAATCAGCTCCGGCTCGCGCACATCGGCGTGGATGTAGTCGGTGGCACCCTCCGGGCTGCTGATCAGCAGGGCCTCCGCGTGGCGCAGCACGATCGGGTCGTTGTCCGCGTAGACGACCCGGGCGGTGGGCGTGATCGTCTGGACCACCTGGTGCAGGTTGGGCGCGGTCGGGATGCCCGTACCGACGTCGAGGAACTGGTCCACACCGTTCCCCGCCAGCCAGGCCGCCGCACGGTGCATGAAGGCCCGGTTCCGCGCCGCGTTGGCGCGCGCCTCCGGCGGCAGCTTCTCGCCGACCTGCTGATCGACCGGGTAGTTGTCCTTGCCGCCCAGGAGCCAGTCGTAGACGCGCGCCGGGTGGGGTCTGCTGGTGTCGACCAGAGGCCTGTCGGTCAGGGGCGTGTCACTCAGGGGTCTGTCACTGCCGGCGGTCACGGAACGCTCCTCGGATGTTCGAATCGCTGGGCTCACTGGGCCCCCACGGTAGTCGGGGCCGCCCGGCGGCGCGCCCCGTCAGCAGTCGTAGCGGTGGGCGTACGGCATCCCGGGGCAGGCCGTACAGACGAAGAGGTACACACCGCCGAGGCCCCCCATCACCATGTGGTGCCCGATGTCGTCCACGACGGCCGGGTCGGCGTCCGACCGCAGGAACGGCTCGCGGCTGCCGGGCCGGTGCTCGTCGAGCGGCAGCCAGCGCCCGCCCGCCGGTTCCGATGCCGTGATGCTGAGCAGGTGCTCCATCCGCCGGCCGCAGGAACACCGGGGCCAGGCGGGCCGCCGGGTCCAGCACGGGTATCCGGCGACCTTCGTCTGCAGGACGGTGGCCACGTCGTAGTACGAGCAGCCGAGTTCCTCCTCGATCTGGTCGAACCGTCCGCCAAGTTCGGCCGCGAGAGCCGCCGGCAGGTCGGAGTTCGGGTACTCGACCACGCGCGTCGGACTCACCGTGCAGGGACGGGGCGTGAACTCCTCGTCGCACTCGTACGGCAGCGGCCGGTCTGCGAGCACCCCGCCCGTGACGGTCTCCCGCTCGCTGCGCCAGTACAGCTTCGGCCGTACGGTCGCGGGCCCGTCGTCGTGGATCAGTGCGCACCACGTCACCTGGAGCAGGTCCCGGCCCTCGGGAAAGGGCAGTTCGGGCACGTCGCGTGCGTACAGCTGCACGACCGGCACCATCGCCACGGGGTCGGGCCCGACGACCTCGGTCGGGGTGCGCAGCGGCTTCCAGTGCCCGGGATCCGCACAGCGCGGCCACGGCTCGGCGGCCGGCCAGAGCAGGGGACCGCCGACGGAGCTGTCGTGGACGCCCGGTTCACCGCGCCTCGGATACAGCAGCGTGGTCCCCCGGGCGAGCCCGGCCAGCTCCGGCAGCAGCGCTTCCACATCGAAGGGCTGGGTGGCGATGGTGCGGCGCACAGTGCGCTCTCCTCGTGGCTCTCCCGGTGGAGGGCACGTATCAGGGGTCCGGGACTGCCGGGGCCCGTGTCACGGGGCCGGCGACAGCCAGATACCGCTCCGGAAGGATCCGGGCGGCCTCGCCGAGATCGACGTCGTCGATACCGCGAGCCGGCGGCGGGCGACACCGACGACCGGGCCGAGAGCGAGCGACTCTATCAACGCCGTTGGGAGCGGGGCGAGTTCACCGGAGAGAACGCACAGCTGGATCCACTGGGCGAAGGCCGAATCGTGGGCGACTGCGCCTCGGACGTCGGCCGGCTGTGGAGTACGGGCTCGGGCAGTGACGCGAGCCCGTACCCCCCGCCCCTTCGCCCCCGATCACCTGCGGGGTCGCCCGGCGGAGCCGCTCATGCGCCGGCCGTCTCCGGCACCCGGGTGCCGGATGCGCCTGATACACCTGATGCGCCTGATGCGATACCGAAGGCCGGGTCGGGCACCTCCTCGGGACTGATGAGGGTGGACGGGCGGCCGTCGACACCGACCGGGACGTCCCCGTCGATGGTGACGCGGCGGAGCTTGCGCGTGTGCTCGTCGGAGTCGTCGACCCCGTAGTGCTGGGTGGCGCGGTTGTCCCAGATGGCGACGTCACCGGTCTGCCACTGCCAGCGCACGGTGTTCTCCGGACGCTCGATGTGCGACTGGAACAGGTCGACGAGGGCGCGGGAGTCGCGGCCGGTCAGACCGCTGATGCGCTGCACGAAGTTGCCGAGGAGCAGCACGCGTTCGCCGGTCTCGGGGTGGACGCGCACCACCGGGTGCTCGGTGAGGAACTTCGTCGATGTGAACACCTTCTGGTACTGGGCGAGTGCCTCGGGCCGGGCGTCGGGGCGCACGGCCACATAGTCGTAGTCGTTGGAGTGGACCGCGCGCAGTGTGTCGGCGAGGGTGCGCAGCGGCTCGGGAAGCCCGGCGTAGGCCGCCGCGGTGCTGGCCCACAGGGTGTTGCCGCCGTAGGGCGGGATGACGACAGCACGCAGGATCGAGAAGGCCGGGTAGGCGGGGACGAAGGTGACGTCGGTGTGCCACTGGTTGGCCCGGCCGCCGTGGTCGGAGTCGATGCCGAGCGAGTAGCGCCCGTCGGCGGACGGGACGGTGGGGTGTGCGACCGGGGTGCCGAGGAGCCGGCCGAACGCCTCGTGGCTGTCCTCGTCCAGGTGGTCCTGGCCACGGAAGAAGACGACCTTGTTGGCCAGCAGCGCGTCCCGGACAGCGGTGACGGTCACCGGGTCGAGGTCGCCTCCGAGGCGCACCCCGGAGATGACAGCGCCGATACGGCCGCCGAGCTTCTGGACGGTGACCTCATCCGCGCCGGACTTCCCGGCGTGGGGCTTCTCGGTGGCGGGCCTGTCGATGGCGGGCCTGTCGGTGGCGGAGGCGGAAGCAGCGGCGGTGGTTGCCGAGGACATGGCGGGATTCCCTTCGGAAGCCAGGATCGTCCGGTGATTGATCCTTGATTGATCCTGGAGAGGACGTAATAAGGCCGTCGGCGGAGCCGGGGCGGCACAGGGCAGAGAGCCGTACGGGGACTGCGGCGTCGGGAGCGAATCGCGGCCGCCTGACCGTGGAGCCGGCACCTGGGGCCATGAGGCCTGCGGAACTACGGGGCCTACGGGGCGATGGGCCCACGGCCTTGAGGGCCTACGGGGCGACGCGGCCGGGCGTCCGGTCAGACGGCGGTACAGCGACAGCGGTCCGGACACGCCGCCCGCACAGCGGAGCGGGCGGCGTGGGCGGGCCACGCGTCGGGAACGGCCGTCGCGAACATGACCCGGAGATTTCCAGCGCCCTTCCGTCCGCGTCAATGGCCCTCCGCCTGCCGGACGGTGCGCGGGAGCGGTTGAACCGGCGTCTGCGCGGGGCCTGCGGCAGCACCGCCATCGCACCGTGAAATCGCCTCTGAGCAGCGGCTTTTCACCAGGCCGGGCGAGGTGCGCGCGCCGTCGCGAACCGGGTCCCCAGCGGCGGGGCGAATTCATGCCGCCGTAACGTTGCGACCGCAGGGCCGTGGAAACGACGAAATCCCGGCCGGACGGAAACCGTCTGACCGGGATTTCATGAACCGCTCCGGGACGAACCCGGAGACGGTCCTTGCGGTGGACCTGTGGGGATTTGAACCCCAGACCCCCTCGATGCGAACGAGGTGCGCTACCAGACTGCGCCACAGGCCCTTGCAACGAGTGAAACTTTAGCACCCCGGCCGGGGTGCTCGGAAATCCGCTCCCCCGCTGGTCACGGAGGCCGGTCCCGGCCGGTCACTCATTGGCCGCGCGCGGCCGGTCCTCGTCCTCGTACTGGTCGAAGAGCGGCGTGCGCCCGCGCTCGCGGGGGCGCCGGGCCGCCGGGTTCTTCCGGTCCTCGGCGGGGGCGGGGTCCGGGGTCTCGTCGGACGCCGGCTCGGGCACGCTGGACGAGCGGGCCGAGCTCCAGGTGTCAGGGGCGCCGAGGTCGATACTGCCCGGCGCGCGGGGTGCGACCGGGGCGGTGACGTACGTCGGCAGCGGCACCGGGACGGGCTCCCAGCTGTCGCCCCGGCCCCGGCCGCGCTCACGCTGCTGGTCGACCCACTCCGCGTGGTCCGTCTGCTCGACCAGGGCGCGGCGGCCGGCCTCCTGCGCGGAGACGGCCGGGGCGGGCTCGGGCTCGGGGTGGCGCGCGTCGGTGTCGGCGCGCTGCTCGGCCGCACCCGCGCCGGGGCGGCGGGGGCGGTTCTCGCGCAGCCGCTGTGCGGCAGCCTCGGCCCTGCGCCGGTCCATCGTGAAGGCGAAGCGGCGCCGCTCCTGGGTCCGCAGGTACACGATGTACGTGCTCAGCAGCACGGCGGGCGCGGCGGGCGCCCAGAGGAGCCCCAGGCCGCCGACCGCGGCGACGATCGCGCCGAGGGTGAACGCCATGAAGAGCAGCACGGTGGTGCGTCTGCGGCGCGCGAGTACCTTCAGGCGCCGGGCGCGCTCGGCGGCCGGGCCGTCGGCGGGCCCGGCACGGCGCGCCTTCGGAGCGGGCCGCTCCTGGTGGGCCACGGGCACGTCCGGGCCCTCCGAGGACATGGCGAAAGACCGGACGTCGACGGAACTCGGGGAATCCGTCGCACTGTCCGGCACCGCATCGTCGGGAACACCCTCACCGGCTGCGCGCTCCTGAAGCTCCCTGGCGTACCGGCGCTCCATTCCCGCCCGTCCGGACAGCAGCCGGATGGCGGTGCTGAAGCGTTCCGTCGGACGGGCCTCGTTCAGCTCGTCCTGCCTGCGGAGCCACATCGGCACCAAGTAGGCGGCCCAGGCCCCGACGATGACTGCGTAGATGAGGCCACTGCTGCTCACCCTCACACCGTAGAGGGGTCCGCATGGGGCCATCTGCCAATTGGCCCGGTGTGTCGCACGATCCGGCTGATATCTCGAACTTTTTTTGTGATTGTTCGGATCAACAGTCTCCGAATGTGGGCGTGTTCACTACGGATGATGCCCGATTGGGCGCCAATTTCGAACACTTATTTTATTTACGGGGTCTTCTGACAAGCTGCCAGGAACACTCCCGGGCAGCTTGCGAACAGACTCACGGCCGCTTCGGTGTCGTCCCCGGACGCGCCCGGCGCCACCTGTTGAGCAGCCCGTCAGGGACTTCTTCGGCGGTCAGCGCGAAGACCAGATGGTCACGCCAGCCCCCGTCGATGTGCAGATAACGCGGCCGCAGCCCCTCCTCGCGGAATCCGAGTTTCTCCACGACCCGCCGGCTCGGTTCGTTCTCCGGGCGAATGCAGACCTCCATGCGGTGCATCCCGACGGTACGGAAACAGTGGTCGACGGCGAGCGCCACCGCGGTCGGCATGACACCCCGCCCGGCGACCTCCCGGTCGACCCAGTAACCGACATGGCCCGAGCACATCGAGCCCCAGGTGATCCCGGCCACGGTCAGCTGCCCGACGAGCCGCCCCTGGTACTCGATCACGAACGGCAGCATCCGCCCGGCGTGCGCCTCCGAGCGCAGATGGCGGACCATCTGCCGGTAGGTGGGGCGCTGCGCGACCGGGCCGCCCGGTGCGGGCGGCGGAACGGTCGCCTCCCAGGGGCGCAGCCAGTCGCGGTTGCGCCGGTTCACCTCGCGCCAGACCTTCTGGTCCCGCAGTTTTATGGGGCGCAGGGCGACGGGGCCTTCTGCCAGTTCCACGGGCCACGGTGAGAGGTTCAGCTCATGCTCCCGGCGGGTCTGGGGTGGTCGCCGCCCCGGATCTGGTCCACGGCGTGCACCAGCAGCCGTCCGAGTACGGCGAGTCCGTCGCGGACCCCGCCGGTGGAGCCGGGGAGGTTGACGACGAGGGTCGTGCCGGCCAGCCCGGCGACGCCCCGTGAGAGTGCGGCGGCCGGGACCTTGGCCAGGCCTTCGGCACGGATCGCCTCCGCGATGCCCGGGATCTCGCGGTCGAGGACGCGCAGGGTCGCGTCGGGGGTGCGGTCGGTGGGCGAGATGCCCGTACCGCCGGTGGTGACGATGACGTCGTACGCCGCCGCCACCCCGGCGCGCAGCGCCTGCTCGACCGGGTCTCCGTCCGGGACGACCTGCGGTCCTTCGACCGTGAAGCCGAGTCCGGTGAGCGCCCCGGCGATGAGCGGGCCGCCCCGGTCCGCGTAGACGCCGGCCGACGCGCGGTTCGACGCTGTCACCACGAGTGCGGTGTACGCCCGTGCCGTGGGCGGGGTGGTCGGGGTACTCATGCTCCGGTCCCCTCCGGGTCCGGGCGGCGGTACGTGCCGGACTTGCCGCCCGTCTTCTCCTCGACCCGGACGTCGGTGATGACCGCGCCCTTGTCGACCGCCTTCACCATGTCGATCACGGTGAGCGCGGCGACCGTGACGGCCGTCAGCGCCTCCATCTCGACGCCGGTCCTGTCGGTGGTCTTCACCGTGGCGAGGATCTCGACCGCGTCGTCGGCGACGGTCAGGCCGAGCTTCACCCCGGAGACCGCGAGCGGGTGGCACAGCGGGATCAGATCGGGGGTGCGCTTGGCTCCCATGATGCCCGCGATCCGGGCGGTGGCCAGGGCGTCTCCCTTGGGGACTCCCTCGCCCCTGAGCAGTTCCACGACGCGCGGCGAGACGAGAACCCGACCGCTCGCGCGTGCGGTGCGTGCGGTGACGTCCTTCTCCGAGACGTCGACCATGCGGGCCGCACCCACCTCATCGATGTGCGTGAGCCCTTGCTGCTTACTCATTGCTGTGGTGCTCCCGGTCTGGCCTGTGTGGTCAGACACGGTACCGCCACGGCGCCGCCCTCACCCCAGGAGGACCACTTCGAGCTCCGTGCCGGACTCGGCCACGACGGTCTCCTCGGGGATGACGAGCAGGCAGTCGGCGTGAGCGAGAGCCGCGATCAGATGCGAGCCGGAACCCCCGACGGTGGCGACGGTTCCCTTCTCCGCGTCGTACCGGCCGCGCAGGAACTGGCGCCGTCCGGCGGGCGAGCTGATCGCCTTGCCGGTCTCCAGGGTGGCGCGCACCGTCGGACGACTGACGTTCTTCATGCCCATCAGGGCGCGGATCGCGGGGCGCACGAACAACTCGAACGAGACATAGCTGGAGACCGGGTTGCCGGGGAGGGCGAGCAGCGGGGTGTGGTCGGGGCCGATCGAGCCGAAGCCCTGGGGCTTGCCCGGCTGCATCGCCAGCTTGCGGAAGTCGATACCGCTGCCGTGCTCGTCCTCGTCGCCGACGGACGACAGCGCCTCCTTCACCACGTCGTACGCGCCGACGCTGACGCCACCGGTGGTGACCAGGAGGTCGGCCCTGACCAGCTGGTCCTCGATGGTGGCGCGCAGCGCGTCGGCGTCGTCGGTGACCGCTCCGACGCGGTACGAGATGGCGCCCGCGTCCCGGGCCGCCGCGGCCAGGGCGAAGCTGTTGGAGTCGTAGATCTGCCCCTCGGCGAGCACCTCGCCCGGCTGGGTCAGCTCGCTGCCGGTCGACATCACGACGACGCGCGGACGCGGGCGTACCCGCACGGAGCCCCGGCCGATCGCGGCGAGCAGCCCGATCTGCGGCGGGCCGAGCACCGTGCCCGCTTCGAGCGCGAGGTCGCCGGAGCGGACGTCGCTGCCGCACTCGCGGACGTGCTCGCCCGGCCCGGCCTGGCGGTACACCCGGACTTCGCCGCTCGCGCCCTCGGGTGCGCCGCTCGCGGCCCGCATGGTGGTGGCCGCTCCCCCGCCGGTGCCGCCGTCGGTCCACTCGACCGGAACGACGGCCTGTGCGCCGGGCGGCAGCGGCGCGCCCGTCATGATGCGGGCGGCCTCGCCCGGCCCCACCGTGGGCAGTTCGGCCATCCCGGCCGCCACGTCCCCGATGACCGTGAGGACAGCGGGGAACTCCTCGCTCGCACCCTCGACATCGACCGTACGGACCGCGTACCCGTCCATCGAGCTGTTGTCGAAGGGCGGCAGCGAGATCTCGACCGTGACGTCCTCGAAGAGGACGCAGCCCTGCGCGTCCGGCAGTTGCAGCTCGATCGGTTCGAGGGGGCGGACGGCCGCGAGGATGTCGTCCAGATGCTCGTCCACCGACCAGATCGGGGTGTTGCTCACGTGCTACATCTCCTCGGTGACATAACGGCGAAGCCAGGCCTTGAAGTCCGGGCCCAGGTCCTCACGTTCGCACGCGAGTCTGACAATGGCACGCAGATAGTCGCCCCGGTCGCCGGTGTCATAGCGGCGCCCCTTGAAGACGACACCGTGGACCGGGCCGCCCGCCTTCTCGTCGTGGGCGAGCTGCTGGAGGGCGTCGGTGAGCTGGATCTCGTTGCCGCGGCCGGGCTCGGTCTTGCGCAGTATGTCGAAGACCGCGGGGTCCAGGACGTAACGGCCGATGATCGCGAGGTTGCTGGGGGCGTCGGCCACCGCGGGCTTCTCCACCAGGTCGGTGACCTTGACCACGTCCGACTCTCCGGTCGGCTCGACGGCCGCGCAGCCGTACAGGTGGATCTGGGCCGGCTCGACCTCCATGAGGGCGACCACACTGCCGCCCTCGCGCTCCTGGATCTCCACCATGCGTGCCAGCAGCGGGTCGCGCGGGTCGATCAGGTCGTCGCCGAGGAGGACCGCGAAGGGCTGGTCACCGACGTGCGGGGCCGCGCACAGGACGGCGTGGCCCAGTCCCCTGGGGTCGCCCTGGCGTACGTAGTGCATGGTCGCGAGGTCGCTGGACTCCTGGACCCTGGCCAGCTTCTCGGCGTCGCCCTTGCGGGTGAGCGCCGACTCCAGCTCGTAGTTGCGGTCGAAGTGGTCCTCCAGCGGACGCTTGTTCCGACCGGTGATCATGAGTACGTCGGAGAGACCGGCCGAGACGGCCTCCTCGACGACGTACTGGATGGCTGGTTTGTCCACCACGGGCAGCATCTCTTTGGGAGTGGCCTTGGTGGCCGGCAGGAACCGGGTGCCGAGGCCCGCTGCCGGAATGACAGCCTTGCTGATCCTGGGTGGCAACTGAGTCATACGTAGCACCATATCCGCTGACTTCGAGGCGGAAGATGATGCTCCGGTTAATAGATCCTCATACCCGAGGTTACGAGAGGATTGCGAACTTCCCATGGTGCCCGCAAACTTCGACAAAGCGTCCCTGCGGCAGCAACTCCTGGCCGCGCGAGCCCTCCTGTCCACTGAGGACGTGCAATCGGCCGCCGCGGTTCTCGCCGGGCACGCCGTCGCGCTCCCGGAGCTGGCGCGGGCGCGCACGGTCGCGGCGTATGTCTCGGTCGGCCGCGAGCCGGGCACCCGCCCGCTCCTGGACGCGCTGCGCGCCCGCGGGGTCCGGGTGCTGCTTCCGGTGCTGCTGCCCGACAACGACCTCGACTGGGGCGCGTACGAGGGCGCGGACTCGCTGGTGCCCGCCGGGCGCGGGCTCCGTGAGCCGGACGGCGCACGGCTCGGCGTGGACGCGGTGCTCGACGCGGACGCCGTTCTGCTGCCAGGGCTGGCCGTCGACGGACGGGGGATGCGGCTGGGGCGCGGCGGCGGCAGCTACGACCGGGTCCTCGCCCGGCTCGCACGGGCGGACGCGCACCCCGCCCTGGTGGTGCTGCTGTACGGCGACGAGGTGGTCGCACGGGTCCCTGAGGAACCGCACGACCACCCCGTACAGGCAGTGGTGACCCCGGAAGGAGTCCGCCGCTTCGGCGCATGAACCGGAGGCTCCGGCAAGCGCCGGCGCGCAGCTGTCCCTGCGCGACCGGCGCCTCACGTCACAGCCGGCGCGCCCGCGTCACGGCTTGAGCACCAGGGTGTCGACCGTGCTCCTGTCCACGGCGGCCTTGCTGAACGACCAGCCGAGCAGATCGCCGTTGGCCCACTTGCCTTCCTGGTCGGTGTAGTGCGCGCTGTACGCGTGCCCCGACTCCCCGGTCAGGTTGATCCACTGCGACCTGTCGAGGTCCTTGAGGTTCACGACCATCCGCATCGAGGGGACCCAGACGACGCCGTACCCGCCGGCCGCGTTCCAGCCGGTGGCGTCGACCGCTGCCTCGCCGCCGCCCAGGTTGAACGGGCCGCGGTTGAGCAGCCACTTGAGGATGCCGGGGCCGTCGGTGCCGAGCGTCTGGTTGGTGAGCATCAGCTGGTGCAGCCGGCCCCAGTTCCAGGTGTCGACGTCCTTGCCGAGCTTGGCGGTCAGCTCCCAGCGGGCGTCCTTCATGGCCCGCCCGAGCAGCTCGTCACGGTTGTGGGTGGGCTTGTCCAGACGGGTCTTCGGCGTCTTCCACCAGTCGCTGTCCGGCTTGTCGAGCAGCTTGCGCACGACCTCGAACCAGCGGTCGCCGCCGTCCGGCTGCGCCGAGTCGGCCGAGCGCTCGCCGCACTCCCGTACCAGCTTGTCCTGTTTGTCGGCAGGACCCGAAGCGCTGTCGGCGGGCGGCACATTGAGGCACTGACCCTCGACCCGCAGCTCCTTGGGCAGCTTGTTGCCGAAGGCGAGCTTGAGGATGTTGCGCCAGACCGCGTTGAAGTACGCGGCCGCCGCCGAGTCCGACTCCTGGGTGTAGTCCCAGCCTTCGAGGAGCTTCTGCGCCTGGCGGACGTACGGGTCCTTGATGTTCAGCTTCAGCAGCATCGGGGTCAGCAGCTTGGCGATCTCGCTGCTGTTGTCCAGCTGCATCTTCTGCATGTCCTCGGTCGAGATCTTCCCGCCGTCCCTGGTCTTCGACTCGATGAGGTCGGTGATCCGCCGGCTGCGGGTGCCGTAGCCCCAGTCCTCGGTGATCAGGTACGGATACTTCTTCGGGTCGATCACGGCCTGGTTGGCGGTGACGATGTAGCCGCGCTTCGGGTTGTACTCGTAGGGCAGCTGATCGAAGGGGATCGTGCCCTTCCAGGCGTACTTGGGGTCCCAGCCCGGAGCGGGCATCGTGCCGTCGTCGCCCTTGGAGCGGATCGGGATGGAGCCGGGCGCCTGGTAGCCGATGTTGCCCTTGGTGTCGGCGTAGATCAGGTTCTGCGAGGGGACGTCGAAGTTCTTGGCGGCGGCCCGGAACCCGGACCAGTCCTTGGCCTTGTCCAGGTCGAAGACCGCGTCCATGGAATTGCCCGGCTGGAGCGCGGTCCACTTGAGGGCCACCGCGTAGCCGTCGCCGCGGTCCGGTGCCGCCGAGGTCACGGGCGCCTTCTGGCCGACCTTCGCCAGTTCGGTGTCCCGGTCGGAGACCAGCGGGCCGTTGTTCGTCTCCCGTACGACGATCTGCCGCGACTTCCCGCCGGCGACCTTGATCGTCTCCTGGCGGGTCGTGAAGGGCTTCTCCTCGCCGTCGTACAGATAGCCGTTGTCGGTGACCTTCTCCAGGTAGAGGTCGGTGACATCGGCGCCGAGGTTGGTGAAGCCCCAGGAGATGTCCTGGTTGTGCCCGATGACCACGCCCGGCATGCCGGAGAAGGTGTAGCCCGCGACGTCGTAGTGGCAGCTGCTGGAGATGGTCCGGCAGTGCAGGCCCATCTGGTACCAGAGGGACGGCAGTTGCGGCGCCAGGTGCGGGTCGTTGGCCAGCAGCGGTTTGCCGGTGGTCGTCAGGTCCCCGGAGACCACCCAGGAGTTGGAGCCGATGCCGCTGCCGCTCGGGCCGAGCAGCGTCGGGATCTTGTCCAGGGTGTCCGAGAGCGAGGAGAGCTGCGACTGCATGCCCTGGACCGCGCCGGTCGCGGTGTCCGAACCACCCACGGTGCCGCCCGGGTTCGCGTCCTGGTCGAACTTCCCGGTGACCGGGTCGATGCCGCCCTGCTGCACGATCGGCTTGTTCCGGCTGTACGGGTAGGACGGGTACAGGTCACTGATCTGCTGGGCGCTCAGCCGCGAGGTCATCAGCGAACGGTCGATCTCGTCCTGCATGTTGCCGCGCAGGTCCCAGGCCATCGCCTTGAGCCAGGCCACCGAGTCGACGGGCGTCCACGCTTCGGGCTTGTAGTCGTTGGTGAGGTTCAGGGCCGCGTACTCGACGGAGATCTGCTTGCCGTCCTTGCCCTTCAGATACGCGTTGACCCCGGCCGAGTACGCCTGGAGGTTCTTCTTCGTCTCCGGCGACAGCTTGGTGTCGTACTCCTTCTGCGCGACCCGGTGCCAGCCGAGCGTGCGCAGGAAGGAGTCGGTCTTGACCTGGCTCGATCCGAACATCTCGGAGAGCCGGCCGGATGTCATGTGGCGCCGGACGTCCATCTCGTAGAAACGGTCCTGGGCCTGGACGTAGCCCTGCGCGCGGAAGAGGTCGGCGTCGGTGTCCGCGTAGATCTGCGGTACGCCGTAGCTGTCCCGCTTGACGTCGACGTTGCCCGAGAGGCCGGGGACCTTGATCTCACCGGTCGTCTGCGGAAGGGACGCCCGCACGGTGCTCACGCCCCAGTACGACCCGTACCCGATGCCCGCAACGAGCGCCAGCACCACGACGATCACGATCAGCCTGGCGCGACGCCCTTTCTTCTTACGGGATTTCGTGCCGGATTTCGTGCCGGAAGGGACGGCTGTGGTGGTGGCGGCGGGCATCGCTGTCCTTCGAGGGGCAGGGTGGTCTGTAGGTCCGACGGAGCGCTGGAGCAACCATAGGCGCAGCGCCTGTGCGTTACGGACGCGGTATCCCCAGCGGCATCGCACAAGTAAGCGAAGCGTCAAGGAAGCGTCAAGGATTAGGTAGGGTAACGAAGTACTTGCAGCGTACGAGGGAAGGAACGGCCACTGACTGTCCACCATCTCAACGAGCTCCTGCTGATCTGCTCACTCGTCCTGCTGATCGCCGTGGCCGCCGTGCGCATCTCGTCGCGCAGCGGCCTCCCCAGCCTGCTGCTGTATCTCGGCATCGGGATGGCGATAGGCCAGGACGGCATCTTCAACGTCAAGTTCGACAACGTCGAGATGACCCAGGTGATCGGCTACGCCGCGCTGGTCGTGATCCTGACCGAGGGCGGCCTGGGCACCAAGTGGAAAGAGATCAAACCGGTCCTGCCGATGGCCGTCGTGCTGTCGACGGCCGGCGTCGCGGTGAGCGTGGGGATCACCGCCGCCGGCGCGCACTACCTGGTCGGTCTCGAATGGCGCCAGGCCCTGATCATCGGCGCCGTGGTGTCGTCCACCGACGCCGCCGCCGTCTTCTCCGTTCTGCGCAAGGTGCCCCTGCCGGCCCGGATCACGGGTGTACTGGAGGCCGAGTCCGGCTTCAACGACGCCCCGGTGGTGATCCTGGTCATCGCGTTCTCGACGGCCGGTCCTGTCGACCACTGGTACGTACTGATCGGCAAGATCGCCCTGGAGCTGGCGATCGGCGCCTCGATCGGCCTCGCCGTCGGCTGGCTCGGATCGTGGGGGCTGCGCCATGTCGCGCTGCCCGCCTCCGGCCTCTACCCGATCGCCGTGATGGCCATCGCGATCACGGCGTACGCGGCCGGCGCCATCGCGCACGGCAGTGGCTTCCTCGCCGTCTACCTCGCCGCGATGCTGCTCGGCAACGCCAAGCTGCCGCACTGGCCGGCCACCCGCGGGTTCGCCGAGGGTCTCGGCTGGATCGCCCAGATCGGCATGTTCGTCCTGCTCGGACTGCTGGTGAGCCCCCACGAGCTGGGCAGCGACTTCTGGCCCGCGGTGATCGTGGGCCTGGTCCTGACGATGGTGGCGCGGCCGGTCTCCGTACTGCTGAGCCTGGCACCGTTCCGGGTGCCCTGGCAGGAGCAGACCCTGATGTCGTGGGCCGGGCTGCGCGGAGCCGTCCCCATCATCCTGGCGACCATCCCGATGGTGTCCGGCATCGACGGCAGCTCCCGGGTCTTCAACATCGTCTTCGTGCTCGTCGTCGTCTACACACTGGTGCAGGGGCCGACGCTCCCCTGGCTGGCCAGGAAGCTCAGCCTCGGCGACGGCGCCGACGCCGCGGCGGACCTGGGCATCGAATCGGCGCCCCTGGAGCGGCTGCGCGGGCATCTGCTGTCGGTGGCGATCCCGGAGAAGTCCCGGATGCACGGCGTCGAGGTCGGCGAGCTGCGGCTGCCCAAGGGCGCCGCCGTCACCCTGGTCGTCCGGGACGGCACGAGCTTCGTACCGCAGCCCTCGACGGTGCTGCGGCGCGGGGACGAACTGCTCGTGGTGGCGACCAATCCGGTGCGCGACGCCGCCGAAGCACGGCTGCGGGCGATCGGCCAGGGAGGCAAGCTGGCGGGATGGCTCGCGAGTAGCGGTACCATGAACCGATCGGCTTGACCCGATTGACTTGATTGACCTGATCGACCAACTCTGCCTGATGCAGAGCTGGCGCGACCGTATGGCGGTCGAGGCACCCCCCGTCGCGGTGCGTGCGCGGTATCCGCGCAGGAGTTCCGCACGACGAAACGGCCCGGCCTACCGCAGTTCCGCGCAAGAGGACAGCTCTCGGCAGCTCCCGTACGCATGCCTTCGTATGCCTGTACACCAAGGGGAGTGCTACCAGGCGGCAGAAAGGCTAGGCCGTGGTGTCCACGGTCTCCGAGACCCGTCCGGGGTACGGGCAGTTGTTGCGCACACCTGGCGCATGGACGTTCCTGCTGCCCGGTTTCGCCGCGCGGCAGCCCTTCGCGATGCTGACCATCGGCATCGTGCTGCTGGTGCAGCACACGACGGGCTCGTACGGAAACGCAGGCATCGTCGCCGCTGTGACGGGTGTCTCCATGGCGCTGTTCGCGCCGCAGAGCGGCAAGCTCGCCGACCGGCTCGGGCAGCGCGCCGTGCTGTTCCCCGGTGTCCTCGTGCACGCCGCTTCAGTGATCACCCTGACGGTGCTCGCGATGGCGGGCGCGCCGCTGTGGGCGCTGTTCATCGCCGCTGTGCCGACCGGTGCGTCGGTACCGCAGGTCGGCCCGATGGTCCGGGCCCGCTGGGCCGCGAAACTGGAGGGCTCGCCCCTCATGTCGACGGCCGCCGCCTTCGAATCGGTGACGGACGAGTTCACCTTCGTCATCGGCCCGGTGCTGACGACCGCACTGTGCACCGGGATCCACCCGGCGGCCGGGCTGATCACCGAGGCCGCGCTGACCCTGATCGGCGGCCTCGTCTTCGCGGCGCAGCGCCGGACCCAGCCGTCCGTCCGGGTACGTGACAACAGCCACACCTCCGAGCGGCACATCTCCGCGCTGTCGGTGCCGGGCGTACGGGTGCTCGCCGTGGCGTTCCTCGGGATCGGCGCGGTGTTCGGCGGTATGCAGGTCTCACTGACCGCGTTCGCCGAGGAGATCGGCCGGCCCGGTGTGAACGGCGTGCTGTACGGGGTCTTCGCCGCCGGCAACATGCTCGCGGGCATCGTCTGCGGGGCCATCGCCTGGAAGATCGCGCCGAAGTCCCGGCTGCTGGTCGCGTACACCGCGCTGGCCGTCACCGCGTCCGGGCTCTGGGCGATGCACACGGTGCCGCTCGTAGCGGGACTCGGACTGCTGGTCGGACTCTGCATCGCACCCGCGCTGATCAGCGGATACACCCTGGTGGACACCCTGGTGCCGGCTTCGGCGCGCACCGAGGCCTTCACCTGGCTGACCGGTTCGGTGGCACTGGGACAGGCCGCGGCCGTATCGGTGGCGGGCGAGCTGACCGACTCGTTCAGCTCCAGCGCCGGATTCCTGGTGCCGATGGGCGGGACCGTACTGGCACTGCTCACCCTGCTGGCGCTGCGGTCGCGGCTGACACCCCGCGACGCGGGACCTGGCACGGAACAGGGCACGGAGAAGGACACCGAGCAGGGCACGGAACAGGGCTCGGAAGCGGGCCCGGAATACGACACCGCGCGGGGCGCAGGCCGTGGCATCAAGCGTGGCGCAGGGCGTGGGATGGGTCACCGAGTGCCGGTCTCAGTGGACTGATCCAGCGGAATACGTCACTATAGAACGTCGTTAGCACTCACTGAGTGAGAGTGCCAGGAGGAGCAAGTGCCGACCTATCAGTACCAGTGCACCGAATGCAGCCAGGGCCTTGAGGCGGTGCAGAAGTTCACCGATGACGCCCTGACCGTATGCCCGAGCTGCGATGGACGCCTGAAGAAGGTGTTCTCGGCGGTCGGCATTGTCTTCAAGGGTTCGGGTTTCTACCGGAACGACAGCCGCGGCTCCTCGTCGAGCAGCACGGCGGCGTCTTCCAAGCCCGCCGGTTCGTCGTCGTCCTCGTCGGACTCGTCTTCGGGTTCGTCCGGCTCTTCGAGCTCGTCCGGCTCCTCGGGCTCCGACGCGAAGGCCGGTGCCTCGAAGTCCGGCGGCTCGGCATCGTCGGCGTCCTCGTCGAGCAGCTCCTCCAGCGGCAGCTCCGCCGCCTGATACCGGTTTCCCGGAACCCTGCCGTCGTCCGACGGTGGGGTTTCCGGCATGTCCGGAGTGGCCCGGGCCCGTCCGGAACCCCGGATAGTGTGACCGGCATGGTGAATGTGGCGAACTCGGCAGACCAGGCAACCGCGGGAGACACCGCGGCCCCCACGGCGGACATCGGGGTCATCGGCGGCTCCGGCTTCTACTCCTTCCTGGAGGACGTGACCGAGGTCGCGGTGGACACCCCGTACGGGAAGCCGAGCGACTCCCTCTTCCTCGGTGAGATCGCCGGGCGCCGGGTGGCGTTCCTCCCCCGGCACGGGCGCGGCCACCATCTGCCCCCGCACCTCATCAACTACCGGGCGAACCTCTGGGCGTTGCGGTCCGTGGGCGTACGGCAGGTGCTCGGCCCGTGCGCGGTGGGCGGGCTGCGGCCGGAGTACGGGCCGGGGACGCTGCTCGTACCGGACCAGATGGTGGACCGTACGAAGGCACGCACGCAGACGTACTACGACGGTCAGGCGCTGCCGGACGGCAGCATCCCGAACGTGGTGCACGTGTCGCTGGCCGACCCGTACTGCTCCGCCGGCCGCAAGGCCGCCCTCGCGGCGGCGCGCGGGCAGGAGTGGGAGCCGGTGGACGGCGGGACTCTGGTCATCATCGAGGGGCCGCGGTTCTCGACCAGGGCCGAGTCGCGCTGGCATGCGGCGATGGGCTGGTCCGTGGTGGGCATGACCGGGCACCCCGAGGCGGTCCTCGCCCGTGAACTGGGGCTCTGCTACACGTCGATGACGCTGGTCACGGACCTGGACGCGGGGGCCGAGGCAGGGGAGGGCGTCTCCCACGACGAGGTGCTGAGGGTCTTCGCCGCCAATGTGGACCGGCTGCGCACGGTGCTCTTCGACGCGGTGGCCGGGCTGCCTGCGGAGCAGTCGAAGGCGTGCCACTGTGCGCGTGCGCTGGACGGGGTCGACCCGGGGATCACGCTGCCCTGAAGGGTGGGGCCGGCTGAGGGGAATGGCCCTGAGTGCGTGGGCGCCGAGTGCGTGGGCGCCGAGTGGTGAGGACGGCGGGCATCCGAGGAGATGCCCGCCGAGGCTGCGCGGCGCCGGGCCGGCCGGCCCGGCGCCCGCAACCGCTCGGATCAGGGCGGTGCGGTGACTGCGCCGCCGAGGTGCCGGGCGAAGAACCGGACCGCGCTGTCTGCCTCGAACCTGGGCAGCTCCTTGTGCTTGCCCGAGTTCACGTGCAACGACTTCTCCTTCGAGGCGAAGGCGTCGAACAGCGCGAGACCTTCCTCGCGCGAGATGTGCTCGTCATCCCACTGCAGGTCGAACTCGATCGGGACGGTGATCCGCTTCGCCTTCTCGGCAAGGACATCGGGCCAGTGCTGGCCGAATACCGCGGCTGTGATCCTGGGTTCGACCGCCACCAGCGGTACGCCGATCGCGGTGCCCATGTTGATGCCCCAGAAACCGACGGGACCGCCGGCGCCGATCTCCGGGAGTTCCTGGAGGGCATCCAGGGTCGCCCGGTACTCGGGTACGGCGAGCTGAGCCAGGTGGTCGTTGTAGCGCACGACGATCGGGCCTTCCGGCTCGCCCGCCGCCCTGGCCCGGAACAGCTCGGCGACTTCTTCCTCGTCGTGCGCCGTGCGGGGCCGGTCGCCGTGACCGGGCGCGTCGATGACGGCGACGTGGAAGCCGCAGCCGGTCACCACGCGCTGGGCGCGGCCGGACATCGCGGGATGCTTCTTGTGGTTGCCGCCGCCGTGGGCCATCAGGATCAGGGGCGCGGGCTCGGCGGGGGCGGAGGCCGGCGACCAGAGGACGCCGGGGACGCCGGGGACTCCGGGGACGGTGAAGTCGCGTTCGAGCAGGCCGTTCCGTGACGACTCGGCGGTGAACTGTAGAGATCGCATAAGTGTTGCCTTTCGGGAGTGCCTTGTTGTCGTGGCGCTCCCGGCGACACCTGCGTCAATCGCCTGACCGTGACGGGAGGGGGAGCACCCACGTGGATACGGCGTTCATGGGTCTCACCTCCTCGGGACGGTGTCTCGGTCCGACGATGTCGCGTCGGGCCGGTGTCGCGGTCGACTGAAAGCTAGCAGCCCGATCGCGGTTCAACCCACCCCTTTTTTTCCGCCCTTTCCCGCTCCTTTCCGCCCCTTCCCGCCAGGGGTATGAGCGCGGGGCAACGGGTCGGCGGGGCAACGGGTTGTCCACAACTCGCGAGTAATCCACAGCTCTCAGCAGGATGTCGCGGAACGCCGGATCGTGGGAGGAGTTCGCCACGGACTCCTCTGACCAGGCGGTGGTTGCCATGATCCCCATGCCCGTACCTGTCGTATCCGCGCCCGAGCCGCGCGGAGTGCCGCAGTTCGCCCCGCTGCGGGTGCGCCCGGGACGGCACCGTATCCGGCGGGCTCTGGGTCGATGGCACCGGACGGTGGTGGCGGGGCTGGTTCTCGCGGCTGCTGCCCTGGCCGCCTGGGCACCTCGCGACGTCGGGGGCGGGGAGCCGTCTATTGCCGTCCGGGCGGAGCCCCGGGCCGACGCTGCGGACGGGCGGGGCCGTGCGCCGGGCGCCCCTGCGGCCTCGGACCGCGCAACTCCGGTGTCGGCTCCGGTGTCCGCGCCGGTACGGATTGCCGACGCGGCGACCGTACGGCTGCTGGCCCCCGGCGACCACGTCGATGTCATCGCGATCGGTGCTGCCTCGGCCGGTGATGCCACAGCCGACGGCGCTTCGGCGGGGTCAGGTCCGCCGGGAAGCGCCCGAGCGGCGCGGGTGGTCGCGACGGGGGTACGGGTGGCCGACGTGCCGGATGCGGGCGCCTCGGACGACGCCTCCCCCGACGCCGGAGCGCTCGTCGTGCTCACTGTGCCCCGCTCGACGGCGACCGCGCTGGCAGGCGCCGGAGCCACGTCCAAACTGGCGGTGACCCTGTGCTGAACGCTGTGCTGAATCCAGTGCTGAAGCCTGCGCCGGCTGTGCTGAACCGTGAGCCGAACAGCACGGATGCCCAGTCATATCCCCTGCGGGAGTGGGGTAATTGGACAGCTTCGTGGTGGCGCAGCGCCTCAGGTGGCGGAGCGGAGCGTTCCGCTTCCGGTGCGCCCAGGGGCGGGTCAGATGTGGTGCGGCGGCTTCTCGTCGAGGAAGCGGGCCAGATCCGACGCACTGCTCCCGCCGGACGGCCGGTCGCCCCAGCCGTGGTCCGTGTCGTCCGGGGACTGCTGGTCGAGCGGATCGTCGAAGACCAGCTTGGACACCGGTTTGGACACCGGCGTGGGCGTGGGCTTCGGCCCGGACTCCGGTGGCGTCGCGCCGGAGGGGGCCGCGGGGTCGCGGTCCTCGTCGTCACGGGGGCCGGGGCCGGAAGCGGGGGCAGTGCTCATACGGCAAGGGTACGGCGCCCGGCTGCCGTACGGCTCCGCCTGCCCCCACCAGGGCCTGTGCCAGGTGTGGCCCGTCGCCCGCCCTGCCCCTCACCGGTCCTTCGGGTCGAGGCGCCAGAGCCCGAGTACCACCAGAAACGACAGACAGAGGAAACCGGCGCCCCACCATGCGGTGCCCGTGTTTCCCTCCATCCACTCGTTGACGGTGATCGTGAGCGCCCAGAGCTGGCCGATCACGACCGTCATCGCCAGGACGAGCCGGGCGGTCAGCTTGGAGGAGCGTTCAGACTCCTGTTCGCTCCCCGCGCCGGGGCCGGGGCCGGTGTGCCGGATCCGCGGGTCGCCGTACCCGCTGGTGGCGCGGATCTGCGGATACCGTTCGGCGAGCAGCCGGTTGAGACGGGGCTCAACACTGCCCGGCCGGTACTCGGGGCGGGGTGGCACGGGCTGCGGTGGTTCGGACCGCGATGGTTCAGGCTGCGGTGGTTCGGGCTGCGGTGGCTGGTCGCTCATGTCTGCTCCCCTCTCTCGCGTGTCGCCCCCGTCGCACCGGGACAACCGATCCGCGCGGTCGACTCCGGCTCCGAGTCCTTGAACTACCGGCACACCGCGTGCTTGATGTCCTCACCGGAGCGGGCGGTGGCAAGAGCCCAGGCACTGCCGTCATCTCTCTCCACGAGGAGCACCAGGGGCAGTCCCCGAGGGGGCGGACCGGCGGTGACCTCACCGGTCCGGGCGTCGAAGGCACCCTCGTGGCAGGGGCAGTAGAGCTCCCCCTCGGCACCGCGGTCCTTGCGCCACAGAACGGCGCAGGCGAGGTGCGTGCAGACGGCGGAGTAGCCGGCGAGGGTGCCGTCCGCGAGACGTACGGCCACGGCACGGTCCTCGTCGCCGGGAAAGCGGAAGGCAACGGACTCACCGGGCAGCAACCGGTCGGTGACCTTCCTGGGGGTGGGGGCGGTCTCGCTGTCGCCGTGCCGCTTCAGCACTCCCCCGGCGACACCGAGGCCGCCGACGGCGAGGCCCCCGGAGACGGTGGTGACGATCCGCAGATAGTCGCGGCGCGTGGTGGAGGAAGACGCTGGCGACGGCGTACGGCAGCAGGGCCGAGTCGAAGTCTCGCAGGAAGCGGCTGCCCAGCACGATGGCCACGATGAGCAGGAGCGAGACCACGGTGCCCGCGGCCGTCGCCCGTACGGAGACGGCGTGTCCGGAGATCATGTTTTTCCGGAGGCCTCGCGTACGGGGACCGGTCGTACGGGGTCGGAGCGCGGCGGCGTGGCGGGGCGGAAGGCTGCTCGGTCACTGCGCCACCGTAGTCGGTGATGTCCTTTTTGTGCCTTTTTCGTGTCGCAGGTGGGTGAGGCATTTCCGTCAGATGCCGACCCGGCCATTACGGGGGGGGCGAAGGGACAACGCAATGACAGCAGGGGCAAGGGCAACGGGGCAGGGGCAACGGCGGGCAGAACAAGGGACGTCACCTCACACATCACAGGCAGCAGTGGTCCCATGGGGGCATGACCGCAGCAGACACCCCGTCAGAGCGCCCTGCTGACGCGACCCGCACAGCCGGCTCGCACAACCCGGCCCCGCACGGCACACCCGCACACCCGCCCGCGAACTCAAGCTCCGCCCCTGGGCCTGCACCCGCCCCTGGGCCTGGCTCGGACTCCGACTCGGACTCCGACTCGGGCTCCGGCTCGGACTCGCTCACCGATGTGGACGGCCTCCGGGTCGGACACGCACGGGTCGCCGGGGAGCGTGCGCTGAGTGGCACCACGGTCGTCCTGGCTCCGCCGGGCGGGGCGGTCGCCGCAGTGGATGTACGCGGCGGCGGCCCCGGCACCCGGGAGACGGACGCCCTCGATCCACGGAACCTGGTGCAGCGCGTGGACGCCGTCGTCCTGACGGGCGGCAGCGCGTACGGGCTGGACTCCGCATCCGGCGTGATGGCCTGGCTGGAGGGGCAGGGCCGCGGCTTCCAGGTCGGGCCCGACCCCGCCCAGGTCGTCCCGGTCGTACCCGCCGCGTGCGTCTTCGATCTGGGCCGCGGCGGCGACTGGCGGGCCAGGCCGGACGCGTCGACCGGACGCGCGGCCGTGGAAGCCGCGGCGGACACGGCACCGGGCACACCGGTCGAACAGGGCAGCGTCGGCGCCGGTACGGGTGCGGTGGCCGGCGGACTCAAGGGTGGCGTCGGCTCGGCGAGCATCACGCTTGCGTCGGGCGTCACCGTGGGCGCCCTCGCCGTGGTCAACTCGGTGGGCTCGCCGGTCGATCCGCTGACGGGCGTGCTCTACGGCGAGTACGGTCAGGGGCGGCCCGAATACCCCACCGCCGCCGTTCACGAGGAGGCGCAGCGGCAGCTGGCTCTGGCGCGCGAGCGCAATGCGCGCCCCCCGCTGAACACCACGATCGCCGTCGTGGCCACCGACGCCGAACTCACCCGCGCCCAGGCGCAGAAGCTGGCCGGCACGGCGCACGACGGCCTCGCGCGTGCCGTGCGGCCCGTCCACCTCCTGCACGACGGCGATACCGTCTTCGCACTTGCCACCGGCACAGGGCACCGCCCCGACCTGGGTGTCCTCAACGAAGTACTGGCCGCGGGCGCCGACGCACTGAGCCGGGCCGTGGTGCGCGCCGTCCGGGCAGCGGAATCGGTGGACGGCCCCGGCGGATGGTTCCCGGCCCACCGCGATCTGTACGGGACGGGGGCGGGAACCGATCCGAACTGACACAGCATCTACTGACTTACCGGACAAGTGAGTTGGCGGGGCGCCCGGGAACTTTCCGCACGCCCCCTTCGTTTTGCCGAACGAAGGCCACGTTGTCAGACCCAGGGACTACGTTGAGTTCCGACCCCATGACTTGCCGCGACGGCCTGGAGAGACCTTGAGCCATTCGCATGAGACGACCGAGGAGCACCTCGCGCGACTCCTCGGCCGCGCACTGAACGCTTTCGAGCTGCCCGACGCCACCGTCGAGCGGCTCGGCTTCGCGCTGGCGCACAGCACAGCGCTGCACTCCTCGCACCACAGCTCGGGCGCCGGGCTGCACCGCGAGACGTACCGGCACACGTTCCTCCTCTCCGACGGCACCGATCTGGCGCTGTGGGAGCTGGTGTACGAGACGGGTACGGGTGAGGGCCCGAAGTACGAGCTGTATCCGGGCGAGGCGGAGGCCAGACTCGCCGTGACCCGGATCCGCGGGGCGGACGCCGCCGCGATGTTCCCCGACGACGACCCGGAGGACGATCTCGGGATCCTCACGGCGCTCCAGTCGGCGCCGCCGCCCGCGGTGGCCAGGACGTATGCGGCCGACCGGTCGGCCGACCACGCCCGCCGGGTGCTGCGCCGCGCGGAGAACCCGGACTGCCCCGGTGAGGACGTCGCCCGGCTGCTGCGTTCGGCGTTCGCCCACCAGATCAGCCAGGCCCTCGGCAGCCAGTGCCGGTTCGAGAGCGTCGGCCCAGCGGCCTTCACCCTCTACGAGCACGCTTTTCTGCTGCTCGACGGCCGGGAGATCAGCCTCTGGGAGGTCGAGCACACGGCGACGCCTGACGGACGCCATATGTGCGAGGTGTACGCGTCACAGAGCGAGGCCCGCGCGGCGATGGAGCTCCGCGCCCGCGTGCGCTGAGCCCCGCCGAACTCCGCCGAGCCCCGCACCACGGCGGCTCCGCAGGCCCCAGCACTGTAAGCCGAGCACCGCAACCCCCAGCACCGCAGGCCCCGACACCGTAAGCCCAGCTCGGTGAGCCCCAGCACCGTGAGCCCCAGCCCTTCGGCGTCCCCGGGTGCCCGGGTGTCCGGCCCCTCGCTCAGCATCCCCGCTCACCCAGTCGTCGGCCGGCCCCCTGCTCCCGCCGCACGGCCCAGTCGGGCCCCCAGCTCCGCCAGGTAGTCCACCAGCTCGGGCGGGTGGTGCACGGTGAACTCCGCGTCCACCACCGCGAGCCGCAGCCCCAGCCACTCCAGCGAGTCCGCCACCGGCGCCCTGAGCCGGCAGCGCCGTTCGTCCAGCACTTCGGGCGCGCCCATCCCGTTGGGCAGCCGGGCCGCCACGTACTGGGCCGGGGCCTCGAAAGTGACGTCGAGATCCACCGAGAGCTGGCGCCGTGAAAGGGACTGGCTGACGAACTCCGCCGCGTCACCCACCGGCAGCTCACGCGGGACGAACCGCGCCCCGGTCGCGAACGGCCGGCTCACCCGGTCGACCCGGAACGTACGCCAGTCCTCGCGGTCGATGTCGTACGCCACCAGGTACCAGCGGCGCCCGGTGGAGACCAGCCGGTACGGCTCGACCAGCCGCTTCGTCTCCGTACCGTTCCCCGCGCGGTAGCCGAAGCGCAGCCGCTCGGGCCCAGTGGCCGCGCCCGCGATCACCGTCAGCGTGCCCGGGTCGACCGTCGCGCCGTCGCCGCTGGTCAGCGGGATCGTCGCGGCCTGGAGGGTGGCGACCCGGTGGCGCAGCCTGGACGGCAGCACCTGTTCCAGCTTGGCCAGGGCCCGTACGGAGGCCTCCTCGATACCCTCGACCGCGTGCCCGGCCCCGGCGCGCAGCCCGACCGCGATGGCCACCGCCTCTTCGTCGTCGAGGACCAGCGGAGGCATGGCCTTGCCCGCCACCAGCCGGTAGCCGCCCTCGGCCCCCATCGTGGCCTGGACCGGATAGCCGAGGTCGCGCAGCCGGTCGATGTCGCGCCGGACCGTGCGCCTGCTGACGTCGAGGCGCTCGGCGAGTTCACCGCCGGGCCATTCGCGCGGAGTCTGGAGCAGCGAGAGAAGGTGCAGCAGCCGTACCGGAGTGTCCGTCATGGCAGTCAGGATGCCCGGGAACTGGGACACAGGTTGACCTATATGCCGCCTAACTTCCCCGCATGACCTCAACACCCCAGCCCACCGCGCAGGATGCACCGGTTGCAGAGGATGCGCCGGACGTACGGCACCCGCAGACGGCGCAGGCCGCGCACGCCACACAGGCCGGGCAAGCCGCACAGGCCGCGCAGGCCGTCCTCAGGGCGGACCGCCGCCGATGGTTCGCTCTCGCCATCGTGATGACGGCGGCCTTCATGGACCTTGTCGACGTCACGATCGTCAACATCGCGATCCCGTCCATCCAGAAGGACACCGGCGCCTCGTTCGGCCAGATCCAGTGGATCACCGCCGGCTACGCGCTCGCCTTCGCCGCCGGGCTGATCACGGGCGGCCGGCTCGGCGACATCCACGGCCGCAAGAAGCTCTTCCTCATCGGGATAGGCGGCTTCACGCTGGCCTCCGCACTGTGCGGCTTCGCGGCCAGCCCCGAAATGCTGGTCGCCTCACGCATCCTGCAGGGCGCGATGGCGGCGCTGATGGTGCCGCAGGTGCTCTCGATCGTGCACGCCACCTTCCCGGCGGAGGAGCGCGGCAAGGTTTTCGGGCTGTTCGGCGCGGTCATCGGCCTGGGCGCGGTCTCCGGCCCGCTGCTCGGCGCGCTGCTCACCGAGTGGAACATCGCCGGTCTGGAGTGGCGCCCGATCTTCCTGATCAACCTGCCGGTCGGGCTGATCGGGCTGCTGCTCGGGCGCAGGTTCATCAGCGAGTCCAAGGCCCCGAAGGCCCTCCGGCTGGACATCGTCGGTGTGCTGCTCGTCGTGGTGGGCCTGCTGATGCTGCTCTATCCGCTGACGCGCGGCCGTGAGCTGGGCTGGCCGGTCTGGGGTTACGTCTTGATGGCGGGCAGCGTCGTGGTGTTCGGCGGGCTGGTCGCGTACGAGCGGGTGAAGGCGCGGAAGGACGGTTCGCCGCTGGTCGAGCTGGAGCTGTTCAAGGTGAAGAGCTTCGCGGCCGGTATCGCGGTACAGGCCACGTTCGGTGTGGCGCTGGGCATCTTCTTCCTGGTCTGGACGCTGTACATGCAGATCGGCCTCGGCTGGAGCGCGCTGCGGGCCGGGACCACGGGGATCCCGTTCTCGGTCGCGGTCTCGGCTGCCGCCGGTATCTCCGTACAGAAGCTGGTGCCGCGCTTCGGCCGCAAGGTGCTCCAGACGGGCGCGCTGCTGATGGCGGCCGGACTGCTGCTCTACATCTGGGAGGCGGACCGGTACGGGACGGCGATCGCGTCCTGGCAGATGGCGCTGCCGCTGGTGGTCATGGGGATCGGCATGGGGCTGATCGTCGCGCCGCTGACGGACGCGGTGCTCGCGGACGTCCCGAAGGAACACGCCGGGTCGGCCTCCGGGCTGATCAACACCGTTCAGCAAATGGGCAATGCGCTGGGGCTCGGTCTGGTGTCCGTGGTGTTCTTCGGCTCGATCAGCGACCGGCCGGCACCGAGTGCGACCGGGCCCGCCTTCGTCCACGCGTTCATGCACTCGCTGTGGTGGGTGGTCGGGGTGCTCGGTGTGATCTTCCTGCTGATGTTCGCCCTGCCGAAGCGGGCGCCCGCGGGCAGCGGAAAGGACATCGGCGCGGACACCACCCCGGGCATCAAGGGGGACGACCTCTACACGGACTCCGACGCGGGCGGGCCCCTCGGGGAACCGGCCTCAGCGGAACCGGCGCTCAGCGTCTGAGCGAACAGCCGCCGACACGACCCGGGCCGGCATGAGTCGGCCCGGGTCCAACCGATCGCCGGACGGCGCCACAGCAGGCGCTGTCCGGCGATCGGACATCCAACAAGTGACAGCGTGACGGTGCGGGCAGGCGTGCGGGCGGGCAGCTCACGCCGCCGCGTCGAAGCCCACGTCGTCGGCCATCTTCTTCAGTTCGAGCAGCGCGTGCTTCTCGATCTGGCGGATCCGCTCACGTGTCAGCCCGTGCTCCTTGCCGACCTCGGTCAGCGTCCGCTCCCGGCCGTCGTCGATACCGAAGCGCATCTTGATGATCGAAGCGGTGCGGTGATCGAGCCTGCCGATCAGTTCGTCGAGCTCCTCGCTGCGCAGCAGCGTCATCACGGACTGCTCGGGCGACACCGCCGACGTGTCCTCCAGGAGGTCACCGAACTGCGTCTCGCCCTGGTCGTCCACCGGCATGTTCAGACTGACCGGGTCGCGGGCCCAGTCCAGCACATCGCTCACACGCTGCGGCTTGGCGTCCAGCTCGGCGGCGATCTCCTCGTGCTCCGGGTCGCGGCCGTGCTCGCGGTTGAACTCGCGCTGGACACGGCGGATCCGGCCCAGCTCCTCCACCAGGTGGACAGGGAGCCGGATGGTGCGCGACTGATCGGCTATCGACCGGGTGATGGCCTGCCGGATCCACCAGGTCGCATACGTGGAGAACTTGAAGCCCTTGGCGTAGTCGAACTTCTCGACCGCGCGCACCAGACCCGCGTTGCCCTCCTGGATCAGGTCGAGCAGCGGCAGACCGGCTCGCGGATAGCGGCGGGCCACAGCGACGACCAGCCGCAGGTTGGACCGGATGAAGACGTCCTTGGCGCGCTCCCCGGCGGCAACCAGCGCCTCCAGCTCCTCATGCGAGGCCCCACCCGCCTCACTCTGCACGGAACCGTCAAGAACCTGCTGGGCGTACACCCCGGCCTCGATGGTCTGGGACAGCTCGACCTCTTTTTCGGCGTCGAGCAGTGGCGTACGTGCGATTTCGTCGAGGTACATGCCGACCAGGTCGCGGTCGGCGATCTCCCCGCCTACGGCGCGAACGCTGCTTGCCCGGTCGGATCGACGGGCGACGGCACGGGTTGCCATGCGTGCTCCCTAACGTGAGTAACGTGATGAGGTCGCGAATCAGTGGCTCGGTGTGGTGCGGAACACCCTCTCCGGTGTCCTGCATCTGATGGAAACAACGACTGGAATCCGGACAGAATTCCCATGACGCGCTCTGTTTTTAGTGATCATGCAGTACCCTGTCCGGCCACCAAGGGAGACCGGATGCCTGCGCAGGGTACGGAAATGCAG
The DNA here is from genome assembly GCF_036014215.1 of Streptomyces sp. NBC_00440. Classification (NCBI taxonomy): domain Bacteria; kingdom Bacillati; phylum Actinomycetota; class Actinomycetes; order Kitasatosporales; family Streptomycetaceae; genus Streptomyces; species Streptomyces sp. NBC_00440. The sequence continues at coordinate 3,294,477 of NZ_CP107921.1, forward strand.
GTCAGGCCTGGCAAGGAGGCGGATCTCCAGGACCTCACCGACCTTTACAACCACTACGTCCGTGAGACTGCGATCACATTTGACACGAATGTCTTCACCCCCGAGGAACGCCGTCCGTGGCTGCTCTCCCACCCTGAAGACGGCCCACACCGGCTGCTGGTTGCGCAGGAGGTACCGTCTGCCCGGATTCTGGGGTACGCAACCAGCAGCGCATTCCGGCCGAAGGCCGCGTACGCCACGTCCGTCGAGGTGACCGTGTACTGCGCCCCCGGCACAGCGGGGCGCGGAATCGGCACGATGCTCTACAAGGCGCTGTTCGAGGCGCTGGCCGACGAGGACGTCCACCGGGCGTACGCCGGCATCACCATGCCCAACGAGGCATCCGCCGCACTGCACGCCCGCTTCGGCTTCACGCCGGTGGGCACGTACCGCGAGGTCGGCCGGAAGTTCGGCGTGTACCACGACGTCGCCTGGTACGAGAAGGAACTCGGCGGGAGGTAGCCCGGCCCGGCGGGCAGGAACCGGGCTACCTCCCGAGGAACCCCGGCGGGCGGGAACCGGGCCGGCCGGAGGCACCCCGGCAGGGCAGGCTCTCGACGGCCGAGCACTCTCAACGGCCGGGCAGGCTCTCGACGCGGGCCGCGCCCGGCCCCTGCCACCACACCCCGATCCCGGCCGGCAGCCCCTACCCGAACTGCACCGACCGCTTCGCCAGCCCCATCCAGAAGCCGTCGATCACGTCGCGCCGGCTCTCCAGCCCGTCCCCCGCCGCCCCGAGCGTCACGAACAGCGGCGCGAAGTGCTCGGTACGGGGATGGGCGAGCCGCCCGGACGGGGACTTGTGCTCGAAGTCGAGCAGCGCGTCGATGTCCTGCGCCGCCATCGCCTCCCGCCCCCAGGCGTCGAACTCGGCGGACCAGCCGGGGACGCCCTCGTGCCGCAGCGCGGCCAGGTTGTGGGTGAAGAAGCCGCTGCCGACGATCAGCACGCCTTCGTCCCGCAGCGGGGCGAGCCTGCGCCCGATGTCCATCAGCTTCCGCGGGTCGAGCGTCGGCATGGAGATCTGGAGTACGGGTATGCCGGCGTCCGGGAACATCTCGACCAGCGGGACGTACGCACCGTGGTCGAGGCCCCGGTCCGGGACGCCCTGGACCGGATGACCGGCGCCGCGCAGCAACTTCCTTACGTTCTCGGCCAGCAGGGGCGCACCGGGAGCGTCGTACCGCACCGCGTAGTACCGCTCGGGAAATCCCCAGAAGTCATGAACAAGGGGGACTGTCTCGGTCGCACCGAGCGCCAGCGGGGCATCCTCCCAGTGCGCGGAGACCATCAGAATGGCCTTGGGGCGTGGCAGACCGGCGGACCAGTCGGCGAGCTGGCCCGGCCAGACCGGATCATCGGCGAGCGGTGGCGCGCCATGGGAGAGATAGAGGGCGGGCATACGTTCGGGGGCGATGGCGGTCATGGGCGACAACTCCATTAATTGAAGTCTCAAGCACTTACTCGGGACCAGACCTTAGCCGCATCTAGTTTAATATTCAAGAAAGAGTCGTACAGTGGAGCACATGACCTCGGCACCGCCCCCTGACGAACCGCGCTGGCTCAGCGACGAGGAGCAGCGCATCTGGCGCGCGTACCTCCATGCCACCACGCTCCTGGAGGATCACCTCGACCGCCAGTTGCAGCGGGACGCCGGGATGCCGCACATCTACTACGGGCTCCTCGTGAAGCTCTCCCAGGCGCCCCGGCGGCGGATGCGGATGACCGAGCTGGCGATGGACGCGAAGATCACCCGCTCCCGGCTCTCGCACGCGATAGCACGGCTGGAGCGGAACGGCTGGGTGCGCCGCGAGGACTGCCCGTCCGACAAGCGCGGCCAGAACGCGGTCCTGACGCCCGCCGGTACGAAGGTGCTGGAGCGGACCGCACCCGGCCATGTCGATGCCGTACGGCAGGCACTGTTCGACCGGCTCTCGCCCGAACAGATCGGCCAGCTCGGCGAGATCATGCGGGTGATGGCCGAAGGACTCCAGCCACAGGGCGAGGACGCGGATCTGCCCTGGCTCCGCTGACGCCTCCACTGCTGAGACGCGCCTGCGAAACCAGGGCAGACTTTCCGTACCGGATCAGACCTCCCGTACGGGGTCGGACGACCTTCCGTACCGGGTCAGACCTCCCGCGCCGGATCAGACCTCCCGCGCCGGGCGACGACCTGGCTCAGTGCGCGATCACCGGGATCCGCACCTCGTCCTCGACCGCGCCGGAGTCCCCGGAACCGGAGCCCGATGCCGTCGGAGTGACCGAGGGGCGACCGGCGTTGATGAACGTCAGCGCGATCGCCGAGGCGATCGCGAGGATGCCGACCGCCACCCAGATCGCGTTCGTGTAGCCGTGCACCAGCGCCTGGGCCTGGATCAGCTTCGGGTTGCCGCCGGCCGCCGCGTGCCCCACGAGGTACGCGGTGGTGGCGGAGGCGGCGATCGTGTTGAGCAGCGCCGTACCGATCGCGCCACCCACCTGCTGCGAGGTGTTGACCATCGCCGACGCGACACCCGCGTCACGCGGTGCGATGCCGTGCGTGGCGAGCGACATGGCGGGCATGAACGCCGTACCCATGCCGAGGCCCAGCAGCACCACGCCCGGCAGGATCACCGTGGCGTACGAGGAACCGACCTCGATACGGGTCAGCAGCAGCATCCCGACAGCCGCGACGGCGAAGCCGGGACCCATCAGGAACCGGGCGGGCACCCGGGTCATCAGCCGGGCGCCGATCTGCGTGGAGCCCGTGACCATGGCGGCGACCATCGGCAGGAAGGCGAAGCCGGTCCTGACCGAGGAGTAGCCCTGCACGACCTGGAGGTAGTACGTCAGGAAGAGGAAGAGACCGAACATCCCGATGATGGCCAGGCCGAGCGAGGCGTAGATGCCACCGCGGTTGCGGTCGGCGACCACGCGCAGCGGCAGCAGCGGGGCCTTGACCTTCGACTCGACGGCGACGAACGCACCGAGCAGGACGACGGTGGCGACGAACAGGCCGATCGTGACCGGGTCGGACCAGCCGTCGGACGCGGCGCGTGTGAAGCCGTACACCAGCGAGACCAGACCCGTCGTGGAGAGCAGGACACCGGGGATGTCCAGCGGCGAACGGTTGCGGCCGCCCGCGGACTCACGGATCACGAAGTACGCACCGAGCGCGGCGACAGCGGCGAACGGGATGTTCACGAAGAACGTCCAGCGCCAGTCCAGGTACTCGGTGAGGAATCCGCCGAGCAGCAGGCCCACGGCGCCACCACCACCGGCGATGGCTCCGAAGATGCCGAACGCCTTGGCGCGCTCCTTGGCATCGGTGAAGGTCACGGCGAGCAGCGACAGGGCGGCCGGTGCGAGCAGCGCGCCGAAGACGCCCTGCGCGGCGCGGGAGGTGAGCAGCATCGCCTCGTTGGCGGCGGCACCGCCGACGGCGGACGCCGCGGCGAAGCCGAGCAGCCCGATGACGAAGGCCCGCTTACGGCCCCACAGGTCGCCGATGCGGCCGCCGAAGAGCAGGAGCCCGCCGAAGGCGAGGGCGTAGGCCGTGATGACCCACTGCTTGTTGGCGTCCGAGATGCCCAGGTCGACCTGGGCGTGCGGCAGCGCGATGTTCACGATCGTCGCGTCGAGCACCACCATCAGCTGCGCCAGGGCGATGAAGACGAGCGCTTTCCAGCGATTGGGATCAGGGAGTGATATGTCGGGAGTTTTCGACATGGATGTTGACATGGTGGTAGCCACCTAGGTGCGGAGAGGTCAGAACGGAAGTCGAGAGAGCCCCCGCGGGCGTGCGCCTCGCGGGTGCGCGTTCAACGCGTGGGCGTTCAACGGGTGTACGTCTAGCGGGTGTGCGCTCCGGGCGTGCGCTTCAGCGGCGTACGCGGGCGTCGGGCATCGAGGTCAGGCGTGCATCGGGCGTCCTGTTCAGGCGTCGTGATCAAACGTCGAGATCGAGCATCGTGTTCAAACGGCGTGCAGGCTTCGGTGTGTTCAAGCGCGTGTTCTAGCGGGTGTTCAAGCTGGTGTTCAGCGTGTGTTCAAGCGTGGGGCCCGGGCATTACGGCTGCGTTACGACGGCCGACGCAGGTCTTCAAGAGTCGCCGGTGACCCAGGAAGTACCGTCCGCGCCGAGGCCTGAAGCCCGTCGAGGAACAGCTGCAGATGCCGGTGGACGAAGCGGTCGAGACCCAGGCAGCCCGCGCCCGGCAGTGGCCGGGTGAGCTGGGAGAGGGCGACGAACAGATCCCCGACGGCGACGTCGGAGCGCAGTTGCCCTTCCTCGCGCGCACGGCCCATGAGGTCCTCCACGGACTCCGAGAGCCGGTCGCGCGCCGCCATGATCTCCGTGTCCGCGCGGTCGAAGCCGTCCGAGAGCATCGGGCAGAGCGCACCGATCTTCTCTTCGGCCGCCGCGTGCACAAAACGACGGAGAGCGGCGAAACTGTCGGGTTCTTCGGCGATGGCCGCCTCCACCTGGTCCGCGACGCGGGCCATGACGGAGAGAACCACATGCCGGAAGAGTTCGATCCGGTCGGGGAAGTTGCGGTAGAGCGTGGCGTTGCCGACGCCGGCCCGGCGGGCGATCTCGTCGAGCGGCACATCCGGCCCGTACTCCACGAACATCTCACGCGCGGCCGACACGATCCGCTCCCGGTTGCGCAGGGCGTCGGCCCTGGTGCGCGGCCGGACGGCGGTGGCGGTTTCCACGGCGCTTCCCTTCCCTTTCCCGATATCCCGGTCTGTTTCTGCCGATCCATCCCCGTCCCCGATCGATCGCGGACGGTTCCGGTTCGTTCCCGGACAGTTCTGGTTCCCGTAACCGGGGAGGGTGTCCCCGGTTCGCTGTGACACCGGTTCAAACGGGGAAACGGTCCCCAGTTATTTCCCGCGCCACGTGTGACCTGCATCACGCCCCAAGCGCCCGGAATGTCCACGATCGGCCCACCCAGCGCGCGCCCTCGCCGCGCCCGACACAGGGTGATCGAACGAGTGCAGCTCGGAACCGTCGGCTGCCGCGGCCCGAAGGCGAAGGCATGCATCAGACCCGCCCCAGGTCGAGCGGCAGCCCCTCAGGCCGTTCACAGACCCCCCGCTACCGGATACGTTCCCCCCGCCGTCCGCTGGCCGTCGTCACCCTGGCCGCGCTCGCACTGGCCGCGCTGACCTCGGGCAGCACCACCCTGATCCAGCGGACCCCGCCGGGCGGCCCCGCGGCCACCACCGGCCGGCTCGCCGTACGCGCCGACTCCGCCGTATCGCTCGGCCCGTGCCGGATCGGCGGGGCGCTGGGCGTCCAGATGTCCGAGGGACTGCCCACCGCACCGGGCTACGCCCGCTCGACCGGGTCCATCCACGCCCTCACGCTCATGGTCGACTTCCCGGACGCGCATGGGTCCGAGCCCGCGATGAAGCGGTACGGCGAGTTCTTCCCGCAGACCTCGAACTGGTACCGCACGAGCTCCTACGGGCGGCTCAACTACCACCCCGAGGCCCCCGTCAAGCGCTGGCTGCGGATGCCGTCGCCGTTCAGCTCGTACGGAATACAGCGGGGCTCCCCCTACCAGCCGGGCTACCGGCGGCTCGCCCAGGACATCGCGAAGGCCGCCGACCGGCAGGTGGATTTCCGCAAGTACGACCTGATCAACGTGCTGGCCACCCCGAACGCGGGCCCTTCCGCGCTGGACACCGTGCTCTCGGTGACGTTCTCCGGCAACGACGAGGCGCCCGTCGCGGACGGCGTCAAGCTCTCCAACATGTCGTTCATCTACAGCCGTCAGGACGACGGATCGGGTTCGTACGACCGCACCGGCTACCGCGTCCTGCCGCACGAGAACGGCCACACCTTCGGCCTCCCCGACCTCTACACCTCCAGCGGCGGCGGCTCGGTCGGGCACTGGGACATCATGTCCGAGGACTGGGGGGCCAACAACGACATGCTGGGCTGGCACAAGTGGAAGCTCGGCTGGCTGGACGACAACCAGGTCAGCTGCGCGTCGACGCCCGGCACCCACGAGGCGGCGCTCTCCCCGCTGGAGGAGCGCGGCGGCACCAAGCTGGCGGTGATCCCGATGTCCGAGTCCGCCGCCTATGTGGTCGAGGTCAGGACCCGGGCGGGCAACGACGACGCGGTGTGCCGTCCGGGGGTACTCGTCTACCGCGTCGACGGCGACGTCGACACCGGCCAGGGCCCGGTCTCCGTCCGGGACAGCACCCCGGACAGCGGCGGCTGCACCCTGCGCGCCAATGTGCAGGCCGAACTGTCGGACGCCCCGTACACGGTGGGCCAGACCTTCACCGACGCGGCGCACGGGATCATCATCAAGATCACCGGCAAGGACAAGTCCGGGGACTACCGGGTACGCATCACCCGCTCCTGACGCGCACCTGACGCACCTACGCGCCTGACGTTCCTGACGCGCCCCGCCGTACCTGACCGACCGGTCCCCCAGCCCCCCCCCTTCGCGGCGGTTCAGTCCGCCCGCGACACCTGCGACACCTGCTCCTGGACGGGCCCGCGCAGCTCGCGCTTGAGCACCTTGCCCGTCGCGTTGCGCGGCAGCGGCTCCGCCCGTGCGAAGACATACGCGGGGACCTTGAAAGCGGCCAGCGTCTCCCCGACATGCGCCCGGAGCACGTCAGGCGTGGCCTCGCTGCCGTCCCGCAGCTGCACCACGGCGGCGACCTCCTCGCCGAGGACCGGGTGCGCGACCCCGAGCACGGCCGCGTCGAGCACATCGGGATGCGCGTGCAGAGCGGCCTCCACCTCGACGCAGTACACGTTCTCGCCGCCCCTGACGACCATGTCCTTGATCCGGTCCACGACGTTGACCCGCCCCTCGTGGACGGTCGCGAGGTCCCCGGTCCTGAACCAGCCGTCCTGGAAGGCGGCCGCGGTGGCCTCGGGGGCGTTCCAGTACCCGCGGACGAGCGCCTGCCCGCGCAGCCACAGCTCACCGATGTCGCCGTCGCCCAGCGCCCGGCCCGACCGGTCCGCGATGCGCACCTCGGTGGCGGGCGTCGGGCGGCCGACGCTCTCCGGGTGGGCGCGGTACTCGGCTCCGAAGTTCGCCAGTACGCCGCCGCAGGTCTCCGTCAGCCCATATCCGTTCCGGGGCTCGATCCGCCCGCCGTGCCGGGCCACGACCGTGCGTACAAGATCGGGCGGGGCGGCGGCACCTCCGGTGCTGAGCATGACCAGACTCTCCAGGCCGTCGCCGCTGCGCTCGGCCGCGTCGAGCAGTTGCAGCGCGGTGGCGGGCACGCCCGCGTAGAACGTGACGCCATGCGCACGGATGGCGGTCAGGGCCTTCTCCGCGTCCCACTTCCGCATCAGGACGAGGGTGCCGCCGGCGGACATCGCCGCGTAAACGCTGGTGAAGGCGGCCACATGGAAGAAGGGGAAGGTCATCAGTGCCACCGGCGCGGGCCCCTGACCGGGAACCGTGCCGCGCGCCAGTGCGGAGGCGGCAGCGTGGTAGAGGGGGTTCATCATGGCGCCGACCTGCGCCAGATGCGTCGCCACCGCGCCCTTGGGACGGCCTGTGGTGCCCGAGGTGTAGATGATCGTGGCGTCGTCCTCGGGGCGGACCTCCACGTCGGGCGGACCGAGCGCGGGGTCGGCGGCGGGCAGCTCGTCGTAGCGCTCAAAACGCTCGTACGCGGTCTCGGTTCCTGTCTCGGTTCCGGTCTCGCTTCCGGTTCCGCTTCCGTCGTGGTGGAAGGCGACGATCCACGGCCCGGCGTCCCCGTCCGGCTCCGCCCGCTGTCGCTCGGCCCACGGCAGGACCCGCCCCAGCCGTTCACCGTCGACCAGCAGCACACGGGGCCGGCAGTCGTCCAGGGCGTACGTGAACTCGTCCTCGGTCCACCAGGCGTTGAGCGGTACGGCGACGAGCCCGGCCAACTCGGCGGCCCAGAAGGCGATCTGCCACTCGGGATGGTTCCGCATCGCGACCACCGCACGGTCACCCGGCAGGAGCCCGTACATGTCCACGAACCGCCGGGCGAGCGCGGAGGCGGCCGCGAAGAACTCGCCATAGGTGTACGTGCCGCTCTCGGCGACGAGGAACGGCTGGTCCCCGAAGGCCCAGACGGCTTCGACGAACTCCCGCAGGGTGCGGGGCCCACTCGCGTACACCGGAGAACCGTCCTCCGCGGCGACCACGGCGAAGGGGGCGCCGGGAGCACACAGCGTGGCTTCGACGGCGGCGGGGCCGGGGCCGGAAGCAGGAGCAGGGACGGCTTGGGCGGCGGGGTCGTGCGAAGCAGTGGGGGGCTCGGTCTGCGGCACTGAAGTCCCTCTCTAAGCGCTTGCTCAGTCCCCTGGGACGCTATGCCCGCATCTGCACCGGGTCAAGAAGAAGCACACCCCGGCCTCCAGCGCCCCACCGCCCAAAGGAAATCCGCGTCACCGCGTCACCGCGTCACCGCGTCAGGGTGGCGCAGACCGCCTTCCCGCCGCCGACCTCGTTGCGCACGGCAACGGTACGGGCGAGCCGCTGGACCATCGGCCAGCCGAACCCACCGTTACGCCCGGCCAGGTCGGGGGTGCGGTCCTGCGGATGGGCCGGGCTGGGATCCACGACGGCGACTTCGACACTGCACCGGTCGGCCCTGAGCCGCAGGACGGTCACGCCTCCGGCATGACGCAGGGCGTTGGTGACGAGTTCGGAGACCAAGAGGACCAGATTCTGCGACACGTGCGCGGGCGGCGCGGGATGCAGCCCGGCGAGAAACCTGAAGGCAGCCTCCCGGGCATCGGCCGCGAGACGCGGCTGACAGATCCAGTCGACGGACTGACGGCCATCGACGTCGACACCGACACCGACACCGAGGCTCCGCTCGCCGAATTCCTGATGCACCTGATGCATATGACTCACCCGCCTATAGAAGCGCCCTTCTTGGCGCGTCTGTTGATCTCCGTGTAGCTGCGCGCTTACCCCAGCCGAGAGGATCCAGCGGAAATGCCCGCCATTCACTCACATGCAGGAACACGCATGGAGCAGAAAGGGCAGGGAACCAGAGACCCCAGCCGCCTGAGGCACGACGGCACCGGGGGGGCAGCGAACGAGACAGACGCGAAGCGAACCTGGGGCCGACCTAAGGGAGATACACGGACAAACCACCACACCCTTCTCCGCTCCTGCCCTGAGGGGATTGAAACCTCGGCCTCCGGGCAGGAGCGGACATTGAACGGGGTCCGCTACTTGGGGAGGCTGAAAGACATGACGCAGACATTCGCTCATGCCGCCACGACTGAGTCGGCACCTGCTGAGCCGGTATCTGCCGAGCCGGCACTTACCGCTGCCGCACCGGCGCCGCCGGAGGTGGGAGATCTCCCCTGGATCGAGGATGCGGGGAAGGTCGCACCGAAGGACGCACGAGCGCTTTCCAAAATCTTTTTCGACCAGCTCCAGGTCCTCGAAGAGGGCACGCACGAATACCAGTACGCCCGCAACACCCTTATTGAAATGAACCTTTCGCTGGTGAGGTTCGCGGCGAGCCGCTTCCGTCACCGCGGCAGCGGCGAGATGGAAGACATCAACCAGGTCGGCACGATCGGTCTCATCAAGGCCATCGACCGGTTCGATCTGTCTCGCGAAGTTGAATTCACCACATTTGCTGTTCCTTACATCGTCGGCGAGATCAAGCGCTTCTTCCGTGACACCAGCTGGGCGGTCCATGTCCCGCGCAGGCTGCAGGAGTTGCGGGTCGAGATCGCCAAGGGGAAGGAAAAGTTGGCGGTCGAGCTCGACCGCGATCCGACCGTCGCCGAACTCGCCAGGCACCTCCAGCTCACCGAGGAGGAGATCGTCGAAGGCATCGTCGCGAGCAACGGCTACACCGCCGGTTCGCTGGACATGCCCAACGAGTCGACCGGCGACGGCCAGGCCACCAAGAGCGGCCGCACCTTCGCCGACGTCCTGGGCGAGGCCGACCCGGCGATGGAGACGGTCGAGGACCTGCACGCCCTGGCACCGCTGCTGAGCAAGCTGGACAGCCGCGAACGCCGCATCGTGGAGATGCGCTTCGGCGAGGAGCTGACCCAGTCCCAGATCGGCGAGAAGCTGGGCATCTCCCAGATGCACGTCTCCCGCCTCCTGTCGCGCATCCTGAAGAGCCTGCGCAGCGGAATGCTGGTCGAGGAGTAACCCGCACCCACGATCCGCACAGCGGTGTGTGGTGCACCCGGTCGCCACCAGCCCCGAGCCCCGGGCACACCACGCACCGCACACTGGGCCCACCCCACCCGGAGGGCCCAGTGGCGTCCCCCTCACCGCCCCGGCCCCGCCACTGAACGGGCCGCGGACGGCGAAGGCAGGACGCACAAGACCCGCCGACTCCGCATCCGGTACCCTGTCGGGGTCGGTCAGTGGCTGACGGCTCGCCTTCGTAGCTCAGGGGATAGAGCACCGCTCTCCTAAAGCGGGTGTCGCAGGTTCGAATCCTGCCGGGGGCACCAGGTCAAAGGCCCCTCACTTACGGAAATCCGTAGGTGAGGGGCCTTTGACATCTACTTTTGACATCAACGGGCACGGTCACTGACGACCGGGACGCCTATTGAGCAGCCGGTCCATGTGGCTGATGGCCTCGCGCTGCGTGTCCTGCACAACGTGCGTATACACGTCCATGGTCATGCTGATCTGACTGTGGCCAAGGATCTCCATCACCACCCGGGGCGCGACTCCGGCCGCCGTGAGGAGCGTCGCCGTTCCGTGGCGGGCGTCGTGCAGCCGGACCACGCGCAGCCCGGCGGACTGGGCGACGCGGGTGAAGGAGCGGTAGACATTCCTCGGCTCGACCTGGTGACCGGTACGGGTGGTGAAGACATAGTCGGAGTCCTGCCACCCCTCCCCCGCCTTGACGCGTGCAGCCGCCTGACGCATCCGGTGCCAGCGCAACGGGGCGATGCACAGCGCGGGCAGCGGAACGGTTCGACGGCGACGGCTCTTGGGATCGTCATCGTAGAGAACCCCACGGCGCCGCTGGGTCTGCTGCCGCACGTAGAGGACGCGGCTGTCGAGGTCGACGTCCGACCAGCGGAGCCCGATCAACTCACCCCGCCGAAGGCCCATCGCGATAGCGAGCACAAATGCCGCGTAGAGCGGGTCCTCACGGGCCGCGGCGAGGAAGTCGAGCGTCTCGTCCAGGGTCCACGGGCTCAGCTCCCGCGCCTTGTTCTGAGGCGGCTCGACGAGCTTCGCGACGTTGCGCGTGATCAGCTCCTCGCGGCATGCGGAGGAGAGCGCCGACCGCAGAACACGATGCGCCTCCTTGGCCGTCGCCGCGGTGGTCTGTTCCTCCAGGCGGACGAGGAAGCGCCGGACGTCGGTGACGCCGAGGGATTCGAGCCGCTTGGTGCCGAGCATGGGCACCAGGTACAGGCGGACGTGCGACTCGTACTTGTCGTACGTGCTGAGCTTCCGCCGTGGCTTGACCACGTTGCCCAGCCAGTACGGGAGCCACTCGGACAACTTCGCCGAGCGGGTGGTCACGGGCACGCCGTGATCCACCTTGGTGAGCAGTTCCCGGCGCTTGGTGTCGCACTCGGTCCAGGTCTTGCCGTAGGCGAACTTGCGGGCGCGGGTGCCGTCGGGCTGGAGGACGTAGACGGCGGCCTGGTAGCGGCCGTCCTTGCGCTGGGTGATGGTGCCGGCGCCGTTGGGGTTGCGCTTGCGCTGGGTGGCCATCAGGCCGCCTCCTCGATCTGGTCGACGATGAAGTCCCTCACGGCGTCGGCGGGAATGCGCCGAGATCGCCCGATGGTGATCGAGGACAGTTGGCGCGAGCGGATGAGGTCGTAGACCGTGGAGCGTCCGACCCGGAGCCGTGCCATGACCTCCGGCACGGTGAGCAGTTCGGCGGTGGCGGTGGTCATGCGGTGGCTCCTTCCAGGGCGCGTTGGTCACGTAGGGCTTCGCGGGCGGTTTCGCGGTTGAGGCGGATGTCGCGGGCGATGGAGGCGGCGAGGGCGGCTTCGCCGGGGGTGTGGCCCTGTCCTGCGTACTGCCAGGAGGCGAGGACGAGGACCGTGTCCGGCTTAAAGGTGTCGAGGCCGCGGGCGGTGCGTTCCTCGGCGGCCCGATACTCGGCGCGCGTACGGCGGAGGTCGCCGAGGGTGGTCGAGTAACGGCGGGACTTGGTGGAGAAGTGCCCGCGGAAGCCGAGCATGTGGGCCCAGGCCGTCAGACGCCGGTCGGGGTAGAGCGGGTTCAGGTCGAAGCAGGCTTCGACGAGGCGCCGGGGGTGGTCGGGGACGCCGAGGAGCACGAGAGCTTCCCGGTTGCCGATGCGGCGGTCGAGGCTGCCGGTGGTCTCGGCGGCCTTGGTGGCGTACTTGGCGATGTAGGACGCGACTGCCTGTTCCGTGATGTCGGAGCCGTCTCCGAACGCCTTCACGGGCCGGATGTCGAGCTGGGTGCCCCAGCGCAGCCGGCGGGCGGGCTGGTCTCCGGCGGCGGGGACGGTGACAGTCGTGTACGGGTGGGCGGCGGCGGCCTGGATGGCGCGGGTGAGGAGTTCGGTGGTGGCCCAGGGCGGGGGCGCGGTGTCGGGGCCGTCCGGGCCGTCGAGGCGGACCACGGCGTGGAAGTGGAGGGCGCCGCGCTTCTGGAACTCGGCCACCTTCCCGTACGAGAGCCGGACGGCTGCCTTCAACTCCCGCTGCGACAGCCCGGCGTGGGCAGCGATCTCGCGACGGAGGCGCGTGGTGAAGCGTTGCCAGAGCTGCCCGGCGTGGTTGTTGAAGAGCACGGCGCACGCGTAGTCGTAGGTGCCCGGGTCGAGTGGTGTGCCGAGGGCCGGGTCGTCGTCGGTGTGGTGGGCGCCGCAGCGGCAGGGCCGAACTCCGGGGCGGTTGTGGACAGGGCCGAAGGACGGAGCGGTGAGGGTGAGGAAGACGCGGGGGTGGTCGCGGACGTCGGCGGGGATGTCGCGGCGATCGTCTCCAGCGAGTCCGGCGCGGATGAGGTGGTAGGTGTCTCCGGCGTAGGTCCAGGCGCAGGCCGGGCAGCGGGAGGCGCGGCGGTTGCCGCAGGCGAGGCGGAGCCGCCCGCCCGGCTCGGTGGCGGTGGAGTAGCGGTGGAGGGTCTCGCCGGTCGCCTTGTCCCGGGTGAGGGTCCAGCCGGTGAGGTGGATGGGCTGGGAGCAGCCGCTCGTACGGTGAATCTGTTCCTGCCAGCGGTCGAAGCCCGGAGCGCCGGCCACCCGGAGTGCGTCGGTCAGGGTGACCGGGTCCAGGCCCGCGGCGGATGCGGTGTCGGTCATCATGGGGTGTTCCTTGCGAGGTCTGTGGGTCGGTTTCTGCGAATCGAGTTCTGCGGATCGGGCAGGGGACGCGGCTCCCGGGCGAACGAGACTTGGCGGTTGAGGCCGCCCGGGGGCCGGTCAGCGCTGGCGTCGACCGCCGTTGAGGAGCGAGCGCAGGACCACGGCGCAGACCGCGATCGAGGCGGCGCTCACGGCGACGGCCAGGAGCAAAGAGACGAGGACCGTCCCGACGACCAGGACGAGCCCGGTCCCACCGGCGACGACGGTGACGAGACCGGCCGGTGTGAGGCGGACGGCCGGGGCCTGGACATGGGTCGCGGAGGCGACGGGCGCCGGGGTGTTGTGGTGGGGCGCGGGCTGGATGTCGGCGGTCGTGGTCGTCCGGAGGGGCGGGGTGACGAGGCCGGTCGGCAGCGGGTTGACGGGGATGCGTGAGCGGAACATGGGCTGTCTCCCTACTTGTTGATGACGTTGTCGATGAGCGGGGCGAGGACGCTGTCGGCGAGGAGGTAGCCGCCGAGGAGGACCACGGCGACGAGCCACCAGGGCGGGCGGACGAGCTTGATACCGAGGGCGCCGACGACGATCAGCGCGAGCCAGAGCGGGACGTGCATGGGGCGGGTCTCCTACGAGGTCAGCGGGCGCCGCAGCGGTGTGTGCGGGCGGCGAGTTGGGCGGCGGACGCGCTGGTGTACTCGGCGGACCAGCCGCAGCCGTCGGCCGTGCACGCGGCGGCGTGCTTGGTGCGTCCCCGCCGGTCGCGGTGGGTGCCGAGCTGCACGGGTCCGATCCGCATGACGGAGTGGAAGTGGTCGCGTGCGGGCATCGCTCAGACCTCCCTGGTGAAGTCGGCGGCGTGGTCGTCGAGCCACTGGCGGATCTCGTCCGACTCGAACTCGTCGGCGGTGGCGATCACTCGTTCTGCGGTGGCCACGGCGTCGACGAGGCGGTTGTCGCGGGTCAGTTCGGCGGCGCGCTCCAGGGCGTGCAGGGTTGAGTTGCGCATGGTCGGTCTCCTTGTCCGTCAGGCGAGTTGGGCGGCGATGGCATCGGCCATCGAGGGCGGGACACCGAGGCGGGCGCGCAGGGTGCCGGGGTCGATCGGCGTACCGGTGCGGGCGTGGTGGTCGTCGGCGACCTTGCGGGCATGGGCGACCAAGGCGGGGGGCACGGTCACGGCAGCGGGCGCGGGTGTTGGCTCGGGAGGCGCGTCCGGCTCCGGTACCGGTTCGACGGCCGGCAGAGCCGGGGCCGGGGTGGAGTCGGCGGCGGGCTCCCGCTCGACGTCGGTGCTGCCTGCCGAGGGTTCGGCGTCGTCCGCGGCGGATTCCTCCGCAAGGGGTTCCCCGTCTGCCTGGCCCGTGGCGGTGTGGACGAGGAGTGTGCCGCCGAGGAACGCGAGGGCGGGCCATCCGGCGACGAGGATGCGCAGCCAGCCCGGGACGTGGTCGAGGTCGAGCAGGCCCGCGGTGGCAACGTTCGCGCCGAGTGACGCGGCCAGGGCGATGGTGAACCACGTCCAGGCCGAGCGGGCGGGGGCGCCGGCGGCGCGCAGGGTGCGAAGGCGGCTCCACGCGGCGACGAGGAGCAGGTCGACGGAGACCGGGTAGGCCCACGCCTTCCAGCCCGCTTGTCCGGCGGCCCCGGCCAGGTCGTGCAGGTGGGCGAAGGACAGGGAACCGGCGATCACGGCCTGTACGAGGACGGCGTCCGGGCGGAGTGTGGGGCGCATCGCGGGACCTCCTTCCGGTTTCGGGCATGGGAGGGGTAGGGACGTGGCGTGAGGCGGTCACGCCAGCCGGATGGGCCAGGGGTGTGTCAGGCCGGGGCCGACGCGGATTCGACCGCCGAGGCGGGGGTCTTGGCGAGGCTCGGCAGCACCGGGCGGAAGGCGCTCAGCGCGGGGATCTCCGGGGTGCGGTGCGCGTGGTGGTTCGCGATGTTCACGGCCCGCCGGAGGGTGAGGTGCGGGGTGCGGATGCGGACCCAGCCGCCGGAGGAGTCACCGGCGACGGCGGTGCCGGGGCGGTCGGTGCGGATCTGGATGGTGGCGAGGACGGCGTCCGGGGCGATATCGCCGAAGGCCATGTTCGCCGAGGTCTCGTCGTTGACGCGGTGGGCCGTGCGGGCGGTGAGCTGGGCGCGGAGCATCGTGATGCCCTTGCCGAGTTCGGAGCCGAAGCGCTGGCCACATATCTCCAGGTAGATCCCGGCGGCGCGGCCGAGCTGGGCGAGCCGGATGAGGGAGGTGATGATCCGGTCGCGGCGCTTCTCTTCCTCCTTCGTGGCGAACAGGGCGAGTTCGGCGACTTCATCGACCAGCAGCACGATCGGGGTGGGCCGGAGGTGGTCGGGCAGGTCCCAGATGTCGGCGGTTACCTCTGCGTCCGGCACGTCCGCGCTCAGCCGTTGTTCGCGGCGGATGGTCTGGTAGACCTCCTCCATGTGTCCGACCAGCGCATCCAGGAGCTCCGCTGCGGTGTCGGGGTTGTCGGCCAGGGCAGTGAACCGGCGTGCCAGCGGAGCGAGTTCCACACCTTGCTTGCAGTCGATCCCGACGAGGGCGACGTCCAGCGCCGCGAGGCCGGCCACGAGATTGCGTTGGTAGACGGACTTGCCGGACTGAGTGGCGCCGACGTTCAGCGCGTGCGGGGTCTGGCGGTAGTCGCGGCAGTAGACCTCCCCGTCCTCCCGCACAGCGACCGGGACCCGCATCACCCCGCCCCCGGCAGCATGGGCGGGCATCCGCACGCGCTTGAGAACGTCGTAGCCGGTCATCCGCAGTTCCACCACTCCCGAGCGGACTTCCCGGGCGGTGACGTTCTGCATGACCCACGAGTGCCGCAGCCGGTCGGACGCGGCGGAGAAGTCGAACGCGTCCTGACCGGGACGGAGTTTGACTCGCATCACCAGCCCGGTACGGGTCGGCCACAGCCGCAGAATCCTGGGCGCCCGGGACTCAGGGACCGGCCGGTTCGTCATACGTGCCAGTGCCAGGCGCCAGCGTGAAGGCGGGACGGTCAGCCCGCACGCGTCCGTGACCGACACGTACCGGATCAGGACTCGCATCACCGCGAGCAGCACACCGAAGGTCATCCAGTACCAGGCCGGACGCTGCCACCGCAGCAACAGCGCGACCGTGATGACGAGGCTTAAGGCGACCGCCCAGGCGGTCATGATCAGGCCGCCTTCGAGTCGGAGAGCGAGGTCACGGCGACCGCCCGGAAGCTGATGCCGTGCCGCTTCTGGCCGTTGAACTCGTTCTCCCACGGGCGGGCGACGACACCGGTCAGGGCGACCGGGGTGCCCATCGTCAGCTCGCTGGAGACGCCGGTCTGGGGCACGGTCAGGCTGAGGATCTCAGCGTTGCCGTCCATGACGAACATGACGTCGACGGTCATCAGGGTGGTGCCGGTCTCGCGGTCGGTGGCGACCTCGCCGGTCTGGCGGTTCGCGATCTTCGGGGCCGGCGGCTGAGCGACCATCATCATCGCGGTGGACGTGTCGACGGGGATCTGACGCATGAGCTACTCCTGTGAAAGTCCTGAACTCCTTCACTTATGTACATGAGTGACATGAAGAAGAGTGCCCGACTCCTATACATGAGTCAACCCGCCGCGAGAAGAAATCACGGCGGGCTGCGAGAAGTTGAGCGAGCGTCAGTCGGCGGCGGGGATTCGGTAGCTGAAAACGAACTGGTCAGCGGCCATGAGGGTGTCGCAGACCTCCACGACCCGCCCCTCCTCCGTCACCGCGTCCCGGACCAGATGGATGACGGGTGCACCAGAGCTCAGGGCCAGTTCGGACGACTCGGCCTTGGTCGCCGGCCGCGCCTGGAGCGTCTCCACGAACTCGGCGAAGGTGTGGCCGTCGCCCTCCAGGCGGGCGTAGATGCCGCCGGGGCCGGGGTTCTCGGCGAACAGCTCCGGGATGTCCTTCACGACATCCCACGGCAGGTAGGAGGTGGCGGTCTCGACGGGCACCCCGTTGCGGAAGTACAGCCGCCGCCGCGCGAGCACCTGCGTACCGGCGTCGACCCCGAGCCGCTCGGCGATCTCCTCGGGCGCTTCCGTCGGCCCGATGAAGAGGACGCTCACCTTCGCGGTCGCCCCGGACTTCTCCGACTCCGCCAGGTACGCCGCCTTGCCCCCGCGGCGGTGGGAGGCCCGGAAACGGTCGGAGGACCGCAACCGTACGGGCGGCCGGTCCTTCACGATCGAGCCCTTCCCGTGCCGGGTGTCCACCAGCCCGCTCGCCCGCACCTCCGCCATCGCCTTGCGGATCGTGCCCCCGGACACGCCGTAGCGCTCTACCAGCTCCGACTCGCTGGGCACGAGATCCCCGGGCTTGAGGACACCGGCCCGGATCTGCTGCACGATCTCATCGGCGATCTGAACGTACCGAGGTACGGACCGGCCACCTCCTACGGGAGTTCCCACAGTCCTACTCACTCTCCTATGCTCCTGTAGATGAGTAACAGCGTCCGCGATCCCCAGTCAACGCCACTGCACTCCGTGTCCGTCGCGGGAGTGGTCGTACGCGAGGACGGGCGCCTCCTGGCGATCCGCCGAGCGGACAACGGAACGTGGGAGCTTCCCGGAGGAGTGCTCGAACTGGACGAGTCACCAGAAGCGGGCGTCGCCCGGGAAGTCCTGGAGGAGACCGGCATCCACGTCGAGGTCGACGAGCTGACCGGCGTCTACAAGAACACCATCCGCGGCATCGTCGCCCTGGTCTTCCGCTGCAAGCCGTCAGGTGGATACGAGCGAACCTCGGACGAGTCCACGGCCGTCGCCTGGCTCACCCCGGAAGAGGTCCAGGAGTGCATGGCCGAGGTCTACGCGATCCGCCTTCTGGACGCGCTCGACGGGGCAGGGCCGCACGTACGTAGCCATGACGGGCGCCGACTGATCACGACCCCGTGAGCGCGGAGCCGGTGCGGAGAATGAGCCGCGAGGAAGCAGTCCGACTGGCACGGCGCCTCATGGAAGCCGACATCGCGACCGAGGCGGGGGCAGACGAGCTGCTCGACGCGTTGGCGCGTGGATTGGCGTGTCCCCACGTCGCCGACTACATCTTCTGGGACTTCAATCCGAACCTGCCGGCGGAGAGGGTTGTCGACCGGGCGTTGGCATACAGGCCGATCGCCCTCTGAGAACTGGGGCACCCAAGTCACGTGAGTGACTGGTGCGGTAAGAGTTTCTCTACTTCATCAAGGCCCGCGCACGGCGCGGGCGCGCGCCGCCGGGCGCGGCCTGCCTCCTGTCTGCGCCACGGCTGGCCGCGCCCGGCGGCGCGCTGCGTGCTGCGGGCAGAAGGTGGGGAAACCCGCTGTGGCTGGGGCGGTCGGCTCCACGGCTTTAGCCACCTCCCCGGTTCGGGTCCCGCGTCGAGCAAGACCAGGGGGCCACTCGTTCAAATTCCGGGCAGGATCACAGCCTGCCCGAGTTGCCGGCCAGCGTACGGCCCCCTGATCATGCTCGACCCCAAACCGGGCAGGACACCGGCCAAACCCGCTCCGCCGACCTCCGTGGGCACCTCGGAGCCGCCCCCCATGCCTAACCTAGCCATCTTAGAGCGGTGGCACGCGGGCCTTTCATTCCTCCTTCATCAGGATAAAAGGCGACAGCTACCCCAGAGGCAAGGTAAGCCCAATCACTTTCATCTGTAAAATCACTCCGGTGGAAAAAATAATCATTCCCCCAGGATCGAACGAACCCGAACTTCTTATCTTCGCGCACATTGGTCACCATCCCTACTCGCCTCCGGAGAGCATCTGAATCAACAGCACGCACACGGTCTTTCAGGCGACTCAAAAGGGCATCAAGGCTTTCGAGCAAAAAATCCTCATCGATACGGCGAAGTAGCATTTCGCCAGAATCAATCAACTGGACGATTCGGTCCACTGGCTCACCGGCAAGCATCTCGTCCCGTCCTGATTCCACAAGCTCAACGGCAGCTTCGATGCATTCCACAGCACTGTCCAGCGCGCCGCCATCGACTTTCCTTCTAGCCCCGTAGACTCCTGCGCGAACGCCAGTGATCATGGCTACTGACCCATCATGCAGATCAGGTTTCAACGTAATCGAATGAGAAGCGCTGGTCACCGCAGCCTCAAAATCACTCAACTGAATGTGCGCCCACGCGATTTCATTTACAACCACTGGCGGAACTTCTGCGAGAACCGCAGCCTTTTGCAGCATCTCAAGGCCCAAAACAGGGTCCACCGCTTCATCCACGAGGAATGCACCGTAAAGATAATTCAAGGTGGGTGATTCAGGCGCTAGTTCGAATGCCCGTTCGTATGCGGCACGTGCTGCCGTCACATCACGTTGCCCGGCTTGAATGAAGGCTTCTACGCGCCATGATTCGTGATATCCAGGGGAAAGTCTTTGTGCTTCATGGCAAACCAATAGAGCACCGTCAACGTCACCACGTTCGTGGTGCCTCAGGGCATCGCGAAGCAAGCGAGCAGTACTAAAGTCTCCAGGCCCCTTGATGTCGATTGTGCGAGGGTCATACGGCGAGGCCGTGCTTTCTACTTGGAGGCGCATGCCCAAGTCTGCGAGATCACGACTTCGCCCTTCGAAAATTGCCCTGTCCAGCGACTGAACGGCATGACGTTTATCGAGATACTGCTTTCCGAAATCTGTGAGCTGGTAAGCCGTCTCCGAAGTTTGATCCATCGAAGTTCCCTGCATCTGAATGAAATTGGTCGTGATTAGCTCCAGCAAGCTCGACTGCATCTCTCCGGCAGAATACTCGTTCAAGAACGCCAGCTCAGCTTGGCTGCGTCGCCCCGGCAACACTTGCATCGACCGAAGAACGGCCCGCGCCTTTTCATTTAGGTGACCATAGACATTCGACATGCAAAAATCTAGAAGCAGATCATTCTCGTGCAGAAGTTCTTCCGGCCGCTTACCCGCCTGGACCCCGGCCACGAACCACCTGATGTACGCAGGGTGCCCCTTCATCGCCTGCACCATTTTTGAAAGAACTGCTACTGGCAGACCTTGCAGCGCCTCCACGTTTCGCACTCGCGCCAACTTCTGCAAGAGCCGTGTCGAATCATCCCCGGACAAAGGCGCCAACGAAACGGGATTCTCGATCCCCAACCCGATTCGACTAGTGATAATTACCTTACTACCCATGGGAAGGTCCAGCAAGAAATCACGCAGCCTTTGATCCAGGACCGTCTCCATGTTGTCAAGAATTAGAAGAACTTTAAAGTGCTCCAAATAAGAAAGCACCTCTCCTACCGGATCTACCGACTTCTTTGCAGTCCGCCCCCCCAACTGCTCAGCAGCTGACGCGAATAGACCCAAAGAATTCTCGATAGCACCGCTAATGCGTTGGATCTCATTCACTGTCAGAATTGTTGCCTTTGCCGTCACCCAGACAAAGGCATCAAATGGATTATTCGGGTCATCTAGAAGCTCGTAGGCGGCTTTCAAGGCAATTGAAGTTTTACCAATGCCCCCATCACCAAGAATCGAAACAACGGGATAAGCCCCCTTAATCGCCTTTTTGATTCGATCAAGCTCCTTGCGGCGACCAAAAAACCCGGTCTCGTCAAATTCTGGCGCAGGCAGGTTGTGCTGCGGGGCATTGTCAGGGTCAGCTACTAGATCAATAGCAAGCCCGAGAACGTATGCGGGATCCTCTTCCAACTTAGAAATCGTGGTTTCCAAGCATCCCCACGACGATGGCGAGGCAGAATAGATATTTTTAGATACATCATGCACAAAGGCAAGGTCGTCAATTTCCATCGGTCGCGTATGAGCGACTCTGTTACGCACCTGTGTCAGTTTGTTCAGACTCGGTGCAAAAATTCTAAGAGAATCCTGAATCTCTTCCGCTAGCCTCACTTTAATACCCGACAGAACTTCATAGGCGTCAGCGAAGTCCAAGTAGGGCGCAAGGCTGGCAATGTTGGCGTCTACCTGGTTACCGACATCTCGTGTTAGTCGGATTGATGCCTTCTCATAGCGAGCTGTGTTAAGAATATCCCGAGGACTTTCCGTCTCCTCACATGTGCTCAAGATGATGCTGCGCAGATCTTCTTCCATTGAAGAAAGAAGGGCGAAGCAGGTGAGTCGAGTAGCACTGGAGCTCATTTTCCCCCCACAGGAAATATCGACGCATAGCGCTTTATGCGTCAGACTCCAACCACCATAGAACAGTGCCGTATGACTCGCATCACACTTGGAGGATCTGCTTGTCCCTCGGGCCCGACCACAGGCGAAGCCACAGTCCGTTCGGCGAAGTCATCCTTGGGTCTGTCTCTCGTCGAGCACGTGGTGGGCGGTGAAGACGACATCGACGTGGTCTCCCGAGAAGGTCAGAAGCGCAGCTTCGATGACGCGGCCCGTGGAGTCGGTGGCGATGCGGGTGATCGCGAGAACGGCCGTGGTGGATCCGATCCGGAGGGGCAAGGCCTCGTCCGGAATCAGAGATCGGCGCATACCGTCTCTCGGGCGATGGCTGGTGACGGGCGGAGGACGGCGAATCTCGTGACAACGACGACGCACAGCCGCGAACATCAGTGGACCATCGGAGCAGGTAACGAGGGCGGCGACTCAAGCATGGCCAGCGCCCCAAGTTGCTTCGGGGAGAGAGTGTCGCGTAGAAAACCTGGCCCTTACTATCCGCTGAGGTGGATGCCGAGCAGGTAGATCGGTACAGGGAGGCCCCAGACTCAGGCCGGGGCTTCCCTGCAGTTAGAGCTGTCTTTGCTGCTAGCCGAAGGCTGCTGCCGGCAGTAGCGGACCCTTGCCGTCCTCTTCGCCATCACCGAATTCCGGTGCAGAAAGACGGTGACCGCGGCTGGTCGCCACGCGAAGGACATCGCGCAGAGCTCCCGTGAGGGACGCCGCCAGCAACCTCAGCTCTTCCGGTTCCGCCGTCCCATCGCCGAGAACTTCCGGCGCGTGCTCCAGAAGTTCATCTGCCAGGCCAAGTTGTACCGCTTCGGTGTTGTCAGCCAGGCGGGACAGGTAGCCGTCGGCGTCGTCGGTACTCAGGTAGCAGGGCTTGCCCTCGGGGCCCGACCATGGGAGCAGTCGCAGTTCGTTACGGCTGATCATCCTTCCGTTCCCTTCTCTTCGGTCGTCGTGTGGTTGGTGAACAGGGCGTCTGCGCGGTCGCCGGGAAGCACCAGGAGCGCCGCCTCGACGACTCGTCCCGTGGTATCGGCCGCCAGGCGAGTTATCGCGAGAACTGGCAGCGCCGAGCTGATTCGGAGAGTCGCTGCTTCCGATGGTGTCGGGAAGCGCGCGGTCACCTGTTCTTGGACCTCGGCCAAAGGCGGGCGGAGTTGAGCAAGCCGGGAATTCACCCCCTCGTGCCAGAGCGACTCGTCGTACCCGTCAACGGGCGCCAGGTCGCGGGGAACGTAGATGTGGGCCAGGCTGTGCGGTGAGTTCCCGTCGTGGCTGAGGCAGAGAAACTCCGTCAGCGGACTGCTTGCCGGCACGCGCAGGAGACTGGCCAGATTTCCTCGCGCTTGAAGCTGGGTGGCGCGGACGTTGATGCGGAGAGGTGCCGGGGTCGCGGTCGCCATATCGGATGTGCGGCCGCCGCCGACGTACGTGATTCTGCGCAGGGGGTACCGGACGAAATTCCCCCTGCCGTGGATCTTCTCCACAAGCCCTTCCCCTTGGAGGACCGCAAGCGCACTCCGCAGAGTCGGTGTGCTGACCGTGTATCGAGTGGCGAGCTTTGCCTCCGAGGGCAGTCGTTCGCCGGCTTTGATGCGGCCGGTCGAGATCTGCTCCCGGAGATCGTCGGCGATGACCTGACGGCGGGAAGCCACGGGCACCGTCACCACCTTCCCGACATCCGCAGGGCGACGAGCCGGGTCCGCGAGTGCATGGTGAGCAGTTCGCCGGACTCGAAGCGAAGCTGCTTCGCGAATCCAGGCAGTTGGAGGATGTCGGCCACGCGGCATGGTTGGCCGCCGATCTGGATGACGTCGCCGCGCTGGACGCTGGCCGAGGTGATCTCGACGTTGGCGGCGGTACTTCCGCTGGGTGTCCATCTCCTCACGTGGCCACCTCCCTCGGGGTGGTCGGGACGACGGTCGGGTGGCAGGGGCAGTCGCACGCTTCGTAGATCACGGGGACTCCGACCGGTGCCACGGCCGGAGAGGAGTACGCGCATTCACGGTGAGTGCCGATCGAGCACGAACTCGACTTGTAAGGGGCCGCCTTCATCGCCATACGTGGCTGCTGGCGAGCGGGCATCAGACAGCCTCCGCCGCGGAAAACCGGCTGCGGAGAAGGGAGGCGGGCAGCCCGGCTGCCTGGTGTCGTCGCCTCTGTTCCTCACTGGCCAGCACATATGGACGGACGAGCTCCGTCTCCTCCCCGGCGAGGACCTCGATGTGAGCTTGAAACCGCCCTGTCGGCAGCGAGGGCGGATTGAAGGCGCTGAGGTGCACGACTCGCGTTCGGGTGGGTGTTAAGGGGCGGCTATGCCGACACTTCGAGAGGCGCCGCTCACTGGTGCGTGAGAGGGCATGGCGGATACGGTTGAACACGCTGATCAGCTCCTATCGCTGATGGCCAGGTCCCCGGACATCACCCGTCGCGGGGACCGTTCTGCGTACGGCGGCCCATAAGGTGCGGCCGTTCACGTTGCTGGCGAGAAGGCCGAATCGATCGGCATCCGCCACCACTTCCAGGACCTCCCTCCATGAGTCGGCGGGGAAGTCGTCCGGCACCTCCACTTCGATCGACGTGTGTCGCGCGTGCTGCTCCACGCGCGGGGTGAGTCCGGCGGCGGACAACCGGGCGGCGATGTTCGCGGCGCTCAGTTCGGAAGCGGGCACAGGTGTCTCCGTCGCCAGGTGATCACAGTACGTGAAGCTAGTTAACTAGATTAGAGCTAGTGGACTAGATTTTCCATATGCCTGAGCAACCGCCCTATCTCCGCATCGCCGACACCCTTGGGCAGCGGATCGCGGACCACGAGTGGACGCCGGGCGATCGGCTGCCCTCACGCGCCCAGATCGCCCAGGAATGCGGCGTCGGCGAGAACGTGGTCCGACGGGCTCAGGAGCTACTGATCTCCCAAGGGGTTCTGGAAGGACGCGCCGGTTCCGGCACGTACGTCGCTGAGCCCCGCCAGCGCGTGCGAGTGGTCCGCTCCACGGCACGCGAGCAGCGCGACGGTTCCCCGTTCCGCGCGGACATGAAGGCCGTTGGCAAGCAGGGGGACTGGGAGAGCAGGACCGAGGCCAAGGTCCCCGCACCGACGGACATCGCGGCTCGGCTCGGTATCGCCGAAGGCGACCTGTGCGTCCGCACCGTGTACGAGTTCCTGGCCGACGCCAGGCCGGTGCAGCTGTCGACGAGCTGGGAACCGCACGACCTCACCGCCGGCACACTCGTCGTCCTTCCCGAGGGTGGGCCGCACGCCGGGGCGGGCGTCGTGAACCGCATGGCCGAGATCGGCATCACCGTCAGCCATGCAGTGGAGCAGCCGGAGCCACGGCAGGCGACCGGCGAGGAGGCGTCAATCCTGGGCATCCAGAAGGCCGCACTCGTCACTCACATCCGACGGACGTACTACAGCGACGAGGGTCGGCCCGTGGAGACGGCGGACATCATCGTGCCCGCGGCTCACTGCGAGATCGTCTATGAGATTCCGATCAACCGATAGCCCCGTCTAGGGTTCCCACATGGCCAACGACTCAGCCTCTTGCCCCGAGTGCGGCCAATCTCTGGCAGGAGGCGGGCTCGTACTCTCCCGGCGGGACGACGACGGCCGGCGGACGTGCCGCTCGCTGTGGCGGTGTCCCGATCGGCACACCTGGTGGAGATGGGCAGACCGACCGGATGAACCGCTGGAGGTCTGTCCCGTCCCGGAGCTGTTTCGTTGACATCCAAAGTTGACATCAACGAGGCCGGACGGCGGCACGCACCCGCACCCCTATACGGCCGTCGGGCCAGGCAACGGAGGCCTATTGGACAGGCCCGGATCGAACTCCTAAAGCGGGTGTCGCAGGTTCGAATCCTGCCGGGGGCACAACGTACTACCGCGCTCACCTGGGGTTTCTCCCTCAGGTAGCGGCCCGGCCTCGGACTTCGTCCGGGGCCGTTTGCGTGAGCGATCTTCGCAAGGCGCGAGGCTGCGGCGATGGTGGGCGAGACGGTGGACGACCGGTTTATGCCTTGCGGGCCGGGGCGTTCAGTGGGTTCCTGCCCGGAGGGTGAAGCCGCCGTCGTCAGGCAGGATGACGCCGGTGATGAACGCGGACTCGTCCGAGGCGAGGAAGAGTGCCGCGTCGGCGACGTCCTGGCTGGTTCCCCGGTGGCCCATGGGGACCATTCCCGCACGTGCGGCCGCCACCTCGTCGCGGTGGGTTCGGCCGCGGATCCCCCTCCCCGCTCCCATTCCTCCCACACCCCCGAAACCAGGCTGGACACGGGACCGGCGGAGTCGTAACGTCCGTGACTGAACTTAGTTAGGTGACTGGTGCAGCGATATTGCTGCCCTGTACCGCGCTGCCTCGTTTCAAGAGGCGCGCCGGAGGTATCCCCCCATGAAGATCGCCATCGAAGAGGACAAGTGCTGCGGGGCCGGCCAGTGCGTGCTGGTGGCGCCGGAGGTGTTCGACCAGCGGGACGAGGACGGCATCGTCGTCCTGTTGGACCCGGACCCGCCGCAGGAGCAGTACGGGAACGTGCGTGAGGCTGCGGCCGTCTGTCCCGCAGCCGCCATCGAGGTGCGCGAGTGACGTGGCCGCGCTCCGTCGTGGTCGTCGGCGCCTCGGCGGCCGGTCTCGCCGCCGCCGAAGGGCTGCGCCGCCAGGGCTACGACGGCACGCTGACACTGCTCGGCGAGGAAGAGCACACTCCGTACGACCGGCCGCCGCTGTCCAAGCAGCTGCTGTCGGGCAGTTGGGAAGCCGAGCGTCTCGCGCTGCGTACCCCCGAGGCGTTGTCGGGGCTGGATCTGGACCTGCGGCCCGGTTCGACAGCCATGGCCCTGGACACCGGGACGCGTGAGGTGGTGCTGGCCGGCGGTTCCCGGGTGGCGTACGAGGCGCTCGTGGTCGCCACCGGCACTCGCGCCCGGCGTCTGCCCGGCACCGAGGACGTGACCGGGGTGCATGTACTGCGCACCCTGGAGGATGCCCTCGCACTGAAAGCGGGGCTCGCGCTCGCGCCGCACTTGGTGGTCGTCGGCGGAGGCTTCGTCGGCGCGGAGGCCGCCGCCGTCGCGCGTGGCCTGGGCTGCGAGGTCACCCTGGTCACCGACACTCCGCAGCCGATGAGTGACGCCCTGGGCTCCGACGTCGGCGCCATGCTGCGCCAGGTGCACGCCGAGCACGGGGTGCGCATCGAGACGGATGTGAGCGTCGAGCGGGTCCTGAGCGATCGTGGGCGGGCGACCGGCGTCGCCCTGTCCGACGGCCGCACGGTGAGCGCCGGTGCGGTGCTGGTCGGCATCGGCGCACAGCCCAACGTCGAATGGCTGGCGGGCAGCGGCGTCCCGCTCGGCAACGGTGTCGAGTGCGACGCCACCCTCTGTGCCGGGGACGGCGTCTGGGCCGCGGGCGATGTCGCCTCCTGGCCCGATCCGGTCACCGGGACGCGTATCCGGATCGAGCACCGCACCAACGCCGCCGAACAGGGACTGGCGGCCGCGCGCAACCTGCTGGCCGGGCCCGGCGCCGCGAAGCCGTTCAGCACGGTGCCCTACGTGTGGTCCGACCAGTACGACCTGAAGATCCAGATCCATGGGCTCACCCGCGGAGCCGATCAATTCACGCTCGTGGACGGCTCCTTGGAGCAGCGGAAGTTCACCGCTCTCTACGGAAAGGGCGGCCGGGTCTGCGCAGCGGTCGGCGTCAACATGCTCCGCCCGCTGCGCGCCCTGCGCGCCCTCGTGGCCGCCCGCGCCCCGTGGGACGAGGCCCTGGCAGCAGCTGCGGAGGCGCAGACATCCACGTCATCCACGTCCTCCGACAGCAATCCCGCAACGACCGGAAGGGCCCGCTGATGCCCGCAGACAGCGCAAGCGCAGACCGTGCAAGTGCAGACGGATCGATCGCAGACCGGCCGGGCACAGACGGATCGGACGCAGACGAACCGGGCGCAGACCGATCGGCCACAGGCGCCGGTAGGCCGCGGGCCGGCGTCGTGGGGCTCGGCATGATCGGCGGTGGGGTTGCCGTCAGCCTGGCCCGCAGCGGCCGGACCCCGGTGGTCCACGACATCCGCCCGGACGCAGCGGACCTGCTGGACGGCGTACCGGCTCCCCGGTCCTCGCCCGCCGAGGTCGCGCGGCGCAGCGACGTGGTGATGGTGGCGGTCGTCAATGCCGCACAGGCCCGCGACGTGATCTGCGGCGAGAGCGGGCTGCTGTCCGCGGCCCATCCGGACCTGACGGTCGTACTGCTCAGCACCGTCGAGCTGCCCACCGTCCGCGAACTGGCCGCCGCCTGCCGGGAGTCGGGCGTCGGATTCCTTGACTGCGGGGTCACCCCGGGCGACAAGGCCGCCGAGCACGGCATGGTCGCCATCGTCGGCGGCGCCGACGCAACCGTCGAACGGGCGATGCCGGTGCTGCGGGACTGGGCCAAGAAGGTCGTGCACTGCGGCCCTTCCGGCGCCGGAATGGCCACCAAGATCGCCCGCAATGTCGTCACGTACGGCAGCTGGCGCACCGTGGCCGAAGCCTCCGCGCTGGTGGAGGCGGCGGGTGTGGACCTCGGCGCGCTCGCCACCGTCATCGAGAGCGCCGACCCCGAAGGCGCCACCCTGCTGCAGCTGCTGCACATGAAGCAGGACGGCGTACCGGAGTCGCTGCTGCGGCAGGTCGAGACCCTGATGGTCAAGGACCTCGGCGCGGCACAGGAGTTGGGTGCCTCGCTCGGCGTGGACACACCTCTGGTGGACGTCACCCGCGAGGGCGCCCGGCAGACCCTCGGACTGGACGACGCTCCCGCACGGCCACTCACGCCGCTGCCTCAGGACCGGCGTGAGCGGGGCGTGGAAATGATGAAGCGGGTCTACGGACCCGAACTGGCGGACCGCGTCGGCGAGCCCGCCGACCCTTTCACGACCGACACCGTCGACTACCTCTTCGCGGATGTCTGGAGCCGTTCTGAACTGTCCGTACGCGACCGGCGGCTGCTCACCCTCGGCGTCGCCGCGTCCACCGGCCGGGCCGACCTGATCCAGATCCAGACCGCCGGCGCCCTGGCCAACGGGGAGTTCAGCCCGGAGCAGCTGCACGAGGCCGTGCTGCACCTGGCGCTCTACGTCGGCTGGTGCAACGCCACCGCCACCTACCAGGGCGTCACCGCAGCCCTGGCCGCCCACACCACCGCACCCGACCACACCGCATCCGACCACACCCCCACGGAGAAGCGATGACCGCGCCCCTTCCCGCCATGCCCGTCCAGCGCACCCGGCCGCTCGACCCGCCGCTGGAGTACGACCAGTTGCGCGAGGAGCAGCCCGTCACCCGGGTCCGCTTCCCCAACGGCTCCACCGGCTGGCTGGTGACCCGCTTCGAGGAAGGCAGTCAGGTCTTCTCCGACCCGCGGATGAGCGCCCGCCGTCCCCGGCACGACACCCCCGAGGGCGAAGTCTCCGAGGCCGACCAGGAGGCGCCGTTCAACCCGACGTTCGTGATGATGGACGAACCCGACCACAGCCAGTACCGCAGGCTGCTGACCGGCCGCTTCACACCGAAGAACGTACAGAAGCGGCTCCAGCCCTACATTGACCGCATCGTCGACGAGCACCTGGACGCCATCGCGGCCGGCCCGGAGACGTTCGACTTCGTGCAGGCGATGTCGCTGCCCATTCCCTGCCTGGTGATCTGCGAGCTGCTCGGGGTGCCCTACGAGGACCGGGACGGCTTCCACCACGCCACCGAGGCCATGATGGACATGGCCAACCCCCGCGAGGAGCGCGACCGCGGCGCGAAGTGGCTCATCGACTACATCACGAATCTTGTCGCCGAGAAGCGCCGTACGGGCGCGGCCGACGGTCTGCTCGCAGAGCTGATCCAGGTCGCCGACGCGGAGGGGTCCTTCCTCAAGGACGACGAACTGATCGGCATGGGGGTGCTGTTGCTCTTCGCCGGGCACGACACCACCGCCGCCATGCTGGGCCTCTCCGCCTTCACCCTGCTCACCCACGACGAGCAGCGGAAGGACTTCACCGCCCACCCGGAGAAGACCGGCCCGGCCGTCGAGGAACTGCTGCGCTACCTGACCATCGTGCAGTTCGGTCTCGGCCGCGTCGCCAAGGAGAACCTCGAACTGGGCGGCCAGCAGATCGCGAAGGGCGACCTCGTGGTCGTCGCCATGCCCGCCGCCAACCGCGACCCGCGCGTCTTCGACAACCCGGACACCCCCGACTTCGACCGCAGGATGACCCGCCACCTGGCCTTCGGCTACGGCGTCCACCAGTGCCTGGGCCAGAACATCGCCCGCGCCGAGCTCAAGACGGTGCTGCCGCGGCTCTTCGCCCGCTTCCCCCATCTGCGCCTCGCGGTGCCCGCCGATGAGGTCCCCATGGACACATACGGCACCAACTACGCGGTGAAGAAGCTCATGGTCACCCGCTAGCCCGTGGTCTCTCGCTGGCTCGTGGACACCTGCTAGCTCGTGGTCACCCACTAGCCCGTGGTCACCCGCTGACCCCGCCGTCCGCGGTGCCGGACGGCCACCCGACTGCCCGGCCGCCCGGCCGCAGCCGTCCGGCACCCCCACCCCCATCGACCCCGGCCTTCGCCACGACCACCTGGGGCAGCCCCGAGGCGGCCGGCGCGGCCGGGGCCTGCGGCGCGCGTAGGCTCGGGCGCGCAGAAGGAAAGGACCGACCATGTGCGCGCAGCCGACCGAACCCGGGCAACCGGCCACCGAACGGGCCCGTTCCCGCAAGGGAGAGGGCGAACGGCTGCGCGGGGAGATCCTGGACGCGGTCAACCGGCTGCTGGTCGAGTGGGGCAGCACGGAGAAGCTCACCATCCGAGCAGTGGCCAAGGAGGTAGGGGTCTCCGCACCCAGCCTCTACCTGCACTTCTCCGACAAGACCGAGATGATCTGGGAAGCGCTCGCCGACAAGTACCGCGACCTCGCCGACCAGATGCGCGCCGCCGACGGAACCGCCCGCGTCGAGGGGGCGGACCTGCTCGCCCGGCTGCGGGCCCAGGTGCACACCTACTGCCGCTTCGCCCTCCGCGCACCGGGTCAGTACCGGCTCATGTACGAGATGCGCCAGCCGGCCGTCGACGCCGACCGCATCGGACGCCACCCCGCCAGGCTGGTCTCGGAACGCTTCCGGGAGGCCGTCACCCGCTGCAAGAACGACGGCTACGCGCTCACCCTCCCTGTGGAGCAACTCGCCCAGACCCTGTGGGCCGGGCTGCACGGCAACGTCGCCCTCACCCACAGCCTCTTCCCCCACGCCTCCGCCGAACAACTCGTACTCGGCCTGGCGGACGGGCTCCTGGACTCCATGATCCACGCCCCCGGCACAGAGATCCGGAAGGTGCCGGACGAAGAGAACTCCGCGGTGGTGACCGCGATCCGGACCATACTCAGCACCGCCGAAGCCCCCGAGCAGAGCGACGCTGCCGCAGGGCGGTGAGTGGCCTTCGGGAGCCGTTTGCGTGAGCGGTGCCCGGGCCCCGGCAGTTCAGTTGTCTACCCCAGCAGATCGATGAGCCGTTCACGGACGTTGTCCCTGCGCGCTTCCGGGTGCGGCACCAGCTTCTCCCGGTCGGCGGGGTCCCGGGCGAGGGCGTGCAGCCGTCCGCCGCTGCGGGCCAGCACCAGATCCCTGCTGGTGCCCGCGGTCTCGGCCGATCCTTCTGCCGTGTAGTCGGTGACGGTGATCAGCGCGGAGCGCTCCGAAGCGGCGAGCACGGCCTCGGGGTCCGCTGTCTCGTCGGGGTCCGCCGACGAGCCTCGCGGCAGCCACTCGGTGAGCATGTTCAGGGCCTCGTCGAGCTTGTACAGGCCCAGCTGGTGGACGCCGAGCGCGTCGATGTGGACCATGAGACAGATCCGCTCGGGCTGGGGGAGCAACAGGATCCGCCAGGGCTCACCCGGGCCCGACCCGGTCGTACGGGCATCGAGTACCTTGCGGGCCCTCTGCTGGAACGCCACGGCGATGCCCAGGTCTCCCTGCACCTGGACCTGCTCGCCCGTATCCCCCGCCAGCAGCAGTTGGCGTGCCGCCAGCGAGCGGACGGCCTCGGCGATCACGTCGTCCGACGGCCTGGCCTCCAGGAAGTCCACGATCGCGTCCACGGCGGTGAGCTCCGCGATGGTGTACGCACCGAGCAGTACCGGTCCCGTGTTCACCAGGTTCACCACGGCCGACACCAGCCCCGAGGGGACGGACGCCTCCCCCGTCTCCGACGCTGTGTCCGACCCTGTGTCCGATCCGTCCGACCCCGCGGCCGACGGCGTCGGAGGGGGAACATCGCGCTGCTCGTCGCTCATGACGGCCTTCCCGGCTGCAGAATGTCCACCGCAGGCGGCACACGGCTCTCCCGGAGAACCGCGGCGGCGCTGCGTGAGAGGGTCTCGGTCACCCATACCCCGGAGCTGCCGAACAGCCCACGGCCCGCCCTGCCGGACAGCGACTGTCCCAGCTCGCCGGCCAGGTCCTGCCGGTCCGGGGGCGGGAACCTGGCCGCCAGGTCGGCGGAGACGGCAGTGACGTCGTCGGCTTCCTCGATCCGGCGCAGTGCCTGGGTCAGCAACCGCGCGACCGGAGGCGTCAGGGACGTCGGCACGGCGAGGAACGGCGCCAGATACATCGGGCGCCGCTCGGTCATCCGGGACAGGCCCCAGGGCCCGACATTGCTGCGCGTGATCCGGTAGACCACGTAGTCCATGAGGTGGCGAAGGTCGCTCACGCTGGGCAGCTTCCGCCCGCCGAACGCGGCCGGTGTCTTCTCCAGCTGCACCCAGGTGCCCTGCGCGGTGCGCCCGTGCAGCTTCTCCCGCACCACGTCCCCGCGCATTCCGATGTCGGGATAGAGCGTCTTGTCGATGTCACGGTGGTGGCTGGACAGCCGCTCGTGGCTGACCTTGGCGAACCGCCAGTCCTCGTACAACTGCGGGTCGTCGACCAGCACATGGCCACCGCACAGCACGTCGTGCAGCTGGGGCACCTGCAGTCCGTGGCGCTCCAGATCCGACAGGATCGTCGCCTCCTCCGGGCTGAGCCGGCGGGCGGCCGCGACCAGGCCCTTCCGGTACGCCCCTGCCCGCGCCGTGATCTCGATCATCAGCCGGACCCGGGTACGAATCTCCTCGGCCCGCCGGTCGCGCGCACTGTCCGAAGCCGCCCCGCCGGGGCGCCTCAGGTGCGTGACCGCTGCCAATGAGTGCTTTCGCTCCACCTTGCCAGTACAGCACGGCAGGCCCTTGCACGCACCGGCTCAGCGGAGCCCAGCGCGCACGCGGGCTCAGCGGATCCCCGCGCGTACCTCAGCTCAGCAGTTCCCCGCACATACGCCCGGCTCAGCAGTTCCCCGCACATACGCCCGGCTCAGCGGATCCCCGCATATACGCCCGGCCCGTTCGGTGCGACGGCCCGGTACCTCGCCCTGTGGTCGTTCGTGGGTTCCCACACCTGTCGGCATCCTGTGCAGTACCAGCGCCATCCGTCCGGGACCTTCGGCCCGGTGGTGCTGGTGTCCTTCCACAGCGGACGGGGGTCACGGCAGTGGGGGCATTGCGGCGGTGTCAGCACCATGGGTCACTCCTCGGCTCACCCCTCAGCCTTGTGCCCCGGGCGTGGTGCGTCCTGCGGACTCACTGGTGCCACCCGTACGGGCTACGGCGACCCCTTGCGTCCGCAGGTGGGAGCTGTGCCGCAGGAATGAGTACGTCTTGGTTCCGGCCTGCAGGAGGTTCGCAGCCGCAAGCGCCGCCCAGAGGCCCGTCAGACCGTACGTATCGGCCACCGGGACCGCCAGAGCGGCAAGTACCCCGAACCACACCACCGTTGACACGAGACTCGGGCCCGTTCGCCTGAGTCCGACCAGGGCGAAGCCCGCCACCGCCTGCAGTGCGTCCGCGACCACCACCGCGAGGACCAGAGGCAGCAGTCTCATCACCTGGTGGCTGAGCGAGTCGTCCGTCGTGAACAGGCCCACCACCGGGCCCCGCAGCGCCAGCAGCACCGCCCCCAGCACGGTGACCGCACTCAGGGCCACCCTGACCCCCGCCCCCACACTGCGGCGGATCCTCCTGAGGTCACGCTTGGACGCGTAGTCGGCGATCAGCGGGACCGTGGACTGGCCGACCGCGACCGCCGCGGTGAAGATGACGTTCACCAGCGACTCCGAGACGCCGTGCACGGCTGCCGCGTCCGTACTGATCCGGGCCGCCGCGAACGTCAGCATGCCCAGCACCGAGAACTTCACCAGGACCGTCCCGCCGAGCGGGATGCCCACCGCGGCCAGCCGCAGCACACGCCGCGGGTCGGGCCGGCCGGGGCGCAGCGGCCGTCCCGCCAGTACCGTGCGCCGCCGCAGGGCCAGTTGGTTGAGGCCGGTGCTGATCAGACTGGAGGCGAGCATGGCCACGCCCGCGCCGGTCAGTCCATGGCTCGGGAGCGGCCCCGGGCCGCCGACCAGCAGGATCGACAGCGTGACGGATACGGCGGTGCCCACCAGACCGGAACGCATCACCTGCGCGGAGCGGCCCAGCGCGACCAGGACCGATGTCGCCGATCCGCCGACGGCTATCAGCAGCACACTGGCCGCCAGCAGCCAGGGCAGCAGCCCCAGTTGGTGGAGCACGGCAGGCTGTACGCCCCAGAGTCCGCCGATGAGCGGGACCGCGGCGACCACGGCCGCGCACACCCCGCCCACCGCGAACGCCAGCCACATCCCGCTCCGTACGAGCGGCAGCAGTTCGTCCGGATTCTCACGGTGGGGCGTGATGAACGGCATCACCCCGCGCAGCGCGCCGGCCACGGTGGCGGTGGCCGGCCCGAAAACCGCCACGGCCACCGCGAAGGCGGCCAGTGAGGCGGTCGCGTGCCGGCCCAGCAGCACCGTGTCGACGAGCGAACCCGCCGACGCGGCCAGGGTGGTGACGTAGAGCGGGGCTGCGGTCCTCGCGATGGTCATGAACGCGCTGCGGTCGTGGCTCACATACGGGGATCCTGCCACTCAACACGGCACCGGGTGGCGGAACTTCGCCTCCGGCCTGCCCACCGCGCCGGTCGACAGCGCCCGCACACCACCACTGCGCGCTCACCCCACAACTGCGTCCTCGTTCGCATCCGCACTCATGCCTGTCCCCTCATCCGCCCGCGCACCCGCTCCCGCACGCGCGCCGGCCCCCGGCCGCGCAGCCCCGCCGGCCGACCCCGCCGCCTCCCTGATCGCCTTCACCGCGCGGGTGATCCGCTCCGGGGACTTCCGCACCGTGCGGCTGAACTCCACGTGCAGGAAGGGGAGTCCGGCGTCGGCCGCGGCGCGCCCCTGGACGTTCGTACGGCCTTCGAGTGAGCAGCGGCGCACCCAGACCCGGCAGACGTCGAAGCCCTGCCGGGACAGCGCTGCCGCCAGGCCTTCGCCCCAGGTGCGGCCGTGGTCGCCCCGGCCGGTGGAGACGATCACGTCGTAGTCGGGCTCGGTGGAGTCGGCGAAGCCGTGCACCTGGATGCCCGGCAGCCGGCGGGCGATCAGTTCGGCGCAGACCGCGTGGAAGACCGTGTCCCGGCGGTGGGCCACATCCGCCGCGCCGTCCTTGCCCGCCCTGCGGTTGGCGCCCGCCAGCACCAGCACCCCACCGGGTGTGGCGCGCCACGCCCCCACCCCCAGTTTCTCGCTGTCGGCATCGGCGACCGGGTGCGGAACCTGCACGGACCACTTCGCCACGGGCCGCCCGGCCTGCGGCAGGTCCACGTACACCCGGCCCCATCCCCGGGTGGACTCCCGTGCCCGGTCCGCGAATTCGGCGAAGGGGCGGCCGGTGGCCGTGTCGGTGAAAGCGGAGACGCCGAAGTCGACCTCGGCCAGGCGCCTCCCGGCCTCCGCGCGGCGTCCGTCCAGATACAGGCCGACGCCGTCGGCGACCGCACGGCGCTCCAGGGCGGTGGGCGGGCGGAAGGCGCTGCGGCGGATCGTCTGCCGGGTGAAGTCATCGATCCGCGCGGCGAGGTCGACCTGCTCGCGCGGGCGGGCACGCTGCGGCCGGTCCTTGGCGGAACCGCCTCCTCCGTTGGACGTGACGAGCACCACACCCACCGCCACCAACGCTGTGACCAGCGATATTGCAAAGATCACTTTTTTACCGGCCCAAGGACTCGTCATATTGAAGTAAAAATACACGGGTGACACGACACCCTTACGCCTCCTTCACAACCCGCGCCGCAGCGACGGCTCTCCTCGCACTGGCCGCGGTGGGGTGCTCGCTCCTGAACGGCGGCGACGGTTCGGACGCGTCGGGGACATCGGGCCACGGCGCATCGGGCAAGGGCGGCGGGCAGTCGTTCTCCGTGGCCGCTGCGGGTGACATCCTCATCCATCCGCCGCTCATCGAGCAGGCCCGCAAGGACGCCAGGGCCGAAGGCAAGCAGGGGCTCGACTTCTACCGGCTGATGGCCGGGGTGCAACCCGTCATCTCCCGGGCCGATCTGGCGATCTGCCACTTCGAGCCGGTGGTGGGCGAGCCCAACGGCCCCTTCCGCAGCTTCCCGGACTTCCTGGTGCCTCCGCAGATCACCACCGCGGTCAAGCAGATCGGCTACGACACCTGCTCCACCGCGTCGAACCACACCCTCGACCACGGCGCGCCCGGCGTGAAGCGCACGCTCGACGCACTCGACAAGGCCGGGCTCAAGCACACCGGTTCGGCCCGCAGCAGTGCGGAGGCCGACCGGCCGCTGATCATGGACGTGAAGGGCGTCAAGGTCGCACAGATCTCTTACGCCTTCGGGTTCAACGGGCGCGACGTCCCGGCGGACAAGCCCTGGCTCGCCAACCTGACGGCCTTCGACCGGATCAAGAAGGCCGAGCTGCGCGCCCGTGAAGCCGGCGCCGATGTGGTGATCCTCAGCATCCACTGGGGCCGCGAGCATCACCCCGAGCCGAGTTCGGGGCAGATCGGCCTGGCCCGCCGGATCGCCCGTGAGACCGGCATCGATCTGGTCATCGGCCATCACGCCCATGTCGTCCAGCCGATGGAGAAGGTCGACGGGACCTGGATCGCGTACGGGCTCGGCAATCAGGTCGCACGGCACGAGGTGCCGTCCGGGCTGACCGAGGAGGGCGTCATCGGCTGGTTCGACTTCCAGAAGCGGGGCGGCAAGTGGGAGGTCCGGGCACGGTACGTACCGACGCTCGTCTCCATCCCGCCCGAGTCCGACGCGGCGAATCCGCCGGCCGCCGACGCGGTGCAGGACCACCGGCTCATCGATGTGGCGGCGGCGCTGCGTGACAGCGGGAAGCTGACCGCGGAGGAAAAGGCCCGCTACCGGCTGGCGTTCGAGCGCACCGAGGGCACGATGCTGAACCGCGGCGCGGCGCAGGACGGGCTGAAGCCGCTGGAGAGTCTGCCCGGCTGACCTGCGGTGCGGTCCGGGCGGCAGCGGCCGGCCGGTGAACGGGCGGGGGCGCCCGGGAGACGTCGCGGTTACCGGAGAGACACCCCCGGATGTCTGCCGGGTGGACCGGCACGGCGGAGGCTGTGAGCCAGCTGTGTGCGCTGAGTCACACCCGCCACTTTCCTTACAACCGTTCTCAATTCGAACGTGTCATGCATTTTCGCGACCGCGTTCCGATCACTCACCGTTTCGACACTCATCGTTCCGACACACACAGTTCCGACCCGGACAGTCCGGCCCGCACAGTTCCGACGGCACGGCCCGCGCCATCCGGTCCACCCCGCCCCACCCCGCCCTGCCCGCCCCAGAAGTCCCGGAAGAACTCCCGGGAAGAAGTCCCAGAAAGGGAACGCTCATGGCCGCCACGCCTGCGAAGCGGCGACACAAGGTCCGCCGCCGGGCCGACATGTCGCTGCTGGGTGGCATACGACCGCCCATCGCGGTCCTCTCGGTCCTGCTGCTCTCCCTGGCCGGGATCACGGCCCTCAACCTCGGGCGTACGGTGCAGGACCCCGTCCCCAAGGCGGTGCTGACCTCGCAGCAGCAGTTCGCCGAGGACGGCGCCATCGCGCTGCGCGCCTCGATCGACGAGAGCTTCACCGACCTGGGCCGGACCGCGAACCTCTTCAACGCCGGAGCGCCCGCGTCGCCCGACGCCGTGCTCGACAAGGTCAGCAGCGTCTACCAGAAGTGGACCGGCACGGCCGTCGTCCAGATCTCCTCCGGCAAACTGCTGGCGGCCCGCGGCGAGAACGTCCCCCTCACCGCCGTCGACACCACCAAACTCCGCGCCAAGGACGGGCTCAGCCCGCGCATGGTGCGGCTCGCCAACGGCGAGACCCGGCTGCTCTCCTTCGCCGTGCTGTCATGGCCCGGCACCCCGCAGCAACTCCTGGTCGCCTCCAGCAATCTGCGCTTCCCCGGCATCAGCCTGGGCCAGTTCCGTTCCATCGCCGTCATCGACGACGAAGCGGAGATCCTCTCCAGCGACGGCATCCCCGAGCCCGAGCAGGTCCGCACCGCCACCCAGCGCGCCGACGCCAAACGGGCCGAAAAGCAGCTCAAGAGCTTCGCGAAGACAGCCGCGGTGAAGGTGCGCCGGAACCCCATCTCGGCCAGGGAGCCCGGCTCGGGCGGGTTCCCCGGTGTCAGCGGGAGCCTGGTGGGCGCCGTCCACACGGGCGACCGGAGCATCGCCGGATACGCCTCGCTCGCCGGGCCGCAGCCCGGTGAGCCGACCATCGCCACCGGTCTCGGCCTCAGCGTCGTGGCCATGGTCCCGGTCTCGGAGAACCCCACCGCCGTCGCCGGACCGCTCTTCGGCCTGATCGCGGCCGGGGCGCTGGTCGTCATCGGGGCCCTCGCCGTCGCGCTGCTGCTCGGCACCGTCCAACGCCCGCTGCTCCGGCTCTTCCTGGAGAGCCGCAGGCTGACCCGCGGCGACCTGACCCGCCCGGTCAGCTCCCCCGCGTACGGGGAGGCCGCCAGGATCGGACGCGCCCTTGAGCGGCTGCGCCGGCAGCTGCTCGGCGAACCCGCGGGGGCGGCCGCTCCCCAGCGGCGCGGCAGGTTCGCGCGCACCGGCGGATTCGGCAGCCGCGGGCTCGTCCTGGTCTGCGGCGCGCTGCTGCTCGTCTGGTGCGCGCCGATGCTGCTGCTCCTCAACCGCGCCGACGACACCGCCGTCGTACCGCAGCAGCTCGTCAACGACCAGCGTGAGCGCACCGACACCCTCACCGACCGGGTGCGCCGCGCCCTCAACGAGGGCCAGGCCGACCTGCTCTCGGTGGCCACGCTGATCGGCAGCGACACCTCGCCCGCCGATATGCACACCGTCCTGGAGCGCACCCGCCTGGAGCACGACCGCTACCAGTCGCTGTACGTCGTCGACCCGTCGGGGAAGGTCGTCGCCCACGCGGGCGACACCCCCCACCAGCCGGTGAGCCGCGCCAAGGCCGGCCATTCGATCCGGGTGCTCAACCACTCGGGCAAGAAGCCGCTCATCGTCGGGTATGCCGGGATCCCCAGCCGCAGCGGCTCCACCGTGATCGGGGAGTTCCGGATCGAGTTCCTGAACGCGCTGCTCAAGCGGCCCGGGCTCGGCGAGGTCCGGGTCGTGGACGCCGACCAGCGGGTCATCGGCGGCAACACCGGTTACCGGGCCTTCCACCGGCTCCCGAACGAACGCCTCAGGACCCTCGTCGCGGGGACCAACCAGCAGACCGGCATCAGCCCGCACCCCAGCGGCATCCTCTACCGCGACGGCGGCTCCGTGCAGATCGCGGCAGCCGCGCCCTTCGTCGGCGGCGGAGCGGCGAAGACCCTCGGCTGGACCGTGGTCAGCGAGCAGCCCGCACGCTCCCTGGCCATCCCCGAGTACCGCAGACAGAACCTCACCGTGCTCGGCGGGCTGCTCGGGATGGCCGCCGTCGCCGCCTGCCTCGGCTGGCTGCACATCGTCGTCGTACGCCCGCTGCGGGCACTCGCCGACCAGGCCGAGGCGCTCGCCGGCGGAGACCGCCGCACCGTCCTGTACCCGCGCCACCACGACGAGGTCGGCGCCGTCACCCGCTCTCTGGAGCTCGTACGCCAGCAGCTCCCGGCGCAGCCGAAGCGCGACACCGCGCCCACCGCGCCGAGCGCACCCGCGGCGCCCGCGACCCACGCCGAAAGGACCTGACCGGACGTGCTGTTCCTCTACACCGTGCTGGTGGTCTGCTGCGCGATCCTGCTCGTTGCGGGCATCGTCGAGCAGCGCCGCCACTTCATCAACCTGGAGCGCATTCCCTCCCGGGTCCTGGTGAACGGCATCCGCGGCAAGTCCTCCATCACCCGGCTCTGCGCGGGCGCACTGCGTGGCGGGGATCTGGTGACGGTCGCCAAGACCACGGGCACCGCTGCCCGGTTCATCCACCCCGACGCCACCGAGGAGCCGGTCTACCGGAAGTTCGGCCTTGCCAACGTGGTCGAGCAGATCGGCATCGTGCGCCGGGCCGCGTCCTACGATCCGCAGGCACTGGTCATCGAGTGCATGGCGGTGATGCCGGCGCTCCAGGAGATCAACCAGTCCAAGCTGATCCGCTCCACGATCGGCGTGCTCTGCAACGTACGCGAGGACCATCTGGCCGAGATGGGCCCGACCCTGGACGACGTGGCGCGCTCGCTCTGCCGCTCCATGCCGGAGGGCGGTATCTGTGTCACCGCCGAGGTCGACCGGTTCGCGATCCTCCAGGAGGAGGCCGACGCCCGGGACTGCGAGCTGGTCTACGCCGATCCGGAGACGGTCAGCGACGAGGAGCTGCGCGGGTTCAGCTGGTTCACGTTCAAGGAGAACGTGGCCATCGCGCTGAAGGTCGCCGAACTCCTCGGCGTGGAGCGGGAGACGGCCCTCAAGGGGATGTACGACGCCCCGCCGGACCCGGGCGTCCTCTCCGTCGAGCGGTATCTGACGCCCGACGGCAAGAAGCTCAGGTTCGCCAATGTCTTCGCGGCCAACGACCCCGAGTCGACGCTGATGAACGTCAACCAGCTGCTCGACCTGGGCGCCGTACACCGTCCGCTGCACGTCGTCATCAACTGCCGTCCCGACCGCGTCGAGCGCAACGGGCAGATGGGCGAGATCATCCCCGATCTCCGGCCCGACAAGGTCTTCGTCATCGGCCACCCCGCGAAGAGCGCCATCGACGCGATACCCGCCGAGTGGCGCGACCGTGCGGTCGACCTCGGCGGCGACCGGCGCGACCCGGACGAGTTCATGGCAGCGCTGCTCGGGGAGCTCGGACCCGACTCCTCGCTCATCGCCATCGGCAACATCCACGGCCAGGGCGAACTGCTCCTGGAGCACCTCGCCGAACTCCCGCCCGACGAGACCCCGGACGAGACCCCGGACGAGACGCCCCCGGCCGCGGCTCCCGCCATACCGGAACAGCGCAGTCCGCAGCACCCGCACCACCCCCGGCACGACGAGACGCTGGGGCAGCAGTACCGGCCGCATCTGGACCCGTACGCGCCCTACCCGGAGGCGTACGAGACCCGTTACCAGCCGCAGCACCAGCCGTACTCGTACCAGCAGGAACAGCAGCCCCAACAGCCCCAGCAATCGCGGCAATCGCAGCAGCAGCCCCGCGGCATGTTCGAACCCGCCGTGTACCCGGAGCAGGCGCACCCGGAGCAGGCTCACCGGGAGCCGCCGTACCCCGACCAGGCGTACCACGACCAGGCATACACGGAGCCGCAGTACCCGGTCGTCCTGTACCAGCCCCAGCACCAGCACGAGCCACACGAGCCGCATCCGTCGCACGACCCGTACCAGCAGAGCCGGCAGAACAGCGCAGGAGACCCCCGTTGATCCCCACCGTCCTGACGCCCGAGATCGCCGCCATCGGTATCGCTCTCGGCCTGATGTTCTCCCTGGTCTGCTATCTGACGACCAACCTCTCCCCCGGCGGCATGATCACGCCCGGCTGGCTCGCGCTGACGCTCGTCGAGGATCTGCAGCGGGCGGCGATGGTCGTCGGGGTCACCGTCCTCACGTACGTCTCCGTGCTGATGCTCCAGAAGGTCGTCATCCTCTACGGCAAGCGGCTCTTCTCCGCCGTGGTGCTGACCGGGGTGATCCTCCAGGCGACGGTGATGATCGTGCTCCAGGTGGAGTTCCCGCTGATGTACGCGAACCAGACGCTCGGCTTCATCGTTCCCGGCCTCATCGCCTACCAGCTGGTCCGCCAGCCCAAGGGGGCGACGCTGCTGGCCACCGGCTCGGTCTCGCTCCTCGCCTACGTCGTCCTGACCGCCGGCATCCTGCTCGGCGCCCTCCCGTCTGCCTGAGGTGATCCCATGACCGCTCCGCGTACCAAGAAGTCGAAGCGCAGCCGCACGGTCCTGCACGCCACCACCGTCCTCGCGCTGCTCGCGGGCAGCGCGTACTTCACGGTGGAGCTGCGCCAGGACGAACAGGCCAAGGCGCCGACCGTCCAGGCCGTCACCGACAAGCCCGGTCTGCGGACCGCGGGCGACTCGCTGAAGACCGGGAAGACCTGGGAACGGCTCAACTCGCCTGCCCGTACCGTCCTGCGCGACGCCGACGGCAAGGTGCTCGCCACCTTCACCGACGCGGCCCGCACGGCGACGCTCACCGGCCCGTCCCGCACCTTCGCGGAGCCGGCCAACACCAAGTCCCGTGTCGTCACGGAGAGTTGGGTGCGGCTGATGCCCGAGAAGTGGAAGAAGGGCGCCGAGAAGCAGCAGTGGTTCCAGGACTGGTTCAAGAAGTACTACGGCAGCGAGGAGGACGACCTCTTCGCGTTCGCCTTCCAGTACGTGGAAGGGGCGCCGGTCAAGAAGGACGACGAGGGCGTCCCGTACGCGGGCGACGCGAACTTCGGGCCGATCAACCCGGAAGGCAGCGAGGGCAACGATCTGCGCCTCGAACAGTCGGACTTCTTCGACTACCTCGGCATCCCGTACACCTTCCGCAACGGTGTCACCCGCAAGCCGCAGAAGCCGCGGTACCGCGCGATCGACTGCTCCGGCTTCATGCGGACGGTCTTCGGCTACCGCGCGCGCTACCCGCTCGCCCCGCTGGACGGCCAGGGTGACGGCCTGCCCCGTACCGCGAACGGCATCGGCCGCTCCAAGCTGGGCGCCGATGTCATCCCGCTCAAGGGCATCACGCCTGCGGACCGGCCGACCTCGATCGATGTCCTGCAACCCGGTGACCTGGTGTTCTTCAAGCTCGACCAGCGGACCGGGCAGCGGCTCGACCACATCGGCATGTACATGGGCCACGACACGGACGGCCACCTGATCTTCGTCTCCAGCCGCGAAGAGGTGAACGGCCCGACCATCGGCGACAAGGGTGGCACCTCCCGCCTCGACGGCAACGGCTACTACGCGGCGACACTGCGCAGCGCGAAGCGGATCTGAGGGAGGGACACCCCAGGAACCACGGGAGACTGGGGCGTCCCAGGATCAGGAGCGCCCACGCTCAGGGGTGGCCCGGAGCCACCCGCTGGTCCGGGGCGCCCGCGGGCAGGGTGTCCTTCAGTTCGTCCGGGCACGGTGTCCCGCGCGGCAGCCGGTAGGGCGAAGCCAGCCGGTAGACACCGGCCTTCGGGGCGAGCAGTTCCGTCCACTCGTCGCCGTCCGCGTCCTTGTCCGTCTTCGCCAGGCAGCCGTGCGTGTTGGCGAAGGCCTTCGGCTCGCCCTCGCCGCGCCCCTTGGACGCCTCCGTCTCCTGCGGCGGCTCGACGCTCTTGCCCTCGTCGTCGACCAGACCCAGCCACGGCGAGTACGGGATCCGGATCAGCACCCGGCCCCGCTGCTTCACCCGGACGGTCAGCCCACCCTCCTCGGCGCGCTCCACGGTGCCCGGCGGGTCGGCCATCGGCGTCGGCCGGTCGACGGCGAACAGCTGCCAGTTGTCGTCGCCCCAGAGCCGCTTGAGATACGGCAGACCGTCCTGGACGAGCTTCTCCTCCTGGCCGGCCCCGGTGTCCGGCGTCCCCGTGGGCAGTACGACGTACCGCACCGCCCAGCGGGCCAGCCAGGCCTTGTAGTTGACGGAGTCGAGGGTGTCGTCGTAGAAGATCGGGTTGCGCTCCATGTCGGCCTGGCGGTTCCAGCCGCGGGCCAGATTGACGTACGGGGAGAGCGCGGAGGCCTCCCGGTGGCTCTTGGCCGGGACGACCTCGACCCGGCCCTTGTCCGCGCCCCTCTTCTGGAGCTGGTTGACCAGCGGGGCGAGTTCCCGGGTCCAGGAGGCGGCGGGGGCGGTGCGCACCACGTCGTCGACGCCCTTGAAGCCGATCCACACATTGAGCCCGATGAACGCGATCACCAGGGCGTACCACTTGCGCGACTTCGGCACCGTGTACGGCAGCGCCGCGAGCAGCACCACCCCTGCGAAGAGCATCGGCAGCCGGGAGATGTTCGAGCCGATCTCCGAGTTGATCAGCCAGGTGAGCACCACGCCCAGCGCGTACACGGCCGCGCCCGTACGGACCGTGCGCCACTCCTTCGGGACCAGGAAGAGGACGAACACCCCGTAGAGGAGGGGGAGCGAAGCCGTCCCCACCGACATCGGCTGGGTGCCGGAGAACGGGAACAGCCAGGCGGACAGCGCGACCACGGCGACCGGTGCGAGCCCCAGCGCATAGGCGCCGGGGCGCCGCTTGTTGAGGAAGAGCGCGGCTGCCACCACACCCAGGAAGAGCCCCGCCACAGGGCTGCTCGCGGTGGCGAGCCCGGCGAGCGGGGCGGCGACCCAGGCCTTCGCCCAGCGGCGGGTGCGCCAGCGGTGCGGCCAGCAGAAGACCGCGGCCACCGCGCCCAGCGCGAACATCGTGCCGAGGCCGAACGTGACCCGGCCGGACAGCGCGTTGCAGAGAAACGCGAAGTCGGCGGCGAGCGCGCACAGCAGCGGATTACGGACGGCGCGC
This sequence comes from Streptomyces sp. NBC_00440, assembly GCF_036014215.1. Taxonomy (NCBI): domain Bacteria; kingdom Bacillati; phylum Actinomycetota; class Actinomycetes; order Kitasatosporales; family Streptomycetaceae; genus Streptomyces; species Streptomyces sp. NBC_00440. The sequence goes on from NZ_CP107921.1 coordinate 3,338,824, forward strand.
AGCCGCACGAGGATCAGCGCGGTCAGCGCGGCCGATACCGTCCCGGCGATCATCATCGTCGTACGGACACCGAGCACGGACATCAGATACGGCGAGACCACGCTGTACGAGACGGGGTGCATCCCGCCGTACCAGGCGAGGTTGTACGCGGACGCCGGGTGGCGGCCGACGAACTCGGCCCAGGCGTCCTGCGCCGCGAGGTCGCCACCACTGTTGGCGAAGAAGAAGAACCAGAGGATGTGCGCGACGGCGGCCACGGCGGTCGCGGTGACGACGGGGTGGGCGGCCGGCCAGGTCCACGGCATCCGGTCCGAGGGCCGCTGCCCCGGCCCGTCACCCCGTGAGAGCAGGCCGGTACGGCCCCCGGCGCGGGGGCTCCCTCTGCCTTCTTCACGTGTCGGGTCTGCTGTGGTCACCAAGGCTCGCTCTCCTGCGAAGGAGGACGCAGTCCCCGCGCCCAGAGTTGCCCAGCGACGCTAACACGTACGAAATGGGCTGCCGCCGCCGGTCGTGAAGGCCGGAGGCGGCAGCCCTGATACTCACTCGGACGCCTGGTCGGGCGCCTGGTCGGGCGCCTGGTTGGGCACCTGACCGGGCGCCTGATGGATGCCGGAGTGAGGTGCCCGGTCGGGCGCTCAGCCGACGCGGGTCAGCTTCGCTCCGAAGCCGGGCTCCGGAAGATCCTTCTGGAGGGCGACCGGGGCGGAGACCTTGCCCGGTCCGGAGCCGACGGTCAGCTGGCCGACGACCGTCCCGGCCTTCGCCGAGTGCGGAATCGTCTTGCTGTTGCCGATCTTGATGTCGACCTTCAGACCGGCCCAGCCGGCCGCCTCGAAGTCCCTGGTGGCGACGACCGGGGTCTGCCCGCCGAGCCCGTCGTCCACGTAACCGACGACCTCGCCCTTCTTCACCACGTTCCGCGAGGTGAGCGCGGACTCGGTGGCCAGCAGCGCTGTCTTGCTCACCGCGTTCACCGTGTCGATGATCGGCGTCTTGTGCTGCGAGAGGATCGCTCCGACGATGTACTGCGTCGTGCCGCCGACCTTCTGCTCCGCGGCGAAGAGCAGGCTGGCACCGGCGTTGGTGGTGGAGCCGGTCTTCATGCCGATCGCACCGTTGTAGGGGACCAGCCGGTTGTAGTTGCCCCAGGTCTTGCCCGACGGGTCGGTCCAGCTCGGGAGCTTCGTGATGTCCATCAACGCCGGGATCTTCACGAGCTCCTGGCCCAGCTTCACCTGGTCGGCAGCCGTGCTGACCGTGGAGGCGGTCAGCCCCGAGGGGTCGGTGTACTTCGTGTTGGTCATGCCGAGCTTCTTGGCGGTGTCGTTCATCTTCTTCACGAACACCGCTTCCGAGCCCGAGTCCCAGCGGGCGAGCAGCCGCGCGACGTTGTTCGCCGACGGGATCATGATCGCGCTGAGCGCGTCCTTCTCGGAGAGGACGTCGCCCTTCTTGATGGTGTTGAGAGTGGACTCACCACCGGTCTTGTCGTAGTGGCCTTCCTTCTCCGCCGTGGCGTCGACCGGAATCGACGCGCCCTTCGCACCGGGCTTCATCGGGTGGTCCTGCAGGATCAGGTAGGCCGTCATCGACTTGGCCATACTCGCGATCGGCACGGGCTTCTCGTCCCCGAAACCGTCCACGGTGCCGAGCCCCGCCACGGAGATCTTCCCCTGGCCCTCGCTCGGCCAGGGCAGGGTGACCTTGGACCCGCCGAACGAGTACGACGGCGCGGCGGTCAGGGTCAGGCTCGGATCGGGAAGCGGCCGGACTGCCTGTACGACTGCAAAGATGATCAGCAGCAGGATCACCAGCGGTGTCCAGATCTTGAACCGGCGGACGACGGTCCGCACCGGGGTTTCCGGCGGGGCCGGCTTGTTGGTCAGCTCGGCGAGCAGGTCGAGCGGCGGCTTGGGCGGCATCGCCAGCTGCCGGGTCGGCTCGACGACGCCCGGCTGCGCGGCACCGGCACCGGCCGCGGTGGCGGTGGGACCGGTGGCGCTGGTGGTGCTGCTCGCGGCGGGGATCCCGGCCGGGGGCTTGGCGGGCGACGGGACCGGGGCGGGCTGCTTCTTCCGCTCACCGGGTACGTCGTCGGGCCGCAGCGGCACGAAGGTGCTGCGCTTCAGCGTGGTGGTGGGCCGGTCGATCACGGGGCGGGAAGGGACACGGAAGATACCGGTGGGCTGATCGACGGCCTCGTCGTCGGCCTTCGGGGCGTCCTTCTCGTCGGCCTTCTCGCCTGCCTTTGGGGTGCCCTTCGCTTCGGCCTTCGCTTCGGCCTTCGCGTCATCCTTCGCATCGCCCTTCGGGGCGGACTTTGCGTTTGCGACGTCGGGCTCGGCTTCCGGCTTCGCGTCCGACGTGGCGCCGGGCGTGTCCCCGGCGGTGGTGTCGGCGGTCGCGGCATCCGCTTCGGCGTCGGCGTCCGTCTTCCCGTCGGCGTCGGACTCTGCGTCCGCACGGGCAGCAGGCTTCGCAGCCGGCTTGTCGGCTTCCGCTTCAGCCCCGGCGTCGTCCGCATCCGCACCGGCGCCGGAGTCCGCGTCAGAGCCAGACCCGGACCCAGACCCAGACCCAGACCCAGCACCCTCGGATGCCTTCGCGTCCGTGGTGCCCGTTGTGGTGTCGCTCGTGGTGTCGGTACTCGTTCCGTCCGTCCCGATCGCCGCGTTCTCCGGCGCATCGTCGGAATCCGCGTCACCGTTCGCCTCGGCGGGGTCGTCCGCGCCGCCTGAAGCGCCCGTGTGCGCCCCCGCGCCCTCCGGGGCACCCTGAGGCGCCTCGGACGCGGTTGCGGCCCCGGAAGCGCCCTGAGCGCCCTCACCCGTCGACTTCGCGTTCGAGTCGGATTCGTCTTCGTCGGTCGTTTCGGGCGTGTCGACAGGGGACCCGGCCATCACATGGGTCTTCGAGGCCTCCTCCGCAGCACCCTCCGCACCATCCGCACCAGACGTATCGGCTGCACCAGCCGCACCAGCCGCACCGTCCGCGCCCGACGGATCCTTCCCGTCCGACGAACCGTCCGACGGCCCGTCCGCCGACTCGCCCGACGGGTCACCCGCCGGCTCGTCCGCCGCCGCGACCCACGCGGCCACCGCCTCACGCAGCCGTGCGTCGCCCGACTGCGACCCGGACGCCGCGCCCGCTTCCGGATCCGGCACCGAGCGGAAGACCGCAAGCCTCGGATCGCTCGTACCGGGAGCCGTTCCCTCTGACGACTTCCGCTGCTCCGACTTGTCGGGGGACTCGCCCGCCACCGATGCCTCCTGGATACGCCGCGCGGGAATTCCCGCCTGTCCGAACCATCTACCAGTGTCCTGTGTGGGCGCTTAACCGCTGCACCGGACGAGAACGACATACATCTAGATTCCGGTGCAAAACACCCAGGCGCTCTCGACAGACCAATGTGAGAGGGGTCACCCTGTCACTCATCCACGCGGGGAGGCATGGATGGGCAGGAGCCGCAGAACGATTCCGGAAGAGCTTCTACTGCTCGCTCTGGACCCGACCACGGGTACCACAGCGCAGCCGCAGTCGCTCGACCTCGGCCTGGCCGGAGCCCAGCTAGTAGAGCTGGCTCTGGCAGGACGGATAGCCCCGGACGGGGATCGTATCGCCGTGGTGATGGCACGGCCGACAGGAGATCCAACACTGGACTCCGCACTGGAACTGCTGCGCAGGCGCGGCAGCCCGGTCCGGGCAGTTCACTGGATCGGCGGGCCCCGGCTGGGGCTCCGCCAGATTTACCTCGCTCATCTGGAGCGGTGCGGCATGGTGCATGCCGTGGCGGGCCAGATGTGCGGAGTGCTGCCGACGACTCGCTACCAGGCGACGGAGACAGCGATCAGCCGGGACATCAGGGCCCGGCTGGACAGTGCGATCCGCACCGGCGTACCGCCGGACCCGCGGACCGCGGCGCTCGCCGCGCTCGCTCACGCAGTGGGGCTCGGCAAGCACCTCTACCCCGGCAACGAGGGGCGCTCATCACGCTCCCGCCTCCGGGACCTGATCAGACACGACCCCATGGGCGGTCTCGTGGCGCACGCCGTCATGGACGTCCAGAACGGTGCGGTGGCACAGCCGCGCCGAGCAGCACCGGCACCGGGCAACGCCGCGCCGATGCAGTCGCACCACGGGTCCATGGCCCGCGTGGCGGCGCACTGAGCCCAGCCGCACCGGGTGAGCTCAACCGCACCACGAGCACGAACGAGCATCAGAGCCGCCGCACCGACGTCCCCAAGACCCGGTTCGGGAGCCGCAACACGAGCGCGCGGGGCCGGCACGTCGCCGGCCCCGCGCGCTCACTCTCTGGCCATTTCCCAGCGCAGCGCGTTGCATTGGTGGCAATCTGCTGAGCAGTAAGACCTACCGGGCACATCGCGGTAGGGCTCAGTACGTCAATGCCGGAGGTGCAGTTCCCGTGGCGTCCAACGTCAATCCCACTGTCAGGCGGCGCCGGCTCGGCCAGGAGCTGCGCAGGCTCCGTGAGCTCAAGGGCATGACGGCCGAGGAGGTCGCCGAGCGCCTGCTCGTCTCCCAGTCGAAGATCAGCCGCCTGGAGAACGGCCGCCGCTCCATCAGCCAGCGCGATGTCCGCGACCTCTGCGGCGTGTACGAGGTCGAGGACGTCCGGATCGTCGACTCGCTGATGCAAATGGCCAAGGACTCCCGCCAGCAGGGCTGGTGGCACGCCTTCGGCGACATCCCGTACAGCGTCTACATCGGCCTGGAGACCGACGCGGCCAGCCTGCGCGTGTACGACCCGCAGGTCGTCCCGGGGCTGCTCCAGACCAAGCAGTACGCCGAGGCCCTGATCGCCGGCGCGCTGCCGGAGACCGCCGTGACCGACATCGAGAAGCGGGTCCAGGTCCGGCTGCGCCGCCAGGAGCGGGTCAGCGCCGACGAGTCCCCGCTGCGGCTCTGGGTCGTGATCGACGAGTCCGCGCTGCTCCGGGTCATCGGCGACAAGCAGCTGATGATCGCCCAGCTGGAACACCTCGTCGAGCTGTCCCAGCTCCCCCATGTCACCGTGCAGGTACTGCCGTTCGCCGTGGGCGCGCACCCCGGCATCAACGGCCAGTACGCCATTCTGGAATTCCCCGACGCGGCGGACTCCAGCGTGGTCTACATCGAGGGCGTCACCAGCGACCTCTATCTGGAGAAAGCGCACGATGTGCAGAAGTACAGCGTGATGTATGAGCACTTGCGCGCGCAGGCCCTCAACGTGGATCAGACGCGGCAGTTCATCATGGATATCGCCAAGGGCTACGCACGCTGAATAGCCAGCTATGTCCGATTCCTGGATTCAAGGTCGGCACGGTACACCCCAGCTGCCCCGGAGCGGAAGACTGAACCGGCATAAGCCATCCGGTCGGGTGAACGGCCGTCTCGGACAGCGGAGTTCGCGAGTAGCGTCGACCACGCCACCGAGAACGGCGGCGCACACGACCACTGCATACCGGAGCGAACATGGCAATTCAGCAGGGTGCGACCGAGTCCTGGACCAAGTCTTCGTATTCCACGGGTAATGGTGCATGCGTCGAGGTCAAGTCACCGCTCACGCAGGCCATCGCCGTGCGGGACTCAAAAGTCGCCGACGGCCCGTCGATCACCTTTGTTCCCGCTTCGTGGAACAGCTTCGTGAACGAAGTGGGCCAGGGCGCGTTCACTCTCGACTGATCCCCGGCCCCCATGGTCACCCCGCTCGTTGAACAAGAGCCCTCTCGACTGGATCGCCGTCCCGGCCGAGGGGGCTCGGTCATGACCGGGCGGGCCCGGCCATGACCGGCCGCTTGTCCGGACAAGGCCGCCCGCCCCAGCCGAAGCCGCCGGTCCTGAACAGCCGCCGCAGCCGCCCCGGTCAGCGCAGTTGGTCGACGTAGCGGTCGGTTCCCGGCACGGTCGGCACGAAGGGCGCCACCAGCTCCACCCGCCCCAGCCCGCGCTCGGCCAGATCCCCGTCGAGCCCGGTGAAGGACTGTTCCCAGACCTCCCTCGGGTCGGTCTCCAGGAACCAGAGCAGCGTGAGCCGGGTGTCCACCCCCTCCACCTGCTTCACATACGCCATCCGGTCGCTCGGCAGCGGTGTCGGCCGGAAGATCGTCACCATCGCCGCCGGCCCGCCCGCGAGCCGCTTCGGCAGATGCTTCGCCCGCAGCCACTCCAGCAACTCGGCCCGCTGTTCGGGTCCTTCGGCGTCGACCACCTCGACGACAAGACCCGCGTACGGATGGTCGAGCGCGTGGAAGTCGCGCGGCCCGGCGGCCCCGTCCCGGTAGACCGTCGCCTCGTGGTCCTGGAACGACGTGAAGACATGCGTACGGTCCTGGTAGACCCGGCCGTCCCGGTTCAGCCGCTTGTTGATGCCGACGGTCCACTTCATGTGCTCGTCGTAGCGGCCCTCGGTCACCCAGTACGTCGTGATGTAGCAGCCGGCCGTCACCGGCTGGGCGACCGCCGACTTCTCCGGGTAGCGCAGTTCCTGGAGCTCCCGGGTGGCGACCCAGCGGCGGCCCGAGTACATCCAGGGCATCGCCATGGCACCGGCGTAGAAGTGGTCGTCCTCGTACCACCGGTTGTACGCGTACTCATGGCCCGGATGAGGCTCCACCATGGTGATCAGGGCGTGGCCGGGCCGCACCCCGTACGGCCCGACCGAGGCCAGCTCGCCGTACACCTCGCTCCGGGTGCCACCGGCCGCCTGCCCGCCGCCCGCACCCCCGCCGACCGCCGCACTTCCGCTCCCGGTTCCGCTTCCGCTCCCTGACTTCTCGCTCATCGGCACCCCGTCCTCCCTCTTCCGTTCCACCGCTGGACGGACCTACTCTGACGCTCCGTCAGGAAAACTGCCAGAGTCCGGAGGGCCCCACCATGGAAAGCCGTGCCACGGAATCCCGCCCCACGGAATCGCAGGGCGCGGCGCTCGCGGGGAAGACCGTCGTCGTGTCCGGCGTCGGGGCCGGGCTCGGCCACCAGGTGGCCGCGGCGGTCGTACGGGACGGTGGCAACGCCGTACTCGGCGCGCGCACCGAGGCGAACCTCGTGAAGGCAGCCGCCGAGATCGACCCCTCGGGCACCCGGACCGCCCATCTGCCCACGGACATCGGCGACGAGTCACAGTGCGACGCCCTCGCCGCGCTGGCGGTCGAGCGGTTCGGCGGGATCGACGCGGTGGTCCATGTCGCCGCCTGGGACGGCTACTTCGGCGGGATCGAGGACGCCGACTTCACCACCTGGCAGGGCGTCATCGACGTCAACCTGCTCGGTACGCTGCGGATGACACGGGCCTGCCTGCCCGGGCTCAAGGCGCGGGGCGGATCGGTCGTCATCGTCGGGACACAGTCGGCGGTGGCCGCACCGTCAGAGGTGCACCAGGCCGCGTACGCGGCGTCGAAGGGCGCGCTCACCTCGGCCATGTACTCCATGGCGCGCGAGCTGGGGCCGCACCGGATCCGGGTGAACACCGTGCTGCCCGGCTGGATGTGGGGGCCGCCGGTGCAGGCGTTCGTCCAGTTCACCGCGCACACCGAGGGCGTCCCCGAGGCGGAGGTGCTCAGCCGGCTGACCGGCCGGATGGCCCTGCCCGAGCTGGCGACGGACGGTGACGTGGCGGACGCCGCGATCTTCCTGGCCTCCGACCGCGCGCGGGCCATCACCGGGCAGTCGCTGCTAGTCAATGCCGGTGAACTGATGCGCTGAACAGCTCAGTTGGACCTCCTTTTCTCGGACCGCACGGGACCCGCATCCCGTGCGGTCCTGCCGTTCTGCCTCCGGATGGCTGCCGCTGGCGAAGTGCCCGCTCATGGTGTGGCCCCCGTCACTCCGAGAGCAACGGGTCCGTGAGTCAAGAGGACGCAAAATCGTTCGACTTACTGACCCCTGTTCATACTTGTGATCGCTGAACCCTTGACCGGCCCTTGGCACAGAGGGTTCAATCCGTGAAGCCCCCGGTCCCGCACGGGGGCGCCGCCCGATCGACGTACTGGCGAAGCGTTTCCCGTTCATCGAGGTTCCATCGCGGTTCATCGAGATGAACTCAGTACAGGCGGACCCCTGGAGGGGGCACATGAACAGTCTCGACTGGACCGTGCTCATCGGTTACTTCGGCGTGATGATCGCGATCGGCTTCTGGTCCCACAAGCGTGTGGACAACGTGAGCGACTTCTTCACCGCCGGCGGCAGAATGCCGTGGTGGCTGTCGGGCATCTCCCACCACATGTCCGGCTACAGCGCGGTGATGTTCACCGGGTACGCCGGAATCTCGTACCAGTACGGACTCACATCCATGGTCACCTGGTCGCTCCCGATCGCCATCGGCATCGGGATCGGCGCGAAGCTCTTCGCGCCCCGGCTGAACCGGCTGCGCTCCCGGCTGCATGTGGCCTCACCGCTCGAATACCTGAAGGACCGCTACAACATCCAGACCCAGCAGGCGCTGGCCTGGTCCGGGCTGCTGCTGAAGATCGTGGACGTCGGTGCCAAGTGGGCGGCCATCTCCACCCTGCTCGCCGTCTTCACCGGCATCACCATCACCCAGGGCATCTTCATCACCGGTGTGATCACGGCCATTTACTGCACGGTCGGCGGTCTGTGGGCCGACGCGCTCACCGAGCTGGGGCAGTTCATCATCCAGCTGGTCGCCGGTGTCGCGATGCTGGTCGCCGCCATGGGCAAGCTCGACGGCTTCAGCACGCTGTGGACGGTCTGGGACAAGCTCCCCAGCGGCCACACCGACCCGACGGCCGGCCCCTACACGATGACGTTCCTGCTGGCGTATCTCTTCATCAAGACCTTCGAGTACAACGGCGGCATGTGGAACCAGGCCCAGCGCTACATGGCCACCGACTCCCCGCGCTCCGCGACCCGTTCGGCCACGCTGTCCGCCGTCCTCTGGCTGGTCTGGCCCGCCGTCCTCTTCTTCCCCATGTGGTGCGCGCCGCTGCTGGTGCACGCGCAGAAGCCGGACGCGTCGGACGCGTACGCGCTGATGTCCGAGTCGCTGCTGCCGCACGGCCTGCTCGGCCTGGTCGTCGTCGGCTTCTTCTCGCACACAATGGCCATGTGCTCGTCGGACGCCAACGCCATCTCCGCCGTCTTCACCCGGGACATCGCCCCGGCCATGTCCAAGTCGGCCCGCGAGTGGAGCAGCCGCACCGGGCTGCTGGCCGCGCGGATCTCGACGCTCGGCTTCCTCGCCCTGTCGATGGCGCTGGCGACCCAGATCAACTCGCCCACGTTCAAGGACATCATCTCGGTCGTCATCAAGTGGGTGGCCGGTCTGATGGGCCCGATCGCGATCCCGTTCATGCTCGGCCTGCTGCGCTCGTTCCGGAAGTCCGGGCCGACGGCGGCGCTGGTCAGCTGGGCCGCGGGGCTGCTCGCGTTCTACTTCACCAACTACCACCTGGACGGATCCACCAACACGGACGTCGCCCTGGAGTGGCAGGTCTCGCTGCCACTCGCGATCTCACTGGTGCTCTACATCCTCATCGGCTTCATCAAGCCGGAGGACACACCGGAGCGCGACGCGATCATCGCGAAGGTCAACATGGACGGCGACGGCCCGGACGCCGCGTCGGCCGCTGCCGTACCGGCGCAGGGCGGCGCGGCCGACGCGAAGGTGCGGGGGCGCGAAGGCGCTGACGGCTGACGGCTGACGGCTGACCGGGGGCGCGGCGCGGCTGTACGTACGCGGTGGCGTCCGCCAGGCCGGTCGGCTCAGCCCGTCATCCCCTCGGGTAGCGGGAGAGCCAGGCCGGTGTGGTGAGCGCCGGGCTGTGCAGCGCCGGGCCCTGGGTCATCTCCATCGAGAAGTCGTCGGCGAGCTGGAGCACCGTCGCACGTCCCTCCAGCTCCGCGAGCCAGCCCGGCGGCAGCGCGGTCTCGCCGTGCAGGGCGCCCAGCAGGCTGCCGCAGATGGCGCCGGTGGCCTGGGACGGGCCGCTGTGATTCACGGCGAGGCGCAGCCCATGGCGTACGTCCTCGCCGACCAGCGCGCAGTACACCCCGATCGCGAGTGCCTCATCGGCCAGTTCGCCGTCGCCCAGCGACTCGACGCGGGTGGGGCTGGGCATCCCCTGGCGTACGGCGCCGAGCGCGTGCTGGAGGGCGTCGGTGACCGGCTGGTGGCCGGGGCGAGGGGTCAGCTGGCCCAGCGCGTGCTGCACCGCCGCGTCGAGGCTCTCGCCGCGCGCGAGCCCGTGCACGATGACGGCGTGCGCCCCGGCGCTGAGGTAGCCGGTGGGGTGGCCGTGGCTCTGCGCGGCGCATTCGACGGCCAGTTGAAAGACGAGCCCCGGCTCCCAGCCGACGAGCAGCCCGAAGGGCGCGGACCGGCTGACGGCCGACGCGTCGCGCGCCTCCGGGTTCCTGGGTTTGTCCAGGGTGCCCATCACCTCGTCGCCGAACCCCGTCAGACAGCTCCGTTCGGGGTCGCGGCGGGTGTACAGCCACTCCTCGCAGGCGAGCCAGCCGTTGTCCGTGCGGCGCTCGTCGGGGCCCCAGTCGCGCTGGGTCGCCGCCCACCGCAGATGGGCCCGGTACACATCGGTGGGCGGATGCCAGGCACCGGTGTCCCGCCGGACCTGCGCCCGTATCAGACCGTCGACGGTGAACAGGGAGAGCTGGGTCGCGGCCGTGACCGCCCCGCGTCTGCCGTACACGGCGACGAAGTCGGTGAGGCCGCCGGCCCCATGGGTCTCGCGTATGGCGTCGAGCCCCTGCCCCGCGACACCCGCCCCGAGCGCATCGCCCAGCGCACCGCCCAGCAGGCATCCGCGCACCCGGCTGCGGAAGTCCTGCTGCTCGGTGCGGCCCCAGAGGGGAGTGGTTGATGCGCTCATGGCGGAGCACTCTAATCGACCAGGGGCGACCGTTTAAGAGCGCGATCCGTACGTTGATCAACTACGCCTGGGCAGTCGGCAGCTCGGCGGTGTACTCGACGTTCCGGGACCTCCGCAGCAACCGCACGGCCTCTCGCTGGACCTTCCCCGATTCGGTGCGCGGCAGGCCGTCCACGAACTCCACGAACCGTACGAGCTTGGGCGCGGGCAGCTGTTCCCGCTGGTACGCGAAGAGCACCTCGGCGGTGGCCCGGCTGGCGTTCCACCCGGCGGAGAGCACGACGTACGCCTTGGGCAGCAGTGCCGTGCCCTCGGACACCGGCACTACGGACAGTTCGGCGACGGCGGGGTGCAGCACCAGCACGTGCTCCAGTTCCAGGGGCGCGATCGGCACGCCGTCCGGCCCCTCGAACACGTCCTTGCGCCGACCGAGACAGACCAGGGACCCGTCGCTGTCCCACCGGGCCAGGTCACCGGTCCGGTACAGGCCGCCCGGGGTGTGGCTGGTGGCGTTGTCCTCCGGGTCCAGGTAGCCCCTCATCATGCCGACCGGACCGTTGGACAGGTCCAGGCAGAGTTCTCCCTCCTGAGCCGGCTCGTCGGTGCCGGGCTTGACCACCACCAGTTCGTAGCCGGGCAGCGGGTAGCCCATGGAGACCGGGGCCGCCGGTGAGGAGGCGGTGACCCCGGCCATCGCGGTGACCTCGGACTGCCCGAACCCGTTGCGGACGGTCACCCCGGCCAGTTTGCGTACCTGTTCGACCACGTCGCCCATGAGCGGCTCGCCGACGCTCACCGCGTGCCGCAACCCGGGCAGGCCGTCGGGCAGCCCGGTCCGGATCAGTGCCCTCCAGATGCTGGGCGGCGCACAGAAGCTGGTGACCGTCCCGCTCCGCAACACTTCGAGCAGCCGCTGCGGGGTGGCGTCGGCGCTGTCCATGGACACCACGGTGGCCTCGGCGTTCCAGGGCCCGAACAGCGAGCTCCATGGGTACTTCGCCCAGGCCGGGGCGGAGACGTTGAGGTGCACATCCCCTGGCTTCAGCCCGTTCCAGTACATGCTCGCCAGATGCCCGATCGCGTAGCTGACGTGTGTGTGCACCACCAGTTTCGGCCGTGCGGTGGAGCCGGAGGTGAAGTAGTAGAACAGCGGCTCGTCGGCCTCGGTGGGGCCTTCCGGTACGTAACCGCCCTCGTGCCCTTCCGAGTTGGCGAAGCCGGTCCAGCCCTCGTGCTCCCCGCCCACGATGATCTTCGCCTGGAGACCGTCCACGAGGCCGTCCACCGCGAGTCCCGGCACGATCCGGTGGTCGGCGATCACATGCCGCGCTCCGGCCCTGCCGATCCTCGTACGCAGTTCCTCGGGCGAGATGGTGATGAAGGCGGGTGCGACGACGGCCCGGATCTTGATCAGTGCGAGCATCAGCTCCCACAGCTCGATCCGGTTGTCCATCAGCAGCATCACCACCTCGCCCCGGCGTACGCCCTGCGAAAGCAGCCAGCCGGCGACCCGGTCGGAACGCCGGGAAAGTTCCTGGAAGGTCAGCTCGCCCTGGCCGACGATGCGCAGGGCCACCCGGTCGTTGCCCTCGGCGATCCGGTCGAACCAGTCGATCGCCCAGTTGAACCACCGGGGCCGTGGCCACTTGAACGCCGCACGCGCGGCGTCCTGGTCATCGGCGTGGTGCAGCAGAAGGTCCCGCGCGGCCCGGAACTCCCGGTACGCATCGTCTTGCCCGGACAACTTGTCCCCGATCAGTGGAAGGCGTTGACCGCCGGAAGGTTTCGGTCGCTGGAAGGCGTTGGTCACTGGAAGGCGTTGGTCAGTGACAGGCGTTGGTCACTGGAAGGCGTCGGACGTGGCCCGGCGCAGCACGCTGAGTGCGATCACGTCGGCGTCCCTGGAGAACGAGGTGGGTACGCCCGGCCGGCCGTTGCCTATCTGGGTGAACCAGCACACCCCCTCGGTCGGGATGCCCAGCGCGTAGACGGCCCGGTGCGTCCGGCCGTCGGCGGCGATCACCCGGCGTTCGGCCGGGGTGATGTGCAGTGCGCCGGTTTCGAATGTCTCCCCGGCATCGTCGTGTACGAACCCGACGGCCAGCCGCTCGTCGGCCAGCTGCCGCATCAGCGGATCGGTGTTGCGGACCAGGCCGGCGGCCGGGATCCGCGAGTCGATCAGGACATCGCAGTGTCGGCGCGAGTCCTCGACGGCCGGGGACTCCAGGAAGAACCGGCCCGACCCGGTGTCGCATCCGTACACCACGTCCGGACCGGCCACTTCGAGCACTCCGGCGTCGATCAACGCCAGGAACTGCACGGTGCGTTCCAGCGGCGGGCCGGTGAACAGCGATGAGGTCCGGGTGACGAACCGGCCGAGGAAGTCGGTCCGGTGGGATTCCGGAGTCAGGCCGCCGAAGTCGACAGCGTGCCGCAGCACTTCGCGGGAATCCCGGATGGCGTCGAGCGCGGCCTTGAGCGGACTGTCCCTGTTGCCCTGGCCGGCCTCCGCGATGTCGGCGAGCAGGATGCGTCTGACCTCGGCGACCAGGCCGGCAGCGGAGTCGAACCATTTGGCCTGCAACGGTCTGGACAGCCGGTCCAGGTCGACCGGCTCCACGTCCTGTAGTCCGTAGCGCAGAGCCACCTCGCGCCAGCTCGCCAGTTCCGGTCCCCGTGCGCGCAGTTCGGCGGCGACGGCATCGGCGCACTCCGGTCCGTGCTGGGTCCTGGCCTGGGTGGTGTAGTACACATGGTTGATCTCGGCCGCCAGCAGGGAAAGCACGTCCTGGTCGAAGTCCAGGGCCGGGTTGCCCCGGTGCGCCATGTTGCGCTCGCGCAGCCGGCCGACGGCGGCCGATGTGAGGAACTCCGGTGCCGCGCGGGCGGTCACGTGCTTCTGGTTGCGGCCGCGCGAACGGATCGGCAGTCCGCTGCGCGAGCCCGCCACCACTCTGGGTTCCTTGCCGCTCGGTACGTACGACAGCGTCCCGTCGGCGCTCTTCTCGAACGTCCCGCCACGGCCGAGCGTGAAGGACATCAGGATGTCGTAGAAGGACAGGCCGAGGCCCACGACACCGACAGCGGCGTCCGGCTCGATCGAGGCCAGGTCCAGGTCGGCGGCCGAATCCCCGCTGAGATAGCGGAGTCCGGGCCTGTCCCGCGCGAACCGCGTCAGTTCGGGCTGGTCATCGGAGAGCTCCGCCGGTGCGTGCCCCGTGGTGATCACCACCGCGTCGGCGGTGACGGTGAACTCCCCTTCCACGGTGGACACCTGGAGTGCGTAGCTGTGCCCGTTCTCCCGTAAGGAGGTCACTTTGCCGACGGTCTCGACCACTTCGCCGAGCCCGGCCATACCGCGTACCACCGAGCCGTACACGTACCGCAGATACCTGCCGTAGGCGTACCTCGGCGCGTAGTCGTCATGGCCGAGAACGGACAGCGCCGGGTCCGGCTGTGAGTGCAGCCACTGCAGGAAGGACAGGCCGGCGCCCGGCCGGCAGCGCTCACCGTCGGAGACCCCGGAGAACATACTGATCTCACCGACCACGGTGTTCATCAGGAAGCAGGTCTCCTGGTCGGTCCGCCAGATCCGGCCCGCCCCCAGTTCCACCGCGTCGATCAGCCAGATTCTGATGCTCCGCGGCTCCGGTTCGGCCGTCAGATTGGCCGCGATCCGCTCGAACACCGAGATCCCGCGTGGACCGGTGCCCACGATCGCCACGTCCAGCACCTTGTCGGTCAGGTGTCGCACGGCCTGTCACCCCCTCCCTGGAGTCCGTCCTCAGCGCGCTTCCGCGCCCAGGTCGGACATGGCCGGCAGACGGCCGAGCGATGCGGCGATCAACTCGTCCGATGCCGCCATGTCGGTCATGTTCCCGCTGAGGAACTGCTCGTAGGCCGAAAGGTCGAGCAGCCCGTGGCCACTGAGGTTGAAGAGGATGACCCTCTCCTTGCCCTCCTTCTTGGCCACCAGCGCCTCTTCGATCGCGGCCCGGATGGCGTGCGCCGACTCGGGGGCCGGGATGATGCCTTCCTCGTTGGAGAAGGTGATGCCGGCCTCGAACACCGGGCGCTGCGGGTAGGCCACCGCCTCGATCAGCTTCTGGTGGTACATCGCGCTGACCAGGGGAGCTGCGCCGTGGTAGCGCAGGCCGCCGGCGTGGATGCCGGGCGAGACGAAGGTGTGCCCCAGGGTGTACATCTTCGTCATCGGTGTGATGCCGGTGTAGTCGTTGTAGTCCCAGGCGTACCGGCCCTTGGTGAGCTTGGGGCAGGCTTCCGGTTCCACCGCGACGAACCGGGTGTCCAGGCCCTGGCGCACCTTCTCGTGGAAGAACGGCAGGGCGATACCGGAGAAGTTGCTCCCCGCGCCGACCGAGCCGATCACCACATCCGGGAAGTCGCCGATCGCGTTGAACTGCCGGACGGCCTCCTGGCCGATCACGGTCTGGTGGAGCAGGACGTGGTTCTCGCCGCTGCCCACCGAGAGGTTGCAGCGCTCCACCTGGCGGGCGTGCTCGAAGGCTTCCGCGTTGGCGATGGACAGGCTGCCGTCGGTGTTCGGGTCGCGGGCCAGCGCGGCGCGGCCCGCCTCGGAGTTCTTGTTGGGGCTGGAGATGACCTCGGCCCCGTTCATCTCCATCATGATCCGGCGGTACGGCTTCTGCTCGTAACTGACCCGGACCATGTAGACCGTGCACTTGATGCCGAAGATGCGGCAGGCGACGGCGAGGGCCGAGCCCCACTGGCCGGCACCGGTGCCGGTGGTCAGGCTGGTGATGCCGGCCTGCTTGTAGTAATAGGCCTGTGCCAGCGCGGTGTTGAGCTTGTGGCTGCCCGTGGTGTTGGTGCCCTCGTACTTGTAGTAGATCCGGGCGGGGGTGTCGAGGAGCCGCTCCAGCCCACGGGCCCGCTTGAGCGGGGTCGGGCGCCAGCGCAGATACTCCTCACGCACCGGCTGCGGGATCTCCACGAAGCGCTCCCGGCCCATGCTCTGCCGGTACATCGACAACGGGATCTGCGGGGTGACCGCGCCGCCGTCCTGGCGGGTCTCCGGCCTGGCCTGGCGCAGCTTCGCCGCGTCCTCGACGCCGGTGAGGTCGGACAGCACGTTGTACCAGTGCGTGGGAACGATTTCTTCAGCGGTCAGCGAGGCTTCTGCCGAATGCACCATTGGTTCCGGTCCTCTTTCTAGGAGTTTCCTACGTGCGACTGGGCCAGCTTCACGAGATCGCCGACCCGCCGCAGCGCGGCCTCGAATATCTCACTGTCGCCGATCGTGATGCCGCATTCCTGCTCCACGCGGACGACGATTTCAAGAATCGTCAGCGATTCGATACCGAGTCCGTGCAGGTCGTCATCAAGCCCGATCTCGGCCGGCGCGGACGGGCCGAGTGCGGCTCTGATGATCCCGCACACCTGAGTTTCAACTTTCTCAGGAGACGTCAAGACAATCCCTCTTCCCTGGACAGTTCTTCGCTATTCCGGCCGTTCCGCCAGACCATTTCCGGCAGCCAATTTCCGGCAGGCCGGTTCCGCCGGACAGTTCCGCCCGGGGCCCGTCGTCTCCGGGGCCGTCATCTCCGGGGCCCATCGTCCGGAGTCCTGTCAGCTAGACCATGGGGCCCGTCATCACCGCGGTGCGCAGCCCGAGCACCAGCAGGACCGCCCCGCTCACCCAGGCCAGTCCCACCCGTACCTTCGGCATGACCAGCAGCTGTCTCGCCAGGCCTACGAGGGCGACCACCACCACGTACCAGGCGGCGCTGATCATGATCTGCACCGTGGTCAGCGTGACCACGTCGGCGGGCGAACCGCCGCCGGTGGGCAGGAACTGCGGGATCAACGCCAGGTAGACGGTGGCCATTTTGGGGTTGGCGACACTGGTGACCAGCCCTGACCGGTAGGACCGCCAGAGGCCGGCCGTGCCGTGCTCCTCAACTTCCTCCGCTTGCTGGTGGCCGAAGTTCCGCCGGTTGCGCACGGTCATGACCGCGAGGTAGCAGAGGTAGCAGGCGCCCGCCAGCTTGAAGACGGTGAACACCAGCTCGGAGGTCTGTGTCAGCGCGGCCAGCCCGAGGGCGGAGGCCGCCGCCCACATGAGCAGCCCGGTACTGCTGCCGAGGATGGTCACCAGACCGGCCCCGCGTCCACGGCGCAATGTCTCATTCACCAACACCATGAATGACGGTCCGGGCGCGGCCACCATCGCGAAAACCGTTGCGATGAAAACCCCGTTCACCATAGGACTGCCAAAGTACCGATCGCCATTCGGCCGGGGTGCTGCACTAACGCATACGCGTCCAATCGAATTCCCCTCAGAGATCCCACGCCCCGGCTCTTGATCCCAACTGAGTGGAACGCTAGCCGCTTCGAGTAGCCCAGGCAACAGTTTGTTGAAGGACGCATCAGCACAAGAGCCGAAGTTACAGGTCAGTAAGATCGAATTTCAGTCACCCGAAGTGCGACCGCGAACTCCCCACGACGGATACGCCGGTTCGCGTGGTGCACATTCAGCCATTGCCGTGACCACGTCCACATGCTGGAGAGTGCTTGTTCAGCGCGACGCCGGTGAACGCGCCCCGGGCGCCATCCGCTCGGCCAACTCGCCATGTACGGACCCACAGCGCCAAAGGGCCGTCTCATTACGCAACTTATTGCGACACTGGGCACATCACAACACCCCTTGAAGAGAGGTGAGTTGGTTGTCCCCGAGCGAACCGCCGACCGACGGCATCGAGGCCATGCTGCCGATCCCGCCGGAGAAGTTACGCAGGCATCCCCGGCTGCTGCACGTCCGGCGCGCCAGTGAGGCGGCCGCCAAGGCGCTGGCCTACGCGCGAGGCGGGGGCGGGTTCGAGGGCGGTGGCGAGGGCCGGGGTGAGGGCCCGAGTGAGGGCGAGCGGACGTACGACGACATCGCCTACCGCTACCTGTGCGCCTGCCCGCAGGTCCCCTACCTCGGCGTCGAGACCCTGGCGGGTCTGGCGGTGCGTGAGCGCCGGAAGCAACGGGCGGGACTGCCCGCCGACCTGGTCCGGCTCGGCGGGCAGCACGACTTCCTGGCCCACCGGCGGCTCGTCGCTCAGGACGGGCGGTCCCGGTTCGGCATCGAGCGAGGGCTGCTCTACACCATGGCCGAACCCGGGGGCGAGGTCACCGGAAGGTTCCCACTGGCGGTTCCCAACCGCACTCTGGACGCGATCGCCGAGCCGCGGGACATGATCCCCCAGCCCACCATGTCGGTGTGGCGGCAACTCACCGAGTCGCGCTGGCTGCCGCTGGACGAACTCATCGGGTACGCGCGCTTCCCCACGATGCACGAGGCGGCGTCCAGGTTGGCGCGCGGAGTCTTCCCCGGCCGGCACCATGTGTTCGTCTCGCACCGCTGGCTGGATACGGAACAGCCCGACCCGGACGGCACCCAGGCGCGGCTGGTCGCCTGGCATCTGTTCGCGTCGCTGTGCGAGGCGGTCCTGGTCGCCCACCGGCGTGGGCTGCACACTCCTCGCCGGGTGGCTCACGCCGCGATGGGGATGCCCGTCGGCATGGCCGGTTCGGACCTGACGGAGTGCCTGCTGGTCGGGGTCCTGAGGCAAACGCTGGACGACACCTCACTGGTACCGGTGGCCCAGGAGGTGGAGCGGGTCGGTGTGGACGCGGTCGAGCTCGGTGCGGCCCAGGCGTCCGGCGACGTCGGCCTGCGGCGCCTGCGTGCCCTGATCGACGCTCTGCCCTCGCTGCGGCCGCTGCTGGAGCGGATCCATCTCTGGTACGACTACAGCTGCGTGCCACAGGCCCCACGCACCCCTGAGGAACAAGCGCTGTTCCGGCGGACACTCGAATCCCTGTCCCTGCTGCAGTTCGCCGGGCGCACCCTGGTGCTGCTGGACGACGTCGCCGACTATCTGGGCCGGGCCTGGTGCAGCCTGGAGGCAACGACCTCGCTGGTGCTCACGATGGGCGGAGCCCCCGACGTACTGCTCACGGACGGACCGGCGCGGCCGACGGGCCCCACCACGGAGGCCGAGTCGTTGCGCAGCCTCGTGCAAGACCGCCAACTCGTCATGTGGCGCGGGCTGCTGGACACCGAACTGTTCCGGGTGCAGACGCGCGAGGAGTGTGTGCGCCGGCTCGGACTGTCCATGGCGGACCCGGGCGACCTCCCGTACCTCTACGACCGGATGCTCTCCCTCGCCGTACCGAACGGCCGCAGGAGCCGGCAGGCCCTGGCCACGGGTGTGGTTCCGCTGCCTGACATGGGAGAGGACCAGGTCCTGATTCCGGCACCCGACTACACGGGGTCCCAGCCGGTCGAGGGCAAGCGGCCGGTCCGGGTGATCGGCTCCCTCGACGGGTGGGCCGGTCTCAACCTCGGTGGTTACGTGAAGGACGGGCACGCCGACGCCGGACCTGCGGACGTAACCCCGTACTGGCACGTCCCGCAACGGCCGGTCGCTGCCGGTGGCGGCGCCGCACCGACCTGTCACGTCGCGGTCGTCGCCGAATGCGAGGGGGAAGCCGTCCTCATCTCGTCCTGGGTACGACGGCACCACCCGGAGCTGGAGAGGCTCCTGCACGTCACGGTCGTCTCCGGGAGCTGGACCGCGCTGGACCCCGTCCCCGTGGGGCACCTGCCGTACGGGCGGCTGCGGGCGAAGCCCGTCCGGGCCGACGTGTGGGTGGTGGTGGGAAAGTCCGGGCCGGTGGCGAACGAGGTGGGCCAGGCGCTGTGCCGCGTGGTGTACGAGGCACGCCTCCCGGTCATCACCGTGTCCCTGGACTTCGTCGCCGACAACGTGGCGCAGGTCGTCGGTGATGTGTCGCCCGGCGCACCGCACAGCGCCCTCCTGTCCGGGTACGGCGCGGGGTACGAGCACCCGGCCGGGCTCCTGTACATGCACCTGTACGAACATCTGCTGCAGTGGGGAGCCCCGGTCCGATGAATCCTACGAACCCGATGAAGCCCACGACCCCTGTGAAGGTGCCGCATGTGGGGGAGTTCGTCGACGGGGAGCTGGGACGTGTGCTGCGCGCTCTCAGCGTGGCCGACCGGGGCGGGGACCACGCCGGTTTCAGCGCACTGTGCCGCCAGCACGCCGCCGAACTCGACGCCCGCCGGGGTGAATGGCTGCGGGTCCCCCCGGAACTGCGGGCGAGCTTCCGCCGGGACATGAACGCGATGCGCCCCTACCCGATGACGGTCGAGCGGATCGCCCGCGAACTGGACGGGCTGGGCCGCTCCGGCGCCCTGCGCCAGATGTCGGGAGCCGACCAGCCGGGCCCCTCACCGGAACACTCGGCGGACCGGCTGCACGAGGCGGAGATCCTCGCCGAGGACGGGGAGTTCGAGGCCGCCGGCGCGCTGCTCCGCGAAGAACTCGGCGAGGTCCCGGCCGACGGCGTCCGGGCAGCGGTCATCCACTCCCGCCTGGCCACGCACGCGGCCAAGCAGGACGACCTCGACACAGCCATCGAGCACGGCCGCCGCGCGTACGACCTGGCCCTGCGTACGGGAGACCGGGGCGCGCCGAGAGCCGCCGCCATCCTCGACGACCTGGTGACCGCCCGCGAACTGCGGCGCGGCACGCCCGACGGACACCGGCTCGGTGCCTGCCGGGACACCCTGACGCACGCACAACAGCTCAGCGACCGGGCCTGGTTCGCGGAGAGCGCCCAGGTGCTGCTGCGACTGCTCGAAGAGCTGGAGGCACTCCCCGACGAGGCGTCCGCCCGCCGCTTCCTGGGCAAACTCTGCGGCCTGCTGGGGCTGAACCACTTCCACTCGGGCGAACGCGACAAGGCCAGGGCCTGGACGCGCAGAGCCGTCCAGGAGTGCCGGCGGCATGAGGACCGCACCGGCGAGGACGTCTACGCGGCCAACTTGAAGGAGATCGACCGCGGGGAGGAGTGAGCCGGCGCCAGGTGAAGCAGGCCATATGGCCGGACTGTCATGGTTTCCTGTCGATGCGCGAGCGGTCTGGTGCTCACGCGGGTGCTCTCCTGAACGGCGTGCGGGGGTCAGATGTCGAGGAAGCGGACGTCCTTGGCGTTGCGCTGGATGAAGGAGCGCCGCGCTTCGACGTCCTCGCCCATGAGTACGGAGAACAGGTCGTCCGCCACTGCCGCGTCGTCGAGCGTGACCTGACCCAGCACGCGGTGATCGGCGTCCATGGTGGTGACGCGCAGTTCCTCGGCGTTCATCTCGCCGAGGCCCTTGAACCGCTGGACGGAGTCGTCCTTGACCCGTCGTCCGTCCTGCCTGCCGCGTGCGATGAGCAGGTCGCGCTCCCGGTCGGAGTAGGCGTACTCGATGTGGTCACGGCTCCACTTGAGCTTGTAGAGCGGCGGGCGGGACAGGTACACGTGCCCGTGCTCGATCAGCGGGCGCATGAAGCGGAACAGGAACGTCAGCAGGAGGGTGCTGATGTGCTGGCCGTCCACGTCGGCGTCCGCCATCAGGATGATCTTGTGATAGCGGAGCTTGCCGAGGTCGAAGTCCTCGTGGACCCCGGTGCCGAAGGCCGAGATGAGGGCCTGGACCTCCTGGTTGTGGAGGATCTTGTCGATACGGGCTTTCTCGACGTTGAGGATCTTGCCGCGGATCGGGAGGATCGCCTGGAACTCCGGATTGCGGCCGGACTTCGCCGAGCCGCCGGCGGAGTCGCCCTCGACGATGAAGATCTCGCTCCGCGCCGGGTCGCTGGACTGGCAGTCCGACAACTTGCCCGGCAGCGCCGCCGATTCGAGCAGCCCCTTGCGGCGGGTGAGGTCGCGGGCCTTCCGGGCGGCGACCCGGGCGGTGGCCGCCTGGATCGCCTTGCGGACGATGTCGGCCGCCTCGTTGGGGTTGCGGCCGAACCAGTCGGTGAGGTGCTCGTGCACCACCTTCTGCACGAAGGTCTTCGCCTCGGTGTTGCCGAGTTTGGTCTTGGTCTGGCCCTCGAACTGCGGCTCGCCCAGCTTCACCGAGATGATCGCGGTCAGGCCCTCGCGGACGTCGTCACCGGTGAGGTTGTCGTCCTTCTCACGCAGCAGCTTCCGCTCCCGCGCGTAGCGGTTCACGACCGTGGTCAGCGCGGTACGGAAACCTTCCTCATGGGTACCGCCCTCGTGCGTGTGAACGGAGTTGGCGTACGAGTAGACACTCTCGGCGAACTGGCCGTTCCACTGCATCGCGACCTCCACCGACTGCAACCGCTCGGTGTCCTCGGCGGTCAGGGCGACGACGGACGGGTGGACGGGCTCGCCCTTGCGGGCATTGAGGTGGGCGACGTAGTCGGTGATGCCGCCGTCGTAGCGGTAGGTGACCGTCTTCGCGGACTGCCCCTCGGCGGTGTCCGATCCGGCCTCGTCGGCCGTGGCGGTCGCCCGCGTGGAGGAGCGTTCGTCGGTGAGCGTGAGAGTGAGGCCCCTGTTGAGAAAGGCCATCTCCTGAAAGCGCCGTGACAGCGTCTCGAAGGAGTACGCGGTGGTCTCGAAGATGCCACCGTCCGCCCAGAAGGTCAGCGACGTACCGGTCGCAGGGGTGGCCTCGTGGCGGGCCAACGGCGCGATGGGCGCACCGTTCCTGTAGTCCTGGGTCCAGCGGTAGCCGTCAGTCCGGATCTCCGCGGAGAGCCGGGTCGACAGTGCGTTGACCACTGACAGACCCACACCGTGCAGGCCACCGGAGACCGCGTATCCGCCGCCGCCGAACTTTCCGCCCGCGTGCAGCACGGTCAGCACCACTTCCACGGCCGGTTTCTTCTCCACCGGATGCATCCCCACCGGGATGCCCCGCCCGTTGTCGACGACCCGCAGGCCCCCGTCGGCCAGGATCGTCACCTCGATCCGGTCGGCCACCCCGGCCAGCGCCTCGTCGACGGAGTTGTCGACGATCTCCTGAACCAGGTGGTGCAGACCGCGCTCACCGGTCGTGCCGATGTACATGCCGGGCCGCTTGCGCACCGCGTCGAGCCCGTCCAGGACGGTGATCGCGCTGGCGTCGTACGCGACAGGTACAGCCGCGTCGCTCTGCCGGGCGGGGATGCCAGCGAGGGTGTGGGCGGCAGCAGGGGTGGCGTGGATGCCGGATTCAGTCACAGATGCTCTCTTTTCGGGCACGACAAGCCGCGCCCCGGCACCGGAGTGCGAGAGCGGTCAGGTCACGGGATACGAGTCGGCCGCGGACAGGCTGGACAGGACCCTCCGGGCCGCGATTCCCGGCGCCCATCAGGACGCCGAGACGCCCTCAGCCTACCGAACCTCACCACAGGCAATAGGGCCACAAGGCCCCTGAATAGCCCGCAGAGCCCCGAACTCTTCAACAGTCGATCCCCCCTGAATGATTCGACCGACAGTCCACCAGAGGGGCCATTCCGTCCTCTCTGGGCATCGCGCCGCCGAGGGCTACAGGGACTATTGCGAGCGGGTTTCCGCACGACCCGCGCGCCGCGCGCTACGCATCCTCGACACAGCCACCCCCGCCGCCCTCCTCGATCCGCCCGCCCCTGCTGTACGCGATACGGAGCACGTCCCCGAGCGACTCGGTGGCCCGGGTGAGCGCGAACCGTACGGCCCGCTCCCCCGCCACCGCATCGGCCAGCACCACACGCGACCCGGCCAGCACCGCTTCCGCCGAGTCCATCTGCTGATCCTCCAGATCGTCGGCCAGGCGGGAGAGCAGGCTGCGCGGGTTGTCCGTGCTGAGGTAGCACGGCTTGCCCTCGGGAGAGGTCCACGGCAGCAGCCGGAGCAGGGAATCGGGCATGATCAGCGCCTCACATGGGGGGATCGAAGGTTCGGCTCCTGGCTGACGAGCGGTGATTACCGTTCGTGTCCCAATGATTACTTCCTGGCCCTACGCTCGGAAAGGGACGCGCGATTGCCTTCGCGCACGGCAACAGGAGGGGACCGATGTCCGAACTCGCCGAAGCGGAAGAGGAGTCGGGACGCGCGGCGTTCGGCCGCGCGCTGCGGTATCTACGCGAGAAGGCGGGCAAAACGCTCAGCCAGCTGGCGGCCGAAACACGGTACGACAAGAGCTACCTGTACCGGCTGGAAGTGAGCCAGCGGCTCTCGAAGCTCGCGGTGATGGAGGACCTGGACCGGTACTACGGGACCGGTGGGCTGCTGGTGCAGCTGTGGAAGGTCGCGCGGAGGGAGGTGTTCAAGGACCAGTACAAGGAGTTCATGCGGCTGGAGAACTCGGCCTGTGTGATGTGGATGTTCCAGCTGGCCGTTCCAGGGCTCCTCCAGACCGAGGACTATGCCCGCGAGGTGTTGTCGGCGGCCCAGACCAACAAGGGCGGAGCTGAGCTGGTCGAGGAGCAGGTCGCCGCGCGCATGAGCCGCCAAGACATACTCCACCGCACCCCAACCCCGCACGTGCGCGTGATCCTGGATGAGGTGGCGCTTCGCCGTCAGTCGAGCGACCCGAAGGTGTGGGAGGAGCAATTGGAGCATCTGATTGAGGTCGCACAACTCCCTTCAGTCGTCGTGCAAGTGCTCTCCTTCAGCGCAGGCGTTCACGGGCTCATGGGAAGCCACCTCTCCGTCTTGTGGCAGCCGGACGGCAGCTCTGTTGCCTACGTTGAGGGCAATGGATTCGGCGAGTTGATCGATGATCCTGACAAGGTCACCAGCTACCGCCTGGCTTACGATCGGGTGCGAGATCTGGCGCTGTCCCCGTCGGACTCACTGACGTTTATCCGGGGCGTCTTGGAGGAGCACAGATCATGAACCGAACGCCCGACCTCTCCACCGCTCACTGGCGCAAGTCGAGCTACAGCGACGGAGGCCAGACGAACTGCGTCGAGGTCGCACACGACTTCCCTGGGCTCATCCCCGTACGCGACAGCAAGGCCGCCCCCGCAGGCCCCGCACTCGTCTTCCCGGTCGCTGCCTGGACGGCCTTCATCCACAACGTACGGGGGCAGAGCTCGTGACCGACCTCTCCACCGCGACCTGGTACAAGTCCAGCTACAGCGACGGTGGGGACACGAACTGCGTCGAGGTCGCAGTCAACTACCCGGGCATCATCCCCGTACGCGACAGCAAGGCCGTCCCCACCGGCCCGGCGCTGGTCTTTCCCGACTCGGCCTGGGCCGCCTTCGTGGGATTCGCCGCCGGTCGCTGAACCCACCCGCCCATACACGGACGCGTCAACGACCCCAGCATTCAGGGCCGTTGACGCGTCAATGTCGTCCGAGCCAGAACCGCTACCCGTGAAGAACGCGGCCCTCGGCTCCCCTACTGCAGGGCCCTCCGTAGTGCTGTCCAGGAGAGCAGCGCGCATTTGATCCGCGCCGGGTGGTGGGACACGTCACTGAAGGCTACGGCGTCGGCCAGATGAGGCGGCCAGGCAACGGGTCCCTGGGCCTGTCGGCGCAGCAGCGAAGCGAACTCCGTATGCAACTCGGCTGCCTCCCGTACAGGATGGCCGATGACCAGATCTGTCATGACGGAGACGGACGCCTGGCTGATCGAGCAGCCCTGCACTTCGTAGGAGACATCGTCGATGGCTGCCCCGTCCCCTTCTCCTGTCAGACTGACGCGCAGGGTTATCTCGTCCCCGCACATCGGGTTGAACTGCTTGACCTCCGTGTCGTACGGCTCCCGGAGCCCGCTGTGGTGCGGAGCCCGGTAGTGGGCGAGGATGATCTTCTGGTGTTCTGCCGTCAGGCGCACGTCACAGCTCCCCGGCAGTCATCAAGCCCGGCACGCCGACCCCGAAGAGCGACTGCGCCTCCTTGACTCCCTCAGCCAACGTCTCGATGTCCGCCAGCCCGTTGTAGAGGTAGAAGCTGGCGCGCACACTGGCCGGTACACCCAGCCGGCGGTGGAGCGGCCAGGCACAGTGGTGCCCGACCCGGACGGCGACGCCTCGCGCGTCCAGGACCTGGCCGACATCGTGCGGGTGTACGCCGTCGACGGTGAAGGACACCGCGCTGCCACGATCGGTCAGCGCGGTGGGGCCGAGGACGCGTACACCGTCGATGCCACCCAGGGTGGCGAGCGCGGCTTCCGTGAGTACGTGTTCGTGGGCGGCGATACGGTCCATGCCCACGGCTGTCAGGTAACGCACCGCTGCTGCCAGTCCGACCGCCTGGGATGCCATGGGGACACCCGCCTCGAACCGCTGGGGCGGCGCGGCATAGGTGGACTCCGTCATTCCGACGACTTCGATCATTGAACCGCCGGTGAGAAACGGCGGCATGGACTCCAGCAGTCCGCGCCGTCCGTACAGAACGCCGATTCCGGTCGGTCCGAGCATCTTGTGGCCGCTGAAGACCGCGAAGTCCACGCCGTAGTCGTGGAAGTCGACGGTGAAGTGCGGTACGGACTGGCAGGCATCCAGCACGGTGAATGCACCCACCTCCGCGGCTCTGGCAACAATCCGCCCCACCGGGTTGACCGTGCCGAGCACATTCGACTGGTGCGAGAAGGCGACCAGCCGGGTGCGTGCCGTCACCACGTCGTCCAGGTCGGACAGATCGAGCCGGCCGTCGGCGGTGACACCGAGCCAGCGCAGCGTCGCGCCTGTGCGTCGGCACAACTCCTGCCAAGGCACCAGGTTGGCGTGGTGTTCCATCTCGGTCACCACGATTTCGTCGCCAGGACCCACACGGAATGGCGCGGACTCATCACCCGACGCGGTGGCATTGCTCATCGCGTACGCGACGAGGTTGATGCCTTCGGTGGCGTTCTTGGTGAACACCACTTCTCCGGGGTCCGCACCGATGAAACCCGCGACCTGGGCGCGGGCTTGTTCGTAGGCCGCGGTCGCCTCTTCGGACAGTTGGTGCGCTCCCCGGTGCGCTGCCGCGTTCGATGTCTCCGAGAAATTCCGCTCCGCGTCGAGCACCTGTACCGGCCGCTGGGAGGTCGCCCCGGAGTCCAGGTAGACCAGCCGCTGCCCCTCGACACTTCGGTGCAGGATCGGAAAGTCGGAGCGGATCCGGGCCAGGTCCAGCGCCTGGGGTGTGCTGGTGGCCGTCATGCGGATGCACCGTCGGCGGCACCAGTGGCAAGCTCTGCCAGCACCTTGTCGGTGGTCTGCAGACACAGACCGCGGGCGCACACGGTGACGCTGTCGCTGTCCGCCCGGTCGGCCTCGTCCAGGAACTTCGGGTTGAAGCTCTCGATGCGCTTGGTGCGGACGCCCTCGGCGAAGTCCTCGGGCGCTGTCCAGCACAGATCCTTGTACGAGGAGGTGTGCTCCGGTATGACGGCGGGGTCCTTGAGTTCCAGGATCGCGCCGAACATCAACAGCGGTTCGTAGAGCGGCTCGACGGTCTCGGGGTCCTCCGTGGGGCGGTCTGCGACATAGCTGAAGCCGGCCCCGATCATGGATATGCGGCACTCGCCCAGCGGCTTCTCCCGGGAGGCTGCCTCCATGGCGCTCTCGCAGCCGAGTTTACGGGCGAGCAGGTCACCCACCAGGTACGGCAACGCCGCTGACGGGTCGGGGACCACAGTCCGCTGCCCCGACTCGCGAAAGCGGGCCACGATCCTCAGATCGTCGGCCCGCAGGTCTGTGAGATGGACCGGCTTCAGCTCCGTCGCCGACGCCGTCATGCTCTCGACGTAACATCGGGCGAATTCTAACGGCAGCATGCTGGTCGGTGTGCTGATGACGTTGGGGTGGGTGGGGTTACTTTCGGCCCTTCGTGTGCCGGTCAGCACACTGGGGCCGTTCTCGGAATTCGCCATGATCGTGACCTGGAATACCGGCTGCCACAGGGTTCCCGGTTCGAGGCATTCCTTCAGCGTCGCGGGTCCGCACGATCGAAATCCCGCCAATGCGCCGTCGAGTTCCGACTCCGCATAGAATTTTGCCATGAGAACTCTCCTTGTTGATCGACGGTTATGCCAGTACGAAACTAGAACTGAGCCACACACCGGTCAACGATTAATTCTGGACAGTCTCGACGGACCCAAGCAGCTCCTCCGGGCCAGATCAGGAGGGATCCACCTGGCCGAAAAATGCACCCCTGCGCATCACCGATGCTAAAGTCCACAGGAATCCTTGGATGTAAATTCCACGAAAAATAAGGCAGATGCCATGGACGGCAACCTTCGGGAAGTATTCGACTTCATCGCCTTCACCGCACGCCTGCGGGAAGTCGACCGGCACAACAATGCCACCTCCGCCAGGAAGGAGAGCGTGGCCGAACACTCATGGCACCTGGCACTGGTCAGCTGGATCCTGCACCGCGAGTTCGAAAGAGAATGCGGCCATTCCCTCGACCTGGAGAAAATGCTCAAGTTGTGCCTGATGCACGACCTCGTGGAAATCGACGCGGGCGACCCGTCAGCCTGGACGGCCCAGCACAACGGCGACAAGGCCCGGATCGAGGAGGAGGTCGCCCAACGCCGGTTCTCGCCGCTCCCGGACGGGCTCGGCACCGAGTTCCTGGGCCTGTGGCACGAGTACGAGGAAGGACAGACGCCCGAGGCCCGGATCGTACGGGGAGTGGACCGGCTCAACCCCGCGCTGATGCGGTTCCTGACCGGTCAGGGCTGGCAGGACGTCGGCGCCGACGCCGAGGCCCTGGACCGGCTCCAACTGCCGCGCATCCAGGTGAGCGAGGCCCTCACCGCCCTGTACCAGGAAATCAGGGACGCGGCAGTGGCCCAGGGAATGCTCACTCCGGCGTCCTGATTGTCACCCCGCCGGAGCCCGGTCCGGACCCCCCGGTCGCCGGCCTGGCGGTGGTGGACCACCACCAGGAACTCGGTCCGCATCCGCCGGTCCCCCTGGTCCGGCGGACGCCGGGAGTGGGAGAATGGCGTCATGACTGAGCGAAAGCCCCCGGGGCTCAGCTTCGAGTCCTGGGTCGACCGGCAGATCCGCGAGGCGGAACAGCGTGGCGATTTCGCCCACCTGCCCGGCGCGGGGAAGCCGCTGCCCAATCTGAACGCGCCGTACGACGAGCTGTGGTGGATCAAGCAGAAGATGGCCCAGGAGGGCTCCGCGGCGATCCTTCACCCGACCCTCGCGCTGCGCAAGGAGATCGAGGACGTCCTGGCCAAGGCGGCCCGGGCCCCGTACGAGCGGCGCGTACGCGAGCTCCTGGAGCCGGTCAACGAGAAGATCGCCGCCAACCTGCGCACGCCACCGCCGGGGCCGCCGCTCGGCCGCCCGCTGATCGACATCGACGAGGCCGTGGCCGAGTGGCGGCAGGCCCACGACAAGGACACCGGGGACGACACCGGGGACAGCGAGAAGGGCAGGGCCGGCAGGGACTGCGAGGACGGCGGCCGGCCCCGCAGGCGCAGGCTCCGCATCCCCCGTCTCCGGCGCCACGGCTGACCCACGCCGCGCCGCGCCGGGCCAAACCGCGCCGGGCCGGTCGGCGTGTCACCGGCCGGCCCGGCGTCCATTCACCAGGCGCTGCGCAAGGCTCAGTCCAGCACCGGCAGCAGCTCCGGCAGGTGCCCGTCCGAAGCGTCGGCCGCCTGCATCCGCTCCTCCGGCACCGGCCCGTACAGCGTGTTCCGGGCGCGGGCCGGGCGGCCCGCCAGGTCGGCGATGGCGATGAGGTCCTGGATCGAGCGGTACGAACCGTAACTGGAGCCCGCCATCCGGGAGATGGTCTCCTCCATCAGCGTGCCGCCCAGGTCGTTCGCCCCGGAGCGCAGCATCTCCGCCGCGCCCTCCGCGCCGAGTTTCACCCAGCTGGTCTGGATGTTGGGGATGTACGGGTGGAGGAGCAGCCGTGCCATCGCGGTGACCGCGCGGTTGTCGCGGGCCGTCGGGCCCGGCCGGGCGATCCCGGCCAGATACACCGGGGCGTTGGTGTGGATGAAGGGCAGCGTCACGAACTCCGTGAAGCCCTCCACTCCCTTGGCCAGCGCGGTCTGCTGGATCTCCGCCAGGGTGCGGAAGTGGCCGAGCCAGTGTCGGGGCTGGTCGACATGGCCGTACATCATCGTGGACGAGGAGCGGATGCCCAGTTCGTGGGCGGTCGTGATGACCTCGATCCAGGTCGCCGTCGGCAGCTTGCCCTTGGTGAGGACCCAGCGGACCTCGTCGTCCAGGATCTCCGCCGCCGTGCCGGGGATCGAGCCGAGCCCGGCCTCCTTCGCCGCGGTCAGCCACTCGCGGATGGACAGGCCGGTGCGGGTCGCGCCGTTCACCACCTCCATCGGGGAGAACGCGTGCACATGCATCCCCGGGACGCGCTCGCGGACGGCCCGCGCGATGTCGAAGTACGCCGTGCCGGGCAGGTCCGGGTGGATACCGCCCTGCATACACACCTCGACCGCACCGACGTCCCACGCCTGAGCGGCCCGGTCGGCGACCTGGTCGAGCGAGAGCGTGTACGCGTCGGCGTCCGTGCGCCGCTGCGCGAAGGCGCAGAAGCGGCAGCCGGTGTAGCAGACGTTGGTGAAGTTGATGTTCCTGGTGACGATGTACGTGACGTCGTCACCGACCACGTCCCGCCGCAGGTCGTCCGCGATCCGGGTGAGTGCGTCCAGCGCCGGGCCGTCCGCGTGCAGCAGGGCGAGCGCCTCGTCGTCGGTGAGCCGCGTCGGGTCCGCGGCCGCCTGGTCGAGGGCCTGCTTGACGTCGGTGTCGATACGGGACGGGACCATGCCGGGGGCCGCCTGCTCGCGCAGGGCGTCCCAGTCCCCGTACACCTCGTCGAAGTCGTCCCGGCGGTCGGATGTGCGGCCCTCGGTGTCGATGGTGGTGTGCAGATCGGTGCGGCCGGTGGCGGTGAAGCCCTCCTCGGGCTCCTGCCAGGGCAGCCCGGACGGCTTGACGCCCTCGCGGGCCATACCGGTCTCCGGGTCGGCGAGCGCCCGGACGTGCGGCACCAGGCGGGGGTCCAGCCAGGGCTCGCCGCGCTGGATGAACTCCGGGTAGATGGTGAGCCGTTCACGCAGCTGGAAGCCGGCGTCCGCGGTGCGCTCGGCCAGCTCGTCGATGTGCGGCCAGGGGCTCTCGGGGTTGACGTGGTCGGGCGTCAGCGGCGACACCCCGCCCCAGTCGTCGATCCCGGCGCCGATGAGCAGCGCGTACTCCGCGTCGACCAGGTTCGGCGGGGCCTGGAGGCGGGCGGACGGGCCGAGGATGTGCCGGGCCACCGCGATGGCGGCGGCCAGCTCCTCCAGCTCGGCGTCGGGCATCGCGCGCATCGCCGTGTCGGGCTTCGCGCGGAAGTTCTGGACGATGACTTCCTGGATGCCGTGGTACGAGCGCGCGACCCGGCGCAGCTCGAAGAAGGCGTCGGCGCGCTCCTCGTACGACTCGCCGATCCCGATCAACACCCCGGTGGTGAAGGGGACGTTGGAACGCCCGGCGTCCTCCAGGACGCGCAGCCGTACGGCGGGCTCCTTGTCGGGCGAGCCGTGGTGCGGGCCGCCCGGCTCGCTCCACAGCCGGGTCGCCGTGGTCTCCAGCATCATGCCCATCGAGGGGGCGACCGGCTTGAGCCGCTGGAGGTCGGTCCAGGACATGACGCCCGGGTTGAGGTGGGGCAGCAGGCCGGTCTCCTCCAGGACCCGGACGGCCATGGCGCGTACATAGGCCAGGGTGTCGTCGTACCCTTCGGCTTCCAGCCATTCACGCGCCTCGGGCCAGCGCTCCTCGGGGCGGTCGCCGAGCGTGAACAGTGCTTCCTTGCAGCCGAGTTCGGCGCCCTGGCGGGCGATCTCCAGCACCTCGTCGGGCGACAGGTACATGCCGTGGCCGGCCCGCCTGAGCTTGCCGGGCACGGTCACGAACGTGCAGTAGTGGCACTTGTCCCGGCAGAGCCGGGTCAGCGGGATGAACACCTTGCGGGAGTACGTGATGACTCCGGGCCGCCCGGCCGCCTCCAGACCGGCGTCCCGCACGCGCGCGGCCGATGCGGCGAGGTCGCGCAGGTCGTCGCCGCGCGCCTGGAGGAGCACGGCGGCCTCGGCCGTGTCGAGGGCCACGCCGTCCCTGGCCCGCCTGAGCGCGCGGCGCATGGCATTTGCGGTGGGTGCTGCGGGCTGCGGATCAGTCATGGACCGAGCATACGAGCGCGATTTCGCACTGTCTGCGGCGCCTGGCCAGCCGTGACGTCCCGTTACGCCAGGTAACGCACGGCGTCCCCGGCGGTGCGGGCCGCCGGGGCACCAACTCCGCTCCGGCTCCCGATAATTCGAGTGATCGGCCGCGGACATGACATGTACGGTGAGGGCACTTCATGCACCTCCCGGTGCGCGGGCCGTGGTTACTTCTTTGGGTGAATTGCCTTCGGGCATGCGGGTTCGATACCCGCACAACCACAGCCGACTTGATCTCGGGAGGCACAGCGTCGGGGGTGCCCGGTGCGACAGGAGACGGATACTTCCTCTTCCACAGGCGAGACGCGGGTTCGAATCCCGTCGGAGGCTTCGGACCTCCGTAGCTCAGCGGCCCAGAGCGCGTTGTTTCCCGTCACCGACCTTGATCTCGGGCACCCTCCTGCTGAGCTTCCCCTCCACGCGAGGGGTTCCTCATGTCCAGGTTCAACCAGCGCGGCGCCCGCCCGGCCGCCGCCTCTCCCGTGACGTCCACCGGGGAGCGGGCCGCCACCCACCAGGGCGGCGCCGGCCATCTCCGCGACGCCAGGTCGGAGCTCTTCCTCCTCGCCGTCGCCAACACCGTCGGCACCGACACGTTCTACGAGACCGGCGGCCGGCGGGACGACCGGTACGCCCGGCTCGTCCGGAAGCTCGCCGTCGACGATCCGGTCTGGGTCGCCGAGCTGCTGTCCTGGCTGCGCAACGACGCCCAGCTGCGCACCGCGGCCCTGGTCGGCGCGGCCGAGTTCACCGCCGAGCGGCTGCTGCGGGAAGCTCCGGGACACTCGCGGCAGGTCATCGACTCCGTGCTCCAGCGCGCCGACGAGCCCGGCGAATTCCTCGGCTACTGGACCTCCCAGTACGGGCGCACGCTCCCGAAGCCCGTGAAGCGGGGAACAGCCGACGCCGTCCAGCGCCTCTACACCGAGCGGTCGCTCCTCAAGTACGACACCGACAGCAAGGGCTACCGGTTCGGCGACGTCCTCAACCTGGTCCACCCCAGTCCCGCGGCCGACAAGCCGTGGCAGGGCGACCTGTTCAAGCACGCGATCGACCGGCGCAAGAAGCGGGACGAGGAGATTCCCGCCCCGCTGACCACGCTCCGGGCGCGCGAGCAGCTGATGGCGACCCCGGCCGACCGGCGCCGCGCCGTACTCACCGAGCACCCGGAGCTGCTGGGGCGCGCGGGCATGACCTGGGAGGCGCTCGCCGGGTGGCTCCAGGGCCCGATGGACGCCACGGCCTGGGAGGCGGTCATCCCGTCGATGGGGTACATGGCGCTGCTCCGCAATCTCCGGAACTTCGACGAGGCCGGCGTCTGCGACGAAACGGCCGCACAGGTCGCGGCGAAGCTCGCCGACCCCGAGCAGGTCGCCCGCTCCCGGCAGCTGCCCATGCGCTTCTACTCCGCGTTCAACGCGGCCCCGTCGCTGCGGTGGGGACACGCTCTCGACAAGGCGCTCACCGCGTCCCTGTCGAACATTCCCCGGCTCGGCGGCCGGACCCTCGTCCTGGTGGACACCTCGACCTCGATGGAGTCGTCGTTCTCCCGTGACGGAACGCTGATGCGCTGGGACGCTGCGGCCCTGTTCGGCGTCGCCATCGGCCGGCGGTGCGGCGCTGCGGATGTCGTGTCGTTCTCCTCCGCGCGCTACTACGTGAACGACAGCCCCGGAGCGAAGGTGAAGGCGTTCCCGCTGACGCGCGGTGGCTCGCTCATCGGGGACGTACGGAAGTGGCGGGACGGCGGCTGGTTCCTGGGCGGCGGCACGGACACGGCGGCGGCGCTGCGGGAGACGTTCCGGGGCCACGACCGGGTCGTCATCGTCACGGACGAGCAGCACGGCCACGACGCCCAGGAGGTCACCGAGGCCGTCCCGGCGCAGACTCCGATGTACACGTGGAACCTCGCCGGATACGAGACCGGGCACGCCCCGTCGGGAAGCGGGTTCCGGCACACGTTCGGCGGCCTCACCGACCAGGCGTTCCGCACGATCCCGCTCATCGAGTCGGGGCGCGACGCGAAGTGGCCCTGGGAGCAGGTCGTGTCTTAGGGGCTGTCCGGTCTCAGAAGTCCCGCCTACTCCCCGACGATTCCCCGGAGCCCCTTCCACGAAGGCTGCCGGAGAATCCCGTCGGGGGTCAGCTCGGCGTACCGCACCTCGCCCTCCAGGAGGGGCAGCACCCAGTGGATGCCGGGCGGTGGCTTGGGCTGGGGTGCGCCTGCCGCAAAGGGAGGGGTGTCGGCGGCGGCCGCCGTGAGGAGCGGCAGCAGAAAGCGCCTTTGGTCGGTGGACAGGCCGGAGCCGACGGCGCCGGCATAGCGCAGGCCCTCGGGTCCGGGTACGCCGACGAGGAGCGAGCGGGGCTCACCACGGGCGTCGGCGGACCAGCCGCCGATCACGACATCGGCAGAGGGGCGGAACTTCACCTTGATCCAGTCCGGGGACCGGCGGCCGGGCTGGTAGCGCGAGGTCAGGCGCTTGAGGATGACCCCCTCCAGCTGCCGGTCACGGGTCCAGCGGATCCCGGCCGACGCGTCGTCCGTCCACGCGGGCGGTACGACGACCGTGCCGTCGCCGGGGAGGCGGAGGCTCTCCAGCAGCCGGCGCCGCTCCAGATACGGGCGGCCCGTCACCGTCGTGCCGTGGTGAACCAGGATGTCGAAGAGCATGAGCGTGACGGGGGTCCGTACGCGTGCGGTCCTGATCCGGGCCGGCCCGGCGAGCATCATCCGCTGCTGGAGCCTGCTGAAGGACGGCAGACCCGCCGGGTCCAGGGCGACGACCTCCCCGTCCAGGACGACGGGTGCGTCGTCCACGAGCCCGGCCAGTGAGGCGAGTTCGGGGTATCTGGCGGTGGCGTCCGCCCCTGAGCGGGCCTGCACCGTCACCTCACCACGCGCGTCAATGTGTGTGAGGAGGCGCATTCCGTCCCACTTGACCTCCGCCGCCCAGCCGCCGAGGTCGCTGGGGAGCGGGACCTCGCCGGCCAGCATCGGAGCGAGCCGGCCCGGCCGATCAGCCACGGTGGGCCCCGCTGCGGGCCCCGCTGCGGGGCCCGGCAGTACGGCGCGTACCGGCCAGGTCGCCGGTCACCCTGGCGCCGGCCACACATCGGGACCGCCGCCGTGCCACTGGATGAGCGACGTGGTCGGGATCTCTGCTTCGTCGACGCCCGCAAGACCGGCCCCGCGCAGCAGCTCGACGACATCCCGCTGGCTGTGGGCTACGCCAAGGGTCTCCTTACCGGCTCGCACGCGACGGCCGCCCGACGGGTCCGGCGGGTAGACAATGACCGGCATCTTCATACGTCCAGCGTGCTCCTGCTCCGCCGTTCCGGCACCCCGGGAGGGTGCCTGCCGACAGGACCGGCTCAGGCGGTGCAGCAGCGCAGGCGGAGGCAGGAACACAGGCGGGGAAGCAGCACAGGCGGGGAAGCAGCACAGGCGGGGAAGCAGCACAGGCGGGGGAATCGGCTCAGGCGGGGGCCGCAGCTCAGACGCCCTCGAAAGCTCAGACGCTCTCGAACTTCATCGACACAGCGCCCTCCGGCGTCACGCGGCAGACCGAGACCGTGCCCCAGACCTCCCCCTTCGGCTCCTGCAGGAGCCTGAGCGGCACAGGCTCCGCGGGGAAATCCAGGTCGTCGTCGGAGATGATCTGCGTGCGCAGTACGCCGGAGCAGCCGTGCGCGGAGAAGGCGAGCGTGGCTGCCACCGGCAGGACGTGGCTGTGGATGGCCAGTACCGCCCGGCCGTTGTATTTCGGTTCCTGAAGCACACCAACCAGCTTCCGCCCGGTCGCGGGTCACCGCACGTCGGGGAGCCCGCTCCGTGGCTCCGTAGCCCGTAGGCGCATCCGGCACGGCGGACGCTCAGGCGGCCAGATACGGCGCGTACTCGTCCAGCACCTTCAGCACCGACGCCTCGTCCGCGGACGGCAGTTGGAGTACGACCTCCTCAATGCCCAGCTCCGCGTAGTGCGCCAGCTTCCCGGGGGTCGGCAGCACCGCGTACGGGACGACGTGGAGCGCCGCCGGGTCGCGGCCCGCGTCCTGCCAGACCTGGCGCAGTACCGGCATCGACTCACCGAGCCCCCGGCCCCCGATCGGCATCCAGCCGTCCGCGTACTCCGCGATGTGCGCGAAGAGCTTCGGTCCGGCGGCCCCGCCGATCAGGGTGCGTACGCTGCCGCCCCGCGGTTTCGGATGCGCCTCGCTGGCCCGTACGGAGCCGAACTCACCCTCGTACGAGGTGGGTTCGGCCGCCCAGAGAGCCCGCATCAGCGCCATCCGGTCCCGGCCGAGATCGCGGCGGCGCGTCCACTCCACCCCGTGGTCGGCGGCCTCCTCCTTGTTCCAGCCGTAGCCGAGACCTAGCGTGAAGCGGCTGCCCGAGAGGTGGTCGAGGGTCGCGATCTGCTTGGCCAGGCCGATCGGGTCGTGCTGGGCGATGAGCGTGACACCCGTGCCCAGGGCCAGGGTGTCCGTCACCGCGGCGGCCTGCCCCAGCGCGACGAACGGGTCGAGCGTCCTGCTGTACTCGGCGGGCAGTTCGCCTCCCATCGGGTACGGAGTGGCCCGCTCGACCGGTATGTGCGTGTGCTCGGGCAGATACAGCCCGGCGAACCCGCGCTGCTCCAGCTCCCGTGCGAGCCGTACCGGGGTGACGGTCCGGTCGGTCAGAAAGATCGTGGTGCCCAGCCGCATGACATCAGCCCTCATTCGCGCTCGTGTATCCGTGCCGTGGGCGCAGAGGTTATGACGTCCGGGGCGAAAATCCGAGCGCCGTGTCACGGTCTCTGTCCCGCCCTCTTCCCTTCTCGCCCGGTTCACGGCTGAATACCAGGGTTCAGCTGCACCCCTTGTGTCCCCACAGACCCCTGGAGCCGTTGGCATGAACCCTGGAGACCCGACCCCCGGCGAGCTGGGCCGGCGCGGACTGCTGGTGACGGGAGCAGCCGCCGCGCTTACGTTGGGAAGCGTGAGCTTCGCGAACGCGGCGGACGGCGGTGGCGGCGCACCGCAGGACAGCACCCCGGGCGGCACACCACCGGCAGGAGGCACACCGCAGGACCGGACGAGGACGGTGAGCGGCACGCTGCCGCCCGGCTCGCCCGACTACGTCTATCTGCCGGTGGACGTTCCCGAAGGGGTCCGCGAGCTGGCGGTCTCGTACACGTACGAGAAGCCGGTGGTGCCCGCGGGCACTCAGGGCAACGCCCTGGACATCGGCATCTTCGACGAGCGCGGTACCGACCTCGGCGGGACGGGGTTCCGCGGCTGGTCGGGCGGCGCGCGCAGCGAGTTCTTCATCCGCGGCGACGCGGCGACCCCCGGCTATCTGCCGGGCCCGGTCCGCGCGGGCCGGTGGAACATCGCGCTCGGCCCGTACACCACGGCCCCCGAGGGGCTCCCGTACACCGTCACCATCACCCTGCGCTTCGGCCCGACGCCCGGGACGCCGAAGCCGGTGTATCCGCCGGTGCGCGCGAAGGGGCGCGGGCGGGCCTGGTACCGGGGCGACTGCCACATCCACTCGGTGCACTCGGACGGCAAGCGCACCCCGGCCGAGATCGCCGCGCTGGCCCGTTCGGCGGGGCTCGACTTCATCAACACCAGTGAGCACAACACGAGTTCCGGGCACCGCGCGTGGGACGGGCTGTGGGGCGACGACCTGCTCATCCTGACCGGTGAGGAGATCACCACGCGCAACGGCCATGTGCTGGGCATCTCCACCGACCACGGCACCTGGGTCGACTGGCGCTACCGCGCCCGGGACAACCGCTTCGGCCACTACGCCCGCGAGATCCGCCGTGCGGGCGGCCTGGTCGTCCCGGCGCACCCGCACGCGACCTGCATAGGCTGCAACTGGAAGTTCGGCTTCGGCGAGGCGGACGCGGTGGAGGTGTGGAACGGGCCCTACACCCTGGACGACGAGGTGTCCGTGGCGGACTGGGACAACACCCTGGTCAGCGGCGGCCGGGACTGGACCCCGGCGATGGGCAACAGCGACGCGCACAAGGACCCGGACCGGATCGGCACCCCGCAGACGGTCGTACTGGCCGACGACCTCAGCAGGGACGCCATCCTGGCGGGCATCCGCGCGGGCCACTCGTACATCACCGAGTCCTCGGCGATCTCGCTCACCTTCGGCGCCGCCGGCGGACGCGCGGCCCACGCGGGCATCGGCGACCGCCTCCGGGTGCCGGCCGACACCCCGGTGACGGTCCGCCTGGATGTCACCGGCGCCCCCGGCTGCACGGCGAACTTCGTCACGGACCAGGGCACGCTGTACACCACGCCCCTGCCCAAGTCGGGTGCGGGCACGGTGGAATGGCACACGACACCGGCGTACGCCACCTATGTACGCGCGGAGGTCCGGCACGCCCCGGCGGCTGCGGGGCTGCCGGGGGCGCTGGCGGCGCTGACCAATCCGGTGTTTCTGGGGGCGTGACGGGCGGGGGCCGCCGGGGCGGGTCGACGGCCCCGGGAAGCTGCGCGCGGGGCTTCCCGGGGCGGTCGGTCACGGCAGGATTCGGTCAGTGCAGGAGTTCGACGTACCCGTCCGTTCCGTGCACGCGGATCCGCTGTCCGTCCCGGATCAGCCGGGTGGCCTGGTCCACGCCCACGACGGCCGGCAGGCCGTACTCCCGGGCGATCACCGCGCCATGGGTCATCTGGCCGCCCACCTCCGTCACCAGACCCGCGACCGCGACGAACAGCGGAGACCAGCTGGGGTCCGTGAAGGTCGTGACCAGGATGTCGCCCTCTTCGAGATCGGCCTCCGCCATGTCGAGGATGACGCGGGCCCTTCCCTCGATGGTCCCGGTGGAGACCGGCAAACCGATCAGGGCTCCGGCCGGCGCGTCGTCGCGCCGGTACGCCCCGTTGACGGCCTCACCGTCCGATGTGAGCACCCGGGGCGGGGTGAGTGCGTGGTACGACCGGAACGCGTCCTTGCGCTGCTGGATGAGCCGGCCGTCCGCCTGGTTCGAGCGCACGACGTCGTGGAGTTCCTGGAACGTCAGATAGAAGACGTCCTCCTTCTCAGGAAGCACACCGGCCCGCACCAGGCGCCCGGCCTCCGCCAGCAGGGCCCGCTTGTAGACGAAGTAGCGGCTGATGATGCCGTACTTCGGGTACTCCCGGTACCCGATGAAGGTTCTGACCTGGTCGATCATCCGCTTGGCCTCGTCGGCCTTCCGGTCCCCGTCCGGCAGGGCCCGCAAGCGGGACAGCACGTCCTGCTCCTTCTGCTGGGCCTTCTGCCGCCCGTGCTCGAAGCGCCGCTCGGCGGCGCCCGGCTCGAAGTTCCTGACGTTGTCGAGGATCACGGGCACGAGCGTGGCGGGGCGCTCGCTCCAGCGCGGCCTGGTGATGTCGATCTCGCCGACGCAGCGCATCCCGTACCGGTCGAGGTAGGCCTCAATGGCGTCGCGTGCTCCGGTCCCGCCCGGAAGCTTCGCCAGCTCGTCCAGGAAGGTTGTGTTTTCGGCGTACCCGGCGTGCTCGACACCCCGCAGGAACTCCACCACCTCCGGCTTCGGGCGGATCACGTCCGCGACGTCGAGCAGCGCAAGTCCCATCTCCGACGTGATGTTGCCGGGGGCGGACAGGGTGAGGGTGTCAGCCGCGTTCTTCTCACCCAGCCACTCCTGCAACTGGTCGTTGAGCCACCACGTGGCCTCCATCCCCGCCATGATCGCCTGAAAGTTCAGCGGATCACCGAGGCCCCGCTTGTGCTCGTCGAAGGCCTCCAGCAGGAAGTCGAACAGCGCCGGTCCGGTCTTCGTCCGGATGTCGCGCTCCAGGGCGGCGATGGACGTCCGGCTGCGCTCGATCAGCTCGGGGACGATGGCCGGATCGGGCTCGGCCGGGGCGGACGCACCGCCGGCGGGCGGCCCGGCGGGTGCCGCGTCCGGGAGCGACGGGACGAAGTCGTCGCGGCCGAGAACGGTCTCCAGAGCGTCCCTGATCAGCGGATCGCCTCTCCCGACGACGTCCAGGAGAGCGGCGCGGCTCGCAGGTGAGGCCAGGCGCCGGGTGGCGTCCACGAACAGCCTCCCGCCGGCCTCGTGCATCGGCGCCATCGCTGTCAGCTGCCACATGGAGATCCCCAGGGGCTTCATGGGGTCGGTCATCATCTGCTGATGGCCCACGGAGAGGTAGACGTGGTTCTCCTGGGCGCCGGTCCCGAGGACGTCGCCGGTCTCGGGGATGGGGAAGAGCGTCGTGATCGGCCGGCTCTGAACGATCCGGAAGTCGCCGTCGGCCAGGCACCATTCGATGTCCTGCGGGCGGCCGAAGTGCGCTTCGATCCGCCGGCCGAGCTGCACGAGCCGCACGGCCTGCGCATCCGTCAGCGCCGGCTGCTCCTGCCGCTGCGGGTCGACCGCCACTTCCCACGTACCTCCGGCCGGCAGGGCGTGAACGGCGCGCTGTTTGGCGGCGATCACCCTCTCGACGACCTCACCGTGCCGCACCTTGAAGACGTCCGGGTTCACCAGGCCGGACACCAGGGCCTCACCGAGACCGAAGCCGGCGTCCACGGTGGCGACCTTCCGGTTACCCGTGACGGGGTCGGCCGTGAACAGGATGCCGGACGCATCGGGGAAGACCATCTGCTGCACGACCACGGCCATGTGGACCGTACGGTGATCGATGCCGTTCCGCCGGCGGTAGGTCACGGCCCGCTCGGTGAACAGCGAGGCCCAGCACCGGCTGATGTGCTGGAGGACCGCCTCCGGCCCCACGACGTTCAGATACGTGTCCTGCTGGCCGGCGAAAGAGGCCGTCGGCAGGTCCTCCGCCGTCGCGCTGGACCGGACGGCGCAGGCGGTGTGCTCACCGAGCCGGGCGAGCGCGCCGGTGATCGCCGCCGCGAGATCGTCCGGGACGGCAATCCCTTCGATGGTCCGGCGGATCCGCGCGCTGAGCGTGCGGATCGTCTCCCGGTCGTCCCCCTCGCCGGCAGAGCGAGTCGAGCGCGACAGCTGATCGAGCTGATCAAGCTCATCGAGCTGATCACCGATCGACGGCGCTTCCGCCATGATCCGCCGGAAAGCGTCCGTCGTCACACAGAAGCCACCCGGCACGCGGATGCCTTCGATCCGCGACAGCCCGCCCAGGTGGGCGCCCTTGCCACCGACGACCGCGATCTGTGTCTCGTCGGCCTCTTGAAGATCCAATACGTACTGCTCACTCACTGCGATCCTTCCGAGGCAGCCGGGCTCCGTTGCACTGCCGATCCCACCACTGGTTCGACGTCACCGCGTCCCCCACACGTCGTGGCGCCCCCTCCCATTTCCGCAGGTCGAGGCACCGGCCGACGATTCTGCGCCATGACGGGGGCCTTGCGGCAAGCCCCCCGTCGCGCTATAAGTTGAGAGTGGCAAGGAGAGTGCTCTCCTTGTCTTTTTCTTTGCTGGCTGTCTTTGCCGGCTGTCTCTGGCTGTCTTTGCCGGCGCGGTGGCAGATCGCGCGGAGGGGCTGCAAGGGTCCTCAGCGACCCTTGCAGCCCCTCCTACGCGTAAGACGTGTTGCTTGCCCTTACCCCGGCCAGACGATCGACTGGAGCTCGCTGTACGCGTGCAGGGCGTACGAGCCGACGTCCCGGCCCACTCCGCTCTGCTTGAACCCACCGAACGGCGCCTCCATGTTCCGGCCGATGGTGTTCACCCCCACCCCTCCGGCCCGCAGCTGTGCCGCCACCCGGAACGCCCGTGCCACGTCGCCCGACCAGACGTAGTCGAGCAGGCCGTAGTCGCTGTCGTTGGCCAGGGCGATGCCCTCCTCCTCGTCGTCGAAGGGGACCACCACGACGACCGGGCCGAAGATCTCCTCGCGGACCACGCGCATGTCGTTGGTGCAGTCGGCGAGCAGCGTGGGCGCGGTGTAGAAGCCCTTGTCGAACGACGGCCGTTCGCCGCCCGCGACGACCGTCGCGCCCTCCTTCCGGCCGAGTTCCACGTACGACTCGATCCGGTCCCGGTGGGCCGCCGAGATCACCGGTCCGACCACCGTGCCCCGTTCACCCGGGTCACCCACCTTCAAGTGCCCTGTGTAGGCGGCGAGTTGGGAGACCAGACGGTCGTAGATACCACGCTGGGCCAGTACCCGGGTGGGCGCCGTGCAGATCTGGCCGCTGTAGAAGGAGAAGGTCGTGCCGATCCCGGACACCGCCGATTCCAGGTCCGCGTCGTCGAAGACCAGCGCCGCGCCCTTGCCGCCCAGCTCCATCAGCTGCCGCTTCATACCGCGGCCGCAGACCTCGGCGATGCGCCTGCCGACCACCGTGGAGCCGGTGAAGCTGACCATGTCGACGTCCGGTGAGTCGACGGCAGCCTCGCCCACCTCCGTACCCGTCCCGCTGACCACGTTCACCACCCCGCGCGGCACACCCGCCTCGGTCAGCGCCTCCGCCATCCGGAAGACGGAGAGGGGGTCCTGCGGGGCCGGTTTGACGACCACGGTGTTGCCCATGGCGAGCGCGGGCGCGATCTTGCCCGCCGGGTTGGCCCAGGGGTTGTTGTACGAGGTGATGCAGGTGACCACTCCCACCGGCCGGCGGGCGGCGAGCGCCCCGAAGACGCCTGCCTTCCCCATCGGGCCCGCCTCGTTGATCTGCGGCGGCAGGCCCTGCTCGACCGGTTCCAGGGCGCCCTTCGCGTAACGCCGGAAGCGTGCCACCCCCACACCGACCTGCATCCCGCGCGCGGTCCCCGTGGTGGCGCCGCTCTCCGCCTGGGCGAGCGCCGCGTACGGCAGGAACTCCCGCTGCATGATGCCGGCCGCACGGGCGAGGATCGCGGAGCGCTCCTCCGGCGCCGTCCGCGACCAGCCCGCGAAGGCCGCACGGGCGGCGGCGGCCGCCGCGTACACCTGCTCGCGGCTCGCCTCGGGCGCGGGTCCCACGCTCTCCTCGGTGGCCGGGTTGATCACGTCGTAGTGCCCGCCGTCCGGCGCGACCCACTCGCCGTCGATGAAGAGCCCCTGCTCCTGGCGTGCGTTCACCCGCTGCTCCTGGCCTGCGCTCAACGGGTCGCCACCGTCCTGGTGTCGCGGCCGGACCGCAGCACCGTGCCCGGCACCGCGCCGGTGATCTCGTCGTCCCGGATGGTCTCGA
The DNA here is from genome assembly GCF_036014215.1 of Streptomyces sp. NBC_00440. Taxonomy (NCBI): domain Bacteria; kingdom Bacillati; phylum Actinomycetota; class Actinomycetes; order Kitasatosporales; family Streptomycetaceae; genus Streptomyces; species Streptomyces sp. NBC_00440. The sequence continues at coordinate 3,381,826 of NZ_CP107921.1, forward strand.
CGCCGTTGACCCGTACCGACACGATGCCGATCGCCCGTGAGTCGAGACGGGGGCTGTCGCCCGGCAGGTCGTGCACGAGCGTCGCCGGGCCCGCCGCGATCCGCTCCGGGTCGAACAGCACCAGATCGGCGTGGAAGCCCTCCTCGATCCGGCCGCGCTCACGCAGCCCGAAGAGCTGGGCGGGGTCGTCGGTCAGCATCTTCACCGCCGCTTCGAGGCCGACCAGTTTGCGGCCGCGCAGGCAGTCGCCGATGAAGCGCGTCGTGTACGGGGCCCCGCACATCCGGTCCAGGTGCGCGCCCGCGTCGGAGCCGCCCAGCATCACGTCCTCGTGCTCCCAGGTCTTGCGCCGCAGCTCCCAGGAGTCCGGGTCGTTGTCGCTGGGCATCGGCCAGAGCACGGTGCGCAGTTCGTCGTTGGCGCAGATCTCCACCAGACAGTGGAACGGCTCCTGACCGCGCTCGGCCGCGATGTCCTTCACCACCCGGCCGCTGAGCCCCTCGTTGGCCTCGGAGTAGGTGTCACCGATGACGTACCGCCCGAAGTTGGCCAGCCGCCGGAAGACGCCCGCCTCCTTGCTGTTGGCGTGCCGCAGCATCTCGGCCCGTACGTCGGGGTTGCGCAGCTCGGCGATCCGCTCCGGCACCGGGAGCCCCAGGATGTCGCCCCAGCCGGGTATCAGGTTCAGCGCGCAGAACGTGCCGAGCGACATGTTCATCGGGGTGAGGATGGGCATCGTCAGGGCGACGATCCGGCCGCCCTCCTTGCGCGCGCGGTCGCTGGCGCTGAGCTGGCGCGGTACGCGTTCGGGTACGGCGGCGTCGATGGTCAGGACGTTCCAGTTGAGCGGGCGGCCCGCTGCCGCGCTCATCCCTACGAAGAGGTCGACCTCCTCGTCGCTGAACTGGTCGAGGCAGCCGGCCACGATCGCTTCGATCTGGGTGCCCTCGTGCTCGCCGACCGCCTTGGACAGGGCGAGCAGTTCGGCCGGGCTCGCGTGCCGGGAGGCGACGGGCTCGCCGTCGCCGTCGGAGTGGGTGGACGACTGGGTGGTGGAGAACCCCCAGGCGCCCGCTTCCATCGCCTCGTGGAAGATCCGCAGCATCTCGGCGAGCTGTTCGCCGGTGGGCTGTCCGCCGATCGCGTCGGCGCCCATGACGTGCCGGCGCAGGGCGCAGTGGCCCACCATGAAGCCGGCGTTGACGGCGGTACGGCCGTCCAGGGCGTCCAGGTACTCGGCGAAGGTCGACCAGTTCCACGGGGCACCCTCTTCGAGCGCGACCAGCGACATGCCCTCGACCTTGGACATCATGCGGCGCGTGTAGTCGGCGTCGCCGGGGTGGTCCGGGTTGAGCGGGGCGAGGGTGAAGCCGCAGTTGCCGCCCGCGACGGTGGTGACGCCGTGGTTCATGGACGGGGTGGCGTACGGGTCCCAGAAGAGCTGTGCGTCGTAGTGGGTGTGCGGGTCGACGAAGCCGGGGGCGAGCACGAGGCCCGTCGCGTCCTCGGTGGTCGCGGCGGGTTCGGTGACGGTGCCGGGCTTCGCGATGACGGCTATGCGGCCGTCCCGGATGCCGAGGTCCGCGACGTACGAGGGGGCACCGGTGCCGTCCACGACGGTCGCTCCGCGGATGAGGTGGTCGAGCATGTGGTCTGGTCCCTTCTCTGTATCTCTTCTGGGCGGCGCGGCGGACCGGATCCGGCCCGGGTGCGGTTCCGTCCCGGTCGGCCGGGCCGGGCGCATGGCTCCGGCCGGTGCATACGGGAAGGCCGCTCCCCCGTACGCACCGGCCGGAACCGGACGGCAGCCGTCCGGGATGGAGCCGCCGTCCGCCCCGAGGTGGCGGTCCGGCCTGATCCGAACGGCAGGCCCTACGCGCCGGTCTGCCGGAAGCGCGTCGTCCGGTGGACCGGGTCCGTGTCGATCTGCGGGATGACGTGCTCACCGATCAGCTTGATGGTGTTGAGCGTGTCCTCGGACGAGATCCCGATCGGCAGCCCGAACGACAGCTGGTCCGCCCCCGCCTGTTCCCAGCGCTTGCACTGCTGGAGCACCTCGCCTGGGTCACCGCAGATCATCAGCTCCTCCGCGATGAGCAGCTCGATGATCTCCGTGCTGTACTCGGGCAGCAGCTCCGGCCACTCGGGTATGCCATCGGGCCTGGGGAACGTGTCGTGGTAGCGGAACAGCAGCGACTGAAGGTAGTTGAGCCCGCCGCTGACGGCGATCTCGACCGCCTTGTCGTGGGTCTCGGCGCAGATCGCGGTCGAGGTCACCATGACGTTGTCGTTGACGAAGGCGCCGATCGGCTCGGCCTCCTTCACCGCGTTCTTGTACGACTCGACGACCCACTCCATGTCCGAGACCTTCTGGACGCTGAACCCCAGCACCCCGAGGCCCTTCTTGCCGGCCATGGCGTACGAGGCGGGGGACCCGGCGGCGTACCACATGGCCGGGTGCGCCTTCCCGTACGGCTTGGGCAGGATCTTGCGCGGCGGCAGTGACCAGTGCTTGCCCTGGAAGCCGACGTACTCGTCCTGGAGCCACATCTTGGGAAATTCGCCGATCGTCTCTTCCCAGATCTCCTTGGTGTGGTTCATGTCCGTGATGCCCGGCATGAACCCGAGGATCTCGTGACTGCCAGCACCGCGCCCCGAGCCGAACTCGAAGCGGCCTTCCGAGAGGTGGTCCATCATGGCCACCTTCTCGGCGACCTTGACGGGGTGGTTGACCGGTGCCAGCGGGTTGAAGATGCCGGATCCGAGGTGGATGCGGTCCGTCGCGTGCGCGAGGTAGCCGAGGAACACATCGTTGGCGGAGAGGTGCGAGTACTCCTCCAGGAAGTGGTGCTCGGAGGCCCAGGCGTACTTGAAGTTGGACTTGTCCGCCTGGATGACGTACTCGGTCTCCTCCATCAGCGCCTTGTGCTCGGCCTCGGGATCGGCCTGGGCGCGCTGCTTCGGTACGTATCCCTGTACAAAGAGCCCGAATTCCAAAGGGGTTCACCGTCCCTAGGTCTCTGCCGCTTATCTGACACATCGTCAGATCGCGGTGAAGTCGACTGTGGCACCGCACGCGAGGAGCGTCAATACCTGACGATGAGTCAGGCACACATGTCACATGCGGGTCTGTGCGTCAGAAAGGTGCTCTGCGCGTTCTGCGCGTCGGAAGAAGCTGTGCGTCAGAAGATGCTGACCCCGGCCAGCCAGCCGCCGTCGATGACGAACGGCTGCCCGGTGATGTACGAGGAGTCCTCACCCGAGAGGAAGAGCGCCAGCCTGGCGACCTCCTCGGGCCTGCCCACCCGCCCCAGCGGCACCAGCTTCCGGTAGAGCTCGTCCAGGGCCGCGGACGACTCCGCCGGATCCGCGTCCGGGTCGAGCTGGGCGGGGTTGCTCATGGGGGTGTCGATGGCGCCGGGGCACATCGCGTTGACCCGGATGCCCTTCGCCGCCAGTTCCATCGCGGCCACCCGGGTCAGACCGACGATCGCGGCCTTGGTCGCCGCGTACGAGCCGACGAATGCCATCCCGGTCAGCGCGGTGTACGAGGCGGTGTTGACGATGGTCCCGCCGCCCGCCGCCTCGATCTCCGGTGCGACCGTCTTGATGCCGAGGAAGGCGCCGACCTGGTTGACCTGTACGACCTGCTGGAACTCGTCGAGCGGCGTCGTCACCAGCTCGTTGAATCGCAGGATCCCGGCGTTGTTGACCAGCCCGTCGATCTTCCCGAAGGTCTCCTTGGCCGCCTCGACGGCGGCGCTCCAGTCCGCCTCCCGGGTCACGTCGAGCCGTACGTACGCGGCGGACTCCCCCAACTCCTTGGCCAGCGCCGCTCCCTGCTCGTCCAGCACGTCCCCGAGCAGGACCTTCGCCCCTTCGGCCACGAAGAGCCGCGCCTCCTGTTCCCCCTGTCCGCGTGCCGCGCCGGTGATGACGATGACCCGCCCGTCGAGCTTGCCCATAACCGCTCTCCCTTGATTGAGGTGCGGAGCGACTGACTGACTACTGATTGAGGTGCGGAGCGACGTCGGCGGCGAAGGCCGCCATCTGGTCGGTGAGTTCGGTACGGCTCCGGCTGCGGAACCGCACCTGGATCTGGTCGACGCCCATCGCCGCGTACTCCCGCAACGAATCGGCGATGGCGTCGGGCTTGCCGGTGAGGGTCCTGCGCCCGACCGGCCGGCCGGGCTCCCCCACGTACAGCGGCTCGGTGATGGCACCGATCTCGATCGGGTCCGTCACCCCGGCCGCCTCCCTGAGCGCGCGCAGCCGGGCGATCTGTGCGGGCAGCCGGTCGCGCGGGTCACCCTGCGGCAGCCATCCGTCCGCCCGCTCGGCGGCCCGGCGCACAGCGGCCGGCGACGACCCGCCGACCCAGACGGGCACCTGGCGCTGAGCCGGTCTGGGCAGCTGCGCGAGGCCTTCGAAGTCGTAGAGCTCGCCGTGGTGTTCGGGGTACTCGTCGGGGCCGAGTGCGGACCGGAGTGCGTCGATGGACTCGTTCAGTACGGAGCCGCGCCCCGGGAAGTCGGCCCCGACGGCCTCGAACTCCTCCGGCACGTGCCCCGCCCCGACCCCCAGGATCAGCCGGCCGCCGCTGAGGTGGTCCAGGGTCGCGTACTGCTTGGCGGTGAGCAGCGGGTGCCGCAGCCCCAGGACTGCGACATGGCTCATCAGCCGTACCCGCCGGGTGATCCCGGCCAGGAAGCCGAGGGTGGCGACCGGGTCGTACCAGACGGTGCCCATGGCCTCGGCGAGCCGCCGCGGGATGGCCACGTGGTCGCAGCCCGCGATGTAGGCGAAGCCGGTGCGGTCGGCGGTGCGGGCGATCTCCGCGAGGTCGTGCGGGGTGGCGGCGGCCTCCCACGCCTCCGCGTAGATGGTGCTCTGGGACTGGATGGGCAACTGCATCCCGTAGACGAGCTGCCCTTCGGGAAAGACCCTTGTCATGGGTACGTACCCCTCGTGAGTGAGTGTCTGCGGTGGTCGCGGGCGCGGTGGTCGCGGGCCGGGAGCGTCACCCGGCCCAGAGGCCGTCCTCTGTCAGACCGAGCAGTTCGATCGCGTTGCCGCGCACGATGCGGTCCACCACGTCCGGGGCCAGGTGCCCCATCTGGGCCTCTCCGACCTCACGGGACTTGGGCCAGGTGGAGTCGGAGTGGGGGTAGTCCGTCTCGTACAGCACGTTCCCCACCCCGATCGAGTCGAGGTTCTTGAGCCCGAAGGCGTCGTCGAAGAAGCAGCCGTACACATGGTCGGTGAACAGCTCGGACGGCGGCCGGTGGACCTTGTCCGCCACCCCGCCCCAGCCGCGGTTCTCCTCCCAGACCACGTCGGCGCGTTCCAGGATGTACGGGATCCAGCCGATCTGGCCCTCCGCGTACATGATCTTCAGATTCGGGAAGCGCTCGAACTTGCCGCTCATCAGCCAGTCGACCATCGAGAAGCAGCAGTTGGCGAAGGTGATCGTGGAGCCGACCGCCGGCGGTGCGTCGGCCGATGTGGACGGCATCTTGGACGACGAGCCGATGTGCATCCCGATCACCGTGCCGGTCTCGTCGCACGCGGCGAGGAACGGGTCCCACTCGTCGGTGTGGATGGACGGCAGCCCCAGGAACGGGGGTATCTCCGAGAACGCGACCGCGCGCACCCCGCGTGCGGCGTTGCGCCTGACCTCGTCCGCCGCGAGCCGCGCGTCCCACAGCGGGACGATCGGCAGCGGGATGAGGCGCCCGTGCGCCTCGGGCCCGCACCACTCCTCCACCATCCAGTCGTTGTACGCACGGACGCCGAGCAGGGCCAGTTCGCGGTCGGTCGCCTCGGTGAAGGTCTGGCCGCAGAACCTCGGGAAGGTCGGGAAGCAGAGCGCGGACTGGACGTGGTTGACGTCCATGTCGGCGAGGCGGTCGGGCACCGAGAAGGAGCCGGGCCGCATCTGTTCGTAGGTGATGACTTCGAGTTTGATGTCGTCCCTGTCGTAGCCGACCGACGTGTCCAGGCGGGTCAGCGGCCGGTGCAGGTCCTCGTAGATCCACCAGTCGCCGATCGGCCCGTCATCGCCCTTGGCTCCCATCACCGGGGCGAACTTGCCGCCCATGAAGGACATGGACTTGAGGGGCGCCCGGACGATACGCGGACCTGTGTCCCGGTATTTGGACGGGAGCCGGTCCTGCCAGACGTGGGGAGGTTCCACGGTGTGGTCGTCCACCGAGATGATCTTCGGGAAAGTCTCCATGTTCTCCACCGTAGCGCCCATCTGACGAACCGTCAGCTACTGGTGCGGCTCTCCCTGCCGAAAGATGCGGCGACGGTCCGGCGCGCCGGTTGGCGGAGAGCTTGTGGAGAGGCACCCCCAGAGCTGACGTACTCGCCATGAACAAGGCAAACTGGCCTGTGCGATACGAGCGGACGGGTGCGGACAGGTGAGGACCGGACAACCACCTGAAGCAACAGGCACGGGCAGCAGGCACGGGGCAGGAGGCAGGGGCAGCTATGGACCGTGACAGCGGGCCGCGCGTACCGGGGCAGCGGACTCCGCAGCAGAGCCGGGACGGCAGGCTCACGTTCAGCGTGCTCGGACCGGTGCGCGCCTGGCGGGACGGTGAGGCGCTGCCGCCCGGATCGCCGCAGCAGCGCGCCCTGCTGGCCGCACTGCTGACCCGCGACGGCCGCACGGCCACCGCGGGTGAGCTGATCGACGCGATCTGGGGCGACGACCCGCCCTCCCAGGCACTGGCCGCGGTACGGACGTACGCCTCCAGGCTGCGCAAGGTCCTGGACCCGGAGGTCCTGGTCAGCGAGTCGGGCGGGTACGCGATCCGGATACGGGCCGAGTCCGTCGACCTCCACCGCGCGCAGCAACTGGCCGCGAACGCCGAGAAGGCCGCCGGCAACGGCGACCGCTCCACGGCGCGCGCCCTGATCGACGAGGCGCTGGAGCTGTGGGACGGCGAGCCCCTGGCGAACGTGCCGGGGCCGTACGCCGAGACCCAGCGGGCCGCCCTTGAGGAGTGGCGGCTCCAGCTGACCGAGTCGCGGCTCGACATGGACCTGGAGGTCGGCTGCCACGCGGAGGCGGTCTCCGAGCTGACCTCGCTGACCGCCGCCCATCCGCTGCGGGAGCGGCTGCGCGAGCTGCTGATGCTGGCGCTGTACCGCAGCGGGCGGCAGGCGGAGGCGCTGGCCGTGTACGCCGACACACGCAAGCTGCTCGCCGACGAGCTGGGGGTGGACCCCCGGCCCGAACTGGCCAGGCTCCAGCAGCGGATCCTCCAGGCGGACGCGGAACTGGCCCGGCCGGCCGAGGAGTCGGCGCCAACCGCGCCCACCGCCGTAAGGCCTGCACAGCTGCCCGCCACCGTGCCGGACTTCACCGGGCGTACCGCCTTCGTACGGGAGCTGGGCGACCGGCTGGGCACCGCCGAGGGGTCGGTGATGGCCGTGTCGGCGCTGGCCGGCATCGGCGGAGTGGGCAAGACGACGCTCGCCGTGCATGTGGCGCACGCGGCACGGTCGCACTTCCCCGACGGGCAGCTGTATGTCGACCTCCAGGGCGCGGGGTCGCGCGCGGCGGAGCCCGAGACCGTGCTCGGCGCGTTCCTGCGCGCGCTCGGTACGGCCGACTCGGCCATCCCCGACTCGCTCGACGAGCGCGCCGCGCTCTACCGGACGGCGCTCGACGGGCGCCGGGTCCTGGTCCTGCTCGACAACGCGCGCGACGCCGCGCAGATCCGCCCGCTGCTGCCCGGCACGGCCGGGTCGGCGGCCCTGGTCACCAGCCGCGCCCGGATGGTCGATCTGGCGGGTGCGCATCTGGTGGACCTGGATGTGATGTCGCCCGAGGAGGCGCTCCAGCTCTTCACGAAGATCGTCGGCGAGGAGCGGGTCGGCAGCGAACGCCAGGCGTCCCTGGACGTGGTCGCGGCCTGCGGCTTCCTGCCGCTGGCGATCCGTATCGCGGCGTCGCGCCTCGCGGCCCGCCGCACCTGGACGGTCTCGGTGCTGGCCGCGAAGCTCGCCGACGAGCGCCGCCGGCTGGACGAACTCCAGGCGGGCGACCTGGCGGTGAAGGCCACGTTCGAGCTGGGGTACGGGCAGCTGGAGCCGCAGCAGGCACGGGCGTTCCGGCTGCTGGGCCTGGCGGAGGGCCCGGACCTCTCGCTGGCCGCGGCCGCCGCCGTACTGAACATGCCGGCCCGGGAGGCGGAGGACCTCCTTGAGTCACTGGTCGACACCTCGCTCCTGGAATCGGCCGCGCCCGGCAGGTACCGCTACCACGACCTGGTCAGGCTCTACGCGCGTTCCTGCGCCGAGCGCGACGAACAGCCGCCGGCGGAAAGGGAGCTGGCGCTGTCGCGGCTGCTCGACTTCTATCTGGCGACCGCGGCCCGGGTGTACGCGATCGAGCGCCCGGGCGACCGGCTGGTCGACCACCTGGAGCCGACGACGTACGAGGGGCTGGCCTTCACGGACCGGCACGACGCCCAGGACTGGCTGTACGCGGAGGCGATGTCACTGCTGGCGTGCGTCCGCCAGTCGGCCGGCGCGACCGGCACACTGCGGCGGGCGGTCGACCTGCTGTGGGCGGCACTCGATCTGGCGGAGTCGGGGGCGAACTCGAAGGAGTACAGCTACGCGGCCGGCCTCCTGCGGGACGCCGCGCGGGCCGCACGGGACGAGCACGCCGAGGGGCGGGCGGCGATCACGCTGGCCTATGTCCACCACGTGGCGGGCCGGTTCGACCTGGCCGGGCAGGACGCAGAGGAGGCGGACCGGCTCGCGGTACACACCGGGGACCGGCTGTCGGCGTGCTGGGCTGCCAACCTGCGAGGCATCCTGAAGTTCTACCAGGGCCACTTCGACGTCGGGACGACGAAGGCCCATCTCACCCGGGCCGTCGAAGGGTTCCGGGACTGCGAGGACATGGCGGGCGAGGCGAGCGCGCTGTGCAACCTGTCGCGGCTGCACCTCGTCACCGGGGACGTCGACAAGGCGGTGGCGCTCTCCCGGCAGGGCATGGAGACGTACGACCGCCTGGGCCACGCCCTCAAGGGGGCCAACGGACGCTACGCGCTGGGGGTCGCGCTGACCCAGAGCGGTGACCTCGCCGCGGCGGCGGACCGGCTGCACGAGGCCCTGGAGGTCTTCCGCGACAGCCGGCAGCGGCTCTGGGAGGGGATGGCGCTCTTCCGGCTGGCCGAGGTCGACATCGCGGCGGGCCACTGCGCTCAGGCGGCGGCCGAGGCGGAGATGGCGCTGACCGTCCTGCGCGGCATCGGCGGCGAGTGGCGGCGCGGCAACGTCCTCGCCGTGCTGGGCCGCGCCCTCAACGGCATAGGGCAGTCGGGCCGCGCGCGGGTCTGCTGGCTGGAGGCCCTGGCCATCTACGAGGAGCTCAAGTCACCGGAGGCGGACGAGGTGCGCAGGCTGCTGACGCCCCTGCCGGCGGCCTGAGTCCGAGCCGCGGACGAGCCTGTCCCTGCCTCGTATCGGGCGTTCATCGTTTGTTTATCGCGACCCGACATTCTCATTCCACGACGACCCGTCGCGTCGGGGGGCAGGCGGTCGTCAGGGAGGGCCCCGCACCGGCGAACTAAGGTGAGCGGCCTGCGGAACGTCCGTCCGGCCGCGCTCGGGGGAGCAGCCGGACGGGCTTCAGCACCACGGACCATCACGAACAGGGGAGTTGACCACCATGGCCGCAGAGCCGCAGAACGACACCACCGTCGATCCGGACAACGCGCACGTCACGGACAAGCCCACCGTCGCGAAGCCCGCCAACGCGCATGTCACCGACAAGCCGACCGCGGTGCAGCCCGACAACGCGCACGTCACCGACAAGCCCGCGTGATCTGAGACCTTCACGACGGGGCACGGGGGAACCGGGGGAACAGTGGCCGTGGCGGCCCGGAGGGGGAGCCACCACGGCCACTGCCGTATGTCCGCACCCATCCGACCCACCGTAACGAAAGAGCTGCCATGACGCTGACGAAGAAGCTGTTCGCCACTGCCGCCTTAGTGCTCGCCACCGCGGCAGCCTCCGCGACACCGGCCCTGGCGAACGGCCATGTGACGGACACCGACCCGTCGACCGCCCAGGTCCAGGCCGCCACGGTGGGCCCGGACAACGGCCACATCACCGCGGCCCCGCTGGAGTCCCGCGCGGCGTGACGCCACCCGTCGGCCGGGGGGACGCGGCACGCCCTGCCGCATCCCCCCGGCGTCAGACGGACCGCACCAGCACCCGTGCCGAGCAGACTCACATCCCGGCGCTCATGGCGGTCGGCTCGCTACCCCCGCCCGCCACTCCGCCCCCGCAACTCCCCCTTCACCACTTTCCCGCTCGCGTTCCGGGGCAGTTCCGTCACGAACTCGACCTCGCGCGGCACCTTGTAGTTGGCCATCTCGCGGCGGGACCATGCGATCAGGTCGTCCGCCGTCAGCGTCGCGCCCGGGCGCCGGACCACGTACGCCTTGCCGACCTCGCCCAGGCGGCCGTCCGGTATGCCGACGACCGCCAGGTCCGCGATGTCCGGGTGCAGGCCGAGCAGTTGCTCTATCTCCGCCGGGTACGCGTTGAAGCCGCCGACGATGAACATGTCCTTGATCCGGTCCGTGATGCGCAGATTGCCCGCCGCGTCCAGAATGCCCACGTCCCCGGTGCGCAGCCAGCCGTCCGGCGTGAACGCCTCCGCCGTCGCCTCCGGGGCCTCGAAGTACTCCCGCATGACGTTGAAGCCGCGCACCAGCACCTCCCCCGGCTCGCCGGGCGGGGCCGACACCCGTACCTCGGTGTCCGGGATCGCGCGGCCCGATGTCGTGGCGACGACCTCCGCGCTGTCGGTCCTGCGGCACATCGTGACGATGCCGCTCGCCTCGGAGAGGCCGTACGCCGTGATCACCGTCGCGATGTGCAGCTCCGAGCGCAGCCGCTCGACCAGCTGGAGCGGGACGACCGCGGCGCCCGTCACCACCAGCCGCAGCGCGCTCAGGTCGTGCTGGTCGCGGGCCGGGTGGTCGAGCAGGGACTGGTGGAGGGTGGGCGGGCCCGGCAGTACCGAGATGCGTTCGGCGGTGACGTTGGCGAGCACGGTGTCCACGTTGAAGACCGGCTGCGGCACCATCGTCGCGCCCCGCATCAGACAGGCGATGATGCCCGCCTTGTAGCCGAAGGTGTGGAAGAACGGGTTCACGATGAGGTAGCGGTCACCCTCGCGCAGCCCTGCCAGCTCGCACCAGATGCCGTAACAGCGCAGGGTCTGCGCATGGGTGATGACGGCACCCTTGGGGCGGCCCGTGGTGCCCGAGGTGAAGATGATGTCCGAGAGCGCCGAGGAGTCGACCGCGTCCGCGCGGGCCCGTACCGCCGCGTCGGAGATGTGCTCGCCGCCCGCCAGGAAGTCCTTCCAGGTGCGGAAGGACTCCGGGGCGTCGTCCGACAGGACCACGACCTGCTCCAGCTGCGGCAGCCCGGGCAGCGGACCGCTCCCGCTCCCGGTGCCGGCCGCGCGCCGCAGCGACGCCACGTACGAGGCGCCGAGGAAGGTGCCGGTCACGAAGAGCAGCTTGGCGCGGCTGCGCTCCAGTACGTACGCCGCCTCCGCCCCCTTGAAGCGGGTGTTCAGCGGGACCAGGACCGCGCCCGCCGTCACCGCGCCGAGCGCGGAGACGATCCAGTCGACGGTGTTGGGCGCCCAGACCGCGACCCGGTCACCGGCGTCGACCCCCGACGCGATGCACGCGGCGGCCGCCCGCTCGACCCGCTCGCCCAACTCCGTGTAAGAGATCCGGGTACGGCCGTCGACGACCGCCTCCCGTTCGCCGTACCGTTCGGCAGCGGACCGCACCAGCGCCGGAATACTGCCCCACTCCACGTCCCCGCGCATCGTATGCCTCCCGCGACCAGTAGCTGACTATCCGTCAGATTAGCTGTAGCCTTCCCCGCTGTCAGCAGTCATGACGTCCCCGGAGGTGGCGATGGCAGTGGCGACGCTCAAAGACGCAACGGCGATAGTCGGGATAGGCCAGACCGCGTTCGCCAAGCAACTCCCCGAATCCGAGAAGGCGCTGGCCTGCCGCGCGATCCTCGCCGCGCTGGACGACGCCGGGATCGCACCGTCCGAGGTGGACGCGTTCTCCTCGTACACGATGGAGGACACCGACGAGGTCGACGTCGCCAAGGCCGTCGGGGCCGGTGACGTGACCTTCTTCTCGAAGGTCGGCTACGGAGGCGGCGGCTCCTGCGCGACCATCGCACACCTCGCGGCGGCCGTCGCGACCGGACAGGCCAACGTCGGAGTCGCCTGGCGGGCGCGCAAACGCGGCAGCGGCCCGCGCCCCTGGAAGAACACGACGGTCCAACTGCCGGCCCCCGCCCAGTGGACCCGCCCCTTCGGCCTGCTGCGGCCCGCCGACGAGATCGGCATGCTGGCCCGGCGGTACATGCACGAGTACGGCGCCACCCGCGACCACTTCTTCAACGTCGCACTGGCCTGCCGCAACCGCGCCAACCAGAACCCGGCCGCGATCATGTACGACCGCCCGCTGACCCGCGACATGTATATGACCTCGCGGTGGATCAGCGAACCGCTCTGCCTCTTCGACAACTGCCTGGAGACGGACGGTGCGCTGGCCGTCGTCATCGTCTCCGCCGACCGCGCCCGCGACTGCCGGCGCAAACCCGTGTACGTGCACTCGGCAGCCCAGGGCCTGCCCGCCCAGCACCACGGCATGGTCAACTACTGGAACGACGAACCGCTGACCGGGCCCTCCTGGACCGCGGCCCGGCATCTGTGGAAGCACGCCGACTTCGGCCCCGACGACGTCGATGTCGCGCAGATCTACGACGCCTTCACCCCGCTCGTCCCGCTCTCCCTTGAGGGGTACGGCTTCTGCGGGCGCGGCGAGGGCGCCGGGTTCACCGAGGGCGGCGCGCTGGAGATCGGCGGCAGGCTGCCGCTCAACACCGGCGGCGGCGGGCTCAGCGAGGCCTACGTCCACGGCTTCAACCTCATCACCGAAGGCGTCAAACAGCTGCGCGGCACCTCCACCGCCCAGGTGCCCGACGCCAGTACCTGCCTGGTCACGGCGGGCGAGTGTGTCCCCACATCCGCGATCCTGCTGAGGAGTTGAGTCCCGATGCTCCAGCCAGTCACCGACGAGGACGGCGCGCCCTTCTGGGAGTACACCGCCCGGCACGAACTACGCGTCCAGTCCTGCGCGGAGTGCGCCACGCTGCGCTTCCCGCCCCGCCCGTGCTGCCCGCAGTGCCAGTCCTTCGACAGCGAGTGGCAGCTCATGTCCGGGCGCGGCCGCATCTGGTCGTACGTCTTCCCGCACCCGCCGCTGCTGCCCGACTACGCGGCCCAGGCCCCGTACAACACGGTCGTGGTGGAGCTGGCCGATGCCCCGCACATCCGGCTCGTCGGCAATGTGGTCGCCGCGCCGGACGCGCCGCTGAACTCGGTGGCCCCCGAGCGGCTGCGGATCGGCGCCCGGGTGCAGGTCGCCTTCACCGAGGACGACGGGATGACCGTGCCGCGCTGGCTGCTGGAGCGGCCATGAGCCTGCGCGTCGAGAGGAACCGGCAGACCGGCGTCGCGGTCGTCACCCTCGACCGGCCCGACCGGCTGAACGCCGTCGATCTGGCCACCGCCGGTGAACTGTCCGCCGCCTGGCGGGAGTTCCGCTTCGACACCTCCGTACGGGCGGTCGTCGTCACCGGCGCGGGGACCCGGGCCTTCTGCACCGGGATCGACCGCTCGGCCGAGGTGCCGCAGCCGGAGTCCCCGTACTCCGTCGACGACCCGCTGATCGCGATCGGCCCGAAGGCCAACGACCTCTGGAAGCCGGTGATCGCGGCGGTGCGCGGGATGGCGTGCGGCGGCGCGTTCTATCTGCTCGGCGAGGCGGAGTTCGTGATCGCGGCCGACGACGCCACCTTCTTCGACCCGCACACGTCGTACGGCATGGTCAGCGCCTACGAGACCATCTACCTCGCCCAGCGGATGCCGTTCGGCGAGGTCGCACGGATGGCGCTGATGGGAACCGCCGAGCGGATCTCGGCGCAGCGGGCGTACGAGACGGGGTTCGTCAGCGAGGTGACCGCGCCCGGCGACGAGCTGGCGGCCGCGGTCGGCTGCGCGGAGACGATCGCCTCGTATCCGACGGATGCGGTGCAGGGCACGGTACGGGCGGTGTGGGCCGCGAAGGAGGGGGCCCGCGCGCAGGCTCTGGCGCAGGCCCCCCATCTGGTGGCGCTCGGCAATCTGCCGCCGGACCGGCAGTCGGCGCTGTTCGGCGCCAGGAAGGGCGGCGGTGGGTTCCGGGTGCGGTAGCCGGCAGCCGGTAGCCGGTGGCGGGCTGCCTGTCAGTACTGGGAGAGCACGGAGTCGACTCGGCACCGCGTGACCGTGCCGACGTCGGACGGCGCCGACATCGGCACCTTCACCGTCGCGCTGGAGCTGCCGTACACCTGGACGGCCGCGCTGCCCGTGTCGACGACGGAGCCGCCCGCGTCGAGGAAGCTCATGGTGACCCGGTAGCTGTGGCTGCCGCTCGCCGCCCTGGCCGACACCCGTACGGTGGCGGCGGTCGCGCCCTTCTTCGCACAGGTCACCACGGTGCCGGTGGCGGTGGGCGCGGCCGTGCTGCTGCGTGAACCGCTCGTGGAGCCTGTCGTGGAACCGCTCGACGACCCGTAGCTGTTGTTGTTGTCGTTGTAGTAGTGGTGGTGGCTCGTGGTCGAGCTGCTGTGGCTCTTGCTGCTGGAGCAGCCGCCACCGCTGGAACTGTGGCTGTGGCTGTGGCTGCTGTGGCGCGAGAAGCCCGTCAGCGCGAGGACCACCCCCACCAGAACGGCTCCGAACCTCAGACGTCGCATGATCATGTCATCTCCCCCATTCGGCGGACACGGTAACAGCAGGCACGGCGCTGTGGTGGCAGGCGCCTGGGCCCCGGCGTAGCGTCGAAGGCGAGATCCGTCGGAGGAACCGATGATTATCCGCAATGTCCTTGGCTCCCTCGTCGCTCTCGTCGGAGCGGCGGCCGCCGTATACAGCCCCTTCCGTAACTGGTACGACGGCCGCCACGGCAGCGAGTACCGCATCCAGGACCTGTTCAACGGCATCACGGCGACCAAGCCGGGCGACGCGGGCGGATCCGTCCTGATCCCGCTGGCCTTCGCGGCCCTCATCACCCTGATCGGCATTCTGCTGCGCTCACGCCTGCTGGTGACGCTGGCGGGCCTGATCACCATCGGCTTCACCGTGCTGTGGATGGTCCGCGTCGGCATGGCGGAACACAGCCTGACGATCGGCTCCGACGGCACGGGGCTGGGGCCCGGTGTCGGGTACGCGCTGATCGGCGGGGTTCTGATGCTGCTGGGGGCGGGGCTGATGTGGGGGCGGCGGAGGCGGCCGGTTGCGCCTGCGCCTGTGCCTCGGACCGAGCCGGCGCCGGGGCCTCCCGGGCCCGGATATGCACCCGAGGCGTGGGGTACGGGAGCACATGCGGCCGCGCCGCCGTACGAGCACCCTGCCCCGGGTTCGTACGGGCCGCCGATCGACCAGCCGTACGAGCCGGGGGCCGAGCACGACACGTTGTCCTTCAGTACGGCTGATCTGCCCGCGGAGCTGACGGCTCCCGAGGAGCCGGGGGAGCGGGGCGGGGCCACGCGGGCCCGGCCTTCTGGTGAGTGACCGCCTCTCGGGGGCTCAGCCTGCCCGGCCCGTGCCTGTGCCCTTGATGGCGTCCAGGGCGTACACGCAGCGGTCCTTGCTGCATGCGTAGACGACTCCACCGCGGACCACCGGGGATCCGGTGATCTCGCCGCCCGTGGCCAGCTTCCAGCGGAGCTGGCCGCCGACCGCGTCCAGCGTGTAGAGGCAGTGGTCCGCCGAGCCGAAGTGGATTCTGCCGTCCGCCACCACCGGCGCCCCGACCACCTCGCCGGCCGCCGCGAAGCGCCACTTGGGGGTGCCCGTCACCGCGTCCAGCGTGTAGAGCGCGCTCCCGCTGCCCACATGGATGTTGCCCTGTGCGACAAGGAGCGGGTGGAGGGACTGCCGGGACTCGGTGGCGATGCGCCAGCGGTCCTTACCGGTCGTGGAGTCGATGGCGTACACCGTGCCGAGGTAGTCGGCGAGGTAGACACCCCCTCCGGCCACCGCGGGACCGGGGGCGAAGGCCGGGGCCGACAGGAAGACCGCGGGGGCCTCGAAGTGCCAGTGGACCAGGCCGGTCGTGCGGTCGATGGACAGGACGCGGGTCCCGGCCGCGATGTACACACGGCCGTCGTCGGCCGATGTCACCCGGACGGGCACTCCCCCGCACGCGGCCGCGTCGCCCACCGGGTACGACCAGCGCTCGGCGCCGGTACGGGGATCGAGCGCGAAGAGGCGGGCGTCCTTCCAGACGTACACCGTGTCCCCGTGGATCGCGGGCCCGGACTCCGGCGTCTCGAAATCCGTCTGGGCCCCGCTCAGCTCCCACAGCTTCTCGCCGTTGGACGCCTCCCACGCCTGGACACCGCCGCCCCGCGTGCCGGTGACGACCGTGCCGCGCTCGGCTTGCAGCGAGTAGACCCACGCCTCGGTGGACAGCCGCCACCGGTCGGTGCCGTCGGTGCCGTCCAGCGCGTACAGCGTCGGCCCGTCGGACGCGTGGATCCGGCCGCCCGAGACGGCCATCGCCCACGCCACGTCCTTGGTCTTGAACTGGCGCCGCCCGCTGCCCACATCGAGCGCGTGCACCTCGAACGAGGTGACGTACAGCAGATCGCCGTCGACAGCCGGGGTCCCCCAGACGTCGTTCGACATACGGAAACGCCAGGGACGCCAGCGGACGGCCTCATCGGGGGCCCGGGGAGCGGGCGGCGCGGCCACCGGGGGCGCCGCCTCCGCCGCTTGCCGGCCTCCCGGGGCGCGTACCCAGCCCGTCGCGGGCCCGGCGGGCGCGGCGGCGTGCGCGCGGGCCTCCGCGACCCGCGGCCCGGGGCCGATCGGCACCTGGGCGCCGGGCAGCCGCACGGCCCCGTCCCGCCACCCGGACTGCGCCTGCGGCTGAGGATGCGGCTGAGCCTGGCTCTGCTGCGCCGGGGCCTGCTGCGGCTGCTGGTGGAGGGGCTGCGGCTGGGCCCGGGGCTGCTGGGGCGGCGGCTGCGGCGGTTCATAGGCCGGTCTCGGCGGCGGCGAGGGGTTCGCGGGCCTCGGCACCGCGGGTGGGCGGCCGCCGCGCCGGGTCTCGATCATCGCGGTGGCCCTGGCCGGCAGCCAGGCGGACGCGGTGCCGCTGTCGTCGCCGCCCGACGCGAAGAGGTGCGGTGCCAGCTGCGCCTGGAGGTCCTCCGGGCTGGGCCGCTGGGTGAACTCCTGCTGCATACACGCGTCGATCAGCGGCCGCAGTTCATCGGGCAGGCCCGTCAGGTTGGGGCCCTCGCGCAGCAGCATGAACACCGTCTCGACCGGATTCGCCCCGTGGAACGGCGGATGGCCGGTCGCCGCGAAGACCAGCGTCGACCCGAGCGAGAACACATCGCTCGCGCCCTTCACATTGCGCGAGTCCTTGGCCTGTTCGGGTGACATGTACGCGGGGGTGCCCACGGCGACGTTCGTCATGGTCAGCCGGGTGTTGGAGACCCCGGACGCGATACCGAAGTCGATGACGCGCGGCCCGTCCTCCACCACCAGCACATTGGACGGCTTGAGGTCCCGGTGGACCAGACCGGCACCGTGGATCGACTGGAGGGCCTCGGCGATACCGGCGGCCAGCCAGCGCACCGCCTGGGCCGGCATCGGCCCGCACTCATTCACTATTTCTTCGAGAGAGGGCGCGGGAACGTAGGCGGTGGCCAGCCACGGCACGGCGGCGCGGGCGTCGGCGTCGACCACGGCGGCGGTGTAGAAGCCGCTGACGGCCCGGGCGGCCTCCACCTCACGGGAGAAGCGGACACGGAACAGCTGGTCCTCGGCGAGTTCGGTCCGTACGGTCTTGATCGCCACGCGCCGGCCCGAGGCCGAACGCGCCAGATAGACAAGCCCCATACCGCCGGCCCCGAGCCGCCCGAGCACCTCGAACGGGCCGATCCGCCTCGGATCGTGCTGCGTCAGCTGCTCCACCACGCGCCTGCCACCTCCCCGTCGGGCCCCGGGGAAGGGGGTCCGCGAAATACAGCTGAGTTCAGCGTCTCACCACTGGGCACCACCCGGCGGTGCGCACCCCGATTCTTCCTGGCTGGCGTGCTCGTTGCGAACCCGGGGGCGGATCGGGGTGTCTCACCGCGATCCGGACATGGCGCCCATGCGGGGCCTGATACGCGGCCCGCACAGGGGCCGGACCCGGTGCCCGCGCGGGGCCTGCGGGCCGCGCGGGCCGGAACGGCCGCTCTTGTACGGTGAGATGCGGCCGGATGTGGCGCCCATCACAGCCGAAAGTTGTTTGGACGAGTTGTCCACGGAAGTTATCCACAGCCTGTTGATAACAATATCAATCCCGCCCTCCAGCACCTCCTCACCCTTCGTCGCCCTTCCGCGCCCGGCGAGCCGCTCCATTACCAGCCCGGACCCCATTTGCAGTCGGCCGAATCGCGCTCCGATCACCCCTCGGTAAGCTGACGGCATGACAGGACAAGTGCGCACCGTCGACGGCCGCGTGGCCGGTCGACGAGGCCAGGCGACGCGGCAGAAGCTGCTCGACTGCCTCAGCGAGATGCTCAGCTCCTCGCCGTACCGGGACGTCAAGGTCATCGACGTGGCCCGGAAGGCGGGGACTTCGCCCGCGACCTTCTATCAGTACTTCCCGGACGTCGAGGGCGCGGTCCTCGAAATCGCCGAGGAAATGGCCAAGGAGGGTGCGGGGCTCACCGAGTTGGTCTCCGCACGCCCCTGGACCGGAAAGGCCGGCTGGCAGACGGCCGAAGAACTCGTCGAGGGATTCCTCGACTTCTGGCGCAGGCACGACGCGATTCTCCGCGTCGTCGACCTCGGCGCCGCGGAGGGCGACAAGCGGTTCTACAAGATCCGCATGAAGATCCTCACCTCCGTCACCAACTCCCTGACCGATTCGGTCAAGGAGCTACAGGCGAAGGGCAGGGTCGACAAGGACGTCAGCCCTGCGGCGATGGCCGGCTCTCTGGTCGCCATGCTGGCCGCGGTGGCCGCGCACCAGAAGGGCTTCCAGACCTGGGGCGTCAAACAGGCCGAACTCCGGCCGAACCTCGCCCTTTTGGTCCACATGGGCATCACAGGCAAGAAGCCGACAAAGTAACCGCGGGGCGCCACCACGTCCTTCGTCCTGTCGCGCAGACGGCGGACCACCGAGGTGGTCCGCCGTCCGCGTATCCGCAGCGCGGATCGCGGAGCACGGCGCGAGGATCGCGGACCGGCCCGGCCCGTCCGGCCCGGTGCCCGCGTCAGCGGCGCTCCAGGCGGAACAGCCGGATCTCCCGGTCCACCCTCGCCTGGTACGCGGCGTACGGCGGCCAGAACCCCAGCGCCGTGGCCCACACACCCGCCCGCTCCGCTCCCTCCAGGAGCCGCGCCCTGACCTGGATGTCCTGTCCCTTCCAGTTCACCTCGACGTCCGGGTGCGCCAGCAGGTTGGCCGTCCACGCGGGATGGCCCGGCCGCCCGAAGTTCGACCCGACGAGGATCCAGCTGCGCGGCCACGGCCCGGACCCACCACCAATGGGCCCCCGCCCCCCTTCACCGTCCGGCCGCGCCCCCTCCGTCATCTCCGGCATACACGCCAATGGCGTAACGCGCGGCAGACCGCTTCTCGCGCCCTTCGCCGTGAGGATCACCCCGGGCAGCATCTGCGCGCTGAGCAGCACCCTCCCCCGGGTCAGCCGGTGGACCGTACGGTCCATCGCCGGTATGACGTGCGGCGCGATCCTGGCGAACGTACGGGTGGACGACACCCTCTGCACCAGTCGTGTTCCGGGCACCATCAGACCGCGACCGCCGCTCGCCCGGTGAAGAGCCCCGCGCGCTCCGCCGCGTGCGCGCGCAGCCCGTGCACCGGCCCGAACAGCAGCTCGTCCGACGACGCCCGCTTGAAGTACAGCTGGATGTCGTGCTCCCAGGTGAAGCCGATCCCGCCGTGCAGCTGGACCGCCTCGGACGCGGCGCTGCGCAGCGCCTCCAGGCCCTGCGCCAGCGCGAGCCCGCCCGCAGCCGGGTCCCAGGCCGCGTAGTACGCCGCCGATCTGGCCGCCTGCACCTGCACATAGAGCTCGGCGAGGCGGTGCTTCACGGCCTGGAACGAGCCGATGGGGCGCCCGAACTGTTCGCGCTGCCGCACATGTTCGACCGTCCGCTCCAGCGCCCGGTCCGCCGCGCCGACCGCCTCGGCGGCCAGCACGGCAGCCGCCGCGCACCCGGTACGGGCCAGCGCCCCCGGCACGTCAGTACCCTCTTCAGCACTGTCGCCGAGCAACTCCGCCGCGGTGTCGCGCAGTTCGATACGGGCCTGCGGCCGGGTCGCGTCCAGCGCGGTCTGCCGCACCCGGGACATCCCGGCGGCGTCGGCCCGTACGAGAAAGAGCAGCGTGCGGCTCCGGGCGAACCCCCCGGTGTGCGCGGCGACCAGCAGCACCCCGGCGCTGTGGCCGTCGAGCACCTGGTCGGCCTGCCCGTACAGCCGCCACCCCTCGTCGGTGGGCCGCGCCTGGACACCACCGGCCCGGCCGCCGCCCGCCCAGTCGCCCGCGTTGTCACCGAGCAGCCCGAGCGCGGGCCCCAGCGGCGCCGCCAGCGTGGCGGTCAGCTCGCCGCGGGCGATGCCCGGGAGCAGCTCCGCGCGCTGGGCCTCCGTGCCGAGTGCGGTGATCAGCGGCGCGGCGAGCGCCGCCGTCGCGAACAGCGGGGACGGCAGCAGCGCCCGCCCCGTCTCCTCGCAGGCGAGCACCAGCTCGGCGGGGCCGCACCCCACACCCCCGTACTCCGCGGGGATCGCGAGGCCGGGCAGCCCGAGCTGTCCGGCGAGGGTGCGCCAGAGCTCGTGGTCGTACCCGGCCGGGGTGGCCGCTGCGGCCCTGACCCCGTCCGGGCCGCAGCGTTTGGTCAGCAGTTCGCGCAGGGTACGGCGGATCTCGTCCTGCTCCGCTGTGAAGGCGGCATCCATGGGCGGGCCCCTCTCCTGATCTGACGGCGCGTCATACTAGAGCGCGCAGATCCAGATGCACAGAGCCGGTACGGGAGACGTGCGACGCCATTGCCATGCAACGGATCTGATGTACCGTCAGATTCATGTCATCCTCTGTCATATCTGCCCGGCCGCGGCGGCGGGTCGCCGTCGCCGGTGTCGCCCTGTCGGACTGCGGCAAGGTCGACGACGCCACCCCGTACGCCCTGCACGCCCAGGCCGCGCGCCGCGCGCTGGCGGACTCGGGCCTCGGCCGCGAGGTGATCGACGGCTTCGGATCGGCGGGCCTCGGCACCCTGGCCCCGGTCGAGGTCGCCGAGTACCTGGGCCTGAAACCCACCTGGGTGGACTCCACCTCCGTCGGCGGCTCCACCTGGGAGGTCATGGCCGCCCACGCCGCCGACGCCATCGCGGCGGGCCACGCCAACGCCGTACTGCTGGTGTACGGCTCCACGGCCCGCGCCGACATCAAGGCGCGGCGCCGTACGTCGAACCTCTCCTTCGGCGCACGCGGACCGCTCCAGTTCGAGGTCCCGTACGGCCACTCGCTCATCGCCAAGTACGCGATGGCCGCCCGCCGCCACATGCACGAGTACGGCACGACACTGGAGCAGCTCGCCTCGGTGGCGGTGCAGGCGCGGGCGAACGCGGCGAGCAACCCCGATGCCCTGTACCGCGATCCGGTCACCGTGGACGAGGTGCTGGGCGGGCCGATGATCGCGGACCCGTTCACCAAACTGCACTGCTGCATCCGCAGCGACGGCGGCTGCGCGGTGCTGCTGGTGGCCGAGGATTACGTACCGGACTGCGCGAAGGCTCCCGTGTGGGTGCTGGGCGCCGGAGAGCACGTCTCGCACACCACGATGTCGGAGTGGGACGACTTCACGGTCTCCCCTGCGGCGGTCAGCGGCCGGCTGGCCTTCGAGCGGGCGGGGGTCAGCCCGGCGGAGATCGACCTTGCCGAGATCTACGACGCCTTCACCTATATGACGCTGGTGACGCTGGAGGATCTGGGGTTCTGCGCGAAGGGCGAGGGCGGCGCGTTCGTGGAGAAGGGACGGCTGCTGCGCGACGGCGAACTCCCCGTCAACACCGACGGCGGCGGACTCTCCGCCTGCCACCCCGGGATGCGCGGTCTGTTCCTGCTGGTCGAGGCGGTACGTCAGCTGCGCGGCGAGGCGGGCGACGGCCGCCAGGTACACAAGGCGGGCGGCCGACTGCCGGAGCTGGCGGTCGCTTCGGGGACGGGCGGATGGTTCTGCTCGTCGGGGACGGTGGTGCTGGGGCGGGGGTAGGGCCTGCCTCGCGTCAGTGGCTCTCAGCGATCGCTACCCGGCCCGACCGCAGCGATGTCCGTCCCCCCGAAGGGCCGGCGAGCGTGTGCGTAAGGGCGAGGAGGGTGTCGTCCGACACCACCCGCAGGCCGGACTCCGCGAGCAGTGCGGCCATCGTCTGCGGCTTCCACAGCGAGCGCCACGGCTCGGCCGCCATGATGGAACTGCCGAGCACGCGTGTCAGCAGCCGTCCTGCGGCCGCTTTCACCGACGGCGCCTGGTAGTTGACGATGAGCGTGCTTCCCGGGACCGTCCGGGCGGCGAACGCGGCCACCGTGGCGCGCACTTCGTCGCGTGTGAGGTACGGGACGACGCCCTCCCACAGCCATGTCGTCGGCGCGGCGGGGTCGTGCCCGGCGGCGTCCAGCACCGCACCGAGGTCGTCGACGGCGAAGTCGACCGGCGCGAACCGCACGGACCGGGCGAGCGCCGGCAGTCCGGCCTCTTCCTCCGGCCCCCCGGCCACCCGCGCGGCCTCGTCGAGGCGGGCGCGCTTGTCCTGCTGAGAGGCAGGATGGTCGACCTCCCAGACATCTGTCCGGGAGAGTTCGGGCAGACGCCATGCGCGCGTGTCCAGACCGGCGCCGAGGATGACGAGCTGGCCGGTCACGCGGGCGCGCAGAGCCTCATCGATCGCAACCGTCCGTGGCACGACCACCTCGGCGCACGCCCGCACACTCTCGTACGTGGTGCGTGCCCGCCAGCCCTGCGGCGGAGTGCCCGAGTGCACCTCGTCCACCGGCGCACGCTCCGCGACGCTCAGCAGCCGGGCTGCCACTGGATCCGCGAACCGGCCGGCAGCAGCCCTGCCGTCCGCGGCTGCCCGCCCCTGGCAGACCAGCACCGCTGTCCTGCTGGCGCCACGTGCACTCTTGCTCATGAAGCCGTATTCAACACCAGCCCCGGCCTTCCGGGCCCGCCGGGCGAAGGCCCCCGCTCCGCTACCCCTTCATCCCCGAGAACGCGATCCCCTGGATGAACTGCCGCTGCATCGCGACGAACACCACGATCACCGGCAGTGTCGCGAGCAAGGACCCCGCCATCAGGATCGGGTACTCGGTCAGGTGCGCGCCCTGAAGTGAGGCCAGGCCGGCCGACAGGGGCATCTTCGCCGGGTCCGTGTTCACGATCAGGGGCCACATCAGGTCGTTCCATGACCACAGGAACGTGAGCACGCCCAGCGCCAGCAGACCCGGCTTGGCCAGCGGCAGAGCCACCCGCCAGAAGACCGTGAAGGGGTTGGCGCCGTCCAGCCGGGCCGCCTCCTCCAATTCCTCCGGCAGGCCCATGAAGAACTGCCGCAGCAGGAAGGTGCCGAAGGCCGAGAACATCCCCGGGATCACCAGCGCCTGCATGGAGTCCAGCCAGCCGAGGTCCTGCATGATCTGGTACTGCGGCAGCAGGAACAGCTGCCCCGGCACCATCAGCACGGCCAGGAAGCCGAGGAAGATCACCCCGCGCCCGGGAAAGCGGATGCGGGCGAAGGCGTACGCCGCCATCGAGCACAGCAGCAGCTGCGCCCCGGTCCGCAGCAGCGCCATCACTGCCGTGTTCACGAACTGCCGCCCGAGCGGGACCGCGTCGAAGACCTTGCCGTAGTTCGACCAGTCCCAGTGCGCGGGCAGGATCGTCGGCGGCACCTGTACAGACTCGCCGAAGCTCTTGAAGGAGGTCAGCACCTCCCACACCAGCGGGAAGACCGTGACGACCGCGCCCAGCGAGAGCAGGACGTGCGCGGGCCACAGCCTGCCCTGGCGGCTTCTGTTCCGGACACGGGAACTGCGGGTGTCCCGCGTCGCCTCACGCATAGTGGACCCACCTCTTCTGCAACCGGAACTGGATGGCGGTCAGCGCCATGATCAGGACGAACAGCACACAGACGATCGCCGCTCCGTAGCCGCGCTGGTTGTCGTAGAACGCCTTCTGGAAGAAGAGCATCACGACCGTCTGGCCCTCGCTGTAGGCCGGGTTCTGCAGCGCGTTCTGCGTGTTGCCGCCGATGATCAGATACACCAGGTCGAAGACCTGCAAGGACTGGATGATCGACAGCACGGTGGTGAAGAACAGCGTGGGGCTCAGCAGCGGCAGCGTGACCGAGAAGAACTGCCGGATGCGCCCGGCGCCGTCGAGCGACGCCGCCTCGTAGTAATCGCCCGGGATGGACTGGAGACCGGCCAGCAGCAGGATCATGTTGTAGCCGACGGTCATCCACACGCCGACGACGGCGACCGCGAAGCGGATCACGTGCGGGTCCGACACCCAGTACGTGCCGTTGATGCCGATCGCGGACAGCGCGTGGTTGAGGATGCCCGCGTCGCCGTTGTAGAGCCAGCGCCAGACCACCGCGACCGCGGCGGGCATCGTGACCACCGGCAGGAAGTAGAACGTGCGGTAGATGCCGGTGCCCGTCAGGCCCTTGAGGTTCAGCAGCACCGCCAGCACCATCGACAGCGGGATCCCCAGCAGCACAAGACCGGTGTAGATGCCGGTGTTGCCCAGTGACTGCCAGAACTCGGGATCGCCCACCAGCGTCCGGTAGTTGGAGAGACCGATCCAGCTGGTCCCGCCGAAGGCACCCCACTCGGTGAAGCTGTAGTACACCGTCTGCACCACGGGCCACAGGTAGAAGACCGCGAGTCCGATCCCGGCCGGGGCGATCAGGGCGTACCCCCACCACTTGTCCCGGTGCTGGAAGCGACGCTCACGGCGGCGCAGTTCCCGCTGGTCCAGGCGGTCCTGGCTGGTGCGCTGCGCCGGTACGGCGGTTTCCGCACGCACATCGATACTCATCAGGACCGACCCCTTCTCTCCTGTGCGAGCAGCTGGTTCATCGCGTCGGTCAGAGAGCGGGTGGCGCCCTTGAGGCTCTCGGTCCCGCTCCACGCCTTGGCGAGCCACATCTGATCCTTGTGCTGCCAGGCAGCGGTGTTGGTCGAGGTGGGGTAGGGCACCGCGTAGTCGAGAGCGTCCAGGTGCACCTGGAGGTCGAACTTCGGCATCCCGGCCGCCCACGGTTGGGCCGTGCCGTTACGGGCCGGGATGGCCGTCCCGTACTTGCCCTGGAGCAGCGATGCCTGCTCGCTGCCGAGGAACTGGACGAACTCCTTGGCCAGCTCCGGGTGCGGGGTACGGGCGTAGACGACGTTGGCCAGACCGTGCAGGACGGTGGCGCGGTGCCGGCCCCTGGGCATCGGCGCGACGTCCACCTTGGCCCGCAGCTCGGGGTCGGCGTGGAACGTCGCCGCGTTGTACGAGCACTCGTACGTCATGGCAAGCGTCCCGGACTGGAACATCTGGGTGGGGTCCGTGTCCGCCATCTGCTGGAGGGTCGGCGAGGCCCGGTAGCGGTGGATCAGGTCGATCCACAGCTGCAGCCCCTCAAGCGTGTGCTCGTCGGAGTAGCCGGAGCGCGTCTTGTCCTTGGAGATGACATAGCCGCCGGCCTGCGGTATCGAGTTGTAGTAGTTCTCCTGCTCGCGGACCGGAGCCCCGACGCCGTAGATCCCGCGCTTGCGGTCGGTGAGCCGCTGGGCGTTGGAAATCAGGTCCTGCCAGGTCCAGGACGCGTCCGGATAGTCGACCTTGGCCCGGTCGAAGATCTCCTTGTTGAACCAGACCGCGACCGTGTCGAAGTCCTTCGGGGCGCCGTACTGGACGCCTTTCCAGCGGTACAGCGAGATCAGGTCGGACGGGAAGTCGGCGGGGCGCACCACGGCGTCGGACCCGGTGGTCTCCAGCGGGAGCAGCTGCCCGGCGTCCGCGTAGAGCCCGAAGTTCGGTCCGTTCATCCAGAAGACGTCGGGAGCGACGCCACCGGTGCACGCGGTGCGGAGTTTGGTCCAGTACGTCCCGTTCGGGGTGAGCTGGACATCGACCTTCACACCCGGCCGGGTGCGCTCGAACTCGCGCGCCGCGCGTTGCATGGCGGGCACCTGGTAGATGTCCCAGACGCCGTAGGTGATGCGCCCGCGCCGGGAGCCGCCGCCCGAGGGGGACGCGGAGGACGAGGAGGAGCAGCCGGTCGCGAGCGGAGCCGCCGCCAGCGTGGCGGCCGCCGCCGTGAGGAGAGAACGCCTGCGCACGCGGAACCTTCCTGGGGGTGGAGCTTCCACCTCGCCACACAGGCGAGGCCGTGAAGCCGACGAAGGTCGTCTCGTGGGGGACGTCTCCCCACAACCGGATGCAACGGACGCTATTTGCTCAAAGTTGATGGGTCAATGCCTCTTCCAAGCATCTTTACGCATCTGAGGCCTTCGGATCTGCTCCGAGCACGCCAAAGGGCGCCGCCAGAAATGGCGGCGCCCTACACGGTGCGCGTGTGACGAAGGTCAGGCGGGGAGCTGCTCCACGAACGTCGTCCAGGCGGCCGGGGCGACCGTGAAGGTCGGACCCTCGGGGACCTTGGAGTCACGGATATGGACGGCGCGGGGGTGCGCTGCCACCTCTACGCAGTTGCTGGTCTCGTTGCCGCTGTAGCTCGACTTGCGCCACTCGCAGGCGACCTCTAGGCACGCCCCGCCTTCGTTGCTGCTGTAGCTGCTCTTGAACCACGTCAGCTTGGTGCTCATAGCTGATCCGCCATCCTCTCGATCAGTTCTGCCGACTCCCAGGGCGTGAGCGCCTGTGCCCGCAACATCCCGAAGCGGTCGATTAGTTGGTTGACCTGCTGCGGCTTGGAGATCAACGTACCTCCCGTCTGGCCCTCGTCGTACGCCCAATTCCGCCCATCCGGCGTACTGGCCAGCTGGAACGGGCCATGCAGCCCCGCGTGCGCGGTCCTGGGCGTCGGCATCACCTGCACCATCAGATGATTCATCGCCTGCGTGCACTTCAGGACGTGCAGCATCTGGTTGCGCAGCACGGACTTCCCACCGATCGGTCGTTGCAGGACCGACTCTTCGATCACGAACGCCACGATCGGCAGCGGGTCCCGGCTCAGGACCGCCTGCCGTTCCAGCCGCGCCTCGACGTTCTTTTGAATCTCCGCCTCGGAGAGTTGCGGCACCCGTTCCTCGTACAGCGCCTGGATGTACTCCTCCGTCTGCAACAAACCCGGAAACGTCATGTTCTCGTACGCACTGACGCTGGAAGCGATCTTCTCCAGCCGCACCCACCCCACAAAAGTCCGCGGGTACTTCTCGTCCTCCATCAGCGGGATGCACGACTTGAGCGCGCCCCGCGCGTCCAGCACCCCGTCGGCGTCCTTGAGGAAGCTGGTCGTGGGGATGCGCTCGCCCCGTTCGTACGCCCCGGCCAGCGACTCCGAGATGAGCAGCCGGTCGCCCACGTCCTGTCTCGTCAGGCCTGCCCGTGAGCGGAAGTTCCTGATCAGGTCCCCTACGTGCCGCCGTGCCGGTGACGGCTGCGCCGCGTTCACTTCGCTCGGCTTACTGGTTGCCACAAGATCGCCCTGCCTTTCCACATCGTCCCGATGTGCACCCCATTCCTCTGGTCACGCTACGCAATCATGCCGATGCTCGTAGGCATGACGACTGAAAACCTCCCCGATTGGGTACCGGCATCGGGCCACCAACTCCGTCTCACCGGAGTGCACTTCGATGCCATCCGCGTCCGAGGGGTGCGCGGCGAGGCCGTACTGCACCATCTCGCCACGCTCACCGACGGGCTGCCGGGGCCCGTCGTACGGGAGGTGGCCGGGGGGAGGTGGACGTACTTCCTGATCCCGCCGGGGGCCTCGCACGAGTTCGACTGGCCGCCGGGGGTGACCTGTTACGGGCCGTCCGCACGGGACCAGTACGTGGGGATTCCCGCGCCGGACGGCAACACGTATCCGTTGCACTGGCGCTGCGATCCGCCCGTGGAGGGCAAGTTCGTCGACCCGGAACTGCTGCATGCGGTGGTCACGGCGCAGCTCTGCCGCGAGCCGGAGTAGGCGTGGGGGCGGTGGGGGCCTGGACGCAGCCGACAATGGTCCGCATGGACGACTTCACCGAGTTCCTGCACACCCTGCGGGTCTGGGACCTGCCCGAACTGCCGGAGTTCGACCCGGACACCGCGCCCGCGGATCCCCTCCCCCTCTTCCAGGAGTGGCTGCGCTCCGCGGCGGCCGCCGGGCAGCCCGAGCCGCACGCCATGACGCTCGCCACCGCCGATGCCGCCGGGCGCCCCGACGTACGGACGCTGATGCTGCACGACGCGGATGCGCGTGGCTGGCACTTCGCCTCGCACTCCGGGAGCGCCAAGGGCCGCCAGCTGGCCGGGCGTCCGGAGGCGGCGCTCGGGTTCTACTGGCCCGCGCAGGCTCGGCAGGTCCGGCTGCGCGGGCCGGTGACCGCCGCGCCCGCCGCCGAGGGGCAGGCCGATCTGCACGCCCGCTCGACCGGGGCGCTGGCGGCCGCGCTCACCGGGCGGATGAGTGAAGTGCTGGGTTCACTGGGCGAGCTGGAGGAGGCGTCGGCCGCCGCGTGGGAGCGTGCGCAGGCCGATCCGGAGGCACCCGTGCCGAGCTGGACGCGCTATGTGCTGGACCCGGACGAGGTGGAGTTCTTCCAGGGCGACACGCGCCGCCGTCATGTCCGGCTGCGCTACCGGCGCACGGAGAGCCGGGACTGGGCGCGTGAACTGCTCTGGCCGTAGGGCGTGAGCGCGGCCAGCCGACGGCGGCGGACCACGCGGCCCGCCAGCCCGAACCCGGCGCCCGCCAGCGCCAGCAGCGTGCCGGCGAGGACGCTCACGGCGAGCAGCAGCGGCATCGCCGGGTTGTCGATGAGCCGTCCCCGGACCGCCTTCACCGGCAGGGTGCCCGACTGGTCGGCCAGGAAGTTCCGGGAGTCCAGCGCGTCGGCGCGGTTGTCGCCGAGGGTGAACATCCGGCCGTGCGGCACGAGGACGTCGTACGCGTCCGACGCGCCCTCGTCACCGTCGTCGAGATACGGCTCGTCCAGCGGTTCGCCGTTGAGCACCAGCTGCTTCCCGTCGAAGACGAGGTGGTCGCCGCCGAGCGCGATGACGCGCTGGAGGGCATCGGCGCCGTCGTAGCGGTCCGGGGTGCGGTAGAGCACCACCTCACCGTGGTGCAGGCCGCCGCCGTCGCTCTTCTCGATGGCCACCCGGTCGCCCTTGGCGTACGCCGGGACCATCGAGTCGTCGTTCACGCTGACCGACTCGTACCCACGGAAACCCCAGAGGGCGCCGGCGGCCAGGAGCACGACGCCCAGACTGCCCAATACCCACCCAGTTACCGTCAGTCCACGCCCAGCGCCCATAGCGGACCTCCTTCGTCATCTTTTCCTGCGTACGAGCCCCCGGGTTCGTTACCCGACGGGCACGGGCTGCCGTCGTCCCGTCACCGTGGGGTGGGATCGGGACCGGGGTCGGGGTACGGGTCGGTGGCCAGCCGGGCATGCTGATGGGCATCACGGTAGGTGCCGGGCTGCTGGGCCTGGTGCATCCCGTCGCGCCGGGTGCCCTCGTACGCGTAACCGCAGCGCTCCGCGACGCGGCAGGACGCGGTGTGGTCCACGGCATGGCGCAGCTCGATGCGGTGGATGCCCTCCTGCTCGAACGCCCAGCGGGTGCAGAGCTCCACCGCGCGGGTGGCGATGCCCCGGCCGCGCAGTCCGGGCAGCACCCAGTAACCCACGGCCGCCTGGCACATGTGGCGGTTGATACCGGAGAGCCCGACGCCACCGACGATCACGCCGTCCTCGGTGACGGCGTACTGGACCAGCTCCCCGCGCAGCCAGCCCGCACCGCGGTTCCTGATCGTGGCGCGGGCGTCCGCCAGGTCGGTGACGGGCCTCAGCGGGGTGTTCCAGCGCAGATATTCGGGGTCGGTGACACCGCGCAGCAGCACCTCGGCGTCCGCCGCATCCCAGGGGCGCAGGCTCAGGCCGAGGCCATGCACCTCCGGCTGGGTCCGTATGTCGGTCATGCGGCTATTCAACACGCGGGGGGTCGGAGCGGTGCCCGGGGGGCGGCTCGGCGGTCGCACTCAGGGGCGGGCACAGCGCCCGTTGACCGGCTGGGTGCGTCCGCGGGCGGGGCGCCGCATGGCGATCCGCCCGCTCCGCACGGCGGGACGGTCGGGCCGTCGGCCGGTTCAGCGCGCGGGGGCGGCGTCCGGGAGGAGGACGACCTTGCCCAACGGGTGGTCGTGTTCCAGGTGGGCGAAGGCCG
This sequence comes from Streptomyces sp. NBC_00440, assembly GCF_036014215.1. Lineage (NCBI taxonomy): Bacteria > Bacillati > Actinomycetota > Actinomycetes > Kitasatosporales > Streptomycetaceae > Streptomyces > Streptomyces sp. NBC_00440. The sequence goes on from NZ_CP107921.1 coordinate 3,412,443, forward strand.
CCCGGACCTCGACCAGCGGGTGGGTCCGGCTGATCGGCACCTCGATCCGGCCGGCCGCCGCCAGCTCGGCCAGCTCGGTCAGCACTGCCCGGTCGGTGCCCTCGGCACTGCCCTGCGACCGGGTGCCGAGCGCGGCGGCGGCACCGTGGTCGAGCGTGTTGACCCGGCGGGGCGGCACCCCCAGGGAGAGTGCGATCCGCGGGTAGTCGCCGCCGTGGAAGTCGAGGAAGGCGTGCGCGGTGCCGCCGGCGTCGCCTTCGATCGCCCGGCGGAGGCGTTCAGCGACCCCGCTCCCGTAGCCGACGAGGGCGGCGCCCTGGGACCCCAGCCAGTCCTGGTGCCGCGCGGAGGCGACCGCGACCACGTTCACCCGGCGCCGGCGCAGGAGTTGGACGGCGAGGGTACCGACCCCGCCGGTGGCCCCGCTGACCACGACCGTCTCGCCGGCCCGAGGGGCGACCGCGGCGACCGCCGCTGATGCGGTACTGCCCGCGACGTAGAGGGCGCCTGCGGCGGCCCAGGGGAGCCCGTCGGGCTTGCGGACGAGCTGGTCCTCCGGGACGACGACGTACTCGGCGTGGCTGGACCGCTCCCAGGACCAGCCGATTACGGGGTCTCCGGGCACCCAGCCCGCAACCGCGGCCCCGGTCGCGGTGACGGTGCCGGCGAGGTCGCTGCCCTGTCCGGACGGGAAGGTCGCCGGGAACTGCCCGTGCAGGGCCCCGGTGCGGATCTTGGCCTCGCCCGGGTTGATCCCGGCGGCCCGCACCCGGACCAGGACGTCCCGCGGGCCGAGCGGGCGCGGTTCTACGTCCTCGACACCGAGTACGTCGATGTCTCCGTAGCGGTGGAAGCGTACGGCTTTCATGGTCAACCCTCCTGCTGGACATGGCTGTTGATGAGGCTGTTGATGAAGGCGGCGACGTGGTCCAGGGCCTGCGCGGCCTCGTCGACGGCCGGGGCGAAACCCTGGAAGACGTGCGGCGCCCCGGGGAAGGTCTGCAGGGTGACCGGGACGTCGGCGCGTGCGGCCCGCACGGCCAGCCGCAGGGCGTCGTCGAGCAGGACTTCCCGGCCGCCGGCCTGGATCAGCAGCGGCGGCAGTCCGCGCAGATCGGCGTGGAGCGGGCTGGCCAGCGGGGTGCGCGGATCCGCCCCGGCCAGGTAGTCGGCGGCCCGGGTCTCCAAGGCCCGGCGGGTGAGCGCCGGGTCCTCGTCGGCCCGGGTAGTCATGGTGGAACCGGACTGGGTGAGGTCCGTCCACGGGGACAGGACGGTCGCGGACGACGGCTGCGGCAGCCTCGCGTCCCGGATCGCCAGCAGCAGGGCGAGAGCGAGACCGCCACCGGCCGACTCGCCGGTGACGGCGACCGATCCGGCCGGGACGCCTCGGTCGAGCAGCGCACGGTAGGCGGCGAGGGCGTCGTCCACGGCAGCCGGGAAGGGGTGCTCGGGGGCGAGCCGGTAGTCGACGGAGAAGGTGTCGGCCGCGGTGCGCCGGGCGATCTCGGAGGCCAGGCCGACACTGGCGGCGGCCGAGCCGATCGCGTAGGCGCCGCCGTGGAAGTACAGCACGGTGCGGCCCGTCGGCTCGGCGGCGCCGGCGCGCACCTCCACGGCGGGCACCCCGCCCAGCTCGGTGGTCCGGGTGCGGACGTCGGCGGGCAGCGGCGCGCCGCCGAGCATCTCGTCGAAGACGCGGCGCATCTTCTCGACGTCGCCGCCCAGGTCCAGAGTCGAGTTCAGCAACAGGTCGGATACGGCGTCCAGCTGGCGGCGGGTCATGGTGGATTTCCGATCGGGTGCGGTGGGCGAGTTCGCGGGCGGTCCGCCCGGCGACGGGATCAACCCTCCGCCGCGTGTGATTATTTGTCTAATGCATCACAACTATCTAGGTTATCCACATGGCGCATATTGAACGGGTCGACCTCAATCTGCTCGCCCCGCTGGCCGCGCTGCTGGAGGAGCGGCATGTCTCGCACGCCGCCGAAGTCGCCGGGATGAGCCAGCCGGCGATGAGCCGGGCGCTGCAGCGGCTGCGGGACACGCTCGGCGACGAACTGCTGGTGCGCACGCCGCGCGGATACCGGCTCACCCCGCGGGCCGAGCGCGTCCAGCGCCAGCTGCGGGCGGTCCTGCCGCGGCTGGAGGGCCTGTTCGCCCCGGAGGAGTTCGACCCCGCGGAGGCCGCCGAGGCCTTCCGGGTTGCCGGGACGGACTACGCCCGGGTGTTCGCCCCCGCGGTCTTCCAGCGCGTCTTCCGGGAGTCGCCCCGCTCCACGGTGCACTTCCGCACCTGGCACGACGCCATCCACGAGGACCTCGACCGGGGCGTCGTCGACCTGATGTTCTACGCCAGGTCGGAGCCGGTCACCGCGCTGCACACCGAGCATCTCTTCGACGACCGGTTCATGTGTGTGCTCTCCGCCGACCACCCGCTGGCCGGGCGTCCGGAGATCGCTCTGGAGGAGTACCTGGACGCCACCCACGTGATCGTCGGCACCACCGACGAACGCCAGACCGCGATCGAGGGGCGCCTGGAGGACTTCGGAACGCCCCGCCGGGCCGGACTGACCGTGCCCTACCACTCGCTGGCCGCGCTATCGGTCCTGGGCACCCGGCTGATCCTCACGCTGCCCGCGCGGCTGCTCGCGGAGCAGCGCCCGGACCCCGGGATCCGGATCCTGCCCGCCCCCGAGGAGATCCGCCCGCTGCACTACCAGATGGCCTGGCACCCCCGGCTGGACGGCGACCTGGGACAGCGCTGGCTCCGGGACACCATCCGCGCCGTCACCGCTGAACTACCGGAGGTGGCACCGGACTTCCGCCTGTGAACCGTCCCGCCAAGACCCGTCGGTGCGGAACACCGGCACGCTGACGCCGGGGGTCAACTCGCGGAACGTGACGCCGAGCGCCATCCCGATACGGAGCCCGTCCGCCGGGCAGTCGACGATCTCCGTCATCAGGCGCGGCCCTTCGGCCAGATCCACCACCGCCGCGACGTACGGGACACGCTTCCCGAAGGGCGGCAGGTCGTTCCGGTGCACCACCGACCAGGTGTAGAGCGTGGCCCGGCCGCTCGCCTGCTCCCAGGTGACGTCGTCGCTCCAGCAGTGCGGGCAGAACTCGCGCGGGTAGTGGTGCGGCTTTCCGCACCCGCCGCAGCGCCTGATCAGCAGCCGGCCCTCGGCGGCGGCCGCCCAGTAGGGCGCGGTGAAGGCATCCGGTTCCGGCAGATCGAACCTCGGGGATGCGGCAGGGGCAGCAGTGGCGGGTGCGGGATCTGTCATCAGAAGAGTCCGATCGCGTGGTCGAGTGACCAGGTCTGCCAGGCCATCGCACCGAAGGCGGCCAGGGAAATCAGCGCCATCATCGCGTTCTGCCCCTGCTCGGCCCAGTCGTGGATCATCAGCACGAAGTAGAGGAGGTTGAGCAGGAACCCGGCGACCAGCGCCACCGGGGTCAGAAATCCGACCACTAGGCCAAGACCGAGGGCGAGTTCGGCGTAGACGACGACATGGGCCATGAGCCGGGGCCGGGGCGCCACGAAGCGCTCGAAGCCGCGCTTCACCACCGGCCACTTGTGCTTGCCCGCCACGTCCGCCGCCCAGGTGATGCCCGTACCGCGCTCGAACCAGGCCTTCTTGTCCTTGTGGCGCCAGCTCTCCAGCCACCACAGGCCGAGTCCGATACGGAGGACGGCGAGCCACTCGGCGCCACTGAGCCAGATCGAATGCATCGGGTCCCCTCGCTCGTTGCCCCATCGGTTTCTGACGGTACGTCAGTTCAGCGGATGGAAGCCACTGTGCGCAAGAGGTGTGCAGGCGTGATCAATTCGCAATCGCTTCTGGCCTTGACCGAGACCTATCAAGCGAACGGGCCATTACGCTCCGTTCCATGGACGACACGAAGGACGACCGGCCCGTCTACGTCATCGGTGCGGGACCGGGCGGACTGGCCGCTGCCGCCGCGCTGCGTGAGCGGGGCGTACGGGCCGTCATCCTGGAGAAGTCCAACGACGTCGGCACCTCCTGGCGCCACCACTACGATCGTCTGCATCTGCACACCACCCGGCGCCTCTCGGGGCTGCCGGGGCTGCCGATGCCGCGCTCCTTCGGGCGCTGGGTGTCGCGGGACAACGTCGTGCGGTATCTGGAGAAGTACGCGGAGTACCACGGCCTGGAGATCGTCACCGGGGTCGAGGTCACCCGGATCGCCCGCGCCGACGGCCCGGGTTGGCTGCTGCACGCGACCGGCGGGCGGGAGCTGACCGGCAGCGCGGTGGTCGTGGCCACGGGGTACAACCACACGCCCAGGCTGCCCGACTGGGCCGGTACGGACACCTTCCACGGGGACCTGGTGCACGCGGGCGCGTACCGCGACGCCTCGCCGTACGCGGGCCGGGACGTGCTCGTGGTCGGGGCCGGCAACACCGGCGCCGAGATAGCCGTCGACCTGGTCGAGGGCGGCGCCGGGCGGGTACGCATCGCCATCCGCACCGTCCCGCACATCATCCGGCGCTCCACCGCGGGCTGGCCCGCGCAGCGCACCGGCATCCTGGTCCGCAGACTGCCGACCCGGCTGGTGGACCGGGCCGGTGAGGCGCTGTGCAAGATCTCCGTGCCCGACCTCTCCGTGCAGGGCCTGCCGCGCCCCGACACGGGCCTCTACTCCCGGGTGCGCGAGGGCGCGATCCCCGTACAGGACGTGGGTCTGATCGACGCGGTCCGCACCGGCCGGGTCGAGCCGGTCGCGGCGGTGGACTCCTTCGACGACGGCAAGGTCGTCCTCGCCGACGGCACCCGGATCTCACCGGACGCGGTGATCGCGGCGACGGGGTACCGGCGGGCGCTGGAGCCGTTGGTGGGGCACCTGGACGTCCTGGACGCACGGGGCAAACCCGTGGTGCACGGCGGCCGAACCCCCGCGCAGGCGCCCGGACTGTTCTTCACGGGCTTCACCAACCCCATCAGCGGGATGTTCCGCGAGCTGGCGATCGACGCACGCAAGATCGCCGCGGTCATCGCACGGCAGTGAGCAGGGCAGTGAGCAGTGCGGTCAGCAGGGCGGTCAGCGCGGGAGTGAGCACAGCAGTGAGCAGGGCGGTCAGCCCGACAATGAGCAGGGCGCTGACCGCGAGGATGGACGCGGCGATCGCACGGAGCCACCGGTCGCCGCGCGCGGCGACCCCCGGCGGCGTCAGCCCAGGCGGCTCACGAAGGACCGCACCAGCCGGTCGGTGAAGTCCCGGCCGATCGGCTCGCCCGTCACCAGCACCCGGTAGTAGAGCGGACCCACGATCTGGTCGGTCTCGGCCGCCACGTCCAGGTCCGCGGGCAGTTCCCCCCGCCGCACGGCACGCTCCAGCGGCAACTGGTCGCGGCGGCGCTGCTCGTCGAGGAACCTGGCCCGGAAGTCCTCGGCGAACGCCGGATCGTGCTGGGTCTGGGCCATCAGCGCCTTGAAGACGGCTCCGGGGTCCGACCCACTGAGGAACTGGCCCAGGCGGCCCAGGTGGTCGCTCAGGTCGCGCGCCACATCGCCGTGATCGGGCGAGGGCGGCTCCTCGGCCACGTCCTGCAGGAAGGCATCCATCAGGACGTCGGTCTTCGTGCTCCACCAGCGGTAGATGGTCTGCTTGGCGACACCGGCCCGCGCCGCGATGCCTTCCATCGTGACGCCCGCGAAGCCCTTCTCGGCGAGCAGATCGTCGGCCGCCTCCAGCACCGCGAACCGGGCGATTTCGCTGCGCCCGTGCCGGTTGCCGTGGTGCCGTCGGCCCGCCGCGCCGACGGCCCCTTCCTCAGCGGTTCCTGCCTCAGCTCCCATGGTGCCTCCCTCTGCCCCCAGGATAGTCAGCCGTTCTAGACTAAACGCAACGGTGCGTCTACTCTAAACGGCATGACCTTCACCCACACGCTCGCCGACCCCCGGGTCGAGACCGCACTCAGCCGGATGTTCGACCTCGCCGCGCTCGACGAAGCCACCTCGGCCCGCACCCGGGCCGAGCACCCCGACCGCCCCGAGCCGACGACACCGCAGGAACTCGCCGACGCCACCGCCGAGATCTACATGCCGATCTCCGCAGCGGGCGGCGAGTTGCTCTACAACCTGGTGCGGGCCACCCGGCCCGCCACCGTCGTGGAGTTCGGCATGTCCTTCGGCATCTCGACCCTGTATCTGGCCGCCGCCGTGCGGGACAACGGCGCCGGGCGCGTCGTCACCACGGAACTGAACAAGGACAAAGCGGCCGCGGCCCGTCGCACCTTCGCCGAGACCGGCCTGGACGATGTGATCACCGTGATGGAGGGGGACGCCCGGGAGACGCTCGGCAGTCTCGACGCCCCGGCGGACTTCGTCCTGCTCGACGGCTGGAAGGACCTGTGCCTGCCCGTACTGCGCCTGCTCGAACCGCACTTGGCGCCGGGCACACTCGTGGTCGCCGACGACGTGAACCTCAGCAGCCTGCGCCCGTACCTGGAGTACGTACGCACCCCGGCGAACGGCTACCGGAGCGTGCCCTTCCCCGTCGAGGACGGCATGGAGATCAGCTGCCGCCTCTGAGCACGACCCGCGTCACGATCTACGTCACGACGCGCGTCGCCACCCGAGTCACGACCACCTGAGTCCTCAGCCACGTGGCTCACGGTGCACACTGCCGTGGGCGGGGCCATGGCTCACCGCACGGAGTCACGGCTCACCGCACGGGCCGGGGGCCGGGGTTCTCCCCGAGCCGGATCCCCCGGCCCGGCGACCGTACCGAAGAGGGGGAGATCAAGGATGTGCGCAGCCTGCGGCATACCCACCCACCTGGCCGACGCTGAAGCGTTCGCGCCCGCCGAGGCGCAGCCCGCGACCCCGGCCACCGTCCCAACCACCACCCCACCCACCGGCCCTTCCGCCGGCGCGGCTCCAAATACGTCCGGCGGCCCGCCCGTCGCCCCGCCGCCTCCGAGGTTCGCCGCGCTGCGCAATCCCGACTGCCGCCCGTACCTGTTCGGTGCGGCCCTGGCGATGATGGCCGACAACATCGAACACGTCATCACCTACTGGGTGTTGTGGCAGACGTTCCACTCCCCGGCCCTGACCGGCTTCCAGGTCATCAGCCACTGGGTGCCGTTCCTGCTGCTCTCGATGTGGTTCGGCTCCCTGGCGGACCGCTACGACTGCCGCCGCATCATCCAGGCCGCGCAGGTCCTGTTCATGGCCGTCTCCGTGACCTGGGGCGTCCTGTTCCTCACCGACTCGCTGCACATGTGGGAGGCGTGCGTCCTGCTCGTCCTGCACGGTCTTGCCGGGTCACTGTGGGGCCCCGGCGAGCAGCTGATGCTGCACGACTTCGTCGGCCCGGCCGAACTGCCCAGCGCCGTACGCCTGAACGCCACCTTCCGCAGTCTGGGCGTCCTCTTCGGCCCCGTGGTCGGGTCCGCGCTGCTGCTGGGGCTCGGCCCCACGGCGGGTATTTTCGCCAACGTCGCCTTCTACCTGCCGCTGACGCTCTTCCTCTTCCGTACCCGGTTCACCGGCCACACCCGCGACCGCCACAGCAGGCCACGGGTGGGGGTGCTGGAGTCGCTGCGCGTCCTGCGGGAGATCGGCTCCAACCGCACCCTGGTCAGCATGATCATCCTGGGCGGCCTCGGCTCGTTCTTCGTCGGCTCCTCGCTCCAGTCCTCGATGCCGATCTTCGCCCATGACCTCGGCGCGGGCGGCGCCGGGACCGCGTACGGGGTCCTGCTGTTCGCCAACGGCGCGGGCGGGGTCGTCGGCGGCATCGTGCTGGAGGCCACCGGGTGGGTCAAACCACATGTGCCGGCCGCCGTCATCAGTACGGCGATCTACGGCGTGACCAGCCTGTTCTTCGCCCTCACCACCAGCTATCCGCTGGCGCTCGGGCTGCTGCTCGTCGGCGGTGTCGCCAACCTCGCGTCGATGTCGATCGGCCAGACGGTCGTGCAGTTGCTCGCTCCCGCCGCCGACCGCGGCCGGGTCCTCGGGGTGTACGGGATGTCCGCCAACGGACTGCGCGCGGGCAGCGGTTTCACCGTCGGCCTGCTGGGCGCCGCCATCGGCGTCCACGCGTCCCTGGGGTTCAGCGCCACCGCTCTCTGCGTCGGCACCGTCCTGGCCGGCCTGCACGCCCTGCGCGGGCACCGGCGGGCGGCTCCGGCCGACGCCGGGTAGGCGAGAACCGGCCGACAGCGCCCTGCGGCGGTATCGGCCGGTGACGCGGTGGGAAGTGCCGTATCGCGAGTCTTTGCTTGCAGCAGTGTTCCTGACGGGCCGTCAGTTCAGTAATCTGACTAGGTGTCAGGTACTTCGGCCATCGAGCAGGAGCGGGCGGAAACGATGCTTGGATCGACTCACGGCACCCTCACCACCGACTTCCATGCGCGCGTGGTGGCCTGCGGGGAGCAGCCACCCGCCGCCGTTCACGGCACAGCGGCAGCGGAAGGCGATCTGGACGTCAGCGGACGCCCGGTATACGCCTCCGTGCCGGATCTCGACCGGTTCTTCCGGCCCGGCTCGGTGGCCGTCATCGGCGCGTCCGACGCCGAGGGCCGCCCGAACACCGGGATCACCCGCCAGCTGATCGCCTGGTCGGAGCGGGTCGGGGCGACCCTGCACCCGGTGCATCCGACCCGTACGGCCGTCTTCGGCCTCCCCTGCTCCCCCACTGTGGCCGACCTGCCCGAACCGGTCGACCTCGCCGTACTCCTGGTCGCGGATCCACTGCCGCTGATCCCCCAACTGGCCGACGCCAAAGTGAAGTTCGCGGTGGCCTTCGCATCGGGCTTCGCCGAGACGGGCGAGCAGGGCGCCGACGCCCAGACCCGGCTGACGGCGGCGGTCGAACGCTCCGGGCTGCGGATGCTCGGCCCCAACACCAACCTGAACGCCTTCGAGAAGTTCCGCGACGACCTGGAGGGCCCGGCGGTCGCCCTGATCACCCAGTCCGGACACCAGGGCCGCCCGGTCTTCGCCATGCAGGAACTGGGCATCCGGCTGTCGCACTGGGCCCCCACGGGCAACGAGGCCGACCTGGAGACCTCCGACTTCATCTCGTACTTCGCCGGGCGCCCCGAGGTCGGCGCGATCGCCTGCTATGTCGAGGGCCTCAAGGACGGCCGGTCCTTCCTGCTGGCCGCGGACCGTGCGGCGCGGGCCGGGGTGCCGGTCGTGGCGGTGAAAGTGGGCCGTACGGAGACGGGGGCCAGGTCGGCCGCCTCACACACCGGGAAGCTCACCGGCGCGGACCAGGTGGTCGACGCGGCCATGCGGCAGTACGGGGTGATCCGGGTGAACGGCCTGGACGAACTCCAGGACACCTCGGCCCTGTTGGCCCGCGCGAAGAAGCCGCAGGCCGACGGCGTGGTGGTGTACTCGATCTCCGGCGGCACGGGGGCGCACTTCGCGGACCTCGCGACGGCGGCCGGGATCGGCCTTCCGGTCCTCTCGGAGGCGAAACAGGCCGAACTGCACACCTGGATACCGGAGTACCTCAACGTCGCGAACCCGGTCGACAACGGCGGTCACCCGGTGGGCGACTGGCGCGGCCGCAAGATCATCGACGCGATTCTGGCGGATCCCGGTGTGGGGGTCCTGATCTGTCCGATCACCGGCCCCTTCCCGCCGATGAGCGACAAGCTGGCCCAGGACCTGGTGGACGCGGCGGAGGCCACGGACAAGCTGGTGTGCGTGGTGTGGGGGTCGCCGGTGGGCACGGAGGAGGCGTACCGCACGACGCTGCTCGGCTCGCAACGGGTGGCGACCTTCCGTACCTTCGGCAACTGCGTCACAGCGGTCAAGGCGTACCTGGACCACCACCGCTTCACCACCGGCTACCGCTCCCCCTTCGACGAGGCCCCCCGGACCCCGTCCCCTTCCTTCCGCAAGGCCCAGGCCCTGATGCGCCCGCACCAGCAGCTGAGCGAACACGCGGCGAAGCAGCTGCTGCGGGCGTACGGGATCCGCGTCCCGCGCGAACAGCTGGTGACCAGCGCGGCAGCGGCGGTCCGGGCGGCGGGGCAGGTCGGCTACCCGGTCGTCATGAAGGCGTCCGGCGCCCAGCTCGGGCACAAGACCGAACTGGGCCTGGTGAAGGTCGGCCTGACCTCGGCGAGCCAGGTGCGGGACGCGTACCGGGAGCTGACCGACATCGCCCGGTACGAATCGGTCGACCTGGACGGCATCCTGGTCTGCCAGATGGTGGAGCGGGGCGTGGAGATGGTCGTCGGCGTCACCACCGACGCGCTCTTCGGCCCGACGGTGACGGTGGGGCTCGGCGGCGTCCTGGTGGAGCTGCTGGACGACACGGCCGTACGGGTCCCGCCCTTCGGCGAGGACCAGGCCCGCGACATGCTGGCCGAACTCCGTGGCCACGCCCTGCTGGAGGGCGGCGTCAGGGGCGCGCCGCCGGCGGATGTGGACGCGCTGGTGGAGGTGGTGCTGCGGATCCAGCGGATGGCCCTGGAACTGGGCGACCAGCTGGCGGAGTTGGACGTCAACCCCTTGATGGTCCTGGGGCGCGGGCAGGGCGCTGTGGCGCTGGACGCGCTGGCGGTCTGCCGCTGAGCCCCCCGGACCCCCGCTCCTCAAACTCCCCCGGACTTCGTCCGGGGGACCCCCAGCAGGGCTTGAGAGCCTCCTCAGCTCCGAAAGGCGACCCCATGACCGCTTCGCCCGAAGCCGAAGAAGACGCGATCCTCCACACCACCACCGGCGGCGTCTCCACGATCACCCTCAACCGCCCGGCCGCGATGAACGCCCTCACCTGGGACCAGCGCGAACAGGTCATCGGCCTCCTGGCCGCGGCGTCCGCCGACCCCGACATCCGCGCGGTCGTCCTCACCGCCACCGGCCGCGGCTTCTGCGCGGGCGCCGACCTCCGGGGCGGCGGCCCGCAGGCCCCGGCCGAGCGCGTCACCGGCGACGTGGCCCGTACGATCCGGCTCGGCGCGCAGCGCCTCATCGCGGCCGTCCTCGACTGCGAGAAGCCGGTGATCGCCGCGGTCAACGGCACCGCCGCCGGCCTGGGCGCACAGCTCGCCCTCGCCTGCGACCTCGTACTGGCCGCGGAATCGGCCAGGTTCATCGAGGTCTTCGCCCGCCGCGGCCTCGTCCCCGACGGCGGCGGCGCGTATCTGCTGCCCCGCCTGATCGGCCCGCACCGCGCCAAGGAGCTGATGTTCTTCGGCGACGCGCTCCCCGCGCCGGAAGCCGAACGCATCGGCCTGATCAACCGGGTGGTCCCGGACGAGGACCTGCTGAAGACGGCCCACGAGTGGGCCGCCCGGCTGGCCCAGGGCCCCACCCGGGCCCTGGCCCTCACCAAGCAACTGGTGAACGCCTCACTGGAGTCGGACCGCAGCACAGCCTTCGCGGCCGAGGCCGCCGCCCAGGAGATCAACATGACGACGGCCGACGCGAACGAGGGCGTGACGGCCTTCGTGGAGCGCCGGACGCCGGAGTACCGGGGGCGGTAGGCCGGAGTGCCGGGGGCGGTATGCGGGAGCGCCGAGGGCGGCAGGCCGGGCCGGAAGAGGGTGGTGACGCCCTTCCTATCTGACGCCCCGTCAGCTTCAATGGGGTGATGATGGGACACGCAGGGATGGCGGCCACCGCCGTCCGATACCTCAGGTCGGTAGGCGCCCCGACGGCCACCGGGCCGGTCGATCCACTCCCGCGCCCGGATCTGCGGGCGGTGGGCGACGACGAACGGATGCCCGTCGACCCGGGCGAATTCCGCCGCGTACTCGGCCACTTCGCGAGCGGCGTCACCATCGTCACCGCGCACGACGAAGAGGGCCCTGCCGGCTTCGCCTGCCAGTCCTTCGCCTCGCTCTCACTGGAGCCGCCGCTCGTCGTGTTCATGGTGGCCCGTACGTCGACGACCTGGCCGCGCATCGCCCGCGCCGGGGCCTTCTGCGTCAACATCCTCGGCGCGGACCAGGGCGGGCTGTGCCGCGCCTTCGCGGTGAGCGGCGCCGACAAGTTCGCGGGGGTGCCCCACGAACCGGCCCCCGCGACCGGTGCGCCGCTGCTCACCGGCGTACCGGCGTGGATCGACTGCCGCATCCACGCCGTCCACACGGGCGGCGACCACCTGATCGTGGTCGGCCGGGTGGAGACGCTGGGCGGTTCGGCCGATGGCGCACCGCTGCTGTTCCACCGGGGAGCGTTCGGCCGGTTCACGGCCTGAGCAACCCCGGGGGCATCTCCCGCACAGGACACGTGTGTTCATCCGGCCGGGACCGCCGCAACCGGCTGCTCAGCCACCGGCGCCCGCCACCCGCACCACCCCCGCCGCCCGGGGCCTCAGCACCAGGGCCATCAGTGCCGCCGCCGCGCACATCGCACCCGACGCGTACCAGATCACGTCGTACGAGCCGAAGACGTCCCGCACCACGCCGCCCAGGTACGCGACCAGCGCCGCGCCCACCTGGTGGGAGGCGAGCACCCAGCCGAAGACGATGGCGCTGTCCTCGCCGTAGTGCTCGCGGCACAGGGCGATCGTCGGGGGGACCGTGGCGACCCAGTCCAGGCCGTAGAAGACGATGAACAGGACCATCGGCGGATGGACGGACGGCGCGAGCAGCATCGGCAGGAAGAGCAGTGAGATGCCGCGCAGCGTGTAGTAGACCGCCAGCAGGCGGCGGGGATCGAAGCGGTCCGTGAACCAGCCGGACGCGATCGTGCCCACGATGTCGAAGATCCCGATCACCGCGAGCAGCGAGGCGGCGGCCGTGACCGGCATCCCGTGGTCGTGCTCCGCCGGGACGAAGTGGGTCTTCACCAGGCCGTTGGTGGATGCGCCGCAGATCGCGAACGTCCCTGCGAGCAGCCAGAACGGGCCCGTCCTGACAGCCCTGGCGAGCACCCCGACCGCCCGCCGGGCCGCGCCGGTCAGCGGGGGCGGCTTCGGTACGAACTCCGCTGCCCCGTAAGCCGACTGGCCCACGTCCGCCGGATGGTCACGCAGCAGCAGCCACACCAGCGGCACCACGGCCAGCGCCGCGAGCGCCACCGTGACCGCCGCGGGGCGCCAGCCATGGTGCACGACGAGCCAGGAGAGGACCGGCAGGAAGACCAGCTGGCCCGAGGCGCTCGCCGCCGTGAGGACGCCGGTGACCAGTCCCCGCTTGGCGACGAACCAGCGGTTGGTCACCGTCGCCGCGAAGGCCAGCGCCATCGAGCCGCTGCCCATGCCGACCAGCACGCCCCAGTAGAGGACCAGTTGCCACGCGGTGGTCATCCACACCGTGAGCAACGAGCCCACCGAGATGACGGTGAGCGCGACGGCCACCACGCGGCGGATCCCGAAGCGGTCCATCAGCGCCGCCGCGAACGGCGCCGTCAGCCCGTACAGCGCGAGGTTCACCGAGATCGCCAGGCCGATCGTGCCGCGCGACCAGTGGAACTCCTCGTGCAGCGGGTCGATCAGCAGCCCCGGCAACGAGGCGAAGGCCGCGGCGCCGATGATCGTCACGAAGGTGACCGCGGCCACGAACCAGGCGCGGTGCAGGCGCGGCCGGCGCCCGCCGGGCAGCGATGACGGCGCCAACCCCGCGTGCGTCACAGGCCGTTGCTCCTGCTGCACGGGCTGCGACCGCTGCTCCTGCTGCACGGGCTGCGGGACAGGGCCCAGTGGTTCCGATGTCTGTGTCACGCCGCCAGCATCACCGGGGCAGCACCGGTCGTACGAGTGGCCCGGAGGACAGCCTTCGCTATGATCGGGCCACCGCCCCGTCCGGAGAGGCCGGACAGGCCAGTGGCGCCCGTTCTGTCCCAGGGAGGACCCCGTGCCCCGCCCCAACCCGCGCCCGCACCGCGTCGTCGTGCTCGCCCTGGACGGGCTGCTCCCCTTCGAACTCGGCATTCCGCACCGCATCTTCAGCCGTCCCCGCGACCCGGCGGGCCGCCCGCTGTACGAGGTGGTGACCTGCTCGGTGCGCCCGCCGGGCCCGGTCCGTACGGACGCCGACTTCTCGATCGTCGCCGAGTACGGCCCGGAGGCACTGGCCACCGCGGACACCGTCGTCGTCCCCGCCTCGTACGAACTGGGCCCGGTGTACGAGGAAGGCAGGCTGACGGACGAACTGGCCACCGCGCTCGCCCACATCAGGCCCGGCACCCGGCTGGTCTCCATCTGCACCGGCGGCTATGTGCTGGCCGCCGCCGGATATCTGGACGGGCGGCCCGCCACCACGCACTGGGCGTCCGCCGCGCACTTCCAGCAGCTGTTCCCGGCTGTCCTGGTCGACCCGGACGTGCTGTTCATCGACGACGGGGACGTCCTCACATCGGCGGGCGTGGCTGCGGGCATAGACCTCTGCCTGCACATCGTGCGCCGCGACCACGGAACGGCGGTGGCGAACGACGTGGCGCGCAAGACGGTCGTGCCGCCGCACCGGGACGGCGGCCAGGCCCAGTACATCGAACGGCCGCTGCCCGAGGACCGGTCGGCGACGACGACCGCCGCCCGCGCCTGGGCACTCGCCCGGCTGCACGAGCCGATCCAGCTGCGGGACATGGCCGAGCAGGAGTCGATGTCCGTACGCACCTTCACCCGCCGCTTCCGCGAGGAGGCCGGCATCAGCCCCGGCCAGTGGCTCACCCGGCAACGGGTCGAGCGGGCCAGATACCTGCTGGAGTCATCGGACCTGTCGGTCGACCAGGTGGCCAGGGACGCCGGTTTCGGTACGGCCCAGTCCATGCGCCAGCACCTGACGGCGGCGCTGGGGGTTCCCCCGACGGTCTACCGGCGTACGTTCCGGGCACGGACCACCGTGTGACGCGCCGGGGCGGACCGGACGGCCCCGCGCGCCACCGGACATCGCCCCCGCTCCCTGATCCGGCCTGATCCGAACGAAAGGCCCTAACTCACCACCTGCACCCCCGGCCGCTCCGACCGCACTTGGAGCCGGGCGAGCGTGCTGGCCTTCGCCTTCTTGCTGAGGACCGTGTCCACCACCCGGACCTGGGCGTCCACCGACGACTCCCCGATGTCGAAGAGGTGGTAGCCGCGGTGCGCGTCGATGACCTTCCAGTGCGGGTTGTCCTTCTTCAGCGGGTCCCACTGCTCGTGGAACACGGTCTGGTCCTGGTCCCCGTTGCTGGAGATCGACGTACCCACGAACTCCGCCCCCACCACGGCGGACTTCGGATCGGCGAAGTCCTTCTTCAGGTCACTGATCATCGTCAGATGGCGGTCACCGGAGAGCACCAGCGGGTTGCGCACGGACTGGAACTGCCGCATGAGCGCGTTCCGTTCGACCTGGTAGCCGTCCCACGCGTCGTAGTACCAGAGCTTGCCCTTGCCGGGCATGAGATCGGTCTCGGCCATCATGATCTGGGAGGCGATGACGTTCCAGCGGGCCGGTGACCGGGTCAGCCCCTTCAGCAGCCACTCCTTCTGGGCCGCGCCCAGCATCGTGCGGGACGGGTCCTCGGCGCCCGCCTGCGTCGCCGCCTGATCGGTGCGGAACTGGCGGGTGTCCAGGACGTTCAGCCGGACGAGCCCGCCGTAGTCGAAGCGCCGGTACATCTGGATGTGCGGGCCGTGCGGCACCGCCGTGGCCCGGACCGGCATGTGCTCGTAGTACGCCTGGTACGCGGCGGTCAACCGGGCGACGAACGCGGTGTGCGACTGCTTCGCCGGGTCCTGCGGCACCTCACCCGCGAAGTCGTTGTCGACCTCGTGGTCGTCGAAGGTCACCACCCAGGGCGCGTACGCCTGCATGGCCTGGAGGTCCGGGTCGGTGCGGTACTGGGCGTAGCGGTTGCGGTACTCGTCCAGTGTGTACGGCTCGTCGTGGCCGGTGTGGAGCCGTACAGAGCCGGCCGCCGGAGCGGACTCGTAGATGTAGTCGCCGACGAAGAGGACCAGGTCGGGGTCCTGCGCGCGCATGTCGGCGTACGGGGTGAAATAGCCGTGCTGCCAGTTCTGGCAGGAGGCGAGCGCGATACGGAGGGTGCCGCCGGCCGAGAGCGGCGACGGCGCGGTGTGGGTGCGGCCGACGGGCGAGATCTGGCCATCGCAGCGGAAGCGGTACCAGTACTTGCGGCCGGGCTGCAGGCCCTTGGCGTCGGCGTGCACGCTGTGGGCCAGTGCGGGCACGGCCTGCTCGGTGCCGCTCCGGACGATTTTGGTGAACTTCGCGTCGTCGGCGACCTGCCACTCGACGGTGACGGGGGCGTCGGGCATACCCCCGCCATTCAGCGGGTCGGGTGCGAGGCGGGTCCACAGCACGACCGCGTCGGGCAGCGGATCGCCCGATCCGACGCCGAGTCTGAAGAGTCCGGCAGGAAGTTTCGGGGCCGCGGCGGATCCGGTGAACACGGCGGTGCGGGCCGGGGCGGGCGTTGCGGCGGACGCGCTGCCGGAGAGCGGAAGCTGGGCGGCGGCGGCCACGCCGAGCGCGGCGGCCGATCCTGCGAGGAACCTGCGGCGGCCGGTGAGAGCGGAGCGTGCTGCGTCGTCTGCGGACATACGGATTGACTCCCTGGCTCCTATGGGGTCTCTTGTCGCGCTTGAGGTTCACAGGGCGAGGTGGCCGTGGGGCTGAACGCCACGCATCGTGCGCATGACAGTTGCCGAAAGCGTCGGACCGTCAGCGCCGGGAAGCGCCAGAGCCCTTGGGGCAGCTGGCTTGTACGGGATCCGGACGGTGGCGGCCAGCTGAATTCCGGCCGGATCGCGACTGCTCCGTACGAGAGGGAAAGTTGGCCCGAATGGGCAGCGGGAAGGGCCGCCCCGGCCGCCCGGCTCTCGTAAGGTGACCGCCCATGGCGCTTCCCTCTGACCCTTCCAGAACCACCGCGGACCCGACCGCGCAGTCTCCGGCGGGCGCGGCTTCGGGGCCCCCTGCGGGTTCGGCTGCCGGCGCGGCTTCGGGACCCCCCGCGGGCTCCGCTGCCGAATCCCCCGCGGGCCCGGTCGCTGCCGCTGCCGCGGTCTCCGGCGCTGTCGGCGTCCCGGCCTCCGGCGCGGCTGGTTCCGGCACGATCCCGGCCCCCACCCGGTCGGACTCCGGAGCCGGTTCCGATACCGGCACCGGCGCCGGCTCCGGAACCGGACCCACGCCCGTACCCACGCCCGGCCCTCCGGCCGCCCCGCCCGGGGCCGCACCGCTGCCGTCGCTCTGGCGCGACCGGCGGTTCGTGCTGCTCGCGTCCGCACGGACCATCTCGGTCCTGGGCAACGGCTTCGCCCGGGTGGCGCTGGCGTTCGCGGTGCTGTCGCTGCCGGGCGCCACCCCCGGGCGGCTGTCGCTGGTGCTCGCCTGCCAGGCGCTGCCGCAGCTGGTGCTCATCCTGGTCGGCGGAGTGATCGCCGACCGGATGTCCCGCTCCCGGCTGATGATGATCTCGGACTGTCTGGGGGCCGCCGCGTACGGGGGTCTCGCCGCGATGGTGCTCACCGGGCACGCGCCGCTGACGGCGATGTGCCTGCTGGCTGTGGTGGCCGGAACAGCCAGCGCGCTGTTCGCCCCTGCGATGTCGGGCGTCGTCCCGCAGATCGTCCCCGCCGCGCAGTTCCAGCAGGCCAACGCCCTGCTGCGAGTCGGTATGAACGGTTCGATGGTGCTCGGGCTCGCGCTCTCCGGCGTGACCGTCGCGACGTTCGGCGCGGGCTGGGCGCTCGCCCTGAACGCCGCGTCCTTCGTGGTGAGCGCGGGTCTCATCAGGGGGCTGCGGCTGACGACAGCTGTGCGGGCCGCGTCATCCGGCTGGGCCGATCTCCGCGATGGCTGGAAGGAGTTCATCTCCCGGCAGTGGCTGTGGGCCGTGGTCTGCCAGGCAGCGGTCATGGTGGCCGCGGTCGCCTCGACGTCCGGGGTGCTCGGACCGCTGGAGGCGAAGGAGCACCTCGGCGGGGCCGGTGCCTGGTCCGCGATCGTCGCCGCGCAGGCGGTGGGCACGGTCGCCGGGGCGTCCTTCGCGGTACGGATCCGGGTGCGGCGCCCCCTTCTCGTCGCCGTGGTCGCGATCTTCCCGGTGGCGGTGCCGATGGCGCTGCTCGCCGCCCATGCGCCGGTCTGGGTGATCTGCCTGGCGATGTTCTGCTCGGGCCTGTCCACCGATGTGTTCGGGGCGCTCTGGGAGACCACGATGCAGCGGGAGATCCCCGAGGCGGTCCTGTCCCGGGTCAGCTCCTACGACTGGTTCGGCTCCCTCGCCCTGGCGCCGCTGGGACTCCTGGTGGCGGGGCCGATCGCGGCGGCCGTGGGCACCAGGGCCGCGCTCGCGGGGTGCGCGGGGGCTACGGTGCTGGCCACGTTCGGGGCGCTGCTGTCGCCCCAGGTACGGACGCTGCGCGCGCCGGTCGAGGACGGCTGACCGTTCGCGGGGGCTCCGCCCAGCACTCCGGCGGAGCCCCGTGGAACGGTGCGTCACCGTTCAGAACGTCAGCACCCCCCGCGCCACCTTCCCCCCTTCCGCATCGGCCACCGCCCCCGCGAAGTCCTCCACCGGATACGTCCGCGTCACCAGTTCGTCCAGCAGCAGCGCCCCCCGCTCGTACAGCCCCGCGTACAGCGGAATGTCCCGTTGCGGCCGCGAAGCCCCGTACCGGCAGCCCAGGATGGACTTGTCCAGGAACATCGACGACACCAGGAACGACGCCTCCGCCGTCGCGGGCGGGGTGCCCAGCAGGACGGCCTGGCCGTGGCGGTCCAGGAGGTCGATGGCCTGGCGGATCAGCTCCACCCGGCCCACGCACTCGAAGGCGTGGTCGGCGCCCTTCGGGAGGATGTCCCGGACGCCCTCCGCCGACGTGAGGAAGTGGGTCGCCCCGAACTGCCGGGCCACCGCCTCCTTCTCCGGATTCGCGTCCACCGCCACGATCACCGCCGCACCGGCGATCCGCGCGCCTTGCAGGACGTTGAGGCCGATACCGCCGGTGCCGATGACGACCACCGAGTCGCCGCGGTCGACCTTCGCCCGGTTCAGTACCGCTCCGACCCCCGTCAGCACCCCGCACCCGATCAGCGCAGCCGAGGTGAGCGGGATGCCGGCGGGGATCTTCACGGCCTGCACCGCCTTGACGACAGTGCGTTCGGCGAATGCCGAGTTGGACGCGAACTGGTAGAGCGGATTCCCGCCCCGTGAGAACGGCCGGCCCGGCATCCCGATCGCCTTGCGGCACATGGTGGGCCTGCCACGGTCGCAGTCGGCGCACGCCCCGCAGTTGGCGAGCGTGGAGAGCGCCACATGGTCACCCGGGGCCACATGCTTCACCCCCGCCCCCACTGCCTCGACCACACCCGCGCCCTCGTGGCCGAGCACCACCGGGACGGGGAACGGAATCGTCCCGTCGATCACCGACAGGTCGCTGTGGCAGAGACCGGCCGCCGCGACGTCCACCAGGACCTCGCCCGGTCCCGGATCACGTATCTCCAGGTCGTCGACCACCTGGGCCTGCTTGCCGTCGAAGACGACACCCCTCATCTCGGCTCCCTCGGTAGGCCGAGCACCCGCTCGGCGATGATGGTGCGCTGGATCTCGTCGGAGCCGCCGTAGATCGTGTCGGCCCGGCTGAACAGGAACTGCCGCTGCTGTGCGTCGAGTTCGTACGGACTCCCGGGCGTCCAGCCGGAAGGCCCGACGGCGCCGCCCGCCCCGCGCACCTGCACCGCCAGCTCTCCGAGCCGCTGGTGCCAGCCGCCCCAGAGCAGTTTGGCGACGCTCGGGGCGCCCGCGTCGTCCGTACGCCCCAGGGTGCGCAGCGCGTTCCACCGCATGGTGCGCAGCTCGGCCCACTGGCGTACCAGCCGGTCGCGCAGCACCGGGTCGCCGGTGGCGCCCGACGCGACCGCCGCGTTCACGACCTCCTTCAACTCCCTTGCGAAGCAGATCTGCTGGACCAGCGTCGACACCCCGCGCTCCAGGGCGAGCAGGCCCATGGCGACCTGCCAGCCGTTGCCTTCGCCGCCGACCACGCACTCCGCCCGCGCGCCGTCGAAGAAGACCTCGTTGAACTCGCTGGTGCCCGACATCTGCCGGATCGGCCGTACGTCGATCCGGCCCGGCTGGTCCATCGGGACCAGCAGGAAGGACAGCCCGTGGTGGCCGCGCGTGCCCGGCTCCGTACGGGCCAGCACGAAGCACCAGTCGGCCTCCTTCGCCAGCGAGGTCCAGATCTTCTGGCCGGTGACGCGGTACGTGCCGTCGCTTTCGCGCACGGCGGCGGTACGCACCGCCGCCAGGTCGGAGCCGGCGCCCGGCTCGCTGTACCCCTGGCACCAGAGCGCTTCGCCGCGCGCGATCGGCGGCAGGAAGCGGGCCTGCTGCTCGTCGTCGCCGAAGGCGATGAGGGTGGGCGCGAGGAGGTTCTCGCCGATGTGGCCGACCCGGCCGGGGGCGCGGGCCGCCGCGTACTCCTCGGCCCAGACGACCTGCTGGGTCAGGGTGGCCCGGCGGTTGCCGAAGTCGCCCTGCCAGCCGATGCCGATCCAGCCGCCGCTGCCCAGCTCCCGCTCCCAGGCCCGGCGCAGCTCCGCGCCCTCGTGTTCGCTGCCGGGGCCGCCGGTGGCTCCGGCGGTGGCGAACTCGCCGGTGAAGTGCTCCGCCAGCCAGTCCCGCGCCTCGGCCCGGAACGCGGCGTCGTCAGGCCCGGGGGAGAAGTCCACGCCGCGCCTCCCCTGCGTGAGGGACGGGGCCGGGACGGGCGGCCACCCGAGAACCGGGGCCGGGACGGGCGGCGCCAACTACCCACCGGCCGTCACCCATTGGGCCGCTCCTTGGCCGCCGCCGCCCGCGCCATCGCCTCCAGCTGCGCGAGCATCGGCATCGGGTCGACCCCCACCGTCCCCGGCAGGAAGTCGGCGATCCGCTCGGGTGTCCACGCCGCGCCCTCCGCGTACCCGGCGCGCAGCTCCCTCGGCTGGGCCCAGACCGCGATCTTCGGGCCCGCGATCGTGTACACCTGGCCGGTGATCTTCTCCGCGCGGGCGCGGTCGGAGAGCAGGTACGTGACGAGCGCGGCCACGTCCTCCGGTTCGCCGATCTCCTTCAGCTCCATGGGAACGTTCGCCGACATCCGGGTCCTGGCCACCGGGGCCACCGCGTTCGCCGTCACGCCGTACTTGTTGAGGCCGAGCGCGGCGCTGCGCACCAGCGAGATGATGCCGCCCTTGGCCGCGCTGTAGTTGGCCTGCGCGACGCTGCCCTGGTGGTTGCCGCTGGTGAAGCCGATCAGTGTGCCGCTGCCCTGTTTGCGCATCACGGCCGACGCCGCCCGGAAGACGGTGAAGGTGCCCTTCAGATGGGTGGCGACCACCGGGTCCCACTCCTCCTCGGACATGTTGAAGAGCATCCGCTCCCGGAGGATCCCGGCGACGCAGACGACCCCGTCGATCCGCCCGTACTGCGCCAGCGCGACATCGACGATC
The DNA here is from genome assembly GCF_036014215.1 of Streptomyces sp. NBC_00440. Lineage (NCBI taxonomy): Bacteria > Bacillati > Actinomycetota > Actinomycetes > Kitasatosporales > Streptomycetaceae > Streptomyces > Streptomyces sp. NBC_00440. The sequence continues at coordinate 3,433,838 of NZ_CP107921.1, forward strand.
CGCTGTCCGCCCGCCATCGTCGAGATGTCGTCGGCGACCGCGACCGCCTGGCCGCCCGCCGCGACGATCTCCTTGACGACGGACGCCGCGACTTCGCTCTCCGGTTCACCGCCTTCGATGGGTACGCCGTAGTCGTTGACGACGACCCGGGCGCCCTCGGCCGCGGCCGCGAGGGCGACCGCCCTGCCGATGCCACGCCCCGCACCTGTCACAGCGATGACTTTGCCTGCCAAGAAGTTCCCCATGTCCGGCCCCTTCCCGCGGTTTCTGACGGTCCGTTAGATTTTACGGGTAGTCAGACAGCCGAGCACAAGACCCCCGGAGGGCCCGATGTCACTGCCGGCCGCATTCCACGACATCGCCACACGCGTGAACAACTGGGGCCGCTGGGGCGCCGACGACGAGATCGGCACCCTGAACCTCATCACCGACGAGGTCGTACGGGAGGCCGCGGCGACGGTGCGGAGCGGCCGCCGCATCCCGCTGGCGATAGCCCTGAAACAGGACGGCGTACAGACCGGGATGATCCCGGGGCGGGTGAATCCGCTGCACGCGATGGTGCAGATCAACCAGGAGCTCTTCGGTCCGGGCACGGTGGCCACCAGCGACGACATCGTGACCATGAGCCTGCAGACGGGCACCCACTGGGACGCGCTCACCCACGCGTCGCACTCCGGGAAGCTCTACAACGGCCGCCCGGCGGATTCGATCACGGCCCACGGCGGAGCGGAGTTCAGCGGGATCGGCACGGTGCGGCACATCGTGTCGCGGGGGGTGCTGCTCGACGTGGCGCGCGCCAGGGGCGTGGACCGACTGGAGAGCGACCGGGCGGTGACGCCGGAGGACCTGGAGGCGGCACAGGAACTCGCGGGGACGGAGGTGCGCGCCGGGGACATCGTGCTCGTACGGACCGGGCAGATCCAGGTGTACCTCAGCGGCGACCGGAACGGCTACACCTATCCGTCACCCGGGCTCTCGATCCGCACCCCGGAGTGGTTCCACGCCAGGGATGTGGCGGCGGTCGCCAACGACACGGTGACCTTCGAGATCTTCCCGCCCGAGAACGAGGATCTGTGGATGCCCGTACACGCCCTGCATCTGGTCGAGATGGGGATGCCGCAGGGGCAGAACTGGAATCTCGAAGAGTTGTCCACAGCCTGCGCGGAAGCGGACCGGTACAGCTTCCTGCTCTCCGCGACCCCCGAGCCCTTCACGGGCGGCACGGGGGCACCGGTCGCACCGGTGGCGCTTCTCTGAACCGAGCCCGCTCGCCCGCCCGGCCACCCCGCCGGGCCAGGGCCTGAGTTCCGGGTGGCGGCGTCACGGCAGCCGCCACCCGGAACGGCCTGGGCGCCCGCCCCTCCCTGCCCGAGAGAGGCCGGCGCCGAACGCGATCCGTACGCACCGAGATCCGAGCCCCCACACCCCCCGGCATCCTCGGCACCCCGTCCCCCGACAGGTGGACCGCTCCTGCAAGAGTGATCAGGTCACCACTCCGCGTCAACACCAGGGCAGGGCTTTGCGAGTTACACCCGAAATGTGACGGCGCGCGAGGGGTCATATGCCCCGGTCTCGCGAACAACCTCCATGCGCTCCGGCGCACTTCCGGCGATCTCGCGCACACCCCGTTCCCTCTGGCGCACGCCCCGGTCCGTCTCGCGCACACCCGCATCGCCCTCGCACGCCCCCAGTCCGGCCTCGCACCCGCCCTGATCGGCCGGACACGCACCCCTGTCGACCTCGCACCAGATGGACTTGCCGTGCCCCTCGGGCTGCCAGCCCCAACGGTCGGCGAGCCCGTCAACCAGTTCGAGACCACGGCCGTTGGTGTCCTCGCCCTCCGCGTGCCGGGGCCGGGGCGGGCAGGCGCTGGTGTCGGCCACCTCCACCCGGACCGTGCCGGCGTCGTCGGACGGGCCGAACAGCATCCGCAGCACCGCCGGACACCCGGTGTGCACCACGGCGTTGGTCACCAGTTCCGAGATCAGCAGAATCAGCGTCTCGGCGAGTGGTTCGTCAACCCTTATCCCGGATCCCACGAGCCTGGACCGCGCCCATCTGCGGGCCCGCCCCACCTCCGCGGGATCGGGTCCGACCTCCAGCTGAACCTGAAGCACCTGCACCGCTCACACCATCCGAACCGGCCGGGGGTACCCCCCAGGGCTTTCCAAGCACCGGGGGAACATCGCCTAGCGCCTCTCAGGGGTCACGGAACGTGATTCCCTTGAGAGACAGCATGGTTGACGTACAGTCACCGCAACAAGCGCTTCAGGCATATTCCAGCGCGAAGGAGTAGGCGTGGTGCATACTGTGCGACGCCTGCTGCGGACAGTCGAACGAAGGCGCCTCTCGCACCCACGTACGGTGCGAACGGCGCGCATTCCCCGGCCCGCTACCACCTCAGAGGTGCCAACGGGGCATCCGCGCAACACGGTCATTCGCATCTCACGGAGCGTACCGGAGCGCGACGCCGACTCCGGCCCGTGACGGCCCTGTCGAAGGACACAACCAGGTATCAACGCTCGGTGACACCCCGGTGACCCCAGCGGCAGGCCGCGCAGCAGCTCTCACAGCGCGGCGGCGATCAGCTCTTCGGCCTCGGCCTCGGTGATCCACTGGCCGGCCCTCACCCAGGCCCGTTTCAGATGAAGATGAACATCTGACTCCCAGGTGAATCCCATGCCGCCGTGTACCTGGATACAGTCCCGGGCGTTACGGACGGCCGCGTCGTCGGCGAGCAGCTTGGCCCCCGCGACATCGGTATCCGGCGCCCTCACGCCGTCCCCTGCCCCGGAGGTCACCGCCGCCGCGTACACCGCGACCCTGGCGAGCTCGGTCCGTACGAGCATCCGGGCGCAGAGGTGCTTGACGGCCTGGAAGGCTCCGATCGGCCGGCCGAACTGCTCCCGCTCCTTCGCGTACTGGACGGCCAGTTCGGTGGTGCGCGCCGCGCTGCCGAGCTGGAGAGCCGCCGTGAGCAGGGCGGCGGCGGGGCGGTCGGCGCGTTCGCCGGACACCCGGTGCAGCGGTGTCAGCGGGTCCACCGACCGTACGGGGCGGGCGTCGCCGGCCTCGCCCACCACCTCGTCGGCCTCCGCCAGCCACTCGACCAGCGCCCCGTCCGATGCCGCGACGACGGTCCGCCCGGTGTCGGCGCCCGGCACCGTGCCCGCCGCGAGATGCGTGGCGACCAGCGGGCCCGGCAGCAGCGCCCGCCCCGCCTCCTCGAAGACGAGAACGGCCTCGGGCAGCCCGAGCCCCACCCCGCCGTCCGCCTCGGGCAGCCGGAGCGAGAAGAGCCCGGCGTCGCCCAGCTCCCGCCACAGGGCGCGGTCGATGACGGGCCGCTCCACGGCGGCCCGCAGCTCGTCCCGGCCGAAGCGGCCGTCCAGCAGGGCGCGGAAGCCGGTACGCAGGGCCAGTTGGTCTTCGGTGAGCCGGAACTCCATCAGCGCTCCTTGGGGAGGCCGAGGATCCGCTCGGCGACGATGTTCTGCTGAATCTGCGAGGTGCCCGCGGCGATCGTGTACGAGAGGGAGGACAGCCGGTCCTGGTTCCAGGGATGCGCGAGGTCGAGGGCGTCGGGGCCCAGCACATCGGCGGCCGTCTCGTACAGCTCCTGGCGGGCCTGCGAGTAGCGGAGCTTGAAGACCGAACCGCCGATCCCCGGCACCCCGAAACCGCCCCGGCCTCCGCCGCTCCCGCTGTCCCCGCTGCTCCCGCCCTGCGACTCGCTCACGTTCCACTGGGTGAGCCGCCACAGCGCGGCGAACTCGGCGCCGAGCCGGCCCAGTCTGCGGCGCAGCGCCGGGTCGGCGTCCCAACGGCCGTTGTCCCGTGCCGTACGGGCCAGTTCGCCCAGGGTGCGGCGGCAGGCGACGACCTCGCCGACGAAGGCGGTGCCGCGCTCGAAGGAGAGGGTGACCATCGTGACGCGCCAGCCGTCGTTCTCGGCGCCGACCCGGTCGGTGACCGGGATCCGTACGTCGTCGAGGAACATCTCGGCGAACTCGGTGGACCCGGCGAGCGTCCGCAGCGGCCGTACGGTCACACCCGGGGCGTCCATCCGCATCGCGAGCCAGGTGATCCCGCGGTGTTTGGGCACCGTGTCGCTGACCGGTTCCGTACGGACGAGCAGCTCGCACCAGTCGGCGACCTCGGCGTGCGAGGTCCAGATCTTGGATCCGCTGACCACATAGTGATCGCCGTCCCGTACGGCCCTGGTCCGCAGCGACGCCAGGTCCGAACCGGCGCCGGGCTCGCTGAACCCCTGGCACCAGATCTCGTCCCCGCGCAGCACCGGCGGCAGCCAGCGCGCCCGCTGCTCCGCCGTCCCCTCGGCGGCGATGGTCGGGCCCGCGTGCAGCAGCCCGACGAAGTTCGCCCCGACGTACGGTGCCCCGGCCCGCTCCGTCTCCTCCAGGAAGATCAGGTGCTGGGTGGGGGTGGCGCCGCGCCCGCCCGCGTCGGCCGGCCAGTGCAGCCCCGCGTACCCGGCCTCGTACAGCATCCGCTGCCACGCGGTGTCGTACGCGCGCCGTCCCGGCCAGTCCAGCGGGTCCGGCGCGGGCGGCAGCGCCGGGAGGGCCTTCGCGAGCCACTCCTTCAACTGCCCGCGGAAGACCTCCTCGTCCTCCGTGTACCTGAGGTCCATCAGGGTGTCCCTTCCGGCTGTCCGGTGGCCCGATGTCCGGCAGAACAGGCATCCGACGCACATCTGATGGGCCGTCAGAATCCAGGCTAGCCCCGACCCTCTGGACCGACAAGGCGCTGGGCTCTACGCTCTCGACACGATCTGACTATCCGTCAGGTACGTCAGCCACCACCCGCCGACTACAGCTCACTCGTGAGCATGAGGGAGTTCGGGGCATGGACGAGACCGCACACGCACTGGGCGCATCCCGCACGCTGTGGGAGCTGGTCGACCGCCGCGCCGGACTGACCCCGGACCGGCCCGTGCTGCTCCAGGGCGACCGCACCCTGACCTTCGGAGAGCTGCGGGACGGCGCCGAGCGCGTCGCCGCCGGTCTGTACGGGATGGGGGTGCGGCCGGGCAGCGTGGTCGCCTGGCAGCTGCCGACCCGGATCGAGACGGTGCTGCTCTCGTTCGCCCTGGCCAGGCTCGGCGCCGTCCAGTCGCCGGTGATCCCGTTCTACCGGGACCGCGAGGTCGGCTTCGCGCTGCGCGAGTCCCGGGCGGACTTCTTCGCCGTACCGGGCACCTGGCGCGGCCATGACCACACGGCCATGGCCGAACGGCTGGGCGCCCGGGGCGTGTTCGAGGCGTACGGAACGCTCCCGGACGGCGATCCCGCCGTACTCCCGCCGCCGCCCGCCGACGGCACGGCGGTCCGGTGGATCTACTGGACGTCCGGCACCACGTCCGACCCCAAGGGCGTGCTGCACACCGACCGTTCACTGATCGCGGGCGGCTCCTGCCTGGCCCACGCCCTGCACCTCACGGCGGACGATATCGGCTCGATGGCCTTCCCCTTCGCGCACATCGGCGGCCCGGACTACACGGTGATGCTGCTCCTGTACGGCTTCCCGGCCGTGCTGTTCGAGCACTTCGCGATGGACACGGCGCTGCCCGAGTACCGCAGGCACGGGGTGACGGTCGCGGGCGGCTCCACCGCGTTCTACTCGATGTTCCTCACCGAGCAGCGCAAGACGCCGGGACAGCGGCTGGTCCCCACCCTGCGGCTGCTGGCCGGCGGCGGTGCGCCGAAGCCGCCGGAGATCTACCACGCGGTGGTACGGGAGATGGGCGTCCAGCTCACCCATGGCTACGGCATGACCGAAGTTCCCATGATCACCATGGGCGCCCCCGACGACACGGCCGAGAACCTCGCCACCACGGAGGGCCGTCCACCGGCCGGGATGGAGATCCGCATCGTGGACCCGGAGGGCAAGCCGGTGCCCGCAGGGGTCGACGGCGAGGTGCGGCTGCGCGGCGAGGCGGTCTGCCAGGGGTACGCGGACCCGGGCCAGGCGGCGGGCGTCTTCGACGCCGAGGGCTTCCTGGTCACCGGCGATGTCGGCCACCTCAGGGAGACCGGCCATCTGGTGCTGACCGGGCGGATGAAGGACATCATCATCCGCAAGGGCGAGAACATTTCGGCCAAGGAGATCGAGGACCTGCTGCACCAGCATCCGGCGGTCGCCGACGCCGCGGTCATCGGCCTCCCGGACCAGGAGCGCGGCGAGCGGGTGTGCGCGGTGATCGAGCGGCGGCCCGGCACCGACGACCTCACGCCGGCCGCCATGTCGGCGTTCCTGCGCGGCGAGGGCCTCTCCGTACACAAGCTGCCGGAACAGCTGGAGGTGGTGGACGCCCTGCCGCGCAACGACGCGCTGCGGAAGGTACTCAAGTACAAGCTGCGGGAGTTGTACGGCTGAGGGGACAGGACCTAGGCCGAGATCGGCTGCGCGTCGTCCGCCGTGGCGTCGTACACGTCCGCGTACACCTCGAAGAGCCGCCGGACGCCCAGCGCTGCCAGCACCTTGTTCACGTGTGCGGCGCCGCCCTGGCCCGACATGCCTTCCACTCCGCCGCTGCCCGGCAGGATCAGCCGCAGCCGGCCCTGGCAGGAGCGCATCAGTCTGCGGGCCGCGATCAGGACGCCGACTCCGCTCGAATCGCAGAACACCACGTCCGACAGGTCGAGCACCACGTCGTGACAGCCGACAGCCACCGCGTCATGGACCCGCTGCCGGACCTCGGGGGAACTCACCAGGTCCATTTCGCCCGATATGCGCAAGACGAGCCATGCACCGCGTTCGGCTTCGATCACGTTCAGCATCACGGGACTGGACCTCTCCGCTGTCGGTCTGCCGGTCCGGAAGATCCGGAAGTTTGCGTTCCACACGGGCGGCTGCCCCAGCGATCCCTCATGAAACACCGTCCCCACCATAAACACCCGGACGATTTCGCACAGAAAAGATCAGATCAGAGATCACATCGGCCGGATCAGCAGCGTGAAGCCAAGTGCCGAACCGAGCGCCGGACCTGGCGCCGAACCGAGCGCCGGACCTGGCGCCGAACCGAGCGCCGGACCTGGCGCCGAACCGAGCGCCGGACCTGGCACCGCTCTACCACCCCCAACCCCTCCGCGACCGCACTTGGTGCAAACAGGCGCACTCGGCAGGCCCTGCGGTTACTGTCGAAAGGTACGAGGGGCAGATGTTTGGGGGACTCATGCCGAAGGACGCACCACCCCGCTGGGACCGCAGGATGCAGCAGCGGCTCGCGCGGGGTGAGGCAGCCGCGCTCGGCGAGCTGTACGACCGGTTCGCCTCCCTCGTGCACAGCCTGGCCCACCGGGTGCTGGACGACGACGACGCGGCCGACCGCATCACCCGTGAGGTCTTCGTGCACGTCTGGGAGAACCCGGAGGAGTACGAGCCGAAGCACGGTTCCATGCGGTCCTGGGTGGCCACACTCGCCCACCGCCAGGCCGTCAAGCGGCTGCGCCAGGCCGAGACGGCGTCCCTCGCCGCCCGGGGTGAATCCACCACGGAGGAGACGGAAGAGCTGGAGCAGAAGGTGCGCAAGGCATCGGCGGCCGCCCGCGCCGACTACATCGTGACCTCCATGCCCGCACCGCTGCGCGCCGCGCTGGAGCTCGCGTACTTCCAGCGCAGGGACTACCGGCAGACCGCGGCCGACCTCGGAGTCACCGAGGACGAGGCCCGGCGGCGGCTCCGGCTCGGGCTCCAGCTGCTCTCCACGGCCAACACCCGGCCCGCCGAAGGGGCCTCTCCGCCCGGATACGGCCGTGCCCTGTGACGGGGGCCGCCGGGGAGCCGGCCGGCTGCCCCGATGAGGACTTTCCGGCGCGGATACCGGGACCGCGCGAGGCCGCCGACGACCTGGCCTTCCTTCCGGCGCCGCCGGTGAAGCTCTCGCACAAGGTCCTGAAGTCGCTGCTCGGCGCCTGGGCGCTGTCGGCCTGCTCCCCCGAGGAGACCGAGGCGGTCGAGGACCACCTCACCGACTGCGCGCCCTGTGCGGACGAGGCGCTGCGGCTGCGGGACGCCGTGGCGCTCCTGCACACCGAGCGGAACCTCGACCTGGACCCGCTGCTGCGGTCCCGGGTCCTCCAGGGCTGCCTGGGCCGCAGGCCGGCCCGGATCCCGGTCCCGGAGTGGGCGGCGCCGTACGACGCGGAGACCGCCAGGCTGGACTCCCTGCTGAACGACTTCGGCCACGCCGAGTGGCACGCCCCGGTACGGCTGAAGTGGTACGAGGAGGAGCACGCCACCTCCCAGCGGACGACCGTCGCCGGCGTCATCGGGCATCTGCTGACCGTCGACGGCCTGGTCTCGACCGCGCTCGGCCTCGACGACGGGCTGGACGGCATCCTGGGCAGCGAGCCGCCGTCCTCCCCCACGGAGCGCACCCGGCAGTACTGGCGGGCGCTCGCCGCTCCCCCGGGCCGTACGATCCGCGAGCCGTGGCGCGACCAGAGCCACACCCTGATCCGTACGGTCTCCTTCGCGGGCCAGGACGTCCCGGAGATCTCCGTACCGTACGGGGATTTCAGCCTGGCGCTGCGGGACTCACTCCTGGACCGGGCCTTCGAGTGCTGGGTGCACGCCGGGGACATCGCGGACGCCGTGGACTATCCGTACGACCCGCCGACCTCGGCCCATCTCCACCTCATGATCGACCTGGCGGCCCGGACGCTGCCCGCCACGCTGGCGGGCCGCCGCCGCTCCGGACTGGCGAGCACGGCCCGCGGACCGGTGCCGGAAGGCCCGCCGGGCCGTTCGCTGCGGCTGGAGATCGAGGGCGCGGGCGGCGGCGACTGGTACATCTCACTGGACTCGCCGGCCGTGCAGGGCTCACCGGACCACACGGTGGCACATGTCGCCCTGGACGGCGTGGAGTTCTGCCAGCTGGCGGCGGGGCACGTGGAGCCGGAGGAGGCGGTCGCCGGACAGGAGGGCGACCGCGAGGCGATCCGGGACGTGCTGTTCGCCGCGGCGTCGCTCAGCCGGATGTAACGGCGCTCCCGAGCGCCTACGTGAACACCACCGTGCGGCGCCCGTTCAGCAGGATCCGGTGCTCCGCATGCCACTTCACCGCCCGCGCGAGCGCCTGGCACTCCACGTCGCGCCCGATCGCGACCAGCTGGTCGGGGGTGACCTCGTGGCCCACCCGCTCGACCTCCTGCTCGATGATCGGGCCCTCGTCGAGGTCGGCCGTCACATAGTGCGCCGTCGCCCCGATCACCTTCACGCCCCGTGCGTGCGCCTGGTGGTACGGCTTCGCGCCCTTGAAGCTCGGCAGGAAGGAGTGGTGGATGTTGATGATCCGGCCGTTCAGCGCCTTGCAGAGGTCGTCGGAGATGACCTGCATATAGCGGGCGAGCACCACCAGCTCGACGTTCTCCCTGCGGACCAGGTCGAGCAGTTCGGCCTCGGCCGCCGCCTTGTTGTCCTTGGTCACCGGGATGTGGTGGAAGGGGATGCCGTACGACCCGGCCAGTTCGGCGAAGTCCGGGTGGTTGGAGACCACGGCGGCGATCTCGACCGGGAGCGCGCCCGTACGGGACCGGAAGAGCAGGTCGTTCAGGCAGTGGCCGAACTTGCTGACCATCAGGACGATCCGCATCCGGTCCTCGGCGCGGTGCAGCTGCCAGTCCATGTCGAAGGCGTCACCGACGGCGGCGAAGCTCGCGCGCAGCTTCTCCAGGGACACCGGCTGCTCGGCTGCGAAGTGCACCCGCATGAAGAAGAGGCCGGTGTCCCGGTCCCCGAACTGCTGGCTGTCCTCGATGTTGCACCCCGTGATGAACAGATAGCTCGACACGGCATGAACAATGCCCTGTTTGTCCGGGCAGGAGAGCGTGAGGACGTACTGGTCGGTCATGACAGCAGGGTGCCACAACCGTCCGCGGTCAGGCGGCCCTGGTCACGATGCGGAGCACTTCCAGGGTGCGCGGTGCCACATCCGGGTCGTCGCCGTCGGCGGCCGCCAGCCGGACATGGGCCTCGCGCGCGGCCCGTACCGCCTCCGGCCAGCCGTGGTGCTCCATATAGACCGATACGGGAGCATCTGCCCCGACTTGGTGCATGATGCGCAGCACACGGAGCACGGCCACGTCCACGAGCGCGGCCTCCCCGGAGTCCCGGAAGACCGTCCCGACGTACTTCTCGGCGGACCAGTTGTCGAGCCAGGTGTCCTCGACCAGCCGGTACACGGCGTCGGTGATGTCCCCGTACTCCGCACGGCCCGCCAGCCAGCACTCCTGGTGGAAGGCCGGATCGGAGAGCATATGCAGCGCGGAGCGCACATTGGCGCGCCAGCGCCACCACGGCATGTCAGTCAACGGCATGCCGTCCATGGTGGTGGAGCGACGGCCGCGGCGGGAAGCGTTCGGGGAACCTTGCACGATTTCGATCGTACGTTCCCGCCGGACGGAGTCTGCCGGACCCCCGTAATTCACCCTGCCGTCACCCAGCGTTGAGGACGCACCACCGCCGCGTTACCCGCGGGGCGGCAGGGTTCCTGACCATGACCGGTTGGCGACGTTCCCTCACCGTCCTCGCGCTCTGCACAGCCGTCGGGGCCTCCTCATCGCTGGTCGCCGGCTGCGGGTCACTGCCCGGGGAGCAGAGCGGGTCCCGGGGCACCGTCACCGTCATGACCTGGGCCCCCGAGTCCACCCGGGCGACCAATATGCCGGGAATGCCCGCCATGGCCGCCACCTATGCCCGCTGGGTCAACGCCAGGGGCGGTATCGACGGCCACCGGCTCCGCGTCCTCACCTGCAACGACCACAACGACCTGATCGGCGCCGGGAACTGCGCCGAGCGGGCGGTCAAGGAGGGCGTGGTCGCGGTCGTCGGCTCGTACAGCGTCTACGGGCAGTCGTTCATGCCGCCGCTCGAAGCGGCCGGCATCCCGTACATCGGCGGATACGGCGTCTCCAGCGAGGAGTTCAACTCCGCGCTCTCCTACCCGGTCAACGGCGGCCAGGCGGCCCTGCTCGCGGGCAGCGGGCGGCAGCTCGCCCGGGACTGCGAACGGGTCGCGCTGGTCAGGCCCGAGACCGTCGACGGCGACGAGCTGCCGATCCTCCTCAACGCCGGTCTCGGCGAGGGCGGCCGGGGCCCGGCGACCGACATCCCGACCACCGAGGACGCCAGTGAGTACGGCGTGCAGGCCGCCGCGGCGCTCAGGGCCGTGGGTCCGGGGACGGAGGCGCCGGGCGCGCTGTCCTCCGGCAGTGGGAACGGCGGCGGCACGGGGTGCGTGAGTGCGGTGCTCGGTGACCGTACGCAGACGTTCGTCGACTCGTTCCGGCGGCAGGAGGGGGCCGGCCTGCCGGAGGGGCCGGGCCGGCAGGTGCGGATCACCTCGGTGCTGGGCAGCGTCGGGCAGGGTCTGGTCGACAGCACGGGCGGCAAGGACGGCCCGTACGAGGGCGCGTACGTCACCGGCTGGTACCCGGTGGCGGGAGATCCGCGCTGGCGGCCGATGCGTGACGTGATCGACACGTACGCCTTCAACGACAACAGGATCGATCCGGCCGACGCCGGCGTGGAGACCACCTGGATCGCGTACACCGCGCTGAAGGAGGTCATCGAGTCGCTCGGCAAGGACCACATCACGGCGGACGACCTGACCCGGACGCTCGACGGCGGGCTCGCCGTACGGACCGGCGGGCTCACCCCCACCCTGCGGTGGCGCTTCCAGGACATGCTGGCGTCGCGGGACTTCCCCCGGCTGGTGAACCACCGGGTGACCTACCAAGTGGTGCGCGGGGGGCGGCTGGTGGCGCTGCGGAAGGGTGCGGTGGATGTGGGGCCGACGCTGGAGAAGGCGTCACGGTCGGAGTGAGACAGCTGGGCGGCGGCAGGGCTGCCTTGCGGCTGCCGCCCGGCCACCTCCCTGGCGTCTCCCGCCGTCTCCCGCCGTCTCCCGGCCGTCAGAGCTGGTCGCCCCTGCGCTGTGTCAGGTGGTACTTGTCCGCGATGGCGTTCCACAAGGTCGACGCCTCCTTCTTCGCCGCGGTGGCCTGGCCGCTGGCCGCGTCCCCGCGGCCGGCCGCCGCAGTCCGCTTGGCGTGGCCGTGCTTGCACTCCTTCTTGCCGTTGGCCGCGACAGCGTGGGCCCAGGCCGCGTACTGCTCGTCGGCGGTCGCCGAGGCGTTCCACGCCGTGGTCAGCGCGGACGTCAGCTTGGCGTGGTCCGGCAGCTTGTCGACCGAGAGCGTGCCGAGCTTGGTCACCAGATCGTGGCGCTGCTTGGCCGCGCCGCGCAGGTCCGACGCCGCCTTCGGCAGGTTCTGGCAGGAGCGGATGCTGCCGACCGCCGCGATCACCGCCGAGCGGCTGTTGTTGCTGTCGGCGAGCAGCTTGTCGAGCGCCACGGCCTGCGGCTGAGCGGGGTCCGCCTTCGCCGCCTCGGGCGCCGTCGAACCGGCGGTCGATGTGGCGCCCGCGGGCTGCTGGTCGTCCTTCTTGTCGGATCCGCCCCCGCTGAGCAGCGCGCCGGCGCCGAGGCCGATGACGGCGCAGCCGACGACGACAGCGGCGATGACCGGCGTACGGGACTTGCGCCGGGATGCCCCCGCGCCGGCCCGGGAGACCGGCTCCGGGGCGTACTGCGGCGGCTGCGCGCCGGGTTGCTGCGGCCGGCCGTACGGGTCGTTGCCGGGCGGGGCGTTGTGCGGGGCGCCGCCGCCGTACGGGGGGTTGCCGTAGGGGGGCTGCGAGTCGAAGCGCGGCAACTGCTGCGTCTCACCGGCAGCTTGCGGCCCGGCCGCGTTGTCCGTACGGAAGAGGTTGTCGAACTCGGCGGGCGGCTGCCGGTCCTCCGGGGCGCCGGGTCTGATGCCGTACGGAGCACCGGAGGGCGCGGGCGGGACCGGCGGCAGGAACTGCGTGGGGTCCGCGTCGGACCCGGGGGCGGCCGGGGCGGCCCCGGACTGCTGGTGGTAGCCCAGGTACTGGGTGGACTCCGCCTGGTTCTCGGGCTGCGCGGGGATGGGGGCGATGAACTGCGTCGCGTCGCTGTCGCCCGCGCCCGGAACGGCCTCGGGGGGCAACGGCTGTGCGAACGAAGGGGTTTGCGATGAACCGGGTGCACCGTGTGCGGGGTGGTGCACGGAGTTCTGCGGCGGCATCTGCTGCGGCATCTGCGCCGGGGGCTGTGCCAGGTTCTGCGGCTGCCCGTGCGACGGATACTGCTGTGCCTGCGGGGCGGGCGCGCCGTGCTGCGGGAGCCGGTGTCCGCCCCCGGACGGCTGCGCGGCGGGGGGCAGCGGCTGCGCCGCGGGCGGCTGCTGCTGGTACGGCAACTGCTGCGGCGGCATGGGCTGCTGGAACTGCTGCTGGTGCGGTTGCTGCTGCTGCGGCTGCTGCTGATACGGCTGCGGAAGCTGCTGCTGGTGCGGCTGCTGCGGTATGTGCGGAGGCTGCTGCTGGGGCGGCTGGGGCCCGCCGTCCTGCGGCCCCCAGGGCTGGCCCCACGGCTGGCCACCTGCCGGGATCGTGTGCTCGCCCGCGACTTCCGGGATCCACGGACCACTCCCGTCGGACGGCAGTACGACACCTTCGTGCGCGCGCCGCACAGCAGGAAGCTGCGGCTCGTCGCCCTGTCCGTTCTGCGTCACCGGGACTCCTACTACATGTGGACCTACGGAATCGTCGGTTCACGCTACCGGGTGAACGGACGCGTCTGCCACGGGGCGGCGGATGGGGGTGTGCGATGTAACACATGTGGGGTGCCCGGCGCTGTTCTTGGGGCGTCGGAGGTACACGTACGGGGCCGGGTGGCTTGTTCTCGCCCCTCCCGCCCCTGCCCGTACGCGGGTCTCCACAGCCCGCGCACAGGACACGGACGGACACGGTCGGGCAGGGGCGGGGCAGGGACGGGGACTGCGGGACGCGGGACGCGGGACGCGGGACGCGGGACGCGGGGACAGTACGGGCCGGCGCGCACCTTCCCCTTCCTGGGCACCGGCCGGCCCGTACCACCCCTCCTTTCCTTCCTCCAGCGCCCGACTTCCACCAGCGCCTGAGCCACTACGCCGCCAGGATGTCCATCCGCGCACCCAGCTCCCGGACCGCCGTCTCCTCCCCGAACGGCTCCAACCGCCCCCGCAGATCGTCCAGATAGTCCGCCCCCCGGCCCGACCGCACCGTGCCCAGCAGCTCCACCGCGCGGGTCCCCGTCCGGCAGGCCTGTTCCACCTCTCGTTGCTGGAGCTGCGCCGTGGCCAGCAGGACCAGACCGATCCCCCGGCGCCGGGCCTTCGTCTCCGGAAGGCCCGCCAGGGCCTCCTCGGCGCGGCTCGCGCCCGCCGCGCCCTGGCCCAGGTCGCGGTGACAGTGCGCCAGTTCGTCCGCGAGATACGCGCCGTCGAAGTGGGCGATCCACTCCGGGTCGTCGCCCGCGTCCGTACCGGACTCCGCGCGGTCCATCGCCGCCAGGGCCCGGCCCGCCACCGCCTCCGTGGCCCGTGCGTCGCCCATCAGTGCATGGCCGCGCGCCTCCGCCGCGTAGAACATCGACTCGGCGCGCGGCGTGACCCGCCCGCGCGCGCCCTCCTGGGCCGCCCGCGCGAGCTGCGCGATCTCTCGCGGGGTGCCCAGCTCAGCGGCGAGATGGCTCATCGAGGCGGCCAGCACATAGCCCCCGTAGCCGCGGTCGCCCGCCGCCTGGGCCAGCCGCAGGGCCTGGATGTAGTAGCGCTGGGCGAGTCCTGGCTGACCGGTGTCGACCGCCATGTACCCGGCGAGTTCGGTCAGCCTGGCGACGGCGGCGAACAGCTCGCGGCCCACCCCGTCACGGTACGAACCGGCCAGCAGCCCGGACACCACGCTGTTCAGGTAGTGGACGACGATCGGCCGGACATGGCCGCTGCCGAACCGGTGGTCCAGCTCGGTGAGCGCGGCGGTCGTCGCCCGTACGGCCTGGACGTCGGACGGCCCGACCCGCGCCCCGGCGGCCCGCGCCACCTGCGCGTCCGCTCCGGTGATCAGCCAGTCGCGGCTGGGCTCGACCAGCGCGGACGCGGCGACCGTGGATCCGGAGAGGAAGTCACGGCGCCCCACATCGCTGCGCCACAGCTCGCAGACCTGCTCGATGGCGCCGAGCACGGTCGGCGAGAACTGCAACCCGACCCCGGAGGCCAGGTTCTTCCCATCGGCCATCCCGATCTCGTCGATCGTGACCGTACGGCTGAGTTTGCGGCCCAGCGCCTCGGCGATGATGCCCGGCGCCCGGCCACGCGGCTGCTGCCCGCGCAGCCATCGCGCGACGGACGTCTTGTCGTAGCGGAGGTCGACACCGCGCTCCGCCCCCACCATGTTCACGCGACGGGCCAGGCCGGCGTTGGAACAGCCGGCTTCCTGGATGAGTGCCTGCAGCCGTTCGTTGGGCTGACGGGCGACGAGAGGCCTGGCGGCCATGAATACCCCCTGAGACGTGCGGCGATCACTGATCCGGTCGGGTCGATCACTGCCCGGGAAATGTCGGGAAAATGCGGTGAAAGATGGGAGTAATCCCGGCATTCTCCTGGGCCGTGTCCACAGAGCCGCGTGTCGCCCGGAGGGCAGCGGCTCCGTGGACACGGCCCAGGCCCCGCTGAGGAATACCCGCTCCAGGGGGTGCATTCGCCTGCGCGCCCCCGCCCATGCCTCCATGCGCCCCGTATGCCGTCAACCCGCCCCTCTCCCCGGCGTGTTGACCCCGTAACCCCAGGTGGCGGCGGGAGTTGAGCTGTTCGTGAAAGAGACCACCACGGGCACGCAGGCCGCACAGATCCCCAGGCAGCGCACAGAACTGCTGCTGGACAGCGCCGTACGGTACGCGGAGGAGCGGCACTGGGACGTGCTCCCCGGCACCTGGCTGGAGGCGAGGGAGGACGTCGAGCGGTGCTCCTGCGGGGACAACGCGTGCTTCGCGCCCGGCGCACACCCCACGCGCCCCGACTGGGCGGCCGAGGCCACCGGCAGCGCCACAGCCGCCCGCGCCCTGTGGTCCAAGCAGCCGCAGGCCTCGATCCTGTTGCCGACCGGGCGGACCTTCGACGCCATCGACGTCCCCGAGACCGCGGGCTTCCTCGCGCTGGCCCGGATGGAGCGGCTGGACGTCACGCTCGGCCCGGTGACCCGCACGCCCCACCGCCGGATGCTCTTCTTCGTACTGCCGGGCGCCGGGGCCAAAGTGCCCGATCTGGTACGGAGGCTGGGGTGGGCGCCGTCCACGATCGATCTGGCGGTGCGCGGCGAGGGGGACTACGTCGCGGCGCCGCCCACCCGGGTCGGGGCCGCGGGGGCGGTGCAGTGGGCGCGGCGGCCGACAGCCGCCAACCGCTGGCTGCCCGACGCGGACGAGCTGACCGGCCCTCTCGCGTACGCCTGCGGCCAGGAAACCCGGGACGGACGCCGGTAGGCAGGCAGTCCGATGGGGGCAGCAGCCGGTACCGCCCGCCGATAGCCGCCGGCCGGTGGCGAGATGGATCCGGTGGGCGGGCGGCCGGGCACCGGGTCCCGGTGCGGGGCCCGGCCGGGCGGCGTCGACCGTAGGGTGGTGGGCGCAAGAGCTGGGACTCCGAAAGGCGCTGCACCATGCCGGACCAGGCAGCCGTACGGGTAAAGGGACTGTGGAAGCGGTTCGGGGAGCAGATCGCGGTCGCCGGGATCGATCTCGATCTGCCCGCAGGCCAGTTCATCGGCCTGGTCGGCCCCAACGGCGCGGGCAAGACCACCACCCTCTCCATGGTGACGGGCCTGCTCAGGCCCGACCAGGGCACCGTCGAAGTTGCGGGCCACGACGTCTGGCAGGATCCCGTCGCGGTCAAGTCGCGGATCGGCGTACTGCCGGAGGGGCTGCGGCTGTTCGAGCGGCTGTCGGGGCGTGAACTCCTCGCGTACAGCGGACGGCTGCGCGGACTGCCCGGCCCCGAGGTCGACAAACGGGCCACCCAGCTCCTGGACGTACTCGACCTGGCAGGCGCCCAGCACAAGCTGGTGGTCGACTACTCGACCGGGATGCGCAAGAAGATCGGGCTGGCCGCCGCGCTGCTGCACAACCCCGAAGTGCTCTTCCTGGACGAGCCGTTCGAGGGCGTCGACCCGGTCTCCGCGCAGACGATCCGCGGCGTGCTGGAGCGCTACACCCACTCCGGCGCGACGGTCGTCTTCTCCAGCCACGTGATGGAGCTGGTCGAGTCGCTCTGCGACTGGGTGGCGGTGATGGCGGGCGGCCGGATCCGCGCGCAGGGCCCGCTCGCCGAGGTACGCGGAACCGCACCCTCCCTCCAGGAGGCGTTCCTCGAACTGGTCGGCGCGCAGGGCAGGCACGCCGGGGAGAGTCTCGACTGGCTGGGCGGGAGCCCGCGATGACCGCGACGACCGCCGCCGCCCCGGACACCCGGCTGCCCGCCCCCTCCCTCACCTCCGTCTTCATCCGGCTGAAGCTCTCCCTGCTCCGCAACGGCCTGCGCCAGTCGTCGGGCCGCAGGGCCGCGTACATCGCGTCGGTCGCCGTCTCCCTGTTCTTCGCGGCGCTGCTGCTCCTCGGCCTCGTCCTGCTGCACGGCCACGCGCACGCGGGCACCCTGACCGTCATCCTCACGCTCGTCCTCGCGGTGGGGTGGGCGGCGATGCCGCTGTTCTTCCCCGGCGGGGACGAGACGCTGGACCCGAGCCGTCTGGTGATGCTGCCGCTGCGCCCGGAACCGCTCGTACGGGCCCTGCTGGCCGCTTCGCTGGTGGGCATCGGACCGCTGTTCACGCTCTGTCTGGCGGCCGGTTCCGCCTTCGCCGTGGCGACGAACGCGGCGGCAGCGGTGGCCGCCGTCATCGCCGTTCCGCTGACCGTGCTGGTCTGTGTGGCGCTGGCGCGGGCGGTGGCCGCGGCCAACGTCCGGCTGCTCACCTCGCGCAAGGGCCGCGACCTCGCCGTACTGAGCGGTCTGGTGATCGCCATCGGCATTCAGGCGGTCAACTTCGGCGCCCAGCGGCTCGGCAGGGCCGGCGGGCTTTCCGCGCTCGACCCGACCGGGGACGTGGTGCGGTGGCTGCCGCCGGCCTCCGCGATCGGCGCCGTCGACTCGGCGAGCGCCGGCTCGTACGGAGCGGCCGTGGCCCAACTCGCCATCGCCGCCGCCTTCCTGGTGATCATGCTCAGCGCCTGGCGGCGCACCCTGGTCCGGCTGATGACCTCGCCGGACGGCTCGACACTCGCGGCGGCCGGGCCGAACCGTAAGGAGTCGGCGGGGGGCTTCTCGCGGCTGCTGCCCGAGGGCCGTACGGGCACGGTGATGCTCCGGACCCTGCGCTACATCTGGCGCGACCCGAAGACCAAGGCCGCCTGGATCGCCTCGCTCGCGATCGGGCTGATCGTGCCGCTGCTCAACGCGGTGCAGGGCAGCGGTTCCATCTACTTCTCGTGCTTCGCCGCGGGGATGCTCGGCATCCAGATGTACAACCAGTTCGGCCAGGACACCTCGGCGTTCTGGATGGTCGCGCAGACCATCTCGTCGCCCCGGGACGCGTTCGCCGAACTGCGGTCGCGCGCCCTGGCGCTCGCCCTGATCACCGTCCCGTACACCGCGCTGGTCACGGTGGTCACCGCCGGGCTGCTCGGCGACTGGGGCGCACTGCCCGAGGCCATGGGGCTGGCGTTCGCCCTGCTCGGCGCGATGCTGGGGACGGGCGCCGTGACCTCGGCCCGCTTCCCGTACTCGATCCCGCAGGACAACGCCCACAAGAACGTCGCCCCGGGGCAGGCGGGGCTCGCCTGGATCTCGATCTTCGGCGGCATGGTCTCGGCGGCGCTGCTCTGCTCGCCGGTGATCGCCCTGCTGATCGCCCTGCATGTCACGGGCCATGAGCCGTATCTGTGGATCCTGCTGCCGCTGGGCGCGGTGTACGGGGCGGCGGCGGCCTGGGCCGGCCTGCGGGCGGCCGCACCCCAGGCGGCCGGCCGGCTGCCGGAGATCCTGCTGGCGGTCAGCAAGGGGTGAGCTGTGAGGCAGGGAGGAGCCGGCCTCCACCGCGCCCCTCGCTACTGCGCGAGCACCGCGTCCAGGAACGGTTCTATCGCCGCGCGCCACGCCTCGGGCTGGTCGTAGTGGATCAGATGGGCCGCGTCGGCCACTTCCGCGTACTCACCGCGGGGCAGCACCCGGACCATCTCCTGCGACTCCGCCCGGCCCAGCTCGCCGTCCAGACCGCGGACCACCAGCGCCGGGCACTGCACCTGCGCCAGCTCCTCCCAGTGCGCGTCGAAGACCCAGGTCTCGCGGGACCTCAGCATCTGGCGGCGGGAGAAGACCGGCCGCCAGCCGTCGGCGCTCTCCGCCATCACCTCGGCGAAGAACTCACCCCGGGACGGATTCGGGCGCTCCACCCACGGGTCGTCCTCGCCGAACCACTTCCGTACGTCGGCGAGCGTCGCGAAGGGGACGGGCCAGGACGTGAACCAGTCCTCCCATTCGCGCTGGGAGGCTATCCCCAGGGCGGAGGCCCGCATGTCGCAGATGATCACGGCCCGGACCAGGTCCGGCCGTTTGGCCGCGAGCTGCCAGGCAGTGAGGGCGCCCATCGAGTGGCCGATGAGCGTAACGGGAGCGAGGTCCAGCTGAATGATCGCGGCCTCCGCGTCGGCCACGTAGGCATCCCGGGTGTACGGGCCTTCGGCGGGCTTGTCGCTACGGCCGTGGCCGCGCTGGTCGAGGGCGACCGCGCGGTGCCGCTCGGAGAGCCAGCGGGCGGTGGAGGCCCAGTGCGAGGCGCGGCCCATCAGCCCGTGCAGCAGTAAGACGCCGGGCAGGCGCTCGGCGTCCCCGTCGGTCTCCTTGGGCGGGTCGCCGAACTCCCAGGCAGCAAGGCGTACGCCGTCGGGTCCGGTCACGTCGATGCGTTGCACCATGTTCTGGCACCCCCTTCAGTCCCCGGGTGGTCGGTCCGCACCTGCTCGCAGGCCGCTCAGTGGTAAATCCGTGTCGCTTCAGTAGATCGGTGTCGCACCACACAGGCTATCGAACTCACATTCGAAAATGCGCTTCCCTCGCTCAACACCCCACCTTCGAGTGACAACCCCCAAGGGTTGAGGGTTGCTGCCCGGGGGAGATTTCGTGCGGGGGGCGGACCACTCGGGGATGAGGGTCCGGCCAGGCCGACCTTGAGAGCTCGGGGCTCCAGGTCGGCGCGGGGAGGTCAGGCCCCGGCGCTTCCGAGCGCCGGGGCCCTCTGCGTGAGCGGCCCGGCACGGGACCGGGTGCGGGACCACCACTCCGCGCGATGCCCGCTGTGCGACCACTCGGCGCGAGCCCCGCTGGAGGACCACTCGGCGCGAGCCCCGCTGTGGGACCTGGTGAGTCCGCGACCGACGCATACACCTGCTCCCCTCCGTACCGGACGGGCGGGCCGCATCGGACCGCATCGGGTCCGGACCCGGCACCGTCGTCAGGTCTAGGGCCTCAGCCTCGCACGGGTTACGTACGGCCGGGGCCGTTCCCGCACCATTGCGCGGGCCGGCCGCAGCCGCCCGCCCGGCGCCGGGCGGACCCCTGCTCCAGCTCTACTGCTGCTCCTGCTACCGATACTGCTACCGCTCTTGCTGCCGCTCTGGCTACTGCTTGGCCACAAAGACGTGCGAAGCCACCTCGGGGTTGAGCTCGGCCGCCTCACCGCCGCTGCCCACCAGGACCCCGCCGGCCGACTCCGTGACACTCACCACCGAGCCGGGCTGCACCCCCGCGCGACGCAGCGTGTACATCAGCTGGGCGTCGGTCTGGATGGGCTCGCCGATCCGGCGCACCACCACGTTCTTCCCGTCGGGGCCCGGATCCAGCTCGGCCAGGCTCAGCAGGCCCTCGTCGAGGAAGGGATCCGCCTCGGCCTTCTCGCCCAGCTCCTCCAGGCCCGGGATCGGATTGCCGTACGGCGACTCCGTGGGGTGACGCAGCAGATCAAGCACCCGCCGCTCCACCGCCTCGCTCATCACGTGCTCCCAGCGGCACGCCTCCGCGTGCACCTGCTCCCACTCCAGGCCGATCACGTCGACGAGGAGGCACTCGGCCAGCCGGTGCTTGCGCATGACGCGCGTCGCCAGCCTGCGGCCCTCCTCCGTCAGCTCCAGATGCCGGTCGCTCGCGACGGCCACCAGGCCGTCACGCTCCATGCGCGCCACGGTCTGGCTGACCGTCGGGCCGCTCTGGTCGAGCCGCTCCGCGATCCGGGCCCGCATGGGAATCACACCTTCCTCCTCCAGCTCAAGGATGGTGCGGAGGTACATCTCCGTAGTGTCGATCAGCCCACTCATACGTGCCCCTATGTTCCGCTACCGCTATGGCCCTCATCCAATTCTGACGCATACCTCCGACAACCGGCCCGCACAGGACGCGGGCGGTATTGACACTGCCCTGGTACGGACCGCACCGTGATGCGCATGAGCAGCGAGAACAGCGGGAGCAGCGGCCTTGCGGGCGAGTTCTTCGACGCCGCGATCGGCCTGCTGCGGCGGGTACGGGACGAGGAGTCACAGAACGTGACGGCGGCCGGCTCCGCGATAGCCGACACCGTGCAGGCGGGCGGCCGCCTCTTCGCCTTCGGCGCGGGCCACTCCTCGCTCGCCGCTCAGGACGTGGTCTACCGCGCGGGCGGCCTCGCGCTGATGAACCTGCTCGGCGTGCCCGGCACCCTCGGCGTCGACGTCAGGCCGGCCACGCTCGGCTCCGCCCTGGAGCGGGTCAGCGGTCTCGCGAGCGCCGTGCTCGACTCCAGTCCGGCAGCGGCAGGCGACGTACTCGTGATCATCTCGCTCTCCGGGCGCAACGCGCTCCCGGTGGAGATGGCGATGAGCGCCCGCGCCCTGGGCCTCAAGGTCATCGGCGTGACATCGGTGGCGTACACGAAGGAGACCTCGTCACGGCACTCCTCCGGTACGTACCTCAAGGACCACTGCGACATCGTGCTGGACAGCCGGATCGCGGTGGGCGACGCGGAGCTCACCGCCGAGGGCGTCGAGGCGCCCTTCGCGCCCGCGTCGACCGTCGTCACCAGCGCGCTGATGCAGGCGATGATGGCCTCGGCGGCAGGCGAACTGGCCCGCCGCGGCATCGAGCCACCGCTGCTGCGCTCGGGCAACGTCGACGGCGGGCCAGAGTGGAACGGCCGCGTGCTGGCGGAGTACGGCGACCGGATCTTCTACCAGAACTGAGGGAACCCGTAACTGTGGTTTCGTCCAGCCGAGTTGCGTACATATCAACCGGAACTCTCATTGAGTGCACCGCGTTTCGGCCATAGGTTCGCGCCGAGACCGACGGTGGGCCGGCAGGCCGCGGCGCTTGGCCGACCTCCTGGAACGGGACCGTGGAACTACGGAATCACGGGACTGTGGAGTGTCCGCCCGTCGGGATCACCGCACCCGCGCCCGCAGGAGGACAGGAAGATGCTGGACGGCTTCACCCCCTGGCCCGAGGAGGAAGCGGCACGCTACCGGCGGGCCGGGTACTGGCAGGGCCGCACACTCGGCGATCTGCTGCGGGACCCGGCGCGTGAACAGGGCAAGCGGACCGCCCTGGTGCACGGGGACAGCCGCATGACGTACGCGCAGCTGAACCGGCGGGTGGACCGCACGGCCGCCGGTCTCCGGCTGCGCGGCATCCGTCCGGGAAACCGGGTGGTGGTGCAACTGCCGAATGTGCCCGAGTTCGTCGTGACGGTGTTCGCGCTCTTCCGCACCGGGGCGATCCCCGTGTTCGCCCCCGTCGCTCACCGTGCTGCCGAGATCGGCCATCTCGTCCGTACGACCGGGGCTGTCGGCTATGTCGGTCCCACGTCCTACGGCGGTTTCGACCACGCCGGGATGGCTGCCCGGATCTCAGCCGAATTCCCCTTCCTGCGGCGCGTCTTCACCTGGTCCGGGACCGGTACGCCGGCCGGCGGATTCTCCGTGTCGTCGGACGGGTGCCTGTCCTTCCCGCTGAGCTCCATCGACGCCCCGCCGGAGCCCGGCCCGCCGCTCGACGCCGGGTCGGTGGCCTTCTTCCTGGTGGCCGGTTCCCCGCTGGCCGACACCCCGCTGTCCGGTTCCCCGTCGTCCGGTTCCCCGCTGCCCGGCTCCCCGCTGTCCGCCGGGACGGCCGTACGGCCCGAGCTGATCCCGCGTACCCATGACGACTACGCGTACCAGACCCGCGCCACCGGCGAACTCCTCGGGCTCTCCCGGGAGGACGTGTATCTGGCGACTCTGCCGGCGGAGTCCAACTTCGCCTTCGTCTGCCCCGGCATCGTCGGCACTCTCGCCGCCGGAGGGACCGTCGTCCTGATCGAGAACCCGGGACCCGCGGAGGCCTTCCGCGCCATCGAACGCGAACGCGTGACGTTCACGTCCCTGACACCGGGCATCGCCGCGCAGTGGCGGGACGCCCTGCCCGCCGCGACGGAGGATCTGTCGAGTCTGCGGGTCATGCAGATCGGGGGAGCACCGCTGCACCGCGCGCCGGCGGAACGCCTGCCGCCCGGGTTCGGCTGCCGGATCCAGCAGGTGTACGGCGTGGCCGAAGTGCTCCTGTCCGCCACCCGCCTCGACGACGCGGAGGACACCGTCCTGGGTACGCGGGGGCGGCCCGTGTCGCCCGCCGACGAGTTCCGCATCGACGCGCCCGCCGGGCAGACAGGGCGTGCAGCGCAGGAAGGAGAGACCGGGCAGCCCGGGGAACTGCTGGCCCGTGGCCCGCACACCTTCCGCGGCTACTACAAGGCTGACGCTCACAACGCCCGCGCCTTCACCTCTGACGGCTTCTACCGCACCGGCGAACTGGCCCGGCTGGACGCGCACGGCAACCTCATCGTCCAGGAGACGTCGCAGGCGTAACAGGCGTAACAGGCGTAACAGGAGTCACCGGCGTCACCGGCGTCACCGGCGCCCAAGGATCGACCGGTACCGCGCCCGCCGCCCGTCCCCTGCCGTCCAGCAGGCGGCCCATCAGCTTGGTCTGCCGCAGCACGATCGACCGGTCCCTGAGCCGGAGCTGCGGCAGCCGCTCGCCGAGCTGGGTCTCCAGCCGCTGTACATCCTGGATGGAGTGCAGCCAGACCGTGAACAGCAGGTTCTGCGGCCCGGTCACCGACGCGCACAGCCGTACCTCGGGAAGGGTGAGCAGGACACGGACCGCCTCCGGCAGCCGGTCCGCCGGGATGCCGGCCCACAGCGTCGCCGACACCGGCCACTCGGTCAGCTCGCGGGCCACCTCGCAGCGCAGCGCCAGATCGTGGTCGGTGACCAGCCGGCCCACCCGGCGGCGGACGGTGGGGGCGCTGAGCCCGACGGCCCGGCCCAGTTCCACGGCGCTCTCGCGGCCGTTGCGGGACAGTTCCGGCAGCAGCGAGCGGTCAGGTCCGTCGAGCCCCGCCGATGAGCCGGTGCGCGGGGGCGGAGAGGTGAGGCGCAGGCGTTCGCTCTGCTGTGTGGTCAGCGCGCGCAGCCGCCACCGGCTGCCCTCGCCGTAGAGACGGGTGCCGATGGAGGCGCGGGTGGAGGTGACGCCGGGCAGCGCGGCGATCCGGCGCAGCAGCAGCTCGGAGAGCTCGCCGAGCCCGGGGACGAAGACCGTGATGAGCAGGTCGCGTCCGCCTGCCATGTGCTCGACGGTGGCGACCTGCGGCAGCGCGACGAGGGTGTCGGCGACGGATTCGACGCTGCCCGCCCGGCAGTCGACCTCGACGAAGGCGGTGCACAGCCGCTCGATGAGACGGCGGCCCGGATAGCCGGTGACCCAGGCAAGACCCGCGCTCCGCAGCCCCTTCCAGCGGCGGGCGGCGGTGACCGGGTCGATGCCGAGGACCGGGGCGAGGGTCTGCCAGGACGCGCGCGGCGCGATCTGCAGCGCATGCACCAGCTGCGCGTCGAGTCCCGAGATGACATCGGATTCCTGCATGGCGCCCGCCTTGCTGAGGCTTTCCTGCGTTCCCAGCGTATTCCGTTTTCCTCGGCAGCGGCACTGAGCAGCATGTCGTCCCATCCAGGCACCGCCGGACACCGGATTCACCGGGCCCATCGGGAAGAGGTTGGCGATGACTTCAGCGGTTGCAGACAGCGCGGCGGGCGACGGCCGCGGCACAGGCCGGTGTACGGCCACCACCACGGGCACCACCACGGCCACCAGCACCAGCACCAGCACCAGCACCACCGCAATCACCGGCGCGACGGACGCGCCCACGACGGACACCGCGGCGCGGAGTGAGGGGCGGCGGGCCGGTGCGGCCGGGCGCAAGGCGCTGCTGGCCGCCACCGTCGGGGGCGTGGTCGAGTCCTTCGACTGGACGATCTACGCCGTCCTGGCACCGTTCTTCGCCACCCAGCTGTTCCCCGGCGACGATCCGGCGACCGCCCTGATCGGCGCCTATCTGGGCTTCGCGGTCGGCTTCGTCGTCAGGCCCTTCGGTTCGTACGTCATGGGCCGGATCAGCGATTCGCGCGGGCGCCGCTTCGGGCTGACGCTGAGCATGGCGGTCATCTCGGCGGCGAGCGTGCTGATCGCGATCCTGCCGACGGCCGGCGTGGCCGGGGCAGCGGCGCCGGTGCTGCTGGTACTGCTGCGGCTGGTCCAGGGCGTGTCGATGGGCGGCGAGAACCCGAGTGCCGCCGCCTACGTCACCGAGACCGCGCCTCGCCGGCTGCGCTTCCTCTACAGCTCGATCTCCTACTCCGGTGTCGTCATCGGCAACATCCTGTCCTTCGGTGTCCTGACGCTGCTGCTGACCACTCTCGGCAAGGACGGGGTGAGCGGCGGCGGCTGGCGCATCGGCTTCCTGGTGGCGGCCGGGCTCGGACTGCTGGCCCTGTGGATCCGGCGCAGCGCCGAGGAGAGCGAGGAGTTCGCCGAGCAGGCCGCGGCGGCCGGACCCGGCAGTACGGCGGCCGGGCGCCGCGCCCTGTACCGCGCAAGTGCCCGCAACATCGCCGCCGTCTTCCTGATCAGCGTCGGCGCGACCATCGGCTACTACTTCGGAACGACGTACCTCCCGCAGTACGCCCAGCAGTTGGGCGTCGCATCGGACACCGAGTCGTCGGCGTCGATGCTGCTGCCGCTGCTCCTGCTGATCGCGGCGATGGTCGGCGTCGGCAAGCTCGCCGACCGGCTGGGGCCGCTGCGCACGCTGCGTACGGGCCTGGCGCTGCTGGCCCTGGCGACGGTGCCGCTGATGGTGGCGCTGGCGCACCGGGCGCTGCCGATGTGGGTGGTCACGATCGTCTATCTGCTGCTGATCGCGGCGCCGATCGGCCTGACGAACGTGCTGTTCGCGCAGCTGTTCCCGGTGCCGGTGCGGGTGGTGGCGATGGGTGTGCCGTACACGGTGGCCACCGGCCTCTTCGGCGGTACGTTCCCGCTGCTGGCCCAGGCGATGGGCAGGGCGGGCCACTTGACGATGGTGCCCTGGTGGGCCGCCGGCGCAGCGGCCGTCTCCCTCCTGGGCACACTCCTGATCCGCTTCCCGGAGCGCAGCGGCCCCACCACCGGCTGACCCCGCCGCGCTTCTCCGTCAACGCATCTCCGTCGCCTCCCCTCCCCTCCCCTCCGAAGGAGCTTCCATGAACCTGCGTGACGACGCCCGTGCCCTGTCCGACGACCTCGTACGGTTGCGCCGCTCGCTGCACCGCATCCCCGAAGTGGGGCTGGAGCTGCCCCGTACCCAGGAAGCGGTACTGGCCGAGCTGGACGGTCTGCCCCTTGAAGTGCGGACGGGCGACGGGCTGAGCTCGGTGACTGCGGTGCTGCACGGCGCGCAGCCGGGCCCGACGGTGCTGCTGCGCGGCGACATGGACGCACTGCCCGTCGCCGAGCGGACCGGTCTGGACTTCGCGGCGGACACCGGCCGGATGCACGCCTGCGGCCACGATCTGCACACCACCATGCTCACCGGCGCCGCCAAGCTGCTCAGCGCGCACCGGGACCGGCTGGCGGGCGATGTGCTGTTCATGTTCCAGCCGGGCGAGGAGGGCTTCGACGGGGCCCGGCACATGCTCGCCGAGGGGCTGCTGGAGACGTCCGGCCGGCGGCCGGACGCGGCGTACGCGATCCATGTGATGTCGGCGGGGCTGCCGAGCGGCGTCTTCGGCACCCGCGGCGGTCCGGCACTGGCCGCCTCCAATGTGCTGCGGGTGACCGTACGCGGCGAGGGCGGGCACGGTTCGATGCCGCACCGCGCCAAGGAGCCGGTCCAGGCGGCGTGTTCGATGGTCAGCGCCCTTCAGGTGTGGATCACCCGTACCTTCGACGTCTTCGACCCGGTGATCCTCACGGTCGGTTCCTTCCACGCCGGGACCAAGCAGAACGTCATTCCCGACACGGCGGTCTTCGAGGCGACGGTACGAAGCTTCTCGCCCCAGGCGCAGGCGCGGATCAAGGACGGCTCGGTCGAGGTGTGCCGTGGCATCGCGGCAGCGTTCGGGGTGGGCGTGGACGCGGACTTCGCCGAGCTGTATCCGGTGACCGTCAACGACCACGCCGAGGCGGACTTCGTGGCCGATGTGGTGCGTGACGCGCTGGGCGAGGAACGCTATGCGGCGCTGCGGCAGCCGCTGCACGGCTCGGAGGACTTCTCCCGGGTGCTGGCCGAGGTCCCCGGCGCGATGCTCACGCTGGGTGCCCCGCCGGCCGGTGCCGACCCGGAACGCAGCGCCAACAACCATTCACCGCTCGCCGAGTTCGACGACGCGGTCCTGGCGGACGGTGCCGCGGTGTACGCGGAGCTGGCGGCCCGGCGGCTCGCCCAGGAGCCGGTGGCAGGCTGAGCGAGGCCGGGGCCTTCCGTTTGGATCCGGCCTGATCACGCCTGATCAGGCTGGATCGGGAGGGATCACGCTGGATCGGGAGGGATCAGGCCTGATGACGCCCCAGCGCCCGCGCGAGGTCGATGGCGGAAGCCACCCGTACGGCGACGCTCTCCGCGTACACCGCGTCGGGCCGTTCGAAGGCGAGGCGGCTCGCTCCGCGCAGGAACGTCACGACCCCCAGCGTCCTCCCCCGGCTCCGCAGCACCGTGCACAGCGCGTGCACGGTGCCCGGCGGCCACTGCCGCTCCGACGCCCACGCGGCGGCCGCGTCCCTGGCTGTCCCCTCCGCCGAAGCAGAGGCCGAAGCAGAAGCAGAAGGCGGAGCAGAAGGCGGAGCTGACCGTGGTGCGGCCGCCGCGCTGGTGCGTACCGCTCCGGTCCTGGCCACCGCCTGGAGCGCCGGATGGCCCGCCCGGTAGCGCACCGGCAGGACGGCACCCGCCACCGGCAGACACGGCCCGGACGCCCCTCCGGACGGCGTCTCGGCCACCCGTACAAGCCGCTCGGCCGATGCCGGGGAACCGGCGGAACGGGCAAACCCGTCACCAGACATGCCACCGGATATGTCAGCTGACAGGTCAGCGGATATGTCGGCGGACACATCGATCAGCGCATGGTCGGCGAACCCGGCCAGGGCGAAGTCCAGATACGAAGTCGCCGCCTCCATCGGGTCCTCGCACTCGGCGGCGGCCCGCGATGCGCGGTGCAGCTGGGTGCCCCGGAAGCGGAGCCGGCTGGCCTCCTGCTCGGCCTGCTTGGCCGCGGTGATGTCGCGGAACAGCCAGCCGACCCCGAGCGGGACCGGCTCCTCCGCAAGCGGTGAGGCCAGCCGCACGAACCCGCTGCGCCAGCAGCGCCGCCGCTCGCCCTCCGCCGTACGCAGCGTCACCCACATCTCGGCGGGCGCGGAAAGCGCCCCTTCCGCGAGTACGTGCTGGAGCGCGCCCTCCAGCTCATCGGCGCCCTGCACGATCAGGTCACCCAGCGGGCGCCCGAGCAGCGTGGTGCGCCCCGTCGAAAGCGCCCGCGCGGCATGCGCGTTGACGACGGTCGGCCGCAGATCGACATCGACCAGGACGACCCCCCAGGACGCGTCGTCGAACATGGCCTCGCTGAGCGCGATCGCCCGTTCCAGATCGATCTGCGCATGGACCTCGCTGAACGCGCAGTACACCCCGGCCGGTGTGCCGTCCGGGCCGCGCACCCCGGAGGACTGGGTCCGTACGAGCACCCGCCCGCCGTCCTTGCGCAGCAGCGCGAACTCGTGGACCTGGCGGCCCGGCCGGTCCATCGCCGCCATCAGCCGTTCCTGCACCTCACCGGCGTCCGCGGCCCGTACCGCCCAGCCCGCGAAGCCGGTACGCCCGACGGCCTCGTCGGCGGACCAGCCGAGAATCCGCTCGGCCTCGCGGTTCCAGTGCGTGACCACCCCGTCCGCGTCGAACGCGCAGAGCGCGGCGTCCATCCCGTCCAGCAGCGCCGCCAGCAGATCGGACCCCGCACTGCCCGGGTCACCGGACCCACCGGCGCCGTCGGAACCACCGGCGCCGTCGGGAGCCCCGCGCGGAGCACCGGGACCAGGAACCCCTCCCGCCCCCGACTCCCCACCGGGCTCGGGCTCATCGGGCCCCAGCGCACTGGCTGCCTCGATCCGGGAACCACTCATCCGGCACCCCCAACAGGACGCGTCCGCCGCATGTACTGCATGTACCGCACGTCAGATCATTCAACGCGAACGTGACGCAGCCCACACCCGACTTCCGGAAATAAGTTCCGGCCACGGCAAGTCCATACGGCGTTCTCACGGGTGCCTGACACGGGAACCCGCGAACCCCGGAACCCGCGAACGGAGAAGGTCATGTGAAAAGGCGTGCGGGGCTGCGGTGGGCTGGGGGAGCATGTCCGGGTGGCTGGATTCATGGAGCTGAAGCCGTCCGATCCGGCGCACATCGGGCCGTACACGGTGGTGGCCCGGCTGGGCGCGGGGGGAATGGGCCGGGTCTACCTGGGTCGTTCCCGGGGCGGCCGGACAGTGGCCCTCAAGGTCGTCCGTGCGGAACTCACCGAGGACCCCGGCTTCCGGCTCCGGTTCGCCCGCGAGGTGGACGCGGCACGCCGGGTGAACGGCCTCTTCACGGCGGGCGTGGTCGCCGCCGACCCGGAGGGCGACCCGGCGTGGCTGGCGACGGCGTACGTGCCCGGTGTGGCGCTGTCAGCGGCGGTCGCCGAGCACGGGCCGCTGCCGGAGGGCGCGGTGACCGCCCTGGGCGCGGGGCTGGCCGAGGCGCTGGAGGCCATCCACGCGGCCGGTGTGGTGCACCGGGACCTGAAGCCGTCGAACGTGCTGCTGGCCGCGGACGGGCCGCGCGTGATCGACTTCGGCATCTCGCTCGCGGCCGAGGCGACCGCGCTCACCGGCACGGGGATGGTCGTGGGCACACCGGGGTTCATGTCCCCCGAGCAGCTCACCGGCGCCGCGATCGGGCCGGCCAGTGACGTGTTCTCGCTCGGCGCGGTGCTCGCCTTCGCGGCGGGTGGGCGGGGGCCCTTCGGTACGGGCGCCGCGCACCCGCTGATGTTCCGCATCGTGCACGAGGCGCCGGACCTCTCCGGAGTTCCGCCGCGGCTGCGCGACGTAGTGGCGGAGTGCCTGGCCAAAGAGCCGGCCGGACGCCCTTCCGTACCGGAGGTGCTGGAGCGGTTCGCCGCCCTGAACCCCGCTCGGCCGCCGGGCCCGGGGCGGGCGTTCGAGGCCGACTGGATGCCGGGACCCGTGGCCCGGACGGTTCGGGACCGCGCGCCGGGGGAGCCGGAAGTTCCGGACGGTACGGCCCCGGTGGGTACGGCGTCAGCGGTGACGAATCCGGCGGTCTCGGAAGCCCCGGACGGTACGGCCCCGGCCCCGGCCCCCGCCGACCCGCTGCCCCGGAACCCCCCGACGCACCCCGCGACTTCCCTCAGCGACCGGCCCACCGAGACCGCCCCCCGCCTCCAATGCCCGCGCCCCGCTCCCGGACTGCCGCCCGGTCCGCCCGCCGCACCCGGCGCGGGAGGCGACGCCGACCACCCCGCCGCCGAACCGGCCCCCGGCCCGTCCGCCGACGCCGGCCGCACCACCGCCAACCGCCCCGCCGCGCTCGTCGACGACAGCCGCACCGTCTCCAGCCCCGGCGCCCCCCTCCCCCGGCGCCGGCTCCTCCTCGGCGTCCTGGGCGCCGCGGCGCTGACCGGCGGCGTCGCCACGGCCGTCGCGCTGAAGGGCCACGGCTCGTCCGGCAGTCCCGGCGCGGCGCACGGCGCCTCCCCCACCGCCACCAACGCCCGCAGAGCCCTCGCCGTCCTCCGCTGCGACAGCCCCGTGCACTCCCTCGCGTACGCCCCCCGCGGCGGCACCCTCGCCACGGGTGACGAATACGGCACTGTCCAGCTGTGGGACGTGGCCGCGCGGAAACGGACCGGCAGCATCACCAACGTCGTCGACGGCTTCGGCGGCGGGCCCATCGGCGGGCTGGCCTTCAGCCCGGACGGCACGCTTCTGGCCACCAGTGGCGGCAACGGCGCCCGCCTGTGGCACGTGGCCACGCGGAAGACCGCCGCCGTCCTCAGCAGCCTCGGCGACGGCCGCAGCATCGGACCCCTGGCCTTCAGCCCGGACGGCAAGTCCCTGGTCGCCGGAGAGGACAGGGGCGTGATCCAGTGGTGGCGCGTGCCCGGGGGGAAGCCCGCAGCCACCCTCGCCGACCCCGGCCGCACCGACGAGGCGATGGTGGCCTTCAGCCCGGACGGCAGGACCCTCGTCACCGCGGACATCAACCGCGCCCGGTGGTGGGACGTGGCCACGAAGAAGACCACCGCGGTGATCACCGACCGCAGCAACCCCGTCCTCTACGGGCGGGCGTTCAGCCCCGACCGCCGGCTGTTCGCCAGCGGCGACGTCTTCGGCGTGATCAAGCTGTGGGACATGGTCACCAAGAAGCAGACCGCCACCCTCGAATCCGACACGAAGATCGTCATGGCCCTGGCGTTCAGCCCGGACGGGAAGACCCTCGCCAGCGGCAGCTCCGACTCCACGACCCTGCTGTGGGACGTGGCCACGCGGAAGATCTCCGCCCGGCTCACGGGCCACACCGGCGGCGTCTACTGCGCGGAGTTCAACCCGGACGGGAAGACCCTCGCCACGGGCAGCGCGGACCACACCGTCCGGCTGTGGAACACCGCCGGACGGGGCCAGGCCGTTTCGTAGGGGGGGTGAGATCCGGATCGGCCATGAAGCCGTACATGGCGCCGCATATGCGGCCGTTAATTCGGTTGATCCGGTCCGGAGGGGCTCCTAAAGTCGGTCGCACGCTAGAAGGGAGGTGTTCCGGAAGTGATTTCTTCTCGGACTTGCGAGGTGGCTGCGGGCTGACGGCCCGTCGTCGCACTCTGTGCAGTGCCGGCAGACCGCCGGCCGAAATCCCAAGCAGTCACCGACCCGCGGGCTCGCCGGTAAGTCCGGCCGGCTCCTCCGCAAGGAGGAACCAGAGCCCGCGGGTTTCTGCGTGCATAGACCCCGGACGCGCCCGCACGTACGCCCTCACGCCCTCACGGGCAGAGCCGCTCCACGCGCCACCCGGAGTCCGTCTCGCCGCTCTCCGTACTCACATACCGCAGCCGGTCGTGCAGCCGGTTCTCGTGGCCCTGCCAGAATTCGGCCGTGTCAGGAGCCACCCGGTAACCACCCCAGTCCTCCGGCACCGGGACCTCGGTGCCCTCCGGGTAGCGGGCCGCCAACTCCTCGTAACGGCTGGTCAGTTCCTCCCGTGAGGCGATCACCGACGACTGGGCGCTCGCCCACGCGCCGAGCTGTGAGCCGTGCGGGCGGGTGCGGAAGTACGCCACCGTCTCCTCGCGGGCGATACGGGACGCCGTGCCCGTGACCATGACCTGGCGGGCGATCCGGTGCCAGGGGAAGAGCAGCGAGACCTGCGGGTTGGCTGCCAGTTCACGGCCCTTGCGGGAGCCGTAGTTGGTGAAGAAGACGAAGCCGTCCGCGTCGAAGTGCTTGAGCAGCACCGTACGGGCGGAGGGGCCGCCCTGCGGGGTCGCGGTCGAGACGATCACCGCGTTCGGTTCGTGCAGGCCGCCCGCGACGGCGTCCGCGAACCAGCGGGCGAACTGGTCCATCGGAGCGGCGGCGAGGTCCTCCTCCGCGAGGACGGAGGAACGGTACTGCTCGCGCATCACGGCGGGATTCAGATCAAGGTTCGGCACGGGACCATCCTGCCGCAAAGGGGCTGTGTGCCGGATGTCACGCTTCCCCGCACCGGCGGGAGCCGTCAGACTCGTGCCTCCGCACCCGGACATGTCAGCAGACGTGTGACCCGAGCCGAACCGCCATCGAATCGAACCGAGCTGAACCCGTAGGTCGAAACGCATCACGAGGAGCCGCCCGATGTCTGACGCCGCTGCCGCTTTCGTACCCGGACTCGAAGGAGTCGTCGCATTCGAGACCGAGATCGCCGAACCGGACAAGGAGGGCGGCGCGCTGCGGTACCGCGGCGTCGACATCGAGGACCTGGTCGGCCAGGTGTCCTTCGGGAACGTCTGGGGTCTGCTGGTCGACGGCGCGTTCAATCCGGGGCTGCCGCCTGCCGAGCCGTTCCCGATCCCGGTGCACTCCGGTGACATCCGGGTCGATGTGCAGTCCGCACTGGCGATGCTCGCGCCCGTCTGGGGCCTGAAACCGCTGCTCGACATCGATGAGCGCACCGCGCGCGACGATCTGGCGCGCGCGGCGGTGATGGCCCTCTCGTACGTCGCCCAGTCGGCGCGTGGCCAGGGCAGCCCGATGGTTCCGCAGAGCGAGATCGACAAGGCGGATTCGGTCGTCGAGCGCTTCATGATCCGCTGGCGCGGTGAGCCGGACCCCAAGCATGTCAAGGCGGTTGACGCGTACTGGACGTCGGCGGCCGAGCACGGAATGAACGCCTCCACCTTCACCGCGCGGGTCATCGCGTCGACCGGCGCGGATGTCGCCGCCGCGCTCTCGGGTGCGGTCGGCGCGATGTCCGGGCCGCTGCACGGCGGTGCGCCGTCGCGGGTCCTCGGGATGATCGAGGAGATCGAGCGGACGGGCGACGCGAGCGCGTACGTGAAGCGGGCGCTGGACCAGGGCGAGCGGCTGATGGGTTTCGGCCACCGCGTCTACCGCGCCGAGGACCCGCGGGCCCGGGTCCTGCGCCGTACGGCCAAGGAACTGGCCGCGCCCCGCTTCGAGGTCGCCGAGGCGCTGGAGAAGGCGGCTCTGGAGGAACTGCACGCCAGGCGCCCCGACCGGGTGCTTGCCACGAACGTGGAGTTCTGGGCGGCGATCGTGCTGGACTTCGCGGAGGTCCCGGCGCACATGTTCACGTCGATGTTCACGTGCGCCCGCACGGCGGGCTGGAGCGCGCACATCCTGGAGCAGAAGCGCACGGGGCGGCTGGTGCGGCCTTCGGCGCTGTACGTGGGGCCGGGGACGCGCGACCCCCGCGAGATCGAGGGGTACGACAGCATCACCGGGTGAGGGTGGTGGCGCCCTCCCGTGCCGGCGCCCGCAGTTGGCCGGGACAGCGGTAGCCGGGGCGGATCGCGGTGGCTACGGTCGATCGTGGGCAGAGTCCTCCCGGAGTACGGAGGACCTACGGAGGGCCTGTGCGCACCGGAAAGCTGTTGTCCCACGTCGATGAGCGTTGGCCCAAGGGGCGTCGGCTCGTGGTGGCCGGGTGGGCGTTGAGGCTGGCAGGAGCGGTGCTGGGCGTCACCGGCTGGCTGGCCTTCAAGACAGGCTGGACCGGCGATCAGCTGCCGGCCATGCTCCACCCGGCCTGGTGGCTGCGTGGCTTGGGGAGCCTGGTGGCGGTCGGTGTCGCCCTGAGGATCTTCGGGACCGGCCGTCACCTCGTGGTGCAGGGCAAGCGGTACACGGCTGAGGTGATCGACTCGTTCGGCGCTCTGGCGGGGACCCGCTACGTGTTGTATCTGCGCCCGTTCTCGAATGATGCGGACATGTCCGCACTGGAAACCGAGATCCAGGGCGGCGGGACCGAGCTGGGGGCGATGTTCTTCCTCTCCGGGCTGACCCGCGAGGAGCAGTTGGTGCACCGCTTCGGGCTGCTCGGCCGCGTCATCGCGGTCGGCAGGCCCGGGGAGCGCCTCCCTCCGATCGGCGCGGTGCGCGGGCAGTTGCCCCTCGATGACTGGCAGCCCACCGTCAGTTCGCTGATCGAGGGAGCTCAGGTGGTGCTGATGGCGGCGGGCCTCGGTCCGGGGACGGTGTGGGAGTTCACGGAAGCCGTGCGCCTCCTGCAACCGGCCACGAGGCTGGTTGTGCTGGTCTACTGCGATGCCGCCGCCTATGAGCGCTTCCGCGAGGCGGTCGCCGTGGAGTACGAGCGGCGTTCGCGGACCGAGCCGCCAGCAGGCACCGCGTGGCCGCCGTTACCCGCGCTGCCGGACTATCCGCCTCCGGCCCGCCCCACGCGTCCACGCTGGGAGATCTGGCTCAACGGGGGCCGGAAGAGGCTGCGTTGGGACTTCGCCCTCAAAGGCATGGTGGTGTTTGATCCGGGCTGGGAGGCCGCCTTCACCCGCTTCGACCCGACGACGCTGCGGATGCCGTCCGGGTTGACCTTGCGCCGCCTGGTCAAGCGGGAGATGCGGCCCATCATGGAGCAGTTGGAAGCGCTGGCACCCGCGCAATTGAACGGCACGGCCCGCAGGGGCTGTGCGTGGCGGCGGCGCGGCCCCGGGCGTGGCTCAGGGGCTGTCCGGCCGGTCTTCGTGGATCAGGCCGGGGCGTCCGGTGCGGTGCCCCGCAAGGCGGAGGATCGCCCCCGTACTGGACGCACTGGGGTGACTCCGACAACGCGGCGAGGTGCCGTGCCAGGCGTCGCGGGCCCACGAAGACCGGCCGGACAGGATCTACGGGCGGCCGAACCACCGGGAGGCTGCTCGTTCGAACTCGTCTGCGGAGAAGTCGTGGTCGTCGGCCCACGCGACGGTGCCGTCCGGGCGGACCAGTACGGCCCCCAGTCCCAGGTCGTCCGCCGGCGCCCCGGCCACGTGACACAGTCGGCTCCGCCAGGCTGCTGCCGGGCCGCTCAGCCGGCCGTCGGCACTGAAGTCGAGGATGACGCCCAGCCCGTCCCGCATCAGCTCGCCGAGACACGTTCCGTCATCGAACCGGAAGTTGGGAGCATTGCGGCCCACTAGTGGATGCGCGCTGCCGAGGTCGTAGCGGACCGACGATCCCGACACCTTCTCGAAGACATATGTCGTCCCGTCCCGGGTGCCGAGCAGGTCGCGGACCACACCTTGGATCGCCTGGGCGTGCCTGTCCGGCCTCATGATCGACACCTGGGCGCGTGACCAGTCGAGCACCTGGGCGCCGATGGGGTGGCGCTCCTGGCTGTACGTGTCGAGGAGTCCGTCCGGAGCGTGCCCCCGCACGGTCGCCGCGAGTTTCCAGCCCAGGTTCACGGCGTCGCCGATGCCGGTGTTCAGGCCCTGGCCGCCGAGCGGTGAGTGGATGTGAGCGGCGTCGCCCGCGAGGAGGACGCGTCCCTGCCGGTAGGTCGTCGCCTGCTTGGCCCGGTCGGTGAAGGTGGAGGCGAGCCGGACGTCGTTCAGGGTGACATCGGTGCCCGACACACGGCGCAGCACCGTCTGAAGATGGTCGCGGGTCGGCTGCCGCGAGCGGTCGAACGCGCCGCCGTCGAAGTCCAGCATGGCGATGTGCCCATCGCCGGCCATCCGGATGTACATGCCCGTCGGCGTCAGATTGAACCCGGGGCGCAGCTTCGCCGGATCGGCGAGCGTGCCGACCACGGTGTATCCGGTGAACTCAGGATCGGTGCCGTCGAAGTCGAAGCCCGCGAGCCGTCGCACCGCGCTCCGCCCGCCGTCGCAGCCGACGCCCCAGCGCGCCTCGAAGCCGGCCTCACCCGCGGACACGACCACGCGGTCCTCGTCCTGTTCGACCGCGTCCACGGTCACGCCGTGCCGAATGTCGACGCCCAGTTCGACCGCCCGCTCGGACAGCAACGACTCGACGGCCTGAAGGCTGATCATCGTGAAGTCCGGGCTCGGGCTGGGCAGCCGGAAGGGCAGATCGGCCATGTCGACGTTGGCCGGATCGAGCACCATACCGGCGAAGTGGCCCACCGCACGGGGCGGTGACGGCCCATCAGGCTGGGGACGGACGTCACGTCCGTCGGGGAAGGAAGATGCGTCCACTATCGCGTCCAGCAGGCCGCGACGGTAGAACGCCCCGATCGAGAATCCGAACAGTCCGCGCATCCCGAGCGGTTGCGTCCTCCATGGCGAGCCCTGCTCCGACTCCTTCTCCAGCACCAGCACGGAGCAGCCCGCAAGGCCGAGCTCGCAGGCGAGGAGGAGACCGACCGGGCCCGCGCCCACGATCACTACGTCGTGCATGAAACATTCCCCTTTTCGGAGTCACTGCCGGGCGACCACCCGGCCGGACCTCTGGAAAGGTGTCAGTCCCCGCCGACACCGCACCGATACGGCGCCGACATCCACCGACAGGCCACCGACAACGTGCCGCACGCTGCCCGGACCGGCGTGCGGTCTCCCCACGCAACAAGTGGCCCCAACTGGCCGTTACTCAAAGGCACTTCATGCCCGTACTCTCGAAGCAGTGTGACGCCGCACGCGAGGAGGACGGGCCATGACAGCCAACGGGGGACAGCGGGCGGCAGCGGGATCCGGCGGCTTACCCGTCAGCGCCTTCGCGCCGACAGGCTGGGCGTACGCACCCTCCGCGCCCCAACCCGGAATCGTGCCCCTGCGCCCGCTGGATTCCGGCGACATCATGCGCGGCGTGCTCACCACCCTGCCGCGCTACGCCAGGCCGCTCTACCTCCCGCTGCTCTCCTTCGCTCTCGGCTTCACCGTGTTGCTCAGTGGCTGCGCCTTCGCCGCCTGGGCCCTGATCACGCCACTGCCCGCGTCCGGCACCCGGATGACCACCGATCACGTGCTGGAGGTGGCCGGGGTCATCGCCGTGGCCGCTCTCCCCCTGTTGGTCTTCGCCACCGTCGCCTACGCCGCCACCGCGGCACTCAGCACCACCGTGCTGGGCCACTACGCCGTACTCGGCCGCCGGCCCCTGGCGGCCCGCCAAGCATGGGCGGAGAGCCGACGCCACCTGTGGCGCGTGCTGGGCACCCAGCTTCTGGTCAGTCTGACCACCGTGGCCCTTCTGCTCGCGTCCACGCTGCCGGCCATCCTGCTCGGCACCATCCTGCACAGCACCACCGCCGCGGCCTTCAGCTTGCTCCTGCTCATCCCCGGTCTGCTCGGCGCCCTCTACGCAGGGGGGCGGCTCCTCCTCGCCGTACCGGTGACGGTCCTGGAGAACAAGCGCCCGGCCGCCGCGATGCGCCGGGCCTGGACGCTCAGCCACGGTGCCTGGTGGCGCGGTGTCGGCGTTGCGTGCCTGGCGCGGATGATCGGCTACGCAGCCACCCAGTTGATCACCACCGTGGCGGGAACGATCGCGACACAGCTCGCCCCCTTGGGTGCGCTCGACGGCACCCGCAGCGGCCAGTCGTTCCCGCTGTCGGCCGCCGACCTCGTCCTTCCGGCCGCCGTCGTCGTACTCGCCGTTGTGACCGCCGCGACCCTCAGGGCACCGCTGACCCCCCTGACCCTCGGCCTGCTGTACATCGACCGGCGCATCCGGCTGGAGAACTTCCACATCACGCTCGCCACAGCAGCGGGCGGTCGGTCGACGTGGCCGGTCCAGGCGGTCACTTGATGTCGTATTTCTGGGAGTCGACGTTGTACGAGCCGCGCTTCGCGCCGGTCATCTTCCCGGTGCACCCAAGGTAGACAGTCGCCCCGTCGACGCTTTTACCGAGGTCAGCGGTGGGGGCGAACCGGATGCGAAGCTTCGCCTCGGCGCCCGCTTCGAGCGAGGTACTGAGAACACGTCGGGCCGTGCGGTGAGAAGGTGGCAGGGATATCCACCGGTGGCCGTCGTACTTCTGAATGGCGAAGTCCTCCAGCAGGCTGGGGTCCGAGTCGCATGAGATGTCGTCCTGGTTGCATTGGTCAATCCAGAATCCGGCGTACACCGGCGACATGCGCCGGGTGGAGTCGTTGGTGACGGTGTAATCCGCTTCGGTCCAGTGTCCGTTGCGGTGCAGAGCCCCGCCGCTTGTCGTGCCGTTGCTCGGGGCGACGGTGACTGCGGCCAGTGCGGCATGGTCGGTGTCCGTCGCCAGGGTGCGCCCGCCTGCGGTGAGGGATGCGTGCACGGGCACCGTCTCCGGCTCCGTGGACGGCCCGTATTGGGGCTTGACCAGGAGACGCCACAAGTCCCTGTCCAGAGGGACCGAGTAGCTTCCGGTCAGCGTGTCGAGACCGGCTTTCGGGCCGGGTGACGACTTGAGACTCAGGCGTGGCCAGTGGTCCCAGTCCTCACTCTTCGGCGTTTCGTAGTAGGCCGTCAGCTTCTTACCGGTCGGCACGTCGAACTTCACCGTGACTTCGGCCCGGGCGGGTGCCGACCCGTGCATGGCCAGCCAGAGGCCAAGGATTCCGTCGCGGTTGTGCGCGTAGGTGTCGACAGCTTTCACGCTGACGGATACCGGCGGTTCGGAGGCATGGGTGGCTGTTGCCGGCGCGGGCTTGCCTCCCGAGCCACCACATGCCGCAAGCGTCCCGGCCATCACCACAGCGCTCAGGACCGCCCGCCACCGAAGCAGACTCACACGCATCACGACCCCCCGGTCCACGCTCGATCAGCGCAGTCTGTCACAGGCCCACGACACCCCTGATCCGGAAGGCGTACGCGACAGCATCGACGGCTGGACGGTCACCCAGGCCACCTGCCGAAGGGTCCACCTACGGGCCTGCGGCTGCCTCAGAACAACGAAGCGGCAGACTGATGACGGCCGACGCGATACGTTCAGCGCCGGCCGGGACCCTTCACCCGGAAAGGCACCACTCTTCGTGTACGCCAAGCAGTACGAGATCACGCTGCCCGCCGACTACGACATGCAGATCATCCGCAAGCGGGTCGCCGACGGGGGCCACATCCTCGACGACCGCGCCGGACTCGGCCTGAAGGCGTACGTCATCCGCGAACGCGGCACCGACGGTTCGCCGGTCAACCAGTACGCGCCCTTCTACCTGTGGAACGACCCCGGCGCGATGGCCCACTTCCTCGTCGGCGGCGGCGGATTCCAGAACATCGTCCGCGACTTCGGGCGCCCCGTCGTACGCCACTGGACCGGGATCGCCTGCCACGCGGGCCCCGCCCGCACGACGTTCCCCCGGGCGGCCTCGCGCCGTCTCACCCCTCTCGCCACCGGCCCCGGCTCCGACACCACCGGGCTGGACCTGGCCGCACGGATCGAGCAGGAGGTCGCAGAGCTCCACGACCTCGCCCGCCACGATGACGTCCACACCGCCGCCCTGGCATTCGACCCGCACCACTGGCAGTTGATGCGGTTCGTCCTGTGGCGGGACACTTCCGCACCGGACGCGGCGGCCACCGAGCGCTACGAGGTGCTGCACTTGTCCACACCCGACATCGGCCAACTGCCCGGGGGACGAGCCTGGTAGCAGCCGGTCGCGGATGACCAGGCCACGGCAGCCCGTCCTCACGGTTCTCCGATTCCGGGCGGATGCGCGGGCGTCGCCGTACCGGGTCGTGCACCTCAACTTGGAGTGCTTCGGGCGGAACCGGCCCGCCTATCCCTCATCGACCTCCTGGTCGGCGGCCTCGTTGGCGCGGTCGATCTCGGTCATGTGCTCCTCCGCCCAGGTCCGCAGCCCCGCAAGCGCGGCTTCCAGGGACAGCCCGAGTCCGGTGAGCCGGTAGAACACCCGCGGCGGCACGGTCGGTTCGACCCGGCGCGACACCAGCCCGTCGCGGGTCAGGGTTCGCAGCGTCACGGACAGCATCTTCTGCGATACGCCGGGCATCCGGCGTCTCAGCTCCGCGAAGCGCACCTCGTCCGGTGCGGCGTCGGCGAGCGTCTTGACGGCCATGGACGTCCACTTCGTACCGATGCGATCCAGCAACTGCCGTGTCGGGCACTGGGGGTCGAACAGATCGCCGCGTACGCCGCGACCGGCGGCCCGGCCTCCTCGGGTGGTCACCTGTGGCTCACCACCTTCCCTGAAAGTGCCGTCTAGGCAGTGGTTGGACAGTTACCTATCGTTTGGTGGTCACCAATAGTAACCACCCCGGGGAGCCGTCTTGCCCGCAACCACCGCACACCAACTACGCCGCATCGCGACGAACGGGGTCCAGCTCAACGTCGCAATCGCCGGGGCCGGACCTGCGGTACTCCTGCTGCACGGTTTCCCGCACACCTGGCAACTCTGGAGCGGCATCATGGGCCGACTGGCCGGGCAGTACCGGGTGATCGCCCCGGACCTGCGAGGCTTCGGTGCCAGTACGCGAGCCGCCGAGGGTTACGACGCAGGCACCCTCGCCGCCGACGTCGAAGGGCTCCTCGACGCACTCGGCGAGCCCTCGGCATCGGTGGTCGGCATCGACGCGGGTACCGCCCCCGCCGTCCTGCTCGCGCTGCGTCGACCCGATCTCGTCCGGCGCCTGGTCGTGATGGAGGCACTGCTCGGCCGCCTGC
Organism: Streptomyces sp. NBC_00440; assembly: GCF_036014215.1. Taxonomy (NCBI): domain Bacteria; kingdom Bacillati; phylum Actinomycetota; class Actinomycetes; order Kitasatosporales; family Streptomycetaceae; genus Streptomyces; species Streptomyces sp. NBC_00440. Next base: position 3,475,304 of record NZ_CP107921.1, read on the forward strand.
CCGGCGCGGAGCACGTCGTCGCGGGAGGTGCCCCGTGGTGGTCCGGCTTCCACGCCGTCCCCGGCCTCGCCGAGACCGTCCTGGCCGGTAACGAGGCCTCGTACATCGACTGGTTCCTCGACTCGGGAACGCTCGGGCGAGGAGTACCCGACGACATCCGTGCGGCGTTCGTCCACGCGTACACCGGGAGTGAGGCCCTGCGCTGCGCGTTCTCCTCTTACCGGGCCCTGCCCACCAGCGCGCAGCAGCTCCAGGACGCCGTCGCGAAGGCTCGGCTGACCATGCCCACCATGGCCGTCGGCTCTCACCCCGTCGGCCCCGGACTCGAACGCCAACTCCGGCCCCTCGCCGATGACCTGGTCGGCCACCATCTCCAGGACTGCGGCCACATCATTCCCCTGGACCGCCCCGAAGCGTTGTTCGCGCTCCTTGCTCCGTTCCTCTCCGCCGACCTGCCGAAGTGAGCGAGACTCGGTCCGGGCTCACGCGGGCCACCTCCGTGAGTTGCTCAGGGCCACCTGAACCGAGGCAGCGCCCTCTCACCCCAGCGCCCTCTCACCCCAGCGCCCCCTCCACCAGCGCGCCCCACTGCTCCACCACGCGTTCCCGGCGCTCCCCGTCGTCCGTGAGCAGGTTCGCCAGGCCCAGCCCCCGTGCCATGTCCAGCAGGCCCTGCACCGTTTCCCGTACGCCGGGCACGGACTCGTCCGCCCTCAGCAGCTGTACGGCGATCCGGTGCGACTCGCGGCCCACCCGGGCCTCCAGTTCCGTGACCCGGGCGTGCAGTTGCGGTTCGTTGGACGCCGCCACCCACAGGTGCAGCGCGGCCCGGAACAGCGGGCCGGTGTAGAGGCCGACCAGGGCCGCCACCACGGTGCGGCGGTCCTGCGGGGGCAGGGTTCGCAGGGCGGTGGAGCGCTCCTCGGCCACGTACTCGACCGCCGCCGTGAACAGGTCCTCGCGGGTCGGGAAGTGGTGCTGCGCCGCGCCCCGGGAGACGCCGGCGCGTTCCGCGACGGCGGAGACGGTGGAGCCTGCCCAGCCGTGTTCGGCCAGGCAGGAGACCGCCGCTTCCAGCAGGCGCTGCCGGGTGGCGCGGCTGCGGTCCTGCTTGGGGCCCCGGCCGATGCCACCAGCGCTGTCCCCGGAAGTACCGGCCGCACTGCCGTCCGTCACAACACCCATGCGGGATCCCGTCGTTCGAGGAAGGCCTGTACGCCCTCCTGCGCCTGGGCGGACGCGAAGAGGGCCGCCGAGTGGGCGATGAGGTCCTCCGTTTTGCGGTCGAAGTTCTCCAGCACCGTAGCGGTGACCAGGGACTTCGATGCGGTCAGGCCCTGCGGGGAGGCCCTGCGCAGTCCGTCGACGACCGGGGCCAGCGCCGCGTCCACGTCGTCGGCCGCGCCCGTTATCAGTCCCGTACGGGCGGCTTCGGCGGCGTCGAACCGTTCGCCCGTGAGGTAGTAGCGGGCCGCCGCCCGCGCGTCCATGCGCGGCAGCAGCGGCATCGAGATGACGGCGGGAGCCAGTCCGAGCCGGGACTCGGTGAAGGCGAAGGACGCCCCCGGCCCCGCCATCGCGATGTCGCAGGAGCCGAGCAGCCCGAGCCCGCCGGCCCGGACATGACCGGTGACACGGGCGACCACCGGCCGGGGGTGCGCGACGATCGCCCGCATCAGCCGTACGAACGCGGCGGGGTCCGGCGGCCCCTTGAGGTCCGCGCCCGCGCAGAACGTGTTCCCGGTGTGGGTGAGGACCACCGCGCGTACGGAGTCGTCACCGGCTGCCGCCGACAGGGCCCGCTCCAGCTCCGCCACCAGCTGCGCGGAGAGCGCGTTGCGGCTCTGCGGTGCGTCCAGAGTCAGGGTGGTGATCCCCCGGTCGTGGGCCGTCCCGATCACGCCGCGTACGGACGACGTCATGTCCTCTGCCCCCTTGTCTCCCGGCCGCTGCCCTGCGGCTCCTGGCGTGCGCCGTTCCGCCGTTCCCGCCCGCGCAGTTCACGCCGGAGGATCTTCCCCGAGGTGGCACGCGGGACGGTGCCGATGAATTCGACCCGCCGGATCTTCTTGTACGGGGCGACGCGCTCAGCGACGTACGCCATCAGCTCCTCCTCGGTGAGTTGCGCCCCCGCCTGCCGGACGGCGAACGCCTTGGGCACCTCGTTTCCGTCCTCGTCGTACACCCCGATGACCGCCGCGTCGGCGATCGCGGGGTGGGTGAGGAGCAGCGCCTCCAGTTCGGCGGGGGCCACCTGGAAGCCCTTGTACTTGATGAGCTCCTTGACGCGGTCGACGATGAACAGCCAGCCGTCCTCGTCCACCCGGCCGATGTCCCCGGTGTGCACCCAGCCGTCCGGGTCGATCATCTCGGCGGTGGCTTCGGGCCGTCCGAGGTAGCCCTTCATGACCTGCGGCCCGCGGATGGCGACCTCGCCCTCCTCGCCCACGCCCAGACCGCGTGCGGGCTCCTCCAGCGAGAGGATGCGCATCTCCGTGCCGGGGAACAGCTTCCCGACCGTTCCCGGCGGCGGGTTCTCCGCGTCGAGCGGGACGACGTGGGTGCCGGGCGACAGCTCCGTCATGCCGTACGCCTGGCGTACCGGCGGCAGCCCGAGCCGGGCCGAGCACGCGGCGGCGAGACCCGAGTCGAGCGGGGCAGCGGCGCTGACGATGTACTCCAGCGAGGACAGGTCGTAGCGCGTGACGGACGGGTGCTTGGCCAGGGCGAGGACGATCGGCGGGGCCACGTACAGCCCGTTGATGCGGTACTTCTCGATGGCGGCCAGGAACTGGCCAAGCTCGAACCGGGGCAGCACCACCACCGTCGCGCCGTACCGCAGCGGTGCGTTGAGCAGCGCGGTGAGTCCGTAGATGTGGAAGAAGGGCAGCACGGCGAGGATCCGCTCGCCGGGTCCCATCCGGGCGAACGGGTGGAGCTGGGCCAGGTTGGTGGAGATGGACCGGTGGGTGAGCATGACGCCCTTGGGCGTGCCGGTGGTGCCCGACGAGTACGGCAGGACGGCTATGTCATCAGCGGGGTCGATCGGTATCGCCATGCCGTGGGCAGGTCCCGCCGCCCACGGCAGGTCGGACACCGAGCGGTGTCCTTCGGCCCGGTCGCAGACGAAGATCTCCTCGATCCCGCCGACCAGTTCGGCCGCCCGTCGGGCCACGTCGAGCAGCCGTGACACGGTGATGATCCACCGCGCGGCGGAGTCCCGTATCTGTTTGGCGAACTCCTCCGGGGTGGCGAGCGGGTGCACCGTGGTGACCGTGGCGCCCGCCCGGCTCGCGCCGTGGAAGACCGCCGGGTAGGCGATGCTGTTGGGGCTGTGCAGGGCGACGACATCGCCCTTGCACACACCGGCGGCGGTCAGTCCTGCGGCGACCGACCGGTGGCGGGCGTCCAGTTGGCGGTAGCTGACGGTGGTGCCGTCCACCGCGTCGATCAGCGCGGGGGCGTCGCCGTACTCGTGCGCCCGGCCGAGTACCGCTTCGTGGATGGGCTGGTTGAGGACCGGTACATCCTCGTACTCGCTGTGGAACACCATGCCGGTCCCCTGCACGCCAGTCCGTTTCATGCCGGTCCGCTTCATGCCAGTCCCCTTCGACGCGCGACGTGTGCGTGGCCCGGTGCGGGCGGGCCGATGCCTGGGCGATCGCACCAGAATCGCTGCTGTCAGTAGGACTTGGGGAGACCCAGGGACTGGTGGGACACGAAGTTGAGGATCATTTCCCGGCTGACCGGCGCGATCCGGGCCACCCGGGACGCGGTGATGAGTGCCGCCAGGCCGTACTCGCGGGTGAGGCCGTTGCCGCCGAGAGTGTGCACGGACTGGTCGACGGCCTTCACACAGGCCTCGCCCGCCGCGTACTTGGCCATGTTGGCCGCCTCGCCCGCGCCCAGGTCGTCGCCCGCGTCGTAGAGCGCGGCGGCCTTCTGCATCATCAGCCGGGCGAGTTCGAGTTCGATGTGGGACTGGGCGAGCGGGTGCGCGATCGCCTGGTGGGAGCCGATGGGCTCCTTCCAGACCTGCCGGGTCTTCGCGTAGTCGACGGCCTTCGCCAGGGCGTAGCGGCCCATCCCGATCGCGAAGGCGGCGGTCATGATCCGCTCGGGGTTCAGCCCCGCGAAGAGCTGGAGCAGCCCGGCGTCCTCGCTGCCGACCAGGGCGTCGGGGGGCAGCCGCACGTCGTCCAGGACCAGCTCGAACTGCTTCTCGGGTGCCTGGATCTCCATGTCGATCTGAGTGCGCCGGAAGCCGGGTGCGTCCCGGGGTACGAGGAAGAGGCAGGGCTTGAGGCGTCCGGTACGGGCGTCCTCGGTGCGGCCGACGATCAGGGTCGCGTCGGCCAGGTCGACGCCGGATATGAAGACCTTCCGCCCGGTGAGCAGCCAGTCTCCCCCACTGTCGCGGCGGGCGGTGGTCGTGATGCGGTGGGAGTTGGACCCGGCGTCCGGCTCGGTGATGCCGAAGGCGAGCGTGAGTGATCCGTCCGCGAGGCCGGGGAGCCACCGCTGTTTCTGCGCGTCCGTGCCGAAGCGGGCGATGACCGTGCCGCAGATGGCGGGCGAGACGACCATCATCAGGAGCGGGCAGCCTGCGGCACCCAACTCCTCCAGCACTATGGAGAGTTCGGCGATGCCGCCGCCCCCGCCGCCGTACTCCTCGGGGAGGCTGACACCGAGGTAGCCGAGCTTCGCCGCAGCGGCCCAGAGGGCCTGCCGGTCGTAGTCACGGTGGCTGGTGCCGGCGTGACGCTTGCCGAGCGCGGCCACGGCGGCGCGCAGGGCCGCGCGCTCCTCGGTTTCGACGGGGGTGTTCCCGGTGCTCACGCTTGTGCCAGTGCCAGTGCCAGTGCCAGTACTCATGACTCCAGGGCCTCCTGTGTGTCCGGCTGTGTACGTGCTGTGTCCTGTGCGGTCTGTACGACGGCGAGCAGTGCGCCGACCTCGACCTGGCGGCCCGGGGCGGCGTGGAGTGCGGTGAGGGTGCCGGATGCCGGGGCGGTGATGCGGTGCTCCATCTTCATGGCCTCCAGCCAGATCAGCGGCTGCCCGGCGGTGACGGCGTCCCCGGCCGCGAGTCCGTCGGCGACCCGGACGACCGTGCCGGGCATCGGCGCGAGCAGCGAGCCCGGCACGGTGCGGGCGGCCGGGTCGGGGAAGCGGGGCAGCCGGGTGAGGGTGTGCGGGCCGACGTGGGCGCGGTCGCCGTGCACCTCTACGTCGAAGTGCCGCAGCACCCCGCCGGCTTCGAGCGAGACGCGCCGGGGCGTGGCGGCGTGCAGCCGTACGCCGGGGAATCCGTCGGCGCGCAGACCGTCCCGGGTGAGGCGGTAGCGGATCTCGTACACCTCACCGTCCGGTTCGGAGCGGTAGGTCTTGCTCTGCGGCTGGGACGGTACGTTCCGCCAGCCGCCGGTCCGGGCCCGCGCCGCGTCCGCGAGGGCGGCGGCGAGCGCGGCGAGCGGATCGGGGGCGGGGGCGGTGAGTCCGGGGAGGTGCCGGTCGTAGAAGCCGGTGTCGAGCCGGGCCGCGGTGAAGTCCGGGTGGCGCAGGGACCGTACGAGCAGTTCGCGGTTGGTGACCGGGCCGTGGATACGGGCGCGTTCGAGGGCGTACGCGAGGGTGCGCACCGCCTCGGTGCGGGTGGGGGCGTGGGCGATGACCTTGGCGAGCATCGGGTCGTAGTGGATGCCGATGGTGTCGCCGCCGGTGTAGCCGGTGTCCAGCCGGACGGTGGGTGTTCCCGTGGGTGTGCTGCCTTCCAAGGCGCCGGCGCCCGGCACGTCGAGCCGGTGCAGGGTGCCGGTCTGCGGGGCCCATCCGGCGGCCGGGTCCTCCGCGTAGAGGCGGGCCTCCACGGCGTGGCCGCGCGGCGGCGGGGGGCCGCCCTGCGGGAGCGGTTCGCCCTCGGCGACACGGAGCTGGAGCGCGACCAGGTCGAGCCCGAACACCGCCTCGGTGACCGGGTGTTCGACCTGTAGCCGGGTGTTCATCTCCAGGAAGTACGCCCGGTCGCCGCCCTCCGTGACCAGGAACTCCACGGTCCCCGCGCCCTGGTACTCCACCGCTCGGGCGGCGGCGGTGGCGGCCTCGTGGAGCGTGGTGCGCAGGGCGTCGGGGAGGCCGGGGGCCGGGGCCTCCTCGATGACCTTCTGGTGGCGGCGCTGGAGGGAACAGTCCCGGGTGTCGAGCGCCCAGACCGTGCCGTGCGCGTCGGCCATGATCTGCACCTCGACATGGCGCCCGCGCTCCACATACGGCTCGGCGAACACCTCGCCGTCCCCGAAGGCCGACCGCGCCTCGGCGACAGCGGTCGTCATCTCGCCCTCCAGCGCGCCGAGTTCGCGTACGACACGCATCCCGCGGCCGCCGCCGCCCGCCGCAGCCTTGAGCAGCAGGGGCAGATCCGCGGCGGTCGCGCTGTCCGGGTCGACGGGGGCCAGCAGGGGGACACCGGCCCCGGCCATGAGCTTCTTGGCGCGGGTCTTGGACGCCATCGCCTCGATGGCGTCGGCGGAGGGACCGACCCAGGTGAGCCCGGCCCCGGTGACCGCACGGGCGAATCCGGCGTTCTCGGAGAGGAAGCCGTAGCCCGGGTGGACGGCGTCCGCGCCCGCGGCGAGCGCCGCCGCGACGACGAGGTCGGCGCGGAGATAGGTGTCGGCGGGCGCCGTGCCCGGCAGTCGTACGGCGGTGTCCGCCTCCCGTACGTGCAGCGCGTCCGCGTCCGCGTCGGAGAAGACGGCCACGGTCGCGATGCCCAGGGCACGGCAGGTACGGAAGACACGGCAGGCGATCTCGCCGCGGTTGGCGACAAGGAGGGAGGTGATCATCTTCGTTGTCATCTCTGTCCTCACATCCGGAAGATGCCGAAGCCGCCGCGGGCGCCCTCGACCGGTGCGTTGTGGATGGCGGACAGACACAGGCCGAGCACGGTCCTGGTGTCGCGCGGGTCGATCACTCCGTCGTCGTACAGCCGCCCGGACAGGAACATCGGCAGGGACTCCGACTCGATCTGCTGCTCGACCATGGCGCGCAGCGCGGCGTCCGCTTCGTCGTCGTACGGCTGCCCCTTGGCCTGCGCGGAGGCGCGGGCGACGATCGACAGCACGCCCGCCAGCTGCTGCGGTCCCATGACGGCGGACTTGGCGCTGGGCCAGGCGAAGAGGAACCGGGGGTCGTAGGCGCGGCCGCACATGCCGTAGTGGCCCGCGCCGTAGGAGGCGCCCATCAGGACGGAGAGGTGCGGGACCTTCGAGTTCGAGACGGCGTTGATCATCATCGCGCCGTGTTTGATGATGCCGCCCTGCTCGTACTCCTTGCCGACCATGTAGCCGGTGGTGTTGTGCAGGAAGAGCAGCGGGATGTCGCGCTGGTTGGCCAACTGGATGAACTGGGCGGCCTTCTGGGACTCCTCGGAGAAGAGGACGCCCTGCGCGTTGGCGAGGATGCCGATGGGGTAGCCGTGCAGTTCGGCCCAGCCGGTGACCAGGCTCGGCCCGTAGAGCGGCTTGAACGCGTCGAAGTCCGAGCCGTCGGTGATGCGCGCGATGACTTCGAGCGGGTCGAAGGGGGTCTTCAGATCGCCGGGCACGATACCGAGCAGTTCGTCCTCGTCGTACCGGGGCGGCACGGCGGGGCCCGGCGGATCCGGCTGCGCCTTGCGCCAGTTGAGGCGGGCGATGACACGGCGGGCCTGGCGCAGCGCGTCGGGCTCGTCCAGCGCGAGGTGGTCGGCGAGCCCGGAGGTACGGGCGTGCATCTCGGCGCCGCCGAGCGACTCGTCGTCGGACTCCTCACCGGTCGCCATCTTGACCAGCGGCGGCCCGCCGAGGAAGACCTTCGACCGCTCCTTGATCATGATCACGTGGTCGGACATGCCCGGCACATACGCGCCGCCCGCCGTCGAGTTGCCGAAGACCACGGCGACGGTGGGGATCCCGGCGGCGGAGAGCCGGGTGATGTCGCGGAAGAGCGCGCCGCCGGGGATGAAGATCTCCTTCTGGGAGGGGAGGTCGGCGCCGCCGGACTCGACGAGGCTGATGCAGGGGAGCCGGTTGGCGTACGCGATCTCGTTTGCCCGGAAGGCCTTCTTCAGCGTCCAGGGGTTGCTGGCGCCGCCGCGCACCGTGGGGTCGTTGGCGGTGATCAGGCACTCGACGCCTTCGACCGTGCCGATGCCGGTGACCATGGAGGCACCGAGGGGGTAGTCGGTTCCCCAGGCGGCGAGCGGGGACAGTTCGAGGAAGGGCGTGTCGGGGTCGAGCAGCAGCTCGATGCGCTCGCGGGCGAGGAGCTTGCCGCGTTTGCGGTGCCGGTCGACGTACTTCTCACCACCGCCGGCGAGCGCTTTGGTGTGCTCGGCCTCCAGGTCGGCGAGCTTGGTGAGCATGGACTCGCGGTGGGCGGTGTATTCGGGGGACGCGGGGTCGATGGCGGTACGGAGGGTGGTCATCGGGGGCTCCTGGGGTGCAGGTGCGGTGCTCCTGGGGTGGGGACGGGAGATGAGCGCGCGGGACGGCTCGGTGGCCTCAATCGGCGGAAGATCCCGGCATTTCGACCTCCGCCGGCACGTCGACCAGTCGGCTCCGGAGCCACTCCCCCACCCCCTTGCCCTGCGGGTCGAACCGTTCCTGCGCCGCGACGCCCTCCCCCAGCAGTCCCTCCACCGCGAAGTTCAACGCCCGGAGATTCGGCAGCACATGGCGCGAGACCACCAGGTCCCGTGTCTCGGGCAGCAGCTCCTGGAACCGCTCGACGGTGAGCGTGTGCGCCAGCCAGCGCCACGCGGTGTCCGTCCGCACCCACACGCCCACGTTCACGTCGCCGCCCTTGTCCCCGCTGCGCGCCCCGGCGACCCGCCCGAGCGGGATACGCCGTACGGCACTGTTCCCGGGCAACGCGTCAGGCAGCCGCTCGGGCAGGGCGGGCTCAACGACCGCCGTGAGCACCGACGTACGGGGTTGATCCGGCACCACCACCCGTGCCCCGTCCGGGAGTACGGCCACATGCTCCACCGCGTCCCGGTCCACGTACACCGCGTCGAACACTCCGTACGGCGCGCCCTTGCCCGGCGGGGAGGTCACATGGAACCCGGGGTAGCTGCCGAGCGCCAGCTCGATCGCGGCGCCGCTCACCACCCGCCCGACCGCCTCCCGTTCCGCATCACGCACCACGAGGCGGAGCAGCGCACTCGCGCACTCCTCGCTGTCGGCGTCGGCGCGATCCGTGCGCACCAGCTCCCACCGGACGTCGGCCGGGCGGGACTTGTCCGGCACTCGGGTCGCCCCGAACTCCGCTGGCTCCCCGGCCGCTGTCCCGAAGGCGTCCTCCACCTGGTCACGGACCAGCGCAGCCTTGGCCTCGATGTCGAGGCCGGTGAGCACGAACACGACCTCGTTGCGCCAGCCGCCGATCCGGGTCACCCCGGCCTTGAGCGTCGGGGGCGGTGCCTCGCCCCGTACGCCGGATATCCGTACCCGGTCGGGCCCGTCCTGCGTCAGCCGTACGGTGTCGAGCCGGGTCGTGACATCGGGACCGGCGTACCGGGCGCCGCCCGTCTCGTACAGCAGCTGCGCGGTCACCGTCCCGAGGTCGACCACCCCGCCCGTACCGGCGTGCTTGGTGATCACGGCCGATCCGTCGGCGTCGATCTCCGCGACCGGGAAGCCGGGGTGGCGTATGTCGTGCGCGGTGAAGAAGGAGTAGTTGCCGCCGGTCGCCTGGGTCCCGCACTCCAGCACATGCCCGGCGGCCACCGCGCCCGCCAGCTGGTCGAGGTCGTCGGGCCCCCAGCCGAAGTGCCAGGCGGCGGGCCCGCTGACCAGCGCCGCATCCGTCACCCGGCCGGTGACCACCACATCGGCCCCGCCCCGCAGACACGCGGTGATTCCGGCGCCGCCCAGATAGGCGTTGGCGGTCAGCGCGCCGTCCGGCAGCGGCAGCGCATCGCCCTCGACGTGGGCGACCCGCACCGGGACGCCGACCCGCTCACTCAACTCCCTTACCGCATCGGCGAGTCCGGCCGGATTGAGGCCGCCCGCATTGGTGACGATCCGCACCCCCCGGTCGTGGGCCTCACCGATGCACTCCTCCAGCTGGCGCAGAAAGGTCCTGGCGTAGCCGGTGCGGGGGTCCTTGAGGCGGTCGCGGCCGAGGATGAGCATGGTCAGCTCGGCGAGGTAGTCCCCGGTCAGCACATCCAGGCTGCCGCCGGTGAGCATCTCCTTCATCGCGCCGAACCGGTCGCCGTAGAAGCCGGATGCGTTCCCGACCCGCAGCGGCCTCACGCGGCGCCCTTCGGCGTACGCCCCGGTCCGGAAGGCGCGCCCTTCGGCGTAGGTCCCGGTCCCGGGGGTGTCCCCTTCGGCGTACGTCCGGCGCCTGGCGGCCCGGCGAAGGCCTGCGCGATCCCGAGCCACCGGTCGGCGTCGGCGCCCGCCGCGCGCAGGGCCAGGTCGTCGCGGTGCGCGCGCTGGGTGACCAGCAGGCAGAAGTCGAGCGCGGGCCCGGTCACCCGCTGGACCGCGTCGGCGGGCCCGTACGCCCAGAGCTCCCCGTCCGGCGCGGTCAGTTCGACCCGGAATTCCTCGCCCGGCACGTCCAGCCCCCGCGCCCCGAAGGCGAAGTCCCGGGCGCGCACGCCGATCCGCGCCACATGCCGCAGCCGTGCGGTCGGTGCACGCCTCACCCCGAGCGCGTCCGCCACGTCCTGGCCGTGCGCCCAGGTCTCCATCAGCCGCCCGGTGGCCATGGAGGCGGTGCTCATCGGCGGCCCGTACCAGGGGAAGCGCGCGCCGGACGGGGCGGTCCGCAACGCCCGCTGAAGCTCTTCACGGCCCTCACGCCAACGGGCGAGCAGCACGGCCGGATCGAGCCCCGCGCCCTCCTCCGCCCCGTCGTCCACAAAGGTCTCCGGCGCGGCGAGCGCCTTCTCGGCCTCCGCCCCGAAGGCGTCGGGCGCGGTCACGGCCAGCAGCGCGGCCCGGTCGGTCCAGGCGAGATGGGCGATCTGGTGGGCGACGGTCCACCGGGGAGCGGGGGTGGCAAGCGCCCACCGGTCACCGCCCAACTCCGCCACGAGAAGGTCCAGTTCGGCACTCTCACCGACCAGATCATCCAGCACGGCACTCGCATCGGACACGGAACCATCGGACACGGAACGCTCCCTCCGGGGCACGGCTTCGTGTCCGGGAGCATGGCAGCGCCCAAGAAAACAAGCAAGCGTGCTTGCATTCTCTTTTCGGCGTGAGGGCGAGTGCCCACCTCGTGCCAGGGGCAGTCGACGCGGCAGACCGCCGCGTCGTCATCGGGGCTACGGAGCGGTCAGCCGGTCGAATCCGTACAGGTCCGCGTTGCTGTCCGTCATCGTCATCACGAGGTCGCGCCGTGGCACCGGCCACATCGCCTGCGCGGCGGCCCGGTTGGCCTCGCCCGGCGTATGCAGCGGTGAACCGTTGCCCAGGGCGGCCAGGGCCTCCCGTACGACATCGTCGCTGTGCATGGGGGTGAATCCGCCGAGGCCCGAACCGTCCGGCCGGACGAGTCCCTCCCGCCGGGCAGCCGGGGTGTCAGTGAGACCGGCGACCACCCCGAGTACGTCCACCCCGGCTTGTCCGTACTCCACCCACAGGGCCTCCGCGAGCACCCGCTCGAATGCCTTGGAGGCGCTGTACGCGGCGTTGTAGCCGTTCCCCGCCGCCGAGGCCAGCGACGTCATGAGCACGATCCCGCCACGGCCCCGGTCGATCATCAGGCGGCCGTAGTGATGAGCCAACGTGACCGCGCTCCGGCAGTTCAGATCGAGCAGGTGCAGCGCGTCGCCCGGCGGGCGGCCGGCGAACAGACCGTTGCCGACCGATGCGCCCGCGTTGTGGATCAACAGCCCGATGTCGAGGCCGTCGGTGGCATCCGCGATGTCATCGAGCAGCGTCGGGGAGGTGAGATCGGCGGCGACCGTCCGCACCTGGACGGCGGACGTCGACTCGATCTCCTCCGCCAGTGTCCGGAGCGGATCGGGACGGCGTGCCAGCAGTACGAGGTCGATGCCCTGAGCGGCGATCTGCCGGGCAAAGGCGGCGCCGGTCCCTTCGGAAGCACCGGTGATCAGCGCCCTCGGTCCGTACTGCTGGGCGAAGTCGTGCAGGCTGTCACGGCTGTCGGGCATGTCGCGCTCCGTTCATGCTTCAGCTTGGTGGGGCTTCGGCCTCATGGGGTTTCGGCATCGCGGATACGGGGCTCAGACGCGGGCGAACACGTCGAACGTGCCCAGCTGTCGCGTAGTGCCCGTCTCCCACACCGGGATACGGGCACGGGCACCCCTCCCGGCCGTCGCCGGGACCGTACCCATCACGATTCCTCAACGACAGAGCTTCTTCCCGCTGACCGGGATACGGCAGTACGGCCTTTGGCAGTCCCCAGTTCGACAAGACGATCTACCAACAGAGGCACGAAGTTGAGCGGACGATCAACGCTCTCAAGAACATTCGGGCCGTCGCAACGAGGCACGACAAGCGCGCCTACGTCTTTCACGGCACCGTCACCACTGCCTCGATCCGACGCTGGCTCCGCCCATGATCCGCCGGCCGGAACCTGACGGTGAGGCGCTCGGAAACCAGTGGAACAGCTCCGCTGTGCGCCATTACCGTGCTGCCGAACCAGTCGTCCAGGCAAGGACGTGCCCTTGTACACCCTGTGAGACCTCCCGAGTGCTGATTCGTCGCGCGTCGCACAAGTGCGCCGCGCTCCTTTCTGCTGCGGTCTTCTCACTGAAACCGGTGTACTTCTGTGCTCAACAACTGGGTTGTCATGCCCACCTGCCTGCCTCTCGTCGTCCGCCGTTGCCATACCTGCGCGTCTGAACGCTTCCGGGCAAACGGCAAGTTTCGCGCCAACGCCAACCACAAGCTCATCGACGCCTGGCTCCTCGTGCTCTGTACCTCTTGTGGGGAGACGGCAAAGCTCACGGTCCTGGAGCGGGTGAATGTGCGCTCCATACGGCCGGAGCTGCTGGACAGCCTGCATGCCAACGACCTTGGCCTGGCAGCCGAGTTGCTCCAGGATCCGGTCGTGCAGCGCCGTAATCGCATCGCCCTCGACTGGGACAACGCCTGGCGCCTCGACACCGGCGGATCGGATCACCTGGACCGCGAGGCGATCGACGTCTCGGTCCGCTTTGCGGCGCGGATCCCTGTCCGGCCGGTGCGATTGATCGCTGAAGGTTGCGGTCTTTCGCGGGCCGAGGCCGTGAGACTGATCACGGAGGGGAAGCTCGTTTCGGCAGTCCGGCTGACCGGCAAGCTCTCCGGCGACTTCACCTTCACGCTCAAGCGCTGAGCGTTCCCCAGGGACCGACCAGGGGCCTGTCCGGCACGATCCGCCGGACAGGCCCCTGTGCTCCAACTGTGGTTCGTGATGACCCGTGGGGGCAGAGTGGGGCCATGTCTACGTACGGGACAATGCCGTTCCACCTTGAGACCGAGCGGCTGATACTGCGGCCGTGGGCCGAGTCGGACGCCAGTGAGCTCCGCGCCCTGCACTCCGAACGCGGCAACGGGACACCCTCGGGCGAGTACACCCGGACACTCATCGCCAAGCAGCTCACCGCAACAGCGACAACGGGGATCACCCTGCTGCCCATCCAGCGCCGTGACGAAGGCGACTTCATCGGCTACTGCGGGTTGATCATCGGCCGCTCCACCGTAGAGGAGCCTGAAATCGCGTATGAGTTGTTCCAGCGCGCGCAGGGGCATGGCTACGCTACCGAGGCGGCCGGAGCGGTGCTCGATGCCGCGATGGCGACCGGGCGGAATCGGCTCTGGGCGACCGTCCGCGCATGGAACACACCATCGTTCCGTGTCCTTGAGAAGATCGGGTTCGAGCGGGATCACGTTTCCACGGACGACAGCGGTGAACTGGTATGGCTGACCCGCTCGTTGCCGTGAGCGAGTCGGCCCCCGAGTCTTCATGGCTTGGACCAAACGTCCACCGGATCGAGTGGCTGGCGGAGGCGGCCCGTCACATGCCGACCGCTTCACCGGCCGCCCGTGAGTCCGCCCCCTCCACCTTCTCCTTCGACTTGACACTCCCGGCGTCGCTTCCGGCGGTGTTCGCAGCCGTACGGCCCGGGTCGCACGCCGTCAGGCAGACCGCGCTGACGAGCGCCATGGCCACGAAGGTCAGGGCGACCGGGGTCCAGGAGTTGCCGAGGTCGCTGTACAGCCAGGTCACCGCGGCCGGGGCCAGGGTGCCGACCAGGCCGGCCGTCTGGAAGCTCATCGAGAGGCCCGTGTAGCGGACCCTCGGGGCGAACCAGCCGGAGACAAGTGTGCCGATCGAGGCGTACGCGATCGTGCTGGCCAGCATCGGCAGGCACATCGCCAGCCACAGCCCGGCCACCGAGTGGGTGTCGACGAGCCAGAACATCGGGAAGGCGACCACCACATGGAGGAGGATCCCGGTGAGCGTCACTTTGCGCAGCCCGTAGCGGTCGGCGAACAGGGCCGCCAGCGGGGTGCAGATGATGACGACGACCGAGGCCGCCGTACCGGCGCCCGCCGCCTGGGAGTCCGTGAACCCCAGGTCCGACACGGCGTACGTCGACATGAAGGTGACCACGATGTAGTAGCCGGCGACCGTGATGAGGAAGGCGCCCGAGGCCAGCAGCCAGGTCTTCCAGGCGTCGCGGATGACGGCGACGAAGGGCGCCGCCTGCTTCTCCTCGGCCTGTTCGGCGAGCCGGGCCGCTTCGAACTCGGGGGACTCCTCCATGCTGCTGCGGATGACCAGGCCGACGAGGACCAGCACGGCGGACAGCAGGAAGGGGACGCGCCAGCCCCAGTCCACCAGCGCCCGGTGGCCGACCAGAGCCATCAGGGCGAAGACACCGGTGGAGAGGAAGTACCCCACGCCGTCGCCGACTTGGGGAAAGGATCCGAAGAACGCCTTGCGTCGCGGCGGGGCGTGCTCGACGGCGAACAGGACCGCCCCGCCCCACTCGCCGCCGACCGCGAGGGACTGGATCATCCGTATCAGTACGAGCAGGATCGGCGCGGCGACGCCGATGGACGCATAGCCCGGAAGCAGGCCGACACAGACGGTGGCCCCGCCCATCAGGGTCATCGACCAGATGAGAGCCCTCTTGCGGCCGAAGCGATCGCCGATGTGACCGAAGACAATGGCCCCGAGCGGGCGCCCCAGAGACCCGACGAACAGTGTCGTGAACGACATGAGGGTGCCCAGCGCCCGGTTCATCTCCGGGAAGAACAGCTCGGGGAACACCAGCGCGGCAGCGGTGGCGTAAATGCCGAAGTCGTACCACTCGACGCTGGTCCCGATCATCGAAGCCCCGGCGACTTTCCACGGGTTGGACCTGCTCAGGGGTGCCGTCCCGGCACCAGAGGCTGTGCTCATGCGCGTACTCCTTCACGGGCGGCCCTTCACGGCCGACCATTGGGCTTGCGTGAGACCCAAAAACGATGGGGTGACGCTAAGTCGCCAAGATCGGAGTGTCAATAGGATCCGCGCCAGGTCCAATAACATGACCCTCAGGGGTACGGCGGCAGGCGCCCGACCCGCGACCGGGGAGAGGGCACGTGAGCAGCAGCGGAAATCGTGACGAGCGAGCAGCCGTCGCGAAACAGGCGGCCTCGCACGCGGTGGTGGCCGAGGCGCTGCGCCAGCGCATCGCCCTCGGTGGTTTCGCCCCCGGCGACCGGCTGCCCACCGAGCGCGAACTGGCCGGCGTCTTCGGCGTGGGCCGCAACACCGTACGGCAGGCGCTTCGCGAGCTGACCGAAGAGGGGCTGGTCAGCACGACGTTGGGGCGCTCGGGCGGCACCCGGGTCGAGGCCGTACGGCCGGGCCGGGAGCGGGCGCGCGCCACCATCACGGCCGGGATCCGGGCCTCGCTGCGCGACTACATGGAGTACCGGCAGGCGATCGAGCCCTTCGCGGCGCGGCTGGCCGCGGAGCGCGGGTCGGGCACCGCCCGCCGTGAACTCGTGGCACTGCTCGACACCGAGGTGGCGGACCTCGGCGCGTACCACCGCGTCGACACCGCCTTCCACCTCGGCATCGCCACCACCGGCGGCAACGAAGTGCTGGCGGAGGCGGTGACCCGGGCCAGGACCGAGATGTTCGTGGGCGGCAACGCCCTGTGGCTCGGCTCGGACTGGACCCGGGTGTACCCGGCGGGCCGGGACTTCGGCTGCGCCTTCCGCGAGGAGCACGAGGGCGTGGCGCTCGCCGTGCTGTCCGGTGACGGTGATGCCGCGGAGGCCCGGATGCTGGAGCATCTGCGGGCCTCGCACCGCCAGTTCCTGTCCCTGCTGGGCCAGTTCGCCTCGGACGATTGACCCACCGCGGCGCCGGGTCACCGCGACGCCGGATCACCGGGGCACTCGGACCGCTCAGGCCACTGCCGCGCTCGCGTGCCGCACTTGTTCCGCACTCGCGTTCCGCGGCGGCGCCCCGCCGGCGCCCCTCGCCCCCCGCGCCTCGCACCTCGCACCTCGCACCTCGCACCTCGCGACGAACATGATTGACGCGGACGGGGGTGGCCCTTAGGCTCCTAATTGGGTCCGCCAGAGACCCAATTAGGATCGCCCATGAGAACGCCTCACATATCCACCGGCAGCGCGCGACAGGAGAGACGCCCCGTGCACTCTTACGACGAGGACCTCACCCAGCAGGTCATGGACCACCTCCTGCACCGGCTCCGGCTCGACCCGCCACCGCTCGGCCGCCTCGGCGACCACCAGGAGCTGGCCCTGGCCCTGAAGGACACCATCGGAGCGGCCCCGCGGGACCCCGCCGACGTGCTCCGCACCTACACCGAGGACCTCGAACCGACCGTCGTCTCCTGCGACCACCCGGCCTTCCTCGCCTTCATACCCGGCGCCCCGACCAAGGCCGCGGCCCTGTTCGACATGGTGGTCTCGGCCTCGTCCCTGCACGGCGTCTCCTGGCTGGAGGCATCCGGCGCGGTCGCCGCCGAGAACTCCGTACTGCGCCTGTTCGCCGACCTGGCCGGCCTGCCCGCCGGCGCCGGCGGCTGCTTCGTCAGCGGCGGCTCGGCCGGCAATCTCTCGGCCCTCGTCGTCGCCCGCGACACCGGCCGCGACCGCCTCGGCCTCGACGAACGCGCCCCGGTACGGATCGCGGTGAGCGACCAGGTCCACTCCTCGGTCGGCAACACCCTGCGCATCCTGGGCGTCGAAGCCCTCGTCGTCCCCACCACCGACCACCGGCTGACCGGAGAGGCGCTCACCGCCGCCCTGGACGCGGCGCAGCGGGACGGCGGAGCACCCGTCGTCGCCGTCGTCGCGACCGCGGGCACCACCAATGCCGGGATCATCGACGACCTCGCGGGGGTGGCCGGGCAGACGCGCGCCCGCGGTCTGTGGCTGCACATCGACGCCGCGTACGGCGGCGCGGCGCTCTTCGTTCCCGAACTGCGGGAACGGCTGCGGGGCATCGAGCACGCCGACTCCCTCGTGGTCGACCCGCACAAGTGGATGTTCGCGCCGTTCGACTGCGGCGCCCTGCTCTACCGGGACCCTAGGACGGCGCGCACCGTGCACACGCAGGACGCCTCGTATCTGGACGCCATCCACGGGGACGACGAGGGCGGCGAGTGGAATCCGAGCGACTACGCCTACCACCTGACCCGGCGCCCCCGCGGCCTGCCGCTGTGGTTCTCCCTCGCCGTCCACGGCACCGACGCCTACCGCGACGCGGTCGCCCACGGCGCGGCCATCGCGCAGCGCACGGCCCGCCTGGTCGAGCAGTACGACGGCCTGGAACTGCTCCGCGAGCCCGAACTGACCGTGGTCCTCATCCGTCGTACGGGCTGGCAGCCGGCGGACTACTACGCCTGGTCCAAGGAGCTTCTGGCGTCGGGCGTCGCCTTCATCACCCCGAGCGTCTGGGAGGGCGAAACGGTCGCCCGGCTCGCGTTCCTCCACCCCGGCATCACCGAGGAAACGGTCCGGACCATCCTCGATTCGATGGTCCGGGACGGCAAGGGCGAAAAGGGCGACCAGGGCGACAGCGCCGGGAGGGTTACTGCTGCTGCGGTGGCCTCGTGAGCGCCGCGCGGTCGATGCCGAGTTCGCGCGCCAGCGCGTCGTCCGTCCACTCCAGCATCGTGGCGCGGGTGAGCGCCCCGGTGTAGCCGGTGTACGACGTCATCTGCACCGCCAGCCCGTCGAGCAGCGCGGTCAGCCGCCACGCCGCGGCGGCCGGATCCGCGCAGGGGAACTCGCCCGCCTCGACGCCCTCCGCGATGACCTCGGTCAGCGCCGCCTTCCACTGCTGGTCGAGATCCCGGGTCACCTCGCGCAGGCCCGGGTCCCGCAGCGCCGCCGACCAGCCCTCGATCCACAGCCGCCAGCCCTTGGCCTGCCCGGTCGGCGCGTACCAGCGCACCGCCGCACGCAGCCGGTGCACCGCCGGCGTGCGGCGCCCGAGCAACTTCCGCAGCTGAGCGAGGTCGCCTTCGGCGGCATGGTGGAACGCTGCCGCCACGAGCTTCTCCTTGGTCGAGAAGTGGTAGAGCACCAGCGCGTTGCTCACCCCGAGAGCCGAGGCCACATCGGCGATCCGCACGGCGGGCACGCCCCGCGCCTCGATCTGCTCGACGGCGGCGCGCAGCATCTCCCCGCGCCGCTCCTCCACGCTCAACCGCACTCTCGCCATGCCGTCACCCTATTCCGGAGCGGACGGCCCTCCGTACGCGGACGGACCCCGCACACCCTGCACACGGCACACCCTGCACACGGCCGGTCCCAACGGGCGGTCCAGACAGGGGCCGACGGAGTATTGACACCGGGACACGGCTGGGGACACAGTCTCCCTACTGACTGGCCATTCAGTCAGTTACATGTGCCGCGCCAGTACGCTCCCGTACCGCCGTAGGAGTCCCTCCGTGACCCAAGCACCGCCCACCGAAGCCTCCCGGCCCGCCCCGGAGACCCCCGACCTGTCCACCGGCTGGGGCGAGCAACGGGGCCGGCTGCGCAAGGACCTTCGCCGTCTCGACGTCCTGTTCTTCCTCATCTGCACCCTCGTCGGCCTGGACACGATCGGCTCGGTCGCCGCGCAGGGACCGCAGGGGCTGACCTGGATGGCGATCCTCGCGCTCGCCTTCTTCCTCCCGTACGGACTGCTCGTCGCCGAACTCGGCTCGGCCTTCCCCGTCCAGGGCGGCCCCTACGTCTGGACCCGGCTCGCCTTCGGGCGGCTGACGGCGGGTGTCAACCAGATCCTCTACTGGATGTCCAACCCCGTCTGGGTGGGCGGCAGTCTCTGCATCATCGCCCTGACGACGTGGGAGGAGTTCTTCACGCCGCTGCCCGGCATCTGGAAGTACGCGGCCGGCCTCGTCTTCATCTGGGGCGGCACCCTCGCCATCGTCCAGTCCGTGCGGGTGGGCAAGTGGGTGCCCATCGCCGGAGCCGTGGCCCGGATCGTGCTGCTCGGCTTCTTCCTGGTCTCCGTGGTGGTCTTCGCCGCCGAGAACGGCGTACACGGCCTGCCCGCAGGGGAGTTCACCCCCACGTACACCGGGTTCGTCGCCCTCGTCCCCGTGCTCATCTTCAACTACGTCGGCTTCGAACTGCCCAGCTCCGCCGCCGAGGAGATGACCAACCCGCGCCGCGACATCCCCCTCGCCATCCTCCGCTCCGGGCTCGCCTCCCTCGTCCTCTACGGCGGCCCCATCCTCGGCATCCTCTTTGTCCTGCCCGGCAAGGAGATCGGCAGTCTCGGCGGGTTCATCGACGCCTGCAAGGCCGTGTTCACCGTGTACGGCGGGCACATCGCGGCCGACGGAGCCGTCACCCTCACCGGGGCGGGTGCCGTCTTCGGCGGAATCGCCGCGGCCGGGCTCATCATCGGGCTGCTCACCTCCGGCGTCACCTGGGCGATGGGAGCCCACCGCGCACAGGCGGTCGCCTGCGCGGACGGTGCCGGGCCTGCCTGGCTCGGCACCATCTCCGAGAAGCACGGCACTCCGGTGCGGGTCAACCTGCTCTCCGCCGTACTCGCGTCGGTCCTCTTCGTCGTGGCGCTCAACCTCACCGGCGGCAACGGCGAGAAGTACTTCGCGGCCGGGCTGAGCCTGACGATCTCCACGACGTTCATCTCGTACGTGATCACCTTCCCCAGCCTGCTGGCGCTGCGCCGCAAGTACCCCGAAGCCCCGCGCCCCTACTCCGTGCCGGGCGGACGCGTCGGCGCGTGGACGGTGACGGTGCTCGCCACCGGACTGGTCGCGTTCACCGTGATCGTGCTCATCTGGCCGGGTTTCGGGGTCGGCTGGTTCGGCACCTCGGGCTCACCGTCCGGCTCCCTGCCCGACTCCTTCGCGGGCCAGCGCCTCGCGTACACCCTCACCCAGACCGTGCCCATCGCGCTGTTCCTGGCCGTCGGGGTGGTCTTCTACGCGCTGGGAGCGAAGACCCGCCGGGCGAAGGGATAGGGCCGGAACCGTCCAGGATCCGGAACCGTCCAGGGTCCGGCCCCGGCGTCAGGGCGTGCGCCGTACGGCGATGACGTTGTCGGTGACGGTCGTGGTCCGGCCCTCGGGCCCGGTGGCGGTCCGCCGGGGTGCGTGGCACCGCTCGGTGTGCCAGCCGCCGTCGAGCCGCAGGGACGCCAGCACCTCATCGGGGGTGGGGAACTGCACGTCCTCACCGGCCTGCCAGGACCAGGGCGCCACCGACGCGTGCTCCACCACGAGCAGCAGCCCGCCCGGCGCCACCGCACGGGCGGCCCGGCGCAGTACCTCGTCGCGGGGGATCTCGACCGGTGTGTGGAAGTAACTGGCGCTGACGAGGTCGAAGGAGCCCTCGGGGAACGTCTCGGCCAGGTCGTGCCGGACCGGGTGGATCCGGTCGGCCGCACCGGCGGCTCCGGCACCTGCGGCCACCCGGTCCAGGGCCGTGGCGGAGACATCGACCGCGGTGACGTCCCAGCCGCGTGCGGCGAGCCAGAACGCGTCACCGCCGTGCCCGCAGCCCAGGTCCAGCGCCGTTCCCGGAGAGGGCGCCAGTACGGGAACGAGTCCGGCCAGGACCGCGTTGGGCCTGGTGCCCCACTGCGGGGGGAGGGTCGCGTAGTGGTTCTCCCAGAAGGATGCGGAGTCGGTGGCGCTGTTCATGGGCACGGCTCTCTGACGGGGCGGTCCGCGCGGTGCGGCCTGTGGTGAGGACACTGCGCCGTCCACGGCCGGGGTTGCAAAGGTTCATGCTGTTTCGGCATCTTGAAGGCATGGTCGCCGTGAAGAAGGACGTGCTGGACGCCGTGGGACCGCGCCTGCGGGAGTTGCGGCACAGGCGCGGCCTGACGCTGGCCGAGCTGGCCGAGCGGACCGGGATCAACGGGAGCACCCTGTCCCGCCTCGAAAGCGGCGACCGCAAACCGACCCTGGAGCTGCTGCTGCCGCTCGCGGAGATCTACGCGGTCCCCCTCGACGAACTGGTCGGAGCACCGCGCACCGGCGATCCGCGCATCCATCTCCAGCCGGTCACCCGGGACGGCATGACGTATGTGCCGCTCAGCCGTCCCGGCGGCGTACAGGCCCACAAACTGCTGATCCCGCCCAGGCCCGGCACCGATCCCGAGCTGAAGACGCACGCCGGTTTCGAGTGGGTCTACGTGCTCGCCGGACGGCTGCGGCTGATCCTGGGCGAGCAGCGCCTGACGCTGAAAGCCGGTGAGGCGGCCGAGTTCGACACCCATGTACCGCACTGGCTCGGTCCCGACGACGACCGGCCCGTGGAACTGCTCGTACTCTTCGGGCACCAGGGCGAGCGGGCCCACCTCAAGGCCCGGACCGACTGACCCGGCGGCTGCCTCCGCTCTTCCCCAGCTCTTCCCCGGCGCCGGATTCTCAGCGCCGGTCACGTCCGCGGCGTGCCCCCCGACGTCAGGATGCGGTGGATCAGACGGGCGCCCGCCCGCGCCGTGCGGTGGTCGACGTCGAGGCCCGGGTTCAGCTCGGCGACATCGACCAGCAGGGGAGCTCCGGCGGCCGCCACTCGGGCGCATACGTGCTCGATGATCTCCATCTGCACGCCGTAGGCGGCCGGGGCGCTGACCCCGGGAGCCGCGCCGGCGGGAAGCACATCGAGGTCGATGCTCAGATGGACGACGTCGCAGCTCGCCAGGAACGCGTCGACGAATCCGTCGACGAGCGGCAGGTCGAACATGCGGCACTGGGTGTCCGGCAGGTACCGCACGCCGAGTTCGTCGGCGGTGCGGAACAACCGCTCGGTGTTGCTCGGCTGGCTCACCCCGAGCACCCAGTAGTTCAGCTCTTCACCGCGCTGCTGCTCGGCGTGTGCCATCTGGAGGAACGGCGTGCCGGAGCTGGGCTGTACGTCGTCGCGCAGGTCGAAGTGGGCGTCGAGGTTGAGCACCCCGAGGCGGCCGCCCTCGCGCACCGCGCGCGTACCGGCCAGCCCGATGTAACTGCCGTAGGCCACCTCATGGCCGCCGCCGAGCACCACCACCGGGTGGCCGCGGTCGACGAGCGGGGTGATCACCTGGCCCAGCCGGTGCTGCCCCTCTTCGAGGTGGCCGTCGGCCACCTCGATGTCGCCGAGGTCCAGCGCCCGCACCGGCCACGGGAGCGCCATGGGCGCGAGGGCGGCGCGCAGTTCACGCGGTCCGTCCGCCGCGCCCTGGCGGCCCTTGTTCCGGCGTACGCCCTCGTCGCTGCGGAAGCCGACGAACGCCACGTCGCCCGGTTCTGCCCGGTCGGGGTCGAGGCCGGTCACATGGTGCCAGCGCAGGTTGTCGGTACCGGGCCCGTCGTCGCGGCCCGTCCAGGGGCGGGGGGCCACATCCACCGTCAAGGGCGGTGTGCGGGTCGCCGTCATCGATCGTTCTCCTCGGTCATCGGAATGCGCACCCCGCGGTCGCGCGCCACGGAGGTGGCGTGGTCGTAGCCCGCGTCCACGTGCCGGATGACACCCATGCCGGGGTCGTTGGTGAGCACCCGGGCCAGCTTCTGGGCGGCGAGTTCGGTGCCGTCGGCGATGCAGACCTGGCCCGCGTGGATGGAGCGGCCCATGCCGACGCCGCCACCGTGGTGGATGGAGACCCAGGACGCGCCGGACGAGGTGTTCACCAGGGCGTTGAGCAGCGGCCAGTCGGCGATCGCGTCGGATCCGTCGAGCATCGACTCGGTCTCGCGGTACGGCGAGGCGACGGAGCCGGAGTCGAGGTGGTCACGGCCGATGGCGACCGGGGCGGACAGCTCCCCGGAGGCGACCATCTCGTTGAACCGCAGGCCGGCGCGGTGGCGCTCGCCGTAGCCGAGCCAGCAGATACGGGCGGGCAGGCCCTCGAAGGAGACGCGCTCACCGGCCATCTTGAGCCAGCGGTGCAGGTGCTCGTTCTCCGGGAACAGCTCCATGATGGCCTTGTCGGTGGCCTCGATGTCCTTGGGGTCACCGGACAGGGCGGCCCAGCGGAACGGGCCGAGGCCCTCCTCGAACAGCGGGCGGATGTGCGCCGGGACGAAGCCGGGGAAGTCGAAAGCGCGGGTGTAGCCGGCCTTGCGGGCCTCGTCGCGGATGGAGTTGCCGTAGTCGAAGACCTCGGCGCCGGCGTCGAGGAAGCCGACCATGGCCTCGACGTGCCTGGCCATGGAGGCGCGGGAGCGCTCGGTGAAGTCCGCCGGGTCCTTGGCCGCCTGCTCGTGCCACTCCTCCAGGCTCACGCCGACGGGGAGGTAGGCCAGCGGGTCGTGCGCGGAGGTCTGGTCGGTGACGATGTCCATGGGCGCGCCCCGCTCCAGCAGCTCGGGGAACACCTCGGCGGCGTTGCCCGCCAGGCCGATGGACAGCGGTTTGCGGGCGTCGCGGGCCTCGACGGCGAGACGGAGCGCGTGGTCGATGTCGTCGGCGGCGACGTCGAGGTAGCGGTGGGCGATGCGGCGCTCGATACGGGTGGGGTCGACGTCGACGCAGATCGCGACGCCGTCGTTCATCGTCACGGCGAGCGGCTGGGCGCCGCCCATGCCGCCGAGCCCGGCGGTCAGGGTGATCGTCCCGGCGAGCGTGCCGTTGAACTTCTTGCGGGCGACGGCCCCGAACGTCTCGTAGGTGCCCTGAAGGATGCCCTGGCTGCCGATGTAGATCCAGGAACCGGCCGTCATCTGGCCGTACATGGTCAGGCCGCGCGCCTCCAGGGAGCGGAACTCCTCCCAGTTGGCCCAGTCGCCGACCAGGTTGGAGTTGGCGATCAGCACGCGCGGCGCCCACTCGCTGGTGCGCATGACGCCGACGGGCTTGCCCGACTGCACCAGCAGCGTCTCGTCGTCCTTGAGCGTCTTGAGGGTGCGGACGATGGCGTCGTAGGCGGGCCAGTTACGGGCGGCCTTGCCGGTGCCGCCGTAGACGACCAGGTCCTCCGGGTGCTCGGCGACCTCGGGGTCGAGGTTGTTCATGAGCATCCGCAGAGCGCCCTCCTGCTGCCAGCCGAGGCAGGTCAGTTCGGTGCCGCGGGGCGCGTGGACGGTCCGGGGGCGGGCCTCCGGAGAAACGCTGGTCATGGTGCCTCCTGGGGAAGGGTCTGAGGGGGGAACGCCGGTGATGCGGCACCGGCGTGCGCTCCCATAACAGGCGGCGGGCGGGGCGGGGGCCAGGCCTTCTGTCCCGGATTCTCGGATCCGAGACCGGGAATCCGGCTCACCTATAATTTCTCCGGCGGGGGCCCGGGGGATTCCCCCGGCGGGGACGCGGAGAATTTCCCCGGTGGGGGCGCGGGGACGGACCGGTGACAGGGGATGGTGAGCGGCTTGACCGTGAGGGCTGCGGACCTGGCCCGTCTGTACGGGGAGCGCGCGGCCGGGGCCACCCCGGCGTACCAGCGGATCAAGGACCTGGTGGCGGAGCAGATCCGCAGCGGACGCTGGCGGGAGGGCGACTCGCTGCCGTCGGAGAGCCAGTTCGTCGCCTCGCTCGGGCTGTCCCGGATGACGGTCAACCGCGCGCTGCGCGAGCTGGCGGCGCAGGGGCTGATCCGGCGGGTCATGGGCGTCGGCAGCTTCGTGGCCCTGGCCAAGGGCAGTTCGGGCCTTGTCGAGGTGCAGAACATCGCCGAGGAGGTCCGCCGGCGGGGCCACCGCTACGACGCCCAGGTGCTGTCGGTCGGTGCCGAGCCCGCCGATCGCAGGGCCGGCGCCGAGCTGGGGGTCGCCGCGGGGCGGCCCGTCTTCCACTCGCGGGTCGTGCACAGCGAGAACGGCGTGGTCATCCAGCTGGAGGACCGCTACGTCAACCCGGCCTTTGCACCGGGGTACTTGGAGCAGGACTTCACCGCGCGGACTCCGTTCGCCTTCCTCTCCGACGTCGCCCCGCTCGACCACGGGGAGCACATCGTGGAGGCGGTACTGCCCAACGCCGAGGAGTGCGCCCTGCTCGGCGTCGCCCCGTCGGAGCCCTGTCTGCTCATACACCGCCGCACCTGGTCGCGGGGCGCCCTGGTGAGCATCGCGCGCCTGCTGCACCCCGGCTCGCGCTACCGGCTCGAAGGCGCCTTCGAAGCGGAGTGACACCCGTCCGGCCCCCGGCCGGGAAGACCCGCGCGCGGCGCCGGCTTCGGGCTTTCGGGTGCCCGGCCGGAGACGGCGGACGTCAGCCGGGCCGCGCCCTGCTGGAGAACGTCCCGCACCTCGTCGGGGTCGTGCGGACTGTGGTGCACGTGCCAGGTGCTGCTGAGCGCGGCGACGGGACGCCCGTGGTGGTCGAAGGCCGCCACACCCAGCGAGCGGAAGCCCCGGGAGACCAGCTCGGTCTCCTCCGACCAGCCCCGTTCCCGGTCCCGGGCCAGCAGGTCCAGCAGTTCCGCCAGTGACCGCGGCCCCTTGCCCGTACGGGTGATGAGGTCGCCGGGCCGCGGGAAGAGGGCCCGCACCTGCGCTTCGGAGTGGGCGAGGATGGCCCGGCCGTTGGCTGTGAGGTGGGCCGGCAGGCGGACGCCGATGTCGGTGACGAGGTCGACGTCCACATCGCCGGAACGGCCCGCCGACGGGCGCTCCTTGAGCAGGTAGACCGTCTCGGCGCCGTGCAGGATGCCGAGGTGCACGGTCTGGCCGAGCCGGGCGGCGAGGGTGCGCAGCACGGGGCGGGCGAGCCGCTCCAGGGGCTCGTGGCGCAGATAGGCGGAGCCGATCTCGAAGGCGGCCATGCCGAGGCCGTACGCCTGCTCCTTCGGGAGGTAGGTGACGAATCCGCGCTCGGCCAGCACCGCGAGGATGTGGTAGGCGGAGGAGCGCGGGATGTCCATGTCGCGGGCGATGGCGGCGGTCTTCACCGGTCCCGAGCGCCCGGCCAGGTACACCAGGATGTCCAGCGCGCGGCCGACGGCGGGCGATGTGCTCGACGCCGGGCCCTGTGCAGCCCCCTGTTCACTCATTGGATCACCTCTTGACAACACCTGTATATACAGGAATATACAGGGTGCTCCCCACGGTGCGCGGCGCTCAGGGCTCGGAGAGTCCCCACTCCGCCCTACCTCCCCCAAAGGCCCGCACCCCCCATCACCGCTGGTCCCAAGGGAGGACACAGTTGGCTTCCGAAAAAGCGACGCTGAGCCGAGGTCTCACTTCTCGGCACATACGCTTCATCGCACTCGGTTCGGCGATCGGCACCGGACTCTTCTACGGGTCCTCCGAATCCATCAAGGCAGCCGGGCCCGCCGTGCTCCTGGCGTATCTCATCGGCGGCGCCGCCGTCTTCCTCGTCCTGCGGTCGCTCGGCGAGATGGCCGTCAGCTCCCCGTGCGCCGGCTCCTTCGGCGAGTACGCCACGAAACATCTCGGCCCACTGGCCGGCTTCACCACGGGCTGGACCTACGCCTTCGAGATGGTCATCGTCTGTATCGCGGACATCACCGCGGTCGGCGTCTACATGGGCTTCTGGTTCCCCGGTGTGCCGCGGTGGATCTGGGTGCTGGCCGCCGTCCTCGTCATCGGCGCGCTCAACCTCGTTAGCGTCAAGGTCTTCGGTGAGCTGGAGTTCTGGCTGTCCCTGGTGAAGATCATCGCCATCGTCGCGATGATCCTCGGGGGCATCGCCGTGATCGCCTTCGGCCTCGGCAGCGGGAGCGAACACGTCGGCATATCGAATCTCTGGGACAACGGCGGCTTCTTCGCCCACGGCGCCCACGGCTTCGTCGTCTCCTTCGCCGTGGTCATGTTCGCCTTCGGCGGCACGGAGATCATCGGTGTCACGGCAGGAGAGGCCGACTCCCCGGAGAAGACCATCCCGAGCGCGGTCAACTCGATCCCCGTGCGCATCATCCTGTTCTACGTCCTGACCCTCGCCGTCATCATGTCCGTCAACCCCTGGCAGCACGTCGGCACATCGGGCAGCCCGTTCGTCCAGATCTTCACCGGCGTCGGCCTCAAGTCCGCCGCCACCGTGCTGAACGCCGTCGTCCTCACCGCGGCCCTCTCGGCGATCAACAGCGACATCTTCGCCGCCGGACGCATGATGTTCGGCCTGGCGGAGCGCGGGCAGGGGCCCGCGGTCATGCGCCGGCTCAGCCGCAACGGCGTGCCGTGGGTGACCACCCTCATCATGATCGGAGCGCTGCTCCTCGGCGTCCTGATGAACTACCTGATGCCGGGCAAGGTCTTCCTGATCATCTCCTCGATCGCCACCTTCGCCACGGTCTGGGTGTGGCTGATGATCCTGCTGACCCAGGTGAAGGCCCGGCGGGACATGCCCGGCGAGGAACAGTCCGCCCTGAAGTTCCCCGTCCCCTGGTGGCCGTACGGACAGATCGCCGCCATCGTCTTCATGGCCGGCGTCCTGGTGGTGCTCGGCTTCTACGGGAGCACCCGCATCGCCCTGGTCGTCGGTGTCGTGTGGCTGGCGCTGCTCGCGGGCGTCCACCAGCTCTGGGTGGGTCCGCGCCTCGAAGCCCGCCGGCGCAGTGACGAGGCGGGAGCGCCCGAGCCGGAGACCGTTCCGGCGGGCCGCCGGTAACCGACAGGCGCGCGCCGAGACAGATGTGTCCGGGATCCCAGACTTCACACTGTCTGGGATCCCGGACATATCTGTCCCGCCACCTGTCGCGTCCGGCCTTGACATGCGGCTTCATGGAAGACATGAACATTGTTGTAGGTATCGGCCCTCTCTCCGCCGAAGATGTCGTCGCCGTCGCACGCCACGACGCACGCGTCGAGCTCTCCCCGGAAGCCCTCAAGGAGATCGCGCGCAGCCGCGAGGTGATCGAGAGCCTCGCCGACGACGTGGTCCCCCACTACGGCGTCTCCACCGGCTTCGGCGCGCTGGCCACCCGGCACATCCCCACCGAACTGCGCGCCCAGCTCCAGCGGAGCCTGGTGCGTTCGCACGCCGCCGGTTCCGGCCCCGAGGTGGAGCGCGAGGTGGTGCGCGCCCTCGTCCTGCTGCGGCTGTCGACGCTGGCCACCGGCCGTACGGGAGTGCGCACGGAGACCGCCGAGGCCTACGCGGCGCTGCTCAACGCCGGCCTGACCCCGATCGTGCACGAGTACGGCTCCCTCGGCTGCTCCGGCGACCTCGCGCCGCTGGCACACTGCGCGCTCGCCGTCATGGGCGAGGGCGAGGTGCGGGACGCGCAGGGCGTGCGCAAGCCGGCCGGCGAGGCGCTGGCCGAGGCGGGCCTCACCCCGGTCACCCTGCACGAGAAGGAGGGCCTCGCCCTCATCAACGGCACCGACGGCATGCTCGGCATGCTCGTGCTGGCCGCACACGACCTGCGGAAGCTGCTGCGCACCGCCGACATCGCCGCCGCGATGAGCGTCGAGGGCCAGCTCGGCACCGACGCCGTTTTCGCCGCCGACCTCCAGGCGCTGCGCCCGCACCCGGGCCAGGCCGACAGCGCGGCGAACCTGCGCGCGCTGATGGCCGGTTCCGGCATCGTCGCCAGCCACCGCGGCCCGGAGTGCACCCGCGTGCAGGACGCGTACTCCCTGCGCTGCTCCCCGCAGGTGCACGGCGCGGCCCGCGACACCCTCACCCACGCCGAGACCGTCGCCTCCCGCGAGCTCGCCAGCGCCGTCGACAACCCGGTGGTGACCCACGACGGACGCGTGGAGTCCAACGGCAACTTCCACGGCGCACCGGTCGCCGCTGTCCTGGACTTCCTCGCCATCTCCGTCGCCGACCTGGCGTCGATCTCCGAGCGGCGCACCGACCGCTTCCTCGACGTGGCCCGCAACCACGGTCTGAACCCGTTCCTCGCCGACGACCCGGGCGTCGACTCCGGCCACATGATCGCGCAGTACACGCAGGCGGCGATCGTCTCCGAGCTCAAGCGGCTGGCCGCGCCCGCCTCGGTCGACTCCATCCCCTCCAGCGCCATGCAGGAGGACCACGTCTCGATGGGCTGGTCCGCCGCCCGCAAGCTGCGCCGCGCCATCGACGGGCTCACCCGCGTCCTCGCCGTCGAGATCTACACCGCTGCGCGCGCGCTCGACCTGCGGGCCCCGCTGACCCCGGCGCCCGGGACGGCCGCGGTGCTCGGCGCACTGCGCCAGACCGTCGAGGGCCCCGGCCCCGACCGCTGGCTCGCCCCCGAGATCGAGGCGTCCGTGCGCTATGTCGCCGACGGCGCCGCTGTGGCCGCCGCGGAGTCGGCTGTCGGCCGGCTCAGCTGACCGCGTCCGGCCGGTCCGTTCCGTACGGCAGCACCCGTACGGTCCGGACCGGCCGGCCCCCATACGGAGGGCCGGCGCGCCCGGTGGTGCTCAAACGCCGCGCGCCGGCCCTTCTTCCACGCCCGGTGGCGCCTCCAGCACGCCTCCCACCCGGCGGGTCAGCTCCCGGGCGGTACGGGAGACATGGCCCGCGATCCGCTCCCGCTCCTCCGGGCCCACCGCGGCGCCGGGGAAGGTGACCGCGACGCCCGCGATGGGGTGAGCACTGTGGTCGAGCACGGCGGCGGCGACGGAGGAAAAGCCGCGGGTGACCTCCCCCTCCTCCGTCGCGTAACCACGACGCCGCACCCCGACCAGCAGGTTGTGGAGCGCCGACAGCGAGTTCGGCCCGGTCTCGTTACGGGAGACGAACGCCGATGCGTCGGGGAAGAGCGCCCGCACCTGCGCCCGGGACAGCCGCGCGAGCACGGCACGGCCGCTGGCGGTGAGGTGGGCCGGCAGGCGCACCCCCACATCGCTGACCAGCGGCGCCCGGCCCGGCGCGCGCTCCTCGATCACATACAGGACCTCGCGCCCGTGCAGCAGCGCGAGGTGCGCGTTGTGCCCGGTGCGGTCGACGAGCTGCGCGAGCGGCAGCCGGGCCAGCCGCTCGAAGGGGGCCTGCCTGCTGTAACCCGATGCGAGCTCGAAGGCGCTGACACCCAGCCCGTAACGGCGCTCCTCCGGCAGGTGGGCGACGAAGTCCTCGCGGGCGAGGGTGTCGAGCAGGTGGTACGTCGTCGACCGGGGCAGCCCGACATCACGGCTGATGGCGGCGGCGGGCACCGGGCCCGCCTGACGTGCGAGATAGCGCAGGATCGCCAACACCTGGGCGGCGGCGGGCACAGTGGACATATCGCGAGCGTACGCGCGCCGAGTGCAGCCGCCGTGACCACAACCGCAACGTGTCTCGGATGCCAGACGGTAGGTACTCGGCCGCCGTGGCGGTACGGCCTCCGCCTGGGGCTACATGGAGACATGGCACATGCGACCACCACCCTCCTCACGAACATCGGCAGCCTCGTCACCAACGACCCCTCGCTCGGTGCAGGGCCCCTGGGACTGCTCCGCGACGCCGCCGTCCTGATCGAGGGCACGGACATCGCCTGGGTCGGGCCCGCCGGCACGGCGCCGGCGGCGGACCGCCGCGTCGACGCAGAGGGGCGCGCCGTCATCCCCGGCTTCGTCGACTCGCACAACCACCTGATCTTCGCGGGCGACCGCACCGAGGAGTTCAACGCCCGTATGTCGGGCCGCTCCTACACCGCCGGTGGCATCCGCACCACCGTCGCCGCCACCCGCGAGGCGAGCGACGACGCGCTGAGCGCCAACCTCGCCCGCTACCTCACCGAGGCGCTCCGGCAGGGAACGACCACGCTGGAGACGAAGTCCGGTTACGGCCTCACCCCCGAGCAGGAGGCCCGCGCGCTGCGGGTGGCGAGGGAGCACACGGACGAGGTGACGTTCCTGGGTGCGCACATCGTCGCGCCCGAGTACGCCGACGACCCCGCCGGGTACGTCGATCTGGTCACCGGACCGATGCTGGACGCGTGCGCCCCGTACGCCCGCTGGATCGACGTGTTCTGCGAGAAGGGCGCCTTCGACGGCGACCAGGCCCGCGCGATCCTCACCGCCGGCCTGGCCAAGGGCCTCCTCCCCCGGGTCCATGCCAACCAGCTCTCCTACGGGCCCGGTGTCCAGCTCGCCGTCGAACTCGGAGCGGCCTCGGCCGACCACTGCACGCATCTCACCGACGCCGACGTCGACGCCCTCGCCCACGGCACCACCGTCGCCACACTGCTGCCCGGCTGCGAGTTCTCCACCCGCGCCACCTACCCCGACGCCCGACGGCTCCTCGACGCGGGCGCCACCGTCGCCCTGTCCACCGACTGCAACCCCGGCTCCTCCTTCACCAGTTCCATGCCCTTCTGTATCGCCATCGCCGTACGGGAGATGGGCATGACCCCCGACGAGGCCCTCTGGGCCGCCACCGCCGGCGGCGCCCGGGCCCTGCGCCGCGACGACATCGGCCGCCTCGCACCCGGCGCCCGCGCCGACCTCGCCCTCCTCGACGCCCCCTCCCATGTCCACCTCGCCTACCGGCCCGGGGTACCCCTGGTCTCCGCCGTGTGGCAGGCGGGCCGGCGCCACCCGGACGCCTCGTGAGCGGCAGACCGCGGCGAGCCGCACGACCTCACCCGAAGGGAACCACTCAGATGGGCGACCAGGCCGCCGGCCCGGCAGCCGCGAACGCCGGTACACGCGCGGGGAATTCACCGGCGCCGGCCGTGAACGCCATTACGCGCTCAGGGGATTCACCGGCAGCCGACCAACCGGACACCGATCCGCCGACGGCCGCCGACCAGCCGGACACCGGCACCGGCACGGGCACGGGCACCGGCACGGGTCCGCTGACGGCCACCGTCCACAACAGCGTCCGCCAGTTGCGTGCCGACGCCTGGAGCTCACTGGGCGAACTCACGCACCGGCCGCCCGGCGAACAGGACGCCGGGCGTCTGGAGGAGCTGTTCCAGCTGCTCACCCCGATCGAGAACTGCTGGGCCTTCCCCGGCAAGGCCGGCCTCGCCGAACTGCGCCGGCTGCACGAGACGGGCGACCACCGGAGGCTGTCACAGCGCGCGGAGGAACTGAACCGGGCGCTGAGCACCGGCTCCTACCACCACACCCCCTCCCCCCTGGCACCGCACGACGGACCGGCGGAGGCCGACGGCACAGCGGGGTACGACCCGGGCGCGGCGGCATCGAAGCCGTACTTCGAGGTCCTGGTCGTCGGCGAACTCGACGACCAGGAGGAACAGGCGCTGCGCGACGAACTGCGCCGGCAGCGCCGTGACGAGGACGAGTTCGTCTACAGCCTCGTCATCTCCCCCAGCTTCGAGGACGCGGTCGTCACCGCGCTGGTCAACTCCAGCGTGCAGGCCGTCGTCATCCGCCACCGCTTCGCCGACCGGTCCGCGCACGACCTGCACGTACTGCGGCGCTTCTTCGAGGGCGACGCCGGGCAGCACATCCCGTGCGGCCGACAGCCCGAGCAGCGGGCGCAGTTGCTCGGCGACCGGTTGCTCGCGCTCCGGCCTGAACTGGACCTCTATCTGATGACGGAGGCCTCGGTCGAGCGGACAGCGGGTTCGCTCAGCCGCCGCTTCGCCCGGGTCTTCCACGCCCGCGAGGGCCTGCTCGAACTGCACCTGTCCATCCTGCACGGCATCGGCGAGCGGTACCGCGCGCCCTTCTTCACCGCGCTGCGGGCCCACAGCCGACGGCCCTCCGGTGTCTTCCACGCCCTGCCCATCTCGCGCGGCACCTCCGTGGTCACCTCCCACTGGATCCCGGAGATGGCCCGTTTCTACGGCCTCAACATCTTCCTCGCCGAGACCTCCGCCACCTCCGGCGGCCTGGACTCGCTCCTTGAGCCGACCGGACCGCTGCGTGAGGCCCAGGACCTGGCGGCCCGTGCGTTCGGCGCACGGCAGACGTACTTCGTCACCAACGGCACCTCCACCGCCAACAAGGTCGTCGTCCAGGCCCTGGTGCGGCCCGGCGACGTCGTGCTCGTGGACCGCAACTGCCACAAGTCCCACCACTACGGGCTGATGCTGGCCGGCGCCCATGTCGTCTACCTCGACGCGTACCCGCTCGACCAGTACGGAATGTACGGCGCCGTGCCGATCGAGGAGATCAAGCGGAAGCTGCTGATGCTGCGGCGCGAGGGCCTGCTGGACCGCGTCAAGCTGCTCCTCCTCACCAACTGCACCTTCGACGGAATCGTCTACAACCCCTCCCGGGTGATGGAGGAGTGCCTGGCGCTCAAGCCGGACATGGCATTCCTCTGGGACGAGGCGTGGTTCGCCTTCGCCCGCTTCCACCCCGTCTACCGGCGCCGCACCGCGATGGCCGCGGCCCGCGAGCTGACCGACCGCTACCGGAGCGCGGACTACGCCGATCGGTACGCCGCGCACCGCCGGGAGCTGGGCGCTGAACCGGACGAGGAGGCCCTGCTCAGCAGTCGGCTGATGCCTGACCCGGACACCGTGCGGGTCCGGGTGTACGCCACCCAGTCCACGCACAAGACGCTCACCTCACTGCGCCAGGGGTCGATGATCCACGTCTTCGACCAGGAGTTCCGGCACAAGGTCGCGGAGACCTTCCGCGAGGCGTACATGACGCACACCTCGACCTCGCCCAACTACCAGATCCTCGCCTCCCTGGACCTCGGCCGCCGGCAGGCCGAGCTGGAGGGTTTCGAACTCGTACAGAAGCAGCTGGAGCAGGCGGGGGTGCTGCGGGACGCGATCGACCAGCATCCGCTGCTGAGCCGCTACCTGCACTTCCTCACCACACCCGAGCTGGTCCCCGCCCGGTTCCGTTCCTCCGGCGTGGAGCAGCCCCTGCGGACCGGGCTCGCCCGGATGTCCGCCGCCTGGCAGGACGACGAGTTCGTCCTCGACCCCACCCGGGCGACGCTGCACATCGGCCGCACCGGGATCGACGGCGACACCTTCAAGCACGAGCACCTCATGGACCGGTACGGCGTCCAGGTCAACAAGACCACCCGGAACACGCTGCTGTTCATGACCACCATCGGCACCACGCGCAGCGCGGTCGCCTATCTCATCGAGGTCCTCGTGAAGATCGTCGAGGAACTCCGGGAGAACATCGAGGAGATGAACCCGCGCGAGCGGGCCGTGCACCGCAGGCGGAGGGCGGCTCTCAACGACCCTTCGGCCGCGCTGCCGGACTTCAGCGAGTTCCACGCCGCTTTCCGTCCCGGTGTGCACACCCCGGAGGGCGACCTGCGGACCGCGTTCTTCCTCGCCTACGACGACACCCAGTGCGAGTACCTGCCGTCGCACGAGGTCGGCGAGGCCGTCGCCGGGGGCCGCGAGGTCGTCTCGGCCACCTTCGTCACCCCGTACCCTCCGGGCTTCCCCGTGCTGGTACCCGGACAGGTGATCAACAAGGAGGTGCTGCGGTACATGGAAGCCCTCGACACCCGTGAGATCCACGGATACCGGCCTGACACCGGTTACCGGGTCTTCACCGAAGCCGCGCTGAAGGAGCAGACCGCGCTCTCCGGTCAATTGAGGAAGAACAGGGGCCGGTTGACAGCGCGCGGGACGGCCGAAGCAGCGGCAGCAGACACCGGCACAGGTCCGAGCACCGGCACCGGCACAGGTACCGGAACGGGTACCGGCACACGAGGAAGTGAACGAGCGTGACCACAGAAGCGAGCATGACCAGGGACTCCGCGGAGCCCGGAGTCTCCGGAGCGTCCACAGTGCCCGGAGGGTGGAGCGTGCTCCGGGCGCACGACCGGTCC
Source organism: Streptomyces sp. NBC_00440 (assembly GCF_036014215.1). Lineage (NCBI taxonomy): Bacteria > Bacillati > Actinomycetota > Actinomycetes > Kitasatosporales > Streptomycetaceae > Streptomyces > Streptomyces sp. NBC_00440. Next base: position 3,510,361 of record NZ_CP107921.1, read on the forward strand.
GCGGCGCCCTGGAAGAACGGCGGTGGCATCACCCGCGAGGTGGCCGCCGGCCCTGCCGGGGCCGGACTGGACGACTTCTCCTGGCGGGTGAGTCTGGCCGAGGTCGGGCAGGGCGGACCGTTCTCCTCCTTCAGCGGTGTCGACCGGGTCATCACCCTCGTGGAGGGGCCGGGGATGGAGCTCACGGTCGACGGGGCGCCGCACACGATCGCCGCACCCCACCAGCCCTTTGCCTTTCCGGGCGACGCGATGACCACCTGCCGGCTGCTCGGCGGTCCCATCGGCGACCTCAACGTGATGACGCGGCGCACCAGGGTGACGGCTCATGTCCGCATGGCCCACGAGGACTTCTCCCCCGCGCCCCGCAGTGGAGAGCTGGTCCTGGTCATCGCCCTGCTGGGCACGGTGACCTTCGAGGAGCCGGGTGTGGTCCTCGACCGGCTGGACGCGGCCGTGCTCTCCGGCCAGGACGTCGGCGCGGGGCCTGTCGAAGGTGCGGTGCCTGCCCAAGGGGAGGTGCCTGCCCAAGGGACGGTGCGTGTCGAAGGGACGGCGGCGGTCATCACCCTGACCCCGGTCCCCCGCTCACCCGGCCTGTGACCGGTGGAACACAGGGGCACGAGCCCATCCGACGGGGGACGGAACGGCCGTGCCGGCACTCCAGCGGGCTGACGCCCCGAGCCCCGTAGCCACCCGGCTACGGCGGTTACTGGAAAGCTGCCGGCTGACTCCCGCCCGGCGTCGCATCGCGCACAGTATGCTGCGCCGCCCGGACGACGTACCGTTCCTCTCCAGCATCGCGCTGGCCGAGCTGGCGGGCGTCAGTCAGCCGTCCGTCACCCGGTTCGCCGTAGCTCTGGGCTTCGACGGCTACCCGGCCCTGCGCCGCCACCTGCGGGAGATCGCCACCGCCGGGCCGGGGCCGGCCGCCGCCCCGGCGAACGCCTACCAGAAGCTGGTCCAGGCCGAGATCGACAACCTCCGCGACCTGTCCACGGCGCTCACCGACCCGGCGTCCGTCGTCCGCGCGGCCCACCTGCTCGCCGCCTCGCACCCGCTGCTGGTTCTGGGTCTGCGGGCCGCCGCCGCCCAGGCCGGCGACTTCGCCCATGCCGCCCGTACGGTGCACCCCGACATCCGGCTGCTCGACGAGGGCGGCACCACGCTGACCAACCGTGTCGACGACGCCGTACGGGTCGGCGCATCGGCCCTGCTGTGCTTCGCCATGCCCCGGCACCCGCACGAGGTCGTCGACGCCCTCGCCTACGCGCGGGGGGCGGGCCTGACCATCGTCACCGTCACCGACAGCTCCTTCGCGCCGGTCGCCGCCCACACCGACATCCTCCTGCCCGTCGGAACGGCACGCCGCTTCGACACCGTCTGTGCCCCGGTGCTGCTCGGCCGCCTCCTCGTGCGGGCCGCCCGCCACGGAGGTACTGGCGCCGCGGGAACCGAGCCGTCGTAGACGTTCTCCGGAGTGACCGTGTCGATCACCCCGGAAATAGGACAGAACTGGACCTGGTGCCTTGATCGGCACCGGGCGGCTGCCCGGCGAGGCCACCCGCCCGGCACTATGGTGGAGATTACGGGCGGTGTCAGGCGCTGAGGCAGGCTGGGCATGACGGATGCGGCGATCGACTACGCGGCGGTGCTCCAGGCACTGCCCAGCATGGTGGCACTGCTGACCCCCGAGCTGGTGTACGTGGACGCGAACGAGGAGTACCTCCGCGGCTCCGGACGCAGCCGCGAGCAGCTGATCGGCCGGTACCTGTTCGACGTGTTCCCCGACAACCCCCACGACCCCGGCGCCAGCGGCGCACGGAACCTGTATGCCTCGCTCCAGCGGGTCCTGAGCACGGGTGAGCGCGACACCATGGCCCTGCAACGCTACGACGTCCAGTCCACGGAGCGGCCCAGCGAGTGGGAGGAACGCTACTGGAGCCCGGTCAACGCCCCGATCCTCGGCCCCGACGGCCAGGTCGTCCTGCTGGTGCACCGGGTGGAGGAGGTCACCCAGCTCATCAAGGCCCGCGGCGGCGCCGACGGCAGCCGGACCCGGGCCCTGGAGGCCGAGCTCTACACCCGGGCCCGGGAACTGCAGGAGGTCAACGAACGTCTGCGCCGGGCCCACGCCCACGAGCGTGAGGTCGCCCTCGCCCTGCAGAAGGCCATGCTGCCCGCCCCTGCCGATGTGGGCCACCACCGGGCCGCCGTGCGCTACCAGCCGGCCGTCGGCTCCTTGAACGTGTGCGGCGACTGGTACGACCTGGTCGATCTGCCCGGCGACCGGATCGGGGTCTCCGTCGGCGACGTCGTGGGCCACGGTCTGCGCGCCGCCGGCGTCATGGGCCTGCTGCGAAGCGCCCTGAGCGCGGCGTCCCGGGTCGCCGGCGGGCCCGCTCAGGCCCTGGAAGTCCTCGGGCTGTACGCCCGCTCCGTCGAAGGCGCCGAGTCCACCACCGCCGTCGAGACCTGCATCGACTGGGATACCCACACCCTCACCTACAGCAGCGCCGGCCACCCGCCGCCCGCCCTGCTGCGCGCCCACGGCGGCGTCGAGTTCCTCGACCGGGCCACCGACCCCCCGTTGGGCGCGCGCCCCGACCACACCCCCCGGCCCGAGGCCAGCACCGGCTTCACGGAAGGCGACACCCTCGTCCTCTACACCGACGGACTCATCGAACGTCGCCACGAAGACATCGATACGGGCATCGCCCGCCTCGCCCACGCCCTCACCCGCCACCGGGGCGCCGACCCCGAAGCCCTCGCCGACGCGATCCTCCTCGACCTCCTCCCACCCGACGGCGCCATCGACGACACAGCCCTCGTCATCGTCCGGCTCTGAGCCCGCCCCGGCACCGAGCAGCCCCACCACGGCGATCCTCATGGGTTCAGTACGGGCAGACCTACACCTCCACCTGGACCGACGTGCGCCCGTACACCTGCTTGCCGAGCCACTGACCGCCGTCCAGCGTCAGACACTCGCCGGTCACGTACGCGGCCTTGTCGCCCAGCAGGAACAGCGCCGCGTCCGCGATCTCCGCCGGGTCGGCGAACCGGCCCGCCGGGACCGTCTCCAGCACCCCGGCGCGCGCCTCGTCCGTCGCCCACAACGCCGCGCCCGCCCCTTCCGTCTCGGTCGGCCCGGGGGCGACACAGTTGAGGCGGATGCCCAGCGGTGCGAGCTCGACCGCCAGGGTGCGCGTCATGGCCAGCACGCCCGCCTTCGCCGCTGCCGAGTGGACGGTCCCCGGGTGCCCGTGCCAGGCGTAACTGGCGATCACCGAAAGCACCGAGCCGCCGGTGCCCTGCTCGCGGAGTCGGCGGGCGACGGCGCGTGTGCAGTAGTACGAGCCGTTGAGGACGATGTCGACCACCGCTCGCCAGCCGTTCGGGCTCATATCGATGCCGGGCACCACGAAGTTGCCGGCCGCGTTGTTGACCAGGCCGTCCACCCGGCCGAAGTGGTCGACGGCGGCGGCCACGAGGGCGTCGACGGCTTCCGGGTCGCGGACGTCCGTCGGTACGGCGAGGGCCCGGCCGCCCTTCGCCTCGGCGAGTGCGACGGTCTCGGCCAGCCGTTCGGGCGTGCGGCCCGCGACGACGACCTGCGCGCCCCGGTCGCTCAGGGCCAGCGCGACGGCCCGGCCGATGCCGCTGCCGCCACCGGTCACGATGTACGTACGACCGGAGAACTCGCCCGCTTCTAGGGACTGTTCGCGCCGCGCGGGCTGTTCACGGCGCTCGGGGCTCGTACCGGAATTCATGCCAGGACTCCATGTGCGTCGAGGGCGACCGCGCCGCCCGGGTGGACGAGCAGCGGATTGACTTCGAGCTCGGCGAGCTCGGGGTGTTCGACCGCGGCACGCGCGAGCGCGCAGAGCGCGCCGGCGGCCGCGTCGAGGTGGGCGGCGGGGGCGCCCCGCCAGCCGGTGAGCAGTGGTGCGTGGCGCAGCGCGAGCAGCAGTTCGCGGGCCCTCCCGGGGGTGAGGGGCGCCATGGCGAGAACGGTGTCGGCGAGCAGTTCGGCGGTGACCCCGCCGATGCCGACCATGGCAACGGGTCCGAAGGCCGGATCGCGGCGTACGCCCGCGATGAGCTCGACCGCGTACGGAGGACGGGCCATCGCCTCCACGGCATAGCGGTCGGCGCCGGTCGCCTCCCGCATCCGGGCGAACGCCCTCCGCAGCGCCGCTTCGTCGTCGAGACCGAGGGCCACCCCGCCCGCCTCGGTCTTGTGCGCCAGGCCCATCGCCTTGAGCACGAGCGGATATCCGGTGCGGTGCGCCGCGTCGGCCGCCTCGTCCACCGTGCTGACGAACTCCGCCGCCGGGAAGACCATCCCGTACGAGCAGAGCAGCCCACGGACGGTCTGATATCCCCCGTCGGGAACCCGGTGCGGAGCGGTGCCGATCGGAAGGGGCGCCGGGGGCTGCGGCAGTCCGGTCCGTCGCAGCCGGTCCGTGGCCGCGAGCGCGGTCGCCGCCTGCTCGATTCGCTCGTACACCGGGACGCCGTGCTGCCGCAGGACGGCGAGGGCCGGGGTGTCGCGGGCCATGGTGTGCACGACGAGCGTACGTCCGGACTCCCGTACCGCAGCGGCCAGTTCGCGGGCGACATCGCACTCGCGGGCCGCCTGGGCGGGGTTGGCGGTGGCGTAGTCGCCGAAGTAGCCGGTGAGGACGGTGGCGTCGGCTTCGCCCGCGAGGAGCAGAGACCGGGCGATACGGGCGTAGTTGCCGATGTCCGACTCACCGGCGCCCGCGAGGTCGACGGGATTTCCGCAGCCGCCGCCCGGGGGCAGATACGCGCCGACGGCCGCCTGTGTCGCGGCGGAGAGCGCGGGCACCTCAAGACCGCTCGCGCTCAACGCATCGGCAGCCAGGGCCCCTTGTCCCCCGCTGTCCCCGACAACGGCTATCCGGGCCGCCCCTCCTCCGGGGACCGGCCCCCCGGAGCCCGGCCGGGCCCCCGCCGCCAGCAGGCACAGTGCGACGTCGACCAGTTCCCCGGCCGTATCGAGCAGGAGCGCACCCGAGTCCCGGCACACCGCCGCCACCACCGCTCGGGCGCTGACCAGGGCACCGGTGTGCGAGGCTGCGGCACGGCCGGACGCCTCACTGCGGCCAACGGTCAGCAACAGCACCGGTTTGTTCGCCGCGTGGGCTGCGGCGAGGGTACGGGCGAGCCGGCGCCCGTCCCGGAAGTCCTCCACGTACGCGGCGATCACGCGGGTCGCGTCGTGCGCGATCAGGGAGTCGAGCGCGTCCGCCGCATCGATGTCCCGCTGGTTTCCGAGCGACACGAAGCGGGAGAAACCCTGTCCCGCGCGGGCCAGCAGCCGGCCGATCTCCAGGGCGAGATTGCCGCTCTGCGACACCAGACCGACCTGGCCGGACGGGAAGTCGCCCCAGCTCAGCCGGAGTTCGCTCGTCGTGTCGACCACACCCATGCAGTTGGGACCGAGGAGCCGGGCCCCGCGGGCGGTGACGAGCGAGGCGAGTCCGCGCTCGGCATCGGCCGCCGAGTCGGCCGGATCTGCCGCATCCGCTGCACCGCCACCCGTACCGAATCCCGCTCCTCCGGAGGTGATCACGGTGAAGCAGCGGGCTCCGATGGACAGCCCCTCGGCCACCACCCCCCGCACCTGCGGGGGCGGCACCGCCACCACGATGTGCTCAGGGGCCACGGGCAGCGACGCGAGGCCGGGCAGGAACGGCACCCCGTCGAGGACGCCACCGCGCCGGTTCACCAGCTGAACGGTGCGGCGGTGGCGCCCGGCGAGTGCGCCGGACGCGAGCCAGTACCCCCACTTCTCCGGGTTGCCCGAGGCCCCGACGACGGCGACGGACTCCGGGTCGAACAGCACACGGAGAGCGTCGGCCGTCACCATGCGTTCTGTGGTCATCCGTACCACCCGAAGCGCTCGGCGATCACCGGCAGCCGGTCCGCGACGATCGCGTGGGCGGCCGCGCGCGGCGTCGTACCGTCGGCCTCCGACCGGGCCAGCATCTGGTCGATGAGGGACCGCATCGACCGGCGGATGTGGGCGAACGCCTCGTCCGCGTCGGCGCCGATGTCACCGAACAGCGTCCACCACCACCACGCGTTCGTGGCGGAGTTGACGACCACGTCGGGCAGTACGGCGATGCCGCGCTCCGCGAGCAGGAGCTCCGCACCGGGCAGTACCGGCATATTGGCGGCCTCGACGATCCAACGCGCCCTGATCTGGGCCTGGTTGGCGGTGTCGATGGCATAGGAGACGGCAGCCGGAACGAGCACATCGGCGTCCACGGAGAGCCAGGCGTCGCTTCCCGGCAGCTCCGCATCACCGGGTCCGAGAGCGGTCCGGTCGACCGCCCCGTACGAGTCCCGCGCGAGCAGCAGCGCCTCCACGTCGAGCCCGTCGGGGTTGGCGATGGTGCCCTTGATGTCCGCCACGGCCACGACCCTCAGACTGGCCGCGGCGAGGAAACGCGCGGTGGCCCCGCCCATCGTGCCGAGCCCCTGTACGGAAACCCGCGTCCCCTCGTACGGGACGCCCGCGCGGTCCAGAACCGCGAGCACCGACTCGGCCACGCCGCAGCCGCCCGCCAGTTCGTCCAGGCCGATGCCCTCCACCTCGACCGCGAAGGCGTCCGCCAGCCGCTGCCGGGCCGTCGACTCGTCGTCGAGCAGCGGATAGACGGCCTGGATGGAGGAGACGAGACCCGCCTCGGCGGCGGCCTTGTCCACGATGTCCTGGCTCAGCCCCAGATCCTCGCCGGTGGTCCAGAACCTCTCGATGTACGGCCGCATGGCCCGCAGGTACCGCACCAGGATGCCGTACGCCTCGGGGCTCCGGGGATCACAGTCGATGCCGCCCTTGGCCCCGCCCAGCGGGATGTAACGGGCTGTCGGGTCATCGCTGTTGAAGTGCAGGGCCTCCTTCATGGTCATGCCCCGGGCCAGCCCCGCGACCTCGTCGAGGGTGCAGCCCTCCCGCATCCGCAGGCCACCGCTGGACACACCGCGCACCAGCCGGTCGACCACCAAGTGGCCTGTGCGGCCGGTGACATGGTCGGTCCAGGTCAGCGAGATCAGCGGGGCAGCGGGGGTGGAAGAGGTGAGGGAGGTGGTGGTACGGCTCGGCTGGGTGGTCATCGGGGGGTCTCCTCCGGAACGGTGATCAGGGTCGGGCCCGGCGCGGTCAGCGCCCGGGTCAGCGCGTCGGCCAGCTCCTCGGGCGAGTGGGCGCGCTCGCCGTAACCGCCGTAGGCGCGGGCGAGGGCGGGCAGGTCGACAGACGGAAGGTCGACGGCGGTGGGGGTGTCGCCACGGGCGGTCATCTCGTCGCGGATCTCGCCGTAACCGCCGTTGTCGAACACCACGACGGGCAGCGGAAGCCTCAGTTGTGCGGCGATGGCCAGCTCCTGGACGGAGAACTGCAGGCCGCCGTCGCCGCTGAGAGCGACGACCTGCCGGCCCGGGCAGGCGGTCTTCGCGCCGATCGCGGCCGGCAGGGCGTAGCCGAGCGTGCCGAACCCGGTGGGATGCAGATAGCGGCCCTCGGGACCGACCGGCAGATGCGGCAGCGCACCGTAGTAGCAGCATTGGGCGCTGTCGGAGGTGATGACGGCGTCGGGGGCGAGCACCCGGCGGACGGCCCGCAGATAGGGCACCCAGCGGGCATCCCGGACACGGGTCTCGTCATCGCGGGCGACGCGCAGGGCGGCGACGGTGCGGGCGGCGTCCCCCTCCGGCAACACGGACGGCGACACGGACGGCGACCGCTCGGCAGCGGTCGCGGCGGCAGCGGTCGCGGCGGCGGCTCCACCCCTGCCCGTACCGGTCGCGGCGGCCCCACCCCTCGCCCGTAGCGCGTCGATCACGGCGCCCACCGTCGCGCGGGCGTCGCCCACCAGGGGATGGCCGGCGGCCGGCTCCGCGTACATCTGGGCCGGGTCGACGTCGATCCGGATCAGGGTGCCGTTCAGTTCCAGGGGAGCCGACCACAGGTCCGACTCGGCCAGCTCCGTGCCGACGGCGACGACGGCGTCGCGGTCCGCCAGCCACTTCTGGACGGCCGGGCTGTGCAGTGACACCCCCACCGACAGGGGATGCGTCTCGGCGACGATTCCCTTGCCGTTCGCGGTGGTGACCACCGGGGCGCCCAGTTCCTCGGCGAGCACCAGACACTCCTCGCCTGCGCGGCGCGCACCGCCGCCGAGCACGATCGCCGGGTGCCGCGCCGTGCGCAAGGCGTCCGCCGCCCGGTCCACCTCGGCGCACGGTGGAACCGCCGGCGCGGCGGGCGGGGCGAGCCGGATCCCGCTCACCGGTTCGGCGGCCTCCAGCAGGTCGAGCGGTATCTCGATGTGCGCGGGCCGCGGCCGGCCCGAGGTGAACAGCGCGAATGCCCGCGCCACGGCCGCACCGATCTCGTCGACCGACGACACCCGGTGGCTGAAGGCGGCGACACCACGCATCGCGTCCGTCTGGCTGCGCATTTCATGCAGCAGTCCGTTGGACAGCCGGGGATGCCGCAGCGGCATCCCGGGCGAGACGACGAGCAGCGGCACGCTGTCCGAGTACGCCTGCCCGACTGCGGCCGCGATGTTCAGCAACGCGGGCCCGGTGGTGGTGATCGCGACCCCGGGCCGGCCGCTCACCCGGGCGTACGCGTCCGCCGCGTAACCCGCCCCCTGTTCGTGACGGGGTGTCACGTTCCCGATGTCGTACCGCCGCAGATACCGGTAGATCTCCAGATTGTGGGTGCCTGGGATACCGAAGACCTCCCGTACGCCGTGCGCCACAAGGGATCTGACGATCGCCTCGCCTCCGGACATCGCCGGCTCGGGGCCGAAACGCTCAGGAGCGCCGGGGCGGTCCGCGTCGCCGGGGACGCGGGGTGCGCTGTGCTCGCCCATCTCACATCCCCCGCGAGATCACGAGGCGCATGATGTCCGATGTGCCTTCCTCGATCTCCTCCAGCTTGGCGTCGCGCATCCACTGCTCCACCGGGTACTCGCGGGAGTAGCCCCAGCCACCGAGCGTCTGGACCGCCGCCCAGGTGCAGTACGCGGCGGTCTCCGATGCGGTCAGCTTGGCCATGGCCGCCTCCGCCGTGGCGTCCAGGCCGGCGTCCAGCCGCTTCGCGGCCCGCCAGGTCATGAGCCGCGCCTGCTCGACACGCGTACGCATGTCCGCGAGGCGGAAGGCCACCGCCTGGTGTTCGATGACCGGCCTGCCGAACTGCTGGCGGGTCTTCGCGTAGTCGCGGGCGTACTCGTATGCGGCCCTGGCCACACCGGTCGCGGCGGCGCCCAGCACGGTGCGGGAGATGTCGAAGGTGCGCATGAGGCCCTGGAAGCCCTGCCCCTCCGCGCCTAGCCGGTCCGACTCGGGCACGAACGCGTCGCTGAAGAAGATCTCCCGGCAGACGATGGCGCGCTGGCCCATCTTCCGCATCGGTTCACCGAAGCTGACTCCTGCGGTGTCCTTGTGGAGCAGGAAGGCGGTGACGCCCCGGGAGCGCCGGGCCGGGTCGGTCTTGGCGAACACGACGTACTGCTCGGCCTCTCCGGCGTTGGAGATCCACGCCTTCTGGCCGTTCAGCACATACCCGGCGTCGGTGCGCGTCGCCGTCGTCGCGATGGACGCCGCGTCGGACCCGGAGCCCGGCTCGGTGACGGCCAGCGAGGTCATCGGGGTGTCAGGACCGGCCAGCGGGGTGAGCCAGTCGCGCTGCTGCTGTTCGGTGCCGAGCGCGAGGAGGGGGTCGGCGAAGAAGCCGTTGGAGCAGAGCAGGTTGCCGATGCCCAGATCACCGACGCACAGCTCTTCCTGGACCAGGCACTGGGTGAAGACGTCGGTGAATCCGCCGCCCCCGTACTCCTCGGGAAGCATGAAGCCGGTGATCCCGACCTTGGCGGCCTTGCGCCACAGATCCCAGGGCGTCTCGACATCGGCTTCGTCCACAGCGCGCGCCCTCGGGCGGATCTCCTCGCGCGCGAAGGTCCGGGTGAGTTCGACGATGTCGCGCTGATCGACGGTGAGCGGGACCAGTTCGGCCGGCAGCTCGGACATGGTGCCTCCAGACAGAGACGGCAGCAGAAGGGATTTACTGAACCGTCAGTCAGTATCTGGAGGCGCGAGCGGCCCTGTCAACGAGTGCGCTACTGAATCATCGATCAGTTATTGCGGGAGGGCGCACGAGGCCGCCCGCCACCGAAGAGGACGGCGGGCGAGGCGGGTGGCCAGTGACCCGCCACCCACCACCAGTCACCAGCGGTCAGCGGTCAGCGGTCAGCGGCCAGCGGCCAGCGGTCAGCGGCAGATGAAGCGGATCGAACCGGCCGCGTCAGGAGCGAGCAGCACCGTTGCCGCGGCCGGTGACGCCGGGCCGGGAGTTCAGTGACCACATGTGCGTGCACCGCGGGCACTGGAGGTGGGCGACCGGCCCCTTGTTGGAGATCAGATAGCGCCAGTGCTCGAAGCAGTTGCGGCGACTCGCGCAGGTCGCGCAGTGGCGGGCGTCATCACAGACGGGGCAGGCCACCCAGGCACGACGGCTGGAATCCGCCTGCGGATCAATGGGCAGCCGCACGGCCCGGCTCCTCCCCCGGCAGGACACCGGCCGCGACCAGCATGTCGTAGGTGCGCTGCTGCTCCGCGTCCAGGCCCGAGTAGAGAAGGGCGTACGCCTCGTCCTCACCCCGGAGGGCCTCCACCGGGTCCCACTCGGGCCCGAGCGCAGCCACGACCTCGGCCCGTCGCCGGGATTCGTCGAAGGTCAGGTCCATCGTGAAGGGGGTGAGGTCGGTGGTGTTGTCCGGGTTCATGGCGAGACTTCCGATGTACGGGCAGATCCTCACCATCTGTACCAGTCGCCCACCGCACCAGGGAAGGGTGACCTAAGCCGCCCCACGACAGCCTGGCACGACGCACCGCCCGGCCCACTGACGGGACGCACCCGGATCCGCCGACAGGGGCGGGCCGTTACCGGCACCGAGCCGTGAGAGTACGGACGCGTCCTCTCACGGCTCTGTGACGCACTTCACCGGCGGCCCCACAGGACCGGCACGGGGCAGCCACCGGCTGACCCCTCACCGGATGACCCCCGCCACCGCCTGAGCCACCCCCTGAGCCATCCCCTGAGCCATCCCCGCGTCACTTCCCCGTGATCTGCGTCCGTACCGCCCCCATGCTCGCCACGATCACCAGCGCGATCGCCAGCGCGTCCAACGCGGACAGCGCCTGGTGCAGGACGAGGAAGCCGGCCAGCGCCGCGATGGCCGGCTCCAGGCTCATCAGGACCGCGAAGGTCGATGCGGGGAGCCGGCGCAGGGCGAGCAGTTCAAGCGTGTACGGGAGTACGGACGACAGCAGCGCCACCGCCGCGCCCAGGCCCAGCGTGCTCGGCACGAGCAGTTTCGAGCCCGCGTCCGCGATGCCCAGCGGCAGCATCAGCAGGGCGCCCACCGTCATCGCCAGCGCCAGTCCGTCCGCGCGCGGGAAGCGGGCGCCGGTGCGGGCGCTGTAGATGATGTACGCGGCCCACATCGCGCCGGCCCCGAGCGCGAACGCCACACCGGCCAGGTTCAGGCCGCCCAAGCCACCGCCGCTCAGCAGCACCACTCCGCAGAGGGCTAGCCCGGCCCACAGCAGGTTCACCAGCCTCCGTGAGGCGATCACCGAGAGGGCGAGCGGGCCGAGGACCTCCATGGTCACGGCCGCGCCCAGCGGGATGCGGTCGGCCGCCTGGTAGAAGAGGCCGTTCATTCCGGCCATCGCGATCCCGAAGACCAGGACCGTGCCCCAGTCCGTCCGCGACAGCCCGCGCACCCGGGGCCGGCACACGATGAGCAGCACGATCGCGGCGACGCCGAGACGCAGCGAGACGACGCCGAGCGCCCCGGCCCTGGGCATCAGCCAGACGGCCACGGCCGCCCCGAACTGCACCGAGATCCCCCCGGCCAGCACCAGACCGAGCGGCCCCAGCCGACCACGCAGCCCGTTGACCCCGGAGGCCCCGGTCTCGCCGGTGTCCGGGGCGCCGGCGGTGACCGGGGCTGCGTTCGTCGTGGTGGAGGGGGCGGTCAGTGCGCTGTCGAGGGCCTTGGCGTCGGCGGGGGCGATCGGATCCATGCCGTCCACAGTAAGGGCCCGGAGCGGTATTCCCCTCTTACGGGATCCGCCTCGCACGGATCACGGGCGCCGCCCATGGCTCCCAGGTGCTCACGGCCCCGGCCGGGGCGTCCCGCCCTGTTCCAGCCCCTCCGCCAGTACCTCCGCCAGGTGCCGTCCCGGCCGGCCGCCCTGTCCGGTCAGCTGTTCCAGCTGCGTGCGGCAGGAGAAGCCGTCCGCCAGGATCACCGCGCCGGGTCCCGCCGCCCGTACCGAAGGCAGCAGTTGCTCATCGGCGCAGGCGACCGACACCTCATAGTGGCCGCGTTCGAAGCCGAAGTTGCCGGCCAGGCCGCAGCAGCCGCCGCTCAGTTCGCCCGTCAGGCCGGCCTTGTCGCGCAGCCGGCGTTCGGCCGCGTCGCCCAGGACCGCGTGCTGGTGGCAGTGAGTCTGGCCCGCCACCTCGCGGTCCAGCACCGGGGGCCGCCACTGCGGGGCCTCCTCCTCCAGGGCCTGCGCGAAGGTCCGTACCGCCTTCGCCAGCCGGTGCGCGCGCGGGTCGTCGCCGAGCAGCTCCGGCAGGTCGGTCCTGAGCGCGGCCGCGCAGCTCGGTTCCAGTACGACGACGGGCAGGTCCGCGTCGAGCAGCGGCTCCACCCGGTCGAGTGTGCGGCGCATCACCGCACGGGCCTGGTCCAGCTGCCCGGTCGTGACGTAGGTCAGCCCGCAGCACACCCCGTCCGGCGGCAGTGCGATGCCGAGCCCCGCCGACTCCAGGACCCGTACCGCCGCCCGCCCCACCTGCGGGGACAGATGGTCGGTGAAGGTGTCGGGCCACAGGACGACCCGTGCGGGCGGCTGCACCCGGGTGCCGAACCACCGCCGGAACGTCTGCGGTGCGAGCGCCGGGATGGTCCGCTCGGGGGCGATCCCGCCGACGCGTTTGGCGAGGGAGGCCAGCGGCCCCACCCCGGCCAGCGCGTTCACCGCGCGTGCGTACGGTGCGGCCGCGCGCAGCCAGCGGGGCAGCCGGCCCATTGCGTAGTGCGCGGCGGGCCTGCGGCGGCCCGCGTAGTGGTGGTGCAGGAACTCCGCCTTGTACGTGGCCATGTCGACGCCGACCGGGCAGTCGCTGCGGCAGCCCTTGCAGGAGAGGCAGAGGTCGAGGGCGTCGCGCACCTCTTCCGAGCGCCAGCCGTCCGTGACGACCTCGCCCGCCAGCATCTCGTGCAGCAGCCGGGCGCGCCCGCGCGTGGAGTGCTGCTCGTCGCCGGTGGCGCGGAACGACGGGCACATGACGTCGGCCCCGGATGCCGTCTCCGTACGGCACTTGGCGACGCCCACACAGCGGCGTACGGCGGCGGAGAAGTCACCCTTGTCGTGCGGGTAGCCGAACTCCACGTCCACCGGCTTCGACGGCAGTACCGCGAAGCGGAGGTTCTCGTCCAGCCGGTGCGGCCTGGCGAGCATCCCGGGGTTCATCCCGCCCGCCGGGTCCCAGACGTCCTTGAACCGGCCGAAGAGGCCGACCAGTTCGTCCCCGTACATCGTGGGGAGCAGTTCCGCGCGGGCCTGTCCGTCGCCGTGTTCGCCGGAGAGCGAGCCGCCGTGCGCGACGACCAGCGCGGCCAGTTCAGCGGAGAAGGTACGGAAGCGTGCGACGCCGCCCGGGGTGAGCAGGTCGAAGTCGATCCGTACATGGATGCAGCCGTCCCCGAAGTGTCCGTACGGCGTGCCCCGCAGCCCGTGCGCCGCGAGCAGCCCGCGGAACTCCCGCAGATACGCGCCGAGCCGGGCCGGCGGCACCGCGCAGTCCTCCCAGCCGGGCCACGCCTCCGAGCCGTCCATCGTGCGGGTCGCGGTGCCGCTCGCGTCCTCGCGGATGCGCCACAGGGCGCGCTGGGCCGCCGGGTCGTCGATGACCAGGGCGTCCAGCGCGTCGGCCGCCCGCGCGATCCCGTCGGCCCGCGCGCGAGCCTCGGCCCGGTCGGCGCCGCCCGTCTCGACGAAGAGCCAGGCGCCGCCGCGCGGCAGGCCTGCGGGCTCGCGCACCAGGTCGGCGGCCATGCCCTCGACGGTCAGCGGACGGTGCGGGAGCAGTCCGGCCGCCGCGTCGGCCGCGTCGCCCTCATGGGCGTAGCCGAGGATCGCGAGCGCCCGCGCGCGGGGCGCCTCGACCAGCCGTACGGTCGCCTCGGTCAGCACACCGAGCGTGCCCTCGCTGCCGCAGTAGGCGCGGGCCAGATCGGTGCCGTTCTCGGGCAGCAGGGCGTCGATCGCGTACCCGGAGATGCGGCGCGGCAGACCGGCCGGGTAGCCGGTGCGCAGCAGCGCCAGGTGCGATCCGACGAGGTCGCGCAGGCCGGGCGGTGCGCCGTCCCAGCCCTGGCCGAGCCGGTGGGTGCCGCCCTGGTAGGCGGCGGTGGTCAGGGCGGTGACGTTGTCGGCCGTGGTGCCCCAGGCGACCGAGTGCGAGCCGCAGGAGTTGTTGCCGATCATCCCGCCGAGCGTGCAGCGGCTGTGCGTGGACGGGTCGGGGCCGAAGGTCAGGCCGTACGCGCCCGCCGCCGCCCGCAGGTCGTCGAGGATCACGCCGGGCTGGACCACGGCGGTCCTGGCCTCGGCGTCCAGCGAGACGATCGCGCGCATGTGCCGGGTGAAGTCGAGGACGACGCCGGTGCCGGTGGCCTGTCCCGCGATGGACGTACCTCCGCCGCGCGGCACCACGGGGACCCCGTGGGCGCGGCACACATCGAGTACGGCTGACACGTCGTCGGCATCGCGCGGGGCGACGACACCGAGGGGCACCCGGCGGTAGTTGGAGGCGTCCATGGTCATCAGGGAGCGGGCGGTGGCCCCGAATTCGATGTCTCCCCGCACACCCCGGCGGCTCAGCGCGTGCTCCAGCTCGCTGCTGCTCGGACCGCCACTCTGACTGCTGATCGGGCCGCCGGTCCGAATGCCGGCCGGACCGCTGCTCGGGCTGCCGCCCTGACCGTCGCTCCGACTGCTGCTCAGACCGCTGTTCCGGCCGTCCCGTTGGCCGTCCTGCTGCCCGTCTCGCTGCCCGTCCCGGTGCTCGCCCATGGCTCCAGCATGTCCCTGTGCACAGTGTGTACCTGAGTCAACAATTTCCGCACGTGCAACTTCCCAAACCGATCACCAACCCTCCTATAGTTGACAGGCGTTACGCAGGAATACTCGTGTCCCTTTAACCCATTCATGACCGCTTTACTCCACCCTTACCCCTTCTGACCTATCCGTCCATGAGGACTCCGCCAGATGACAGAGCGCCCCCCGCTCCGCCCGACCGCGCTGGCTCTGCTGATCTCCGTGATCGCTTCGGGCCTGCTGTGCGTATGGGCGGTGGCCGCAGCCCCCGACCACATACGCACCCCACTCGCCTGGTGCTCGGCCGGGGCAGCCCTGCTGTTCAGCGCCGCTGTCGCCATCGCCGTCCACGCGGTGACGTACGCCACCAGAACATCGCGGGACCTCCGCGCCCGGATCGATCAACTCACGGGGGAGAACTCGCAGTTCGGCGCGCGGACCGCCCGCCTCACCGCCGAGTACGAGGCCCGGATCACCCAGCTCACCGCCGCCCACGAGGCGAGAGAAGCCGAGCTGATCGGGCAGCGTGAAGCCACCGCCGCCGGGCTCACCGGCGAGTACAACGCGAGGACCGCCCAGCTGAACGCCCGGATCAGCCGCGCCGAGTCCGTGCGCTCCGCCGCCCTGTCGGCGGCCGCCAACGCCGCAGGCCGGATGCAGGCCCTGGCCACCGGGATGCTCGCCGACCTCCGCGAGATGGAGCACCGGCACACCGACGAGGACGTACTCGGCGATCTGCTGCACCTCGACCACCGCACGGCCCAGGCGGGCCGGCTGGCCGACTCCATCGCCGTCCTGGCCGGTGCGCGCTCCGGACGCCGCTGGGCGAAGCCGATCGTCATGGAGTCGATCCTGCGCGGGGCGATGGGCCGGATCGCCGGCTACCAGCGGGTACGCCTCCACTCGACCAGCGAGATCGCCATCGCGGGCCACGCGGCCGAGGGCATCATGCACGCGCTCGCCGAACTCCTGGACAACGCGGCGAACTTCTCGCCGCCCACCGCCGAAGTGCATGTGTACGTCGAGGAGGTCCCGGCCGGCGTCATCGTCACCATTGAGGACAGCGGCCTGGTCATGAGCGACGTCCAGCTGCGCCGCGCCGAGCGGGCCGTCACATCGGAGACCACCCAGCAGACCGACCTCGCCGGCCTCTCCGGGACCAGGCTCGGCCTCGCGGTGGTCGGGCGGCTGGCCCGCAAGCACGGACTGACCGTGTCCTTCCGCCCGTCGGCGCGCGGCGGCACCGGTGTCCTGGTGCTGCTCCCGCACGAGCTGATCACCCGCACACCCCGGCCGACCACACCGGCCCCCCTGGCCACACCGGCCCCCCTGGCACAGCACACCCGGCCGGCTGCCGCGCCGTCCCCGCTGTCCCCGTCCGCCACCCAGGCCCTGCTCACCTCGCAGACCGCCGAGGCGGCGCAGGCCACCGAGGCCCCGCAGGCCGCACCGGCCCCGCTGCCCATGCGTACCCCCGCAACCACATCCGCGCCCGCGTCCCCACCCACGGAAGCAGGCGCAGAGCCCAGCACCACAGGGCAGCCCACCCCCGAGCCCGAACCCGAACCCCACCACGCCTCACCCGAGTTGGGCGAGAGCGGCCTGCCCAAGCGGCGGCGCGGCCAGACCATGGCGGCGGCGCATCCGGAAGGCACCGGGATCCCCGGATCGGCCAAGCCCGTCGACTCGACCTCCTCCACGACATCCGCCGCCAGGTTCAGCACGTTCCGCCAGGCCGTACGTGGCGATTCCCCGAACCCGGAAGGCAGCAGCTCATGAGCACGACCACCACCGACGAGAAGCTCAACTGGCTCCTGGAGAGCCTTCTTGAGCGCACCCCGGGCGCCCGGCACGCCCTGGTTCTCTCCCGTGACGGCCTCAAGCTCTGCCGTACGTCGGCGCTCTCCGTCGACCAGGCCGACCAGCTGGCCGCCATCTCGGCCGGTATCCAGTCGCTGTCGCACGGCGCGTCCATCGAGTTCGGCGACGGCACCGGCGGCGTGCGGACCGCGATGGCCGAGTTCTACGGCGGCGTGCTGTTCATCGTCGAGGCGGGTGACGGCGCCCACCTCTCCGTCGTCGCCGACGAGTCCGCCGACGTCGGCCTCATCGGGCACAACATGAGCGAACTGGTCGAGCAGCTGGGCGAACACCTCAGTGCGGAGCCACGCGCGTGACCGCCCCCGTGCCCAGGCCCCGGCCTGGCCGGGACGACGACCCGGACCGCCTCTACACCGTCACCGGTGGGCGCAGCAGATCCGACGCCACGGCGTTCGACCTGGTGACCCTGGTCGTCGGCGAGTGCGACCCGACGCCCGGAATGCAGTCCGAGCACGCCACGATCCTGCGGATGTGCGGCCGCCCCACGGCCGTCGTCGAGATCGCGGCCGGGCTGAAGCTGCCCGTGTCCATCACCCGGATCCTGCTCTGCGACCTGCTCGACACGGGCCGGATCAGCGCCCGCCACCCGCGCACCGCACGCGGCGCCGACAGCCTTCCCGACCCTCACATCCTGGAGCAGGTGCTCGTTGGACTCCGCAACCTCTAACCAGAACGCCCTGGCCCGCACCGCCGACAACGGTCTCAAGATCGTCATCGTCGGCGGGTTCGGCGCAGGGAAGACCACCATGGTCCGGTCGGTCAGCGAGATACGCCCGCTGAACACCGAGGAGACGATGACCCAGGCGGGAGCGGCCGTCGACAACCTCGACGGCGTGCAGGCCAAGACCGCCACCACCGTCGCCTTCGACTTCGGCCGCATCACCATCGACGAGCGGACGATCCTCTACCTCTTCGGCGCGCCGGGCCAGGAGCGCTTCTGGTTCCTCTGGGACCGGCTGTTCTCCGGCACGCTCGGCGCCGTCGTCCTGGTCGACACCCGCAGACTCGCCGACTCCTGGTACGCCATCGACCGCCTGGAGCACCACGGCACGCCGTTCATCGTCGCCTGCAACGACTTCGGCGGCCCGGTCCACTCCCTGGAGCAGCTCCGTGAGGCGCTGGACCTCTCCCCCGAGATCCCGCTGATCGACTGCGACGCCCGGGACCGCACGTCGAGCAAGTACGTACTGATCACGCTCCTCCAGCACCTGCACGCCCTGTCCACAGCGTCCTCAGCCACCTCAGCGTCCTCCACGACTGCCGCGACGTCCGCACGGGAGCCAAGCACCACATGACCACCGACACCCCGTCCACCGCGCCCACTCCGCTGAGCGGCCCGCGATTCCAGACGGACCCCACCCAGCTCTACCGGGAGATGCGGCGCGAACACGGCGCGGTGGCGCCGGTGCTGCTCGACGGCGACGTACCGGCCTGGCTGGTCCTCGACTACCGCGAGCTGCACCAGGTCACCGCCGATCCGGTGCTGTTCAGCCGGGACTCCGACCTGTGGAACCAGTGGGACCGCATCCCCGACGACTGGCCGATGCTGCCGATGATCGGCCGTAAGCAGCCGTCGATCCTCTACACCGTGGGCCAGCGGCACCGCGAGCGCGCCGCGATGATCGGCGACGCCCTGGAGTCGGTCGACCCGTTCGAACTGCGGCGTATCGCCGAGCAGTTCGCCGATGAGCTGATCAACTCGTTCTGCGGCAAGGGCGATACGGAGATCATCGGCCAGTACGCGATGCTGCTGCCGGTCCGGGTGCTCGCCCGGCTGTACGGCTTCCCGGACGACGAGGGCCCGGCCCTGGTCAAGGCGATGAACGACATGATCGACGGCCGCGAACTCGCCCTGGCGGGACAGCAGTACCTCGGGCAGTCGATGATGAGCCTGCTCGCCGCCCGGCAGGCGTCGCCCGCCGAGGACGTGGCCTCGCACATGCTGGGCAACGAGGCGGGCTTCACCGTCGAGGAGATCGCCCAGGACCTGATGGTCATGATGGCCGCCGGCCACCAGCCCACCGCCGACTGGATCGGCAACTCGCTGCGGCTGATGCTGACCGACGACCGGTTCACCGCCTCGCTCTCGGGCGGCCGGCACAGTGTCGCCGAGGCGATGAACGAGGTCCTCTGGGAGGACACCCCCACCCAGAACGTCGCGGGCCGCTGGGCCTCGCGCGACACCCACCTCGGCGGCCGGCACATCCAGAGCGGCGACATGCTGCTGCTCGGCATCGCGGCAGCCAACTCCGACCCGCAGGTCCGCACCGACGGTTCGGCGCTGACCGGCGGCAACAACGCCTTCTTCTCCTTCGGCCACGGCGAGCACCGCTGCCCGTTCCCGGCCCAGGAGATCGCGGAGGTCATCGCGCGTACGGGGATCGAGGTCATCCTCGACCGCCTCCCCGACGTCGACCTCGCGACCCCCGGGGAGAGCCTCACCCGGCGCCCTTCTCCCTGGCTGCGCGGCCTGTCCACCCTGCCCGTCACCTTCACTCCGGTTCCCGCGCTGTGATTCGAAGACCCTCGCAGCGCGGCCGTTCCCGCCCCAGGAGGCACAGATGAGTTGCCCGGTCGACCACGGAAGCCACGCCGAGAGCATCGCCCTGGACCCGTTCGTCCAGGATCTGAACGGTGAGAGCGCCGCCCTGCGCGCGGCGGGCCCGCTGGCCCGTGTCGTCCTGCCGGGCGGGGTCGCCTGCTACGCGGTGACGCGGCACGCCGAGGCCAGGCAGTTGCTCACCGACTCCCGTCTGGTGAAGGACATCACCATCTGGGGCGCCTGGCAGCGCGGTGAGATCCCGCTGGACTGGCCGCTGATCGGGCTGGCCAATCCGGGCCGCTCGATGCTGACGGTCGACGGCCCGGAGCACCGCAGGCTCCGTACGCTCGTCGCGCAGGCGCTGACCGTGCGCCGGGTGGATCGGCTGCGCGCCGGTATCGAGAAGCTCACCACCGGGATGCTGGACCGGCTGGCGGAGGTGCCGGCCGGGGAGACGATCGACCTGAAGGCGGAGTTCGCGTACCCGCTGCCGATGAACGTGGTCAGCGAGCTGATGGGGGTCGACTCCGTCGACCACCCCCGGCTGAAGACCCTTTTCGAGAAGTTCTTCTCGACGCAGACGCCGCCGGACGAGGTCCCGCAGATGATGGCGGACCTCGGCACCCTCTTCTCGAAGATCGTCGAGTCGAAGCGGGCCAACCCGGGCGACGACCTGACGAGCGCGCTGCTCGCGGCGTCCGAGAACGGCGATCACCTCACCACCGAGGAGATCACCAACACCCTCCAGCTGATGATCGCCGCAGGCCACGAGACGACGATCAGCCTGATCGTGAACGCGGTCGTCGCCCTCCAGGCCCACCCCGAGCAGCGCAGGATGGTGCTCGCGGGCGAGGTGCCGTGGGAGAACGTCATCGAGGAGACGCTGCGCTGGTCGACCCCGACCTCGCACGTCCTGATCCGCTTCGCGTCCGAGGACATCGAGGTGGGCGGCACGGTCCTGCCGAAGGGCGAGGGCCTGATCATCTCGTTCGGCGCGATCGGCCGCGACGAGGAGGCGCACGGCCCGACGGCGGGTGACTTCGACATCACCCGCACCAGCCCGAACCGCCACATCTCCTTCGGCCACGGCCCGCATGTCTGCCCGGGTGCCGCACTCTCCCGGCTGGAGGCGGGCGTCGCACTGCCCGCGCTGTTCGCCCGCTTCCCCGAACTGCATCTGGCGGTCCCCCCGACGGAGTTGCGCAACAAGCCGGTGGTCACTCAGAACGACCTCTTCAGCCTGCCGGTGAAACTCGGCGGCTGAACGGCACCGGGTGCGGGACGGTATCGCCCGGGACGTGCTGTCCCGGGCGGCCGTGCCCCCTTGCCGTCACGCGCCGTGGCCCCTGTCTCACCGGCCGGACCCTCTGTCCGCAAACGCCCGGAACCGGCTACGCTCCGGTCTCGTGGCTGAGATCCGGATTCCCGCTGACATCAAGCCCGCCGACGGCCGTTTCGGCGCGGGCCCCTCCAAGGTGCGTACGGAGGCGCTGGACGCCCTCGCCTCGACGGGTACTTCCCTGATGGGCACCTCCCATCGCCAAGCCCCGGTGAAGAACCTGGTCGGCGCGGTGCGCTCAGGCGTACGCGACCTCTTCCAGCTCCCCGAGGGCTACGAGGTGATCCTGGGCAACGGCGGGTCCACCGCCTTCTGGGACGTCGCGACCCACGGACTCATCGAGTCCAGGTCGCAGCACCTCAACTTCGGCGAGTTCTCGTCCAAGTTCGCCAAGGCCTCCAAGCTGGCCCCGTGGCTGGCCGAGCCGACCGTGATCGCCTCCGACCCGGGCACCCACCCGGACCCGAAGGCCGAAGCGGGCGTCGACGTGTACGCGCTGACGCACAACGAGACGTCGACGGGCGTCGCGGCCCCGATCAAGCGCGTCACCGGCGCCGACGAGGGCTCCCTCGTCCTGGTGGACGCCACATCGGGCGCGGGCGGCCTGCCGGTCGACATCACCGAGACCGACGTCTACTACTTCGCCCCGCAGAAGTCCTTCGCCTCCGACGGCGGCCTGTGGATCGGTGTGTTCTCCCCGGCGGCGCTGGAGCGCGCGGCGCGCGTCCACGCGTCGGGCCGGCACATCCCGGAGTTCTTCAGCCTGCCGACGGCGATCGACAACTCGCTCAAGAACCAGACGTACAACACCCCGGCCCTCGCCACGCTCTTCCTCCTGAACGAGCAGCTGACCTGGATGAACACCCAGGGCGGCCTGGACTGGACGGTCAGCCGCACGGCGGCGTCCGCGCGCGCCCTGTACGGCTGGGCCGAGCAGTCCAAGTACGCGACCCCGTTCGTCACCGACCCCGCGAAGCGCTCGCAGGTCATCGGCACGATCGACTTCGCGGACGAGATCGACGCGACCGCGATCGCGAAGGCGCTGCGCGCCAACGGCATCGTGGACACCGAGCCGTACCGCAAGCTGGGCCGCAACCAGCTGCGGGTGGCGATGTTCCCGGCGATCGACCCGAAGGACGTCGAGGCGCTGACGGCCTGCATCGACTACGTGATCGAGCAGCTGTAACCGAACGGCTGTCAGGGCCACGGCCCGCATGACGAAGGGCCCCTCCCACCGAAGCCCGGCGGCAGGGGCCCTTCGCCGTACCGCGTCACAGGTGCCTGCTCAGTCGTGGGTTCTCGCCGCGTGGGCGTAGCGGGCGGCGAGGTCCCCGAACGCGGTGGCCAGTTGGGGCGGGCCGATGACCTCGATATCGGTGTCGAAGCGGCCGATGGCGACGGCGAGGCCGGTCCATGACCAGGAGCCGAGGGTGAGCCGGCAGCGGTGGGGGCCGAGCTCCACGACGACTCCGTCCTGGGCGAAGGGCGCGACATCGGCGGCCGGGAGGCCGAGGACGACTTCGCCCCGGCAGGGCCAGTCGGTGGTGGTGCCGTCGTTGCCGCGGAACCGGCTGGTGACGAAGGTGGAGACGTCACCGCCGGGGAGTTCACGCGGGGCGAAGCGGGGGCCGGTGGGTGTGCGGGGCCGGATGCGGTCGACGCGGAAGATGCGCCAGTCCCCGCGGTGGAGGTCCCAGGCCACCAGGTACCAGCGGTGCCGCCAGGTGACCAGGTGGTGGGGTTGTACGCGGCGGGCGTCATCGGCCGGGGTGCCGGGGCCCGGGGTGTAGTCGAAGCGCAGTTCCTCGCGGGCGTGGATGGCGCGGCTCAGGTCCACCAGGACCTGGGCGTCGGCCCGGGGGGTGTCGCCGGCCGCTGCGGGCGGCTGGACGGCGGTGATGTGCAACAGGTCGATGCGGTGGCGCAGGCGGGGCGGCATGACCTGGCGGAGGGTGGCCAGCGCGCGGGAAGCGTCTTCGGGGACGGTGGTGCCGGCGGCCGCGGTCTGGAGTGCGACGGCCAGGGCGACGGCCTGCTCGTCGTCGAACAGCATGGGCGGCAGGTGGGTGCCGGCCTCCAGGCGGTAGCCGCCGGCCGGTCCCTTGACGGTCGTGATCGGGTAGTCGAGTTCGCGCAGGCGGTCGATGTCACGGCGCACGGTGCGCGAGGTGATGCCGAGCCGCTCGGCGAGATCGTCGCCTGACCAGTCACGGGGCGTTTGAAGCAGCGAGAGCAGCGCGAGCAGCCGGGCGGACGTTTTATGCATGACACCCACACCCCCTGGAGTACCGGCCAGATAGTACCGGACACATCCTGTCCTCTACCCCTGCCATCGTGGCATACGAGCCGTTCGGGAGGCATGGCCCCCTGGTCACGGCTGCCGCCGCTCGGCATCGACGGCCGACGGCGCACAGGTGTCACATCGAGGCAAGGAGCAGGTCATGTCCGTCACGACCACCACTCACCTGAACTTCCGGGGTACCGCACGTGAGGCGCTGGACTACTACCGGTCCGTCTTCGGCGGACGTACGGTCGCCGTCACCTACAAGGACGCGGGCGCCGTACGGAACGAGAGCGAGGCGGACTGGGTGATGTGGGGCGAGGTGGCCGGCGACAACGGCTTCCACGTCATGGCCTACGACGTGCCCTCGCATCTGCCCTGGAACCAGGGCGAGAACCCGTTCTTCGTCTCCGTTCGCGGCGACGACACCGAGGAGATCCGCACCCTGTGGGGCAAGCTCGCCGAGGGCTCGGCCATCGTCAGCCCACTGGAGCCCGCGCAGTGGGCGCCGCTGTACGGCATGCTCACCGACCGCTTCGGCATCACCTGGGTCCTGGACGTCACCGCTCCGTACAACGGCTGAGCCGAGCCGACTCGCCTGCGCCGTCCGGGCCGCCGCAGCCACCCGGGCGGCCCGGACGGCGCGGGCACCGACCACGTACAGCAGCGGAAGGAGACGGGCCACCGTGAGAATGCGGAAACTGGGACGGACCGGTATCGAAGTCAGCGCCTACTGCCTGGGCACCATGGTGTTCGGCAAGATGGGCAATCCGGATCACGACGACTGCGCGCGCATGATCCACCGGGCGCTGGACGAGGGCATCAACTTCGTCGACACCGCCGACGTCTACGGCTACAGCGAGACCGAGGAGATCGTCGGAAAGGCCCTCAGGGGACGCCGCGACGAGGTCGTGCTGGCGACCAAGTTCAACGGACCGATGGGCGAGGGCCCCAACCGCGGCGGCAGCTCCCGGCGCTGGGTCGTCCAGGCGGTCGAGGGCTCGCTGAAGCGGCTGCGGACCGACTACATCGACCTCTACCAGATCCACCACCCGGACCCGTACACGGACATCGAGGAGACCCTCTCCGCGCTCACCGACCTCGTGCGCGCCGGGAAGGTCCGGGCGATCGGCTCCTCCAACCTGCCGGCCTCGGAAATCGTGGAAGCCCAGTGGGTGTCCGAGCGGCGCGGACTGCACCGCCTGCGCACCGAGCAGCCCACCTACTCCCTCCTCAACCGCGGCATCGAGCGGGAGATCCTGCCCGCCTGCCACCGCTACGGCCTGGGCGTTCTGGTGTGGAGCCCGCTGGCCATGGGCCTGCTCACCGGCCGCTACCGCAAGAACGCGCCGCGGCCGGACAACGCCCGCATGCACTGGGTCTCCCGGCACCTCACCGACGAGCGCAAGCTCGACGCGGTCGAGCAACTGCTCACCCTCGCCGAAGAAACCGGCCACTCCCTCACACACCTGGCCATGGCCTTCGCCACCGGCCATCCCGACGTCACCTCCGCCATCATCGGCCCGCGCACCATGGACCAGCTGGACGACGTGCTCGCCGGCGCCACCCTCACCCTCGGCGACGGCATCCTCGACAAGATCGACGCGATCGTCCCGCCCGGCACCGACATCGGCCCGCTGGACGTGTCCTACACGCCTCCCTCCCTCACCCACACGGAACTGCGCCGACGCCCGTCCCACGAGCGAGCCGCCGCGTGAGAACGCCATGACTGTCCTCGACGCCCGTGCCCTCAACCGCGCCACCCTCGCCCGCCAGCACCTGCTCACGCGCAGCGACAGCTCCGTGCCGGAGGCAGTGGCCCATCTGTGCGGCTTGCAGGCGCAGGATCCTCAGGAACCCTTCACCGGGCTGTGGTCCCGCCTGTCCGATTTCGAACCCGAGCAACTCGACGCTGCGCTGACCGGTCGCGTGGTGGTCCGCACCCACCTGATGCGGCGCACCGTCCACCTCGTCACCGCCGGCGACGCGCTCACCTGGCGGGCCCGCCACGACACCATGCTGCGCGGGCGAGTACTGGGAACCTACCGGCGCGAACTGGCCGGCATCGACGTGGACGAGGTCGCCGCCGCCGGCCGCGCGGTCATGGCCGACCAGCGGCCCCGCACCATGACCGAGCTCGTACAGGCTCTTGAAGACCGCTGGCCCGGCCCACCACGCCGCGTCCTGGGCGAGCTGCTCGTCGCAGCCCTCATCCCCATGGCCCAACTCCCGCCCCGCGGCCTGTGGCACCAGACCGCCGGCGTACGCAACCTGCCGTTGAGTACCTGGCTGGAACAGGACATCGATCCCCTTCCCGCCGATGGCAGCGATCCCGTCGGACGGCAACTGCTGCACCGCTACCTCGCCGCGTACGGGCCCGCGGCCGGCGCGGATCTGCGTGCCTGGTGCGGCCTCACCGGCCTTCCCGCCGCCGTCAGAGCGGCCCGGGAGGAACTCGTCGTCTTCCGTGACGAACGCGGCCGCGAACTGCTCGACCTGCCCGACGCGCCCCGCCCCCACCCCGACACCCCGGCCCCCGTCCGGTTCCTTCCGGCCTTCGACAACGCCATCCTCGGCTACCACGACCGCAGCCGCATCATCGACGCCCCCCACCTCGGTCTGTCCGTCGCGGGCCACCGCACCGTCCTCGTTGACGGACGCGTCACCGCCACCTGGACCGTGCGCGACCACCAACTCCGCATCAGCCCCCTACGGCCCCTCACCACCCTGGAACAGGAGGCCGTTCACACCGAAGCCCAGGACCTGGCCGCCTTCCTGGACAACGGCATCGAACACATCCACCTCGACACCGAAAGCTGACGGTCGCCCACTCCAGGTGGGGCCCGGCATTCGTCAGAACTTCGGCTAGAACTTCGGCTCAGGCACCGGCAATTCAGGCACCGTCGATTCAGACATCGCCGATTCAGGCACCGTCGATCAGCCGCTGGAGCGCCGGCCCGCACAGCTCGGCCAGCCGTTCGGGCGTGGCCAGTTCACCGGCGCCGGGCCGGTGCAGGCTGAGTGCCGCGCCGATGCCGAGCAGCTGCCCGGCGATCAGCTCCGCGCGCAGTTCGCGCTCGTCGCCGGTGAGGCGGGCGGCCAGCCGGGACGTGACCTGGTCGCGGAAGCGCTCATTGATCAGGGAGCGCTCGTCACGGTTGCCGAGGGAGAACACGACGCGCAGCAGCGGGTCGGCCTGCTGGGCACGTCGGCTCCGTACCAGCGAGAGCACCATGTGCCGGCCGAGCGAGCCGAGGGGTGCGTCGAACAGCTCGTCGGCGGCCGGCCCGAAGTCGGTGACCGTGTTGAACAGCTCCTCCTTCGTCCGGAACCGCTTCACGATCAGCGAGGCGCTCACACCCGCGTCGGCGGCGATCCCGCGCATGGTCACCTCGGCGTACGGGCGCCGGGTGAACGCGCGCCGGGCGGCGAGCAGGATGGCATCCCGCCCACTGGTCCCCACGTCGGCACCCGTACCCGCGCCCGAACTCGTCCCCGTACCCGTACCCACACCCGCATCCGTACCGCCAACGGTCATGCATCCTCCCGGACAGGCACCTTCGAACCTCGCTCCCCGACGCTACCGGCCGGGACCGCCGAGCTGCCCGGGATGCACAGCGTGACGGCCAGCGCGGCGAGCGCGGCACCCGCCGCGATCAGGAAGACCAGCAGATACGCGTGCAGGGTGGGCGCGGTGCGGCCGCCGACCCGGAAGGTGACGTTGGCGAGTACGGCGGCGACCACGGCCGAGCAGAAAGCCTGTCCGACCGAGCGCATCAGAGTGTTGAGCCCGTTGGCCGCCCCGGTCTCGCTCACCGGGACCGCGCGCATCACGAGCGAGGGCAGCGCGGAGTACGCGAGGGCGGTACCGGAGGCCACCACGGTGGCGCCCACGATGATCAGCCACAGGCTGTGACTGGTGAAGAAGCGCACCAGATACCCGACGGCCAGGACGCCCGAGGCGAGCGCGAGCGTGACCTTGGGCCCGTACCGGGCGGAGATCCGGGCGGAGACCGGCGAGAGCGCCACCATGGAGAGCCCGCCCGGCAGCAGACAGAGCCCGCCCACCACGATCGAGGCGCCGAGACCGTATCCGGTGCTCTTCGGCTCCTGCACCATCTGGGCGGTGGAGAGGGAGTTGGCGTAGAAGGCGAAGCCGATGAGCAGCGCGGCCAGGTTGGCGAACAGCACCGAGGGCCTGGCCGAGACCCGCAGGTCGACCACGGGCGACGAGACGCCCAGCTCGTAACGGCCCCAGACGAGCCCGATCACGACGGCGGCGACGAACAGCCCGACGACCCGGGCTGACCCCCAGCCCCACTCGCCGCCCTGGGTGGTGGCGAGCAGCAGACAGACCAGCGCCGCGCTCAGCCCGAGCGCGCCCAGCGCGTCGAACCGGCCGCGCGTACGCAGCGAGGACTCCGGGACGAAGGTCAGCACCAGCACGATGTCCAGCACCCCGAGCGCGCCCGAGGCCCAGAACATGGTGTGCCAGTCGGAGTGCTCGATGACGAACGCGGCGATGGGCAGCCCGACGGCCGCGCCGATCCCCAGCGTCGAACTCATCAGGGCGACGGACGACAGCACCCTGACGGGCGGCAGTTCGTCCCGCATGATGCTGATCCCCAGCGGTACGACGGCGAGCGCGGCCCCCTGGAGCGCGCGCCCGGTGATCAGCACCCCGATGTCGGAGCTGACCGCACAGAGCACGGACCCGACGACCAGCACCCCGAGCGCGGCGACGAGCACCCGCCGCTTCCCGTACATGTCCCCGACCCGCCCCAGCACGGGCGTACAGACGGCCCCGGTCAGCAGCGTGACGGTGACGAGCCAGCTGGCGGCGGCCGGGGTCGAGCCGGTGAGCGCCGGTACGTGCGGCAGCAGCGGCACGACGAGCGTCTGCATGACGGCGACGACGACACCGCAGAAGGCGAGCACACCGACGAACATGCGGGGGTGGGGTGCCTGGTCCGCTTCGGCGGGTGCGCCTGCGGGTGCTTCGGGTCTGGGTATGGCTGGGGACATGGCTCTCCGTCGGGCTCGCGGTGTGGCGTGGGGCCCGTGCGTGATGCCAGGGGTGCACAGGCGTTCACCCCTAGGGTAAACGCCTGTGCACCCCCCAGGGCCCGGACGGAAGAGGGGGCAGCCCCAGGTGGAAGGGCGGAGCGGACAGGCTCAGGCACGAGGGTGGCCGGGAGCGGGCGGCAGCACCAGCCGCCACCGCACCTCGCCGTCCTGCCGCTCCTCGGTGGGAGCGAGCCCGACTGCCCTGGCCACAGCAGCGGATACCGCATGATCCGGATGGATGTGCGCGACCACCTCCCGTACGCCGCCCACCTCCCCGAACCACGCCACCAGCGCGGCCACCGCCTCCTTGGCGATCCCCCGCCCCTGCCACGGCGCCCCCACCACCCACGCGACTTCGGCGACGGGCCCTGCGACGGTGGCCTGCACGGTCCCGGCCAGGCACTCCTCCGTACGCAACCGGATCACCCAGTTCCACCAGACCACCGCAGGATCGGGCGACCCGGCGACCTGACGCCCGTACCGGGCCCGCAGCTCGTCGACGTCCATGGGGCTGCCGCCGATGAACGCGTGAAGGCCCGGATCGGACAGCGCTACGGCCATCTCCTCGGCATCCGACACACGGAGCGGCAGCAGATCGAGCCGCGCGGTGCGCATGGCAGCCGGAGCGGCGGCGGAGCCAGGGGCAGGGACGGCGCTCGGGTCGTTCATCGGGGTACGCATCCGGCGAGAGTACGCAGGGCCACCTACGGGAGCAGGGTGAGCGCGGAGACGTGCGCCGGCTGGATGACGCTGAAGTGCCGGCGATCGAGCGTGGCCACATGACCGACGCCGAAACGCTCGGCCACCGCGACCACCGAGGCGTCGACCCCGCCAAGCGGGAAATCGGCGTACTGAAGGACGAGCTCGCCCATGCGGTTCAGGTCGGCCGGAGTGAGATGGACCAGTTCGAACGTCCCCCGGGCAACCTCGGCGAGGAAGGCCGCCTCAACTTTGGGCCAGCGCTCCAGCAGCCAGCACACCTCGGTAAGGACGGGGCTGGGCAGCAGTCGACGGCCGCTCAGCGAAAGAAGGAGCGATGCGCACTCAGCGTGTCGACGGTCGTTCGCGTTCAGCGCTGCTGCCAGAGGTCCCGTGTCCAGGACCGTGGCCCTCACGCCTGGTCGCCGAAGCGCTCGCGCATCCGTTCGCGGATGTGGTCGTCATGCCGTTCCGCCATGTCTGCGGGCCCGTCGACGCTGCCGATCAGGGCAGCCAGCCCCTCGGGTGCAGCATCGGCCGAGTGCGCAGTGGGCAGCGACTCCGCAACGTGAGCAAGCTCGGCATCCTGGGTGACGAGCAGCCGCAGGCGACGCACCTGGGGCGGCGTGAGCCGGTCCACCAAGTGGTGCATGTCCTCGTAGTCGTACGCAGCAGTCACGCGAGCAGTGTAGGACGACGCACGGCATACCGGCACAGGTCGGCCCGATCCGTACGGGCCCGCCCTCCACGGAACGCCTGGCCCGCGACCGAGCTCGACATCGGGGCCCCCGCCCGCGCCGCATAAAATGAATCACCCATCCACGCAGCACCGCCCGCCCCACCCCGGAGGCTCCTTCCCCGTGCCCGACGACATACGGCTGCGTCCGCGCCTGCAAGGCGACTGCGCCAACTGTTTCGGGCTGTGCTGCGTCGCACTCCCCTTCACCGCGTCCGCCGACTTCGCGGTCAGCAAAAGCGCGGGTCAGCCCTGCACCAACCTCCAGTCGGACTTCCGGTGCGGCATTCACACCCGGCTGCGCGACAAGGGGTTCCAGGGCTGCACCGTGTACGACTGCTTCGGCGCGGGCCAGCAGGTCTCGCAGGTCACCTTCGGCGGCCGGGACTGGCGGCAGGCGCCTGACACCGCGCAGCGGATGTTCGCCACGTTCCCCGTCGTACGCCAGCTCCACGAACTGCTCTGGTACCTGACCGAGGCGCTCACCCTCGCCCCGGCCGCCCCGGTCCACCCCGGCCTCCGCGACCTCCTCGAAGCCACCGAGGCACTCACACTGCTCGGCCCGGACGAACTGGCCGCCCTGGACGTCGGGGCCCACCGCCGGAAGGTCAACGAGCTGCTGCTCCGCACCAGCGACCTGGTCCGCGCGACGGCGAACCAGGCGCACCAGGCGGATGGCCCGAAGAGGAACCGGCCGAAGAAGGACCGGCCGAAGAAGGACCAGGCGACGAAGAACCACGCGCAGAAGGACCACCGCGGCGCAGATCTCATGGGCGCCCGGCTCCGGGGCGCGGACCTGCACGGCGCCACGCTGCGCGGGGCCTATCTGATAGCCGCCGACCTGACCGGCGCCGACCTCCGCCTGGCCGACCTCATAGGCGCCGACCTGCGCGACGCCGGCCTCACCGGCGCGGACCTCACCGGCTGCTTCTTCCTCACCCAGCCCCAGCTGAACGCGGCCAAGGGCGACACGACGACCAGGCTCCCCCCGTCACTGACCAGACCGGCCCACTGGGGCCCGTAGAGCCGGCCCCCGGCAACCCGGGCACCCTGCCTCACTCGTCCGGGCAACCGTTTCGCAAGCCCGCCCAGCAGCCGGGCCCGGCCTACCATGATGTTCTCGACACCAGCCACCAGGAGGCCCTCATGTCTGCCGCAGCAGTCGAGCACCCCTGTGACGGCGAGCCGCCGACCCTGCTCGAAGAGGCCGACCTCCTCATGGAGCAGCTGCCCGGCTACCGCGTTGAGATCATCGGAGGCATCCTCACCGTGACCCCGCCCCCGGACGGCCCTCACGCGGAAGTACTGACCACGCTCATGGTCCCCTTCCTCTCAGCAGGGCTGCACAACGAGGAAACGAAAGTCCTTCAGAGCATCGGCCTGTGGCTTCCGCGCGGAGCGGAGGACTACGCCATCCCCGATCTCGCGATCGTCGATGGCGACTACGCCGCACATCTCATCGCGCACAACTGCTACGACCCCGTTGTCTTCCGCCTCGTCCTGGAAGTCACGTCGAGCAACTACAACCAGGATCTGCGCGCCAAGGTGTCCGTGTATGCCGAGGCCGACATCCCCGTCTACGTGATCGTGAACCGCAAGCACAACCGCGTCCACGTCCTCACCGAGCCGGTCGGGAGTGACTACGCCAGTCACCAGATCTTCGCCGCGGGCCAGCAAGCCCCGCTCCCCGCCTCGATCGGCGGTGACGTCACTCTCGATGTCGCCGCGGTCCTTCAGGCCGGGGCGACCGTCCGCGCCAAGGACTGAGCCCGCCCGGACCACCGGGCGCGCAGAGGGCGGGCCCCATTCTCACCTCCGCCCCCTCCCGAACAGCCGCTTCACCCCCATGAACAGCAGGAACAGCACGGCGAAGACACCCACGCCCCACGCCGTCGGAGACCCCCCGGAGCCACCGGCCCCGTCATCCCCCGCGCCTGATGAACTCCCGCTGCCGGACGATGACTTGCTGCCGCCGTCCGAGCCCTTCGGCTTCTCCACCGGGAAGCGCAGCACCCGGCTCTGTGCCCCC
Organism: Streptomyces sp. NBC_00440; assembly: GCF_036014215.1. NCBI lineage: Bacteria > Bacillati > Actinomycetota > Actinomycetes > Kitasatosporales > Streptomycetaceae > Streptomyces > Streptomyces sp. NBC_00440. The sequence continues at coordinate 3,542,154 of NZ_CP107921.1, forward strand.
TCGGAGCCCATCATCAGCGCCGATCCGTCCGGTGTGTACGTCACCGACTCGGCCTGGCCCTGGAACGGCACGCCCAGCTCGTGTTCGGTGCCGAGTCCGCCGCCGGGCTTCCAGTCGTACGACTCCGCCCCCAGGTAGCCCCGCAGTGTCAGCTGCTTCCCGTCCGGGGAGAACGCGCCGTCGGTCACCCACGGCACGTCGTCGATCCGCCGGAAGACGTTGGTCTTCGACGCCGACAGCTTCGTGGGACCCACGTAGAGCCCGCCCTTGGTCTGGTTCTTCGACGCGATGTAGACGCGGCCCGTCTTCGGGTGGACCATCAGCGCCTCCGCGTTGCGCGGCCCGTCGGCGTACTTGACGGTGAACTGCGTGGCGTGGACCGTCTCTTCCTTCTTCAGCTGCTTCGGCTCGGGAAAGCGGTAGATCCAGACGTGGTCCCAACTCCCGTCCAGATTGTCGCCGATGTCCCCGACGTAGATGTCACCGTCGGGCCCGATCGAGATCGCCTCGACGTCGCGCGGCGCCCCGACCCCGCGCATCGTGACCCGGGCCACGGTCTGGCCCGTCTTCGAGTCCACCGCGTAGACGTACGGGCCGTCGCTGCTGTCGTTGTGGGTCCAGTAGATACCGGGGTGGAGACGGCTCGCGGCCAGGCCGCTGGACTCCGTGATCCGGGGATCCTTGATCGTGAAGCCCCCGTCGTCCGCGGCCGCCGGGCCGGCCGGAACAAGGGCGAACAGGACGGTGGCCGCGGCCCCGGCGACGTACTGAAGCGAACGCATGCCCCCAAGACTGCCACCCCCGCACCATCGGCGATGATGACGGGATGCGTCTGAGGATGATGTTCGTCGGCGACTCGATGACCATAGGCCGCGCCGGCGACTACACCTGGCGCTACCGCATGTGGCAGCACCTGGGCGACAGCTGCGAGATCGTCGGGCCGCGCACCGAGCTGTACGAGTCGAGCACGGCGTACGGGGACCCCGCCTTCCCCGCCGGAGCCCGCCGCCATCTGTCGGGCTGGGGCAAGGGCTGGCAGCACATGGCCCCGGTGATCCGCGAGACGGCGGCCGCACACCGGGCGGACCTGCTGCTCGTCTCCCTCGGCCTGATAGACCTCGGCTTCTACACGGACGCCGAACAGACCGCGCTGCACGCCCGCCGCTTCCTGACCGAGGCACGCGAGGCGAACCCGCACATCCGCGCGGTGCTCCTCCCGGTGATCCCGAACATCCGCGCCGAGACGGACGCGCCGTTCGCGGCGGAGGTCGCCCACTTCAACGTACTGCTGGCGAAGACCCTCGCGGACCTGGACGAACCACGCTCACCGCTCCTGCTGGCCTCGCGGCCCGAGACGTACGACATCCACACCGACACGTACGACGGCACCCACCCGAACGACAGCGGCGAACGGAAACTGGCGGGCGCCTTCGCGGACGCACTGCACCAGGGCTGGGGGATCGGCCCCGCAGCCGGCGCTACGCTTCGCCGTCCGGGCCCGCCGCCCCGTCCTCGTCAATGAAGCAGCCGTCGCCCGCGGCGCCCAGCATGGCGGTGAGCATCGAGGTCAGGTCCGCGCAGTACCTCGCCCCGCCCACCGCCTGCCGACGCCCGGACTGCACCTGGCGTGCGCGGTCCGCGAACGCCGCACCGACGAGCATCACCATCGACTCGACGCGCTCCTTGGCGAGGTCGGGTGGCACGCCGAGGTCCTGGACCAAGCGGGCGTCGACGCGTTCGAACAGCTGCCAGAGCAGGCTGTCGCGCAGGGCCCGATGTGGTGCGCCGTCGCGGAAACCGGTCTCGTGGGCGAGCTGCGCGACGATCCGCAGGCAGTAGCGGCCGCTGTCGTGTGCCAACTCGGCGTCCTCAGCCGCGACATACGCCCGGGTCAGCGCCGCCAGCGGGGCATCGCGGTCGAGTTCCGCCAGCGCGGGGCCCAGTGCCGCCTCCACCCGCTGCTGATGCTCCGACAGGATCGAGTTCAGCAGCCCCTCGCGGGAGCCGAAGTGGTAGTGCAGCGCTGAGGAGTTGCCCTGCCCCGCGCGTTCGGTGATCTCTCTGGTGAGAGTGGCGGCCACCCCGCGTTCCGCGAAGAGTTCCTCGGCCGCGCGCAGCAGGCGCTGTCGTGTCGCCGTCGTTCCAGGTCTTGTCTTCTCTGCCACGAGCCGATATTAATCGCTCCAATTACTTAATCGCTCCCATTAGAAAGGGGCGGTGAGGGAGGGGTGACGATGGTGCGGCTGGGCATGATGGCGCCGTTCGCGGACGGGCTGATCACCTCGGGCGGCTTCCTGCGCGATCTCGCGGGGACGCTGGAGGAGTGCGGCGTCGAGTCGCTCTGGACGGTCGAGCACGTGGTCATGGCCGAGGCTTACGAGCCGCTGTACCCCTATGCGCGCTCGGGGCAGATGCCCAGCGCCCCCGACGCGATACCGATGCCGGACCCGCTGGAGACGATCGCCTTCCTCGCCGGGGCATCGAGCACCCTGCGGTTCGGCACGGCGATGGTGGTGGCGCCGCTGCACAGCCCGGTGGTGCTCGCCAAGCGGGCGGCGACGATCGACCGCCACTCGGGCGGGCGGCTGATGCTGGGCCTGGGCATCGGCTGGCAGAAGGAGGAGTACGCGGCCGTCGGCGTGGAGTACCGGCACCGGGGAGCACGGTTGGACGAGTGCATCGAGGCGATGCGCGCGCTGTGGTCCCAGGCCCCCGCGAGCTTCCAGGGACAGCATGTGTCCTTCGACCGGGTGCACTGCCTGCCCCGGCCGGAGTCGGGCGCGGTGCCGATCGTGCTGGGCGGCAACAGCGACCCCGCCGTGCGGCGGGCGGCGCGCTGCGGCGATGGCTGGTTCCCCTACACCATCACCGCCGAGGACTTCGCCCGGCAGGCGGACCTGCTGCGCCGGTGTGCCCGCGCGGCAGGACGGGCGGAGGACGCCGTCGCCCTCACGGCCTGGCCCGGGTCCTGCGACGCGGAGCGGGCGAGGAACGACCCCGCCTGGGTGCGGGAGTACGTGCGGGCCGGGGCGAACCGGCTGGTGATGTCGCCGCGCATCGGCGGCGCGGACGGGCTGCTCGGGCCGCGCGGCCTGGAGGGGCTGCGTGAACAGATCGACCGGTACCGCGACGAGATCCTGGAGAAACTGTGACCGACGTACAGGTGCAGGCACGGGCCCAGGTACAGGTTCAGGTGCAGGTGCAGGTCCAGGTACACGACCGCGTAGTGCTGGAGGTGGATGACGCCGGGCCCTGGCTCGAACGCTGGCGCGAGGACTATCTCCCCCGCGCCCGGACACGGGGGATGACGTTGCGGGGGGTGTACCGCGCACACACCGGCACCGGGACCGTCGCCCTGTCCGTGGTGTGGACGCTCCCCAGCCCGTACGCCTTCTACGAGATGCGCGCGGCCGCGGCCGCCGATCCCGAGGTCGCGGCCTTCTGGGCGTATACCGACGCCCTCGCCGTCGAGCGGGACCGCCGGGCGAGCCGGCCTCTGGAGGGGATCGCATGACCCGCTGGGTGATTTTCACGTCGACGCCCGAAGCGGTCACCGGCCTCGACCGGGCGGCCGCCCTGCTGCCCGGCGTCCGGGCCTGCTCAGCGGGGACCGATCTGCCGGGCAGCTTCGGCGGCCTGGGCCTGAGCGGGGACCTCACCACCGACGGGAATCTGTCCGCGTCCGCGGTGCGGTCGCTCCTGCGCGACGCGACGATCGACACGGAAGGCGACACGAAAGGCGACACGCAGGCCGATGCCCAGGCCGATGCGCAGGCCGATGCCCAGGTCGATGCGCAGGCCGACGCGAAGGCCGATGCGCAGGTCGACGCCGTACCGCTCGCGCCGGTGGCCTCGCGGCAGGTGGAGCTGTCCGGGCCACGCGTGAAGCGCACCCTGGCGCTCACGGTGCGACCTGGCACTCCGCCGGAGACCGTGGCCCGCTTCGAGGCCGATCTGATGGCGATGCCCGATCACATCGCGACCATCCACTCGTGGGCACTGAGCCGTGTCGACGCCACCGTGGAGTCCTCACGCTGGACCCATGTCTGGGAGCAGGAGTTCGCCGACGTCGACGGTCTGACAGGCGCGTACCTGCTGCACCCCTACCACTGGACGTACGTCGACCGCTGGTTCGACTCCGAGCTGCCGACCTCGATCGTCGCCCCCGCCCTCGCCCACGTCTTCCGGTGGGCGCACGCCCCGGTCCTGACCCACTGACCCGACGCTCGACCGGCGCGGTCGGTCAGGAGGGGTCCGGGCCCGTGCTCCGATTCCGATCAACTACGTTGATCAGGCACGGACCAACGCCGGGCGTCGCCACCGAGGATGAGCCTCCTGTCAGCAAAGAGGGTGCAGCGACCTCCGCCCGGCCGGCCCTCCACGGACGACGCCGGTCGGGGACGACGGCCGGCAACGACGTCAGCAGAATCGGAGAACAGCAATGCGGTACGAGTCGTCCGAACGGACCGACACGTCCGGTACGCCCTCCTCCGCGAGGCCGACCTCGCGCCGCCGGCTGCTGGGGGTGTCCGGCGCCGCCCTCCTCACAGCGGCGTGCAGTGCCACGGACAAGCACCCGAGTGGGAAGGGGAGCAGCGGGAGCGGGAGCAAGCAGCCGACCCCGACGGGCAGCGACGCACCCACGGGCGAGGCCCCGGACGGCGCGCTCGGCGTGAACTTCAACGAGGACCCGTCCGACTTGGACTTCGCCGAGATGAAGACACTTTCGGCGAAGTGGGTGCGCGGCTTCGTCCCGATGACGGCCGATCTCGACGCGAACACCGCGACCCAGCAGCGGGCCGTCGCCAAGCTGCTCGACGCGAACGGGAACGACTTCAGGACGATTCTCTCGATGAAGTTCCCCTTCATGACCGCCGGGCAGCCACTGCCCAAGGTCGGCAGCCCGGAGATGGACACGCAACTGAAGCGCGTGGACCGGGTGCTGGACGCCGTCATGGGGAAAACGGACATCCTCACCATCGGCAACGAGCCCTTCCTCGAAACCATGAAGGACGAGCGCGACGCACGGCTCAATGTGTTCTACGAGTACATAGCCGAGCACGTCATCGCCTACCGCACGAAGAAATTCCCGCACGGGTGCAGGACCCGCCTGTATATGGGGGCGCTCAACCACCTCGACAGGAAGGAAGCGCGCACCCAGGCCACCGAGCGGTGGGTCGCCTTCGTCAACAGGAAACCGGAGATCGAGGGCCTCGACATCCATCCGCACGTCGACTCCCTGCAAGCGGCGGGCCAATACGTCCAGTACGTCGTGTCCCGCCTGGACAAGGGCAAGAAGTTCCTCGCCACGGAGTTCTCCCTCGTACTGCTCTGGCAGAAACACATGGGCGACACGATCCCGGCGGCCTACGCAGAGAAGTACCACGTGTCCCCGAACACCCGCGTATGGCAGGTGATCGGCAACGCGATCAAGAAGCCCTTCCCTCAGGAGAGGTGGGACGACTTCCTCACGATGAGTCCGTGGTTCGCCTCCAACAAGGACTATCTGACCAAGCAGGTGCAGATGTTCAGGGAGACCGGGAAGCTCGCGGTGGCCACCTACGGGGCGGTGCAGATCGAATCCATGCAGACGGGCTGGGGCCCCCACAAGATGCCGTGGATCCTCAACCCCCCGTATGCGAACCGCACGGTCAAGGAGGAAAACGGAAAGGTCGGGCGGACCACCGTCTGGTTCGACTCGTTCAGTGGCTTGCAGGATTCCTGAGCGATTCACGATTCACGATTCACGGCTCACGACTCGCCGGCACTGCGACCGGGTAGGCGCTCGCACCCACACTCAGCGGCGGCCTGCGTAACGACGCGCGGGCCACCGCTGTTGGAACGACGGGGCGGGCGCACGTGGGGTGACGGGACGCTCACCCTGGCGAAGGCACTTGACGCGCTCCTCGCCCACCTCGTACGGCTACGTCGACGCACGGTCCAGGGCCCGGACCCGGGGTCCCGGGCCTCAGACCCCCGTGCTGCCGTCGATCCGCTCGCGGATCAAGTCCGCGTGCCCGTCGTGCCGGGCGTACTCGCCGACCATGTGCGTGTAGATCCACCGCAGGCTCACCTCACTGCCCATGAACGGCGAGGTGTCATCCGGCGACCGCGCCGCGCAGTTGGCGCGGGCCCGGGTGATCTCGTCCTCCCAAGCGTTCCGCGCCGCCTCGAACGAGGCGTCATCGGCGAGGCCGAATCCTTCGTCGTGCCCCTCCGTACCGACCGGTTGGCCGTAGATGGCCGGTGCGTCCTCGCCCGTCAACACGCGGCGGAACCAGTTCCGCTCGACCTCCGCCATGTGCTGGACGAGCCCCAGCAGCGTCAGGGACGAAGGCGACACGGAGGCCGTGCGCAGTTGTTCCTCCGTGAGGCCCTCGCACTTCATGGCCAGCGTGGCCCGGTAGAAGTCGAGCCAGCTCTCCAGGTTCATGCGCTCGTCCGCGTTCAGGGGCGGCATCGGTCGTTCAGTGCTCGTACTCGTCATGAGTCCTAGCCTGCCAGCCGGGTCTGACAACGCCCCGCCGCCCCGACGGCCGGCGCCCGCCCATCGCACATCGGAGCCGGGCGTCGGACATCAGGCATCCGGCATCAGGAATAGAAGTTCCGCTCCCACCGGTGCTTCGCCAGCACGGCGAGCTGGTCCGCGGTGAGCACCCGCCCGTCGCTCAGAGCAGTGTTGCGCTCCACATTGCGTACGGTCCGCATCCCGGGGATGACAGTGGAGACCGCCGGCGAACTCAGCACGAAACGCAGCGCGGTCTCCGCGATCTCGTCCGGCGCGATGCCGAGGTCGGCGACGATCGCCGCCACCCGCTGCTCGACCTGCGCCGGGCGGTCGTCGCGGAAGTACCGGTGGCGCCAGTCGCCCTCCGGGAACGTGCTGTCCGCGGTGATACGGCCGGTGAGACCACCCTCGTCCAGCGCCACCCGCACGATGACCCCGACGCCGTGCTCCTCGCAGGCCGGCAGCAGCGCGTCGGCGGGCGACTGGTCGAAGATGTTGTAGATGACCTGCACGCTGTCCACGGCCCCGCTGCGTACGAGCGCGAGTGCGTTGTCCGGCTCGTGGTCGTTGATGGAGACACCGAACAGGCCGATCTTCCCCTCCTGTTTCAGCGCGGCGATCGTCTCCAGCCAGTCGCCCCGGCCGACCCAGTCGTCACTCCACACATGGAATTGCAGCACGTCGAAGTGGTCCAGGCCGCTGGCCCGCAGACTGGTCTCCAGAGCCTTACGGATGTGCTCACCCGGATACACGTCGGCCGGGTCGAGCCCGAAGGGCGGCGGCCAGACCCCGTTCTTGGGCGGCACCTTGGTCGCGACACGCACCTCGTCACCGGTCCGCTCACGGACGACCCGGCCGACGATCCGCTCGCTCTCGCCGTAGCCGCGCGCGGTATCGATGAAGTTCACACCGAGGTCGACGGCCCGGTGCAGAGCCCGGACGGACTCGTCCTCGGTGGCCCCCACCCAACTGGACTCACCGATGCCCCAGGCTCCGTAACCGATCTCGGACACGGACAGCCCACTACGTCCCACTGTGGGGTATCGCACCATCATCCCCAACGTCTCAAGCGTCCCGGCGGAAATCTCCCCGACGGTAGGCGACTTGGCGGAAGACCGCAGCTGGTTTTCACAGCGAAGCGGTCGGCCCGTCCAACCGCTCCGACAGCCGGAGTGCCGATCACAAGGCCGGGCTGAACTCCACCTCGGCCGCGGGCAGCACACGGACGCGCCGACCCGGGAATCGGATGTTCCGGAAGATCTCGTTATGGTGCGCGATCGACCGGTCCGCCGGGGCGTACGCCCCGAACTCGGACTCGGACTCGGACTCGGACTCGGACTCGGGCCGTACGGAAGTGGTGTGGCCGTTGGCGACCAGCACCACGTCATATCCGTGGCTCAGCGCCTGCCGCGCCGTGGTGTCCACGCACATCTCGGTCGCGAACCCGGTGACCACCACCTCGGTGGCACCCAGCGCTTTCAGGATCGCGTCGAGACCGGTACCCAGAAAGCTGTCGGGGCTGGTCTTGCGCACCACCAACCCGTCACCAGCCGGAGCGAGTTCGGCCACCACCTGCCAGCCATCGCTACCGGGCTCCATCCCCTCGCCACCCTGATCCTGAACCGTCACGACCGGCACACCGGCCGCCAGGGCCCGTTCACGGAGCCCGGCGATCACACTGACGGTCTCGGCGGCCCGGTGGGCGATCGCCACCGTGGAGTTCTGCATGTCGATGACAAGTAGGGCGGAGGTTTGCGACATGGCCACACGGTAACGGGGCTCAGCCGTTCACCGCCGCCACCCGCACCCGCCAGGGCGTGACCGGACCCGCCGGACCCGCCGGACCCGCCGCCCGGCCCGCGCCCGCGGTCCGGCACCGGCGGCACTGCGTTTCGTCCCCCCACCGGCCGGAACACATGCTCGTCACCGGGCCCCCGGCACACCACAAGACCGGCCGCTGCTGCGCTCGTTACGGAATCGGCCACCACGGCCACAGCCTCAGCGGGAAGTTTCACCGTCAGCCGGTGGCGCAGGAAGCCGATCGCCGAACGGACACCGGCTGGCGGCAGGCCCGCCGTCAGCGCCCTGCGCAGCTCCGCCGCCGACACACCTCGCCGCAACCACTCGGCCGCCGCCTCCGCCAGCTGACGCGCCTCCCGTACGCCGAGATGCAGCTCATGACTGGTCGCGCGCAGCGACAGCAACACCCGCTCGGCGGACAGCAGTTCCGGTGTCGGCTCGGGCTGCGTTTCGGGTGGGGGGTGGAGAAGGTTCTTCTTCAGTAATTCTTCTTCCCGGTAAGAGCCGCCGACTTCCCGGCGCTCCGGGCCCCCGACGGCCGGAGTCCGCACACTCGGCGGCTCCGTCCGCGGGGGGTCGGGCGGACCGCCCAGGTCCGGTGCGCCGCCCGGGTCCGGCGGGGGCGCCCCGTCCTGTACGCCGCCCGCCCCATTCCGTACGCCGCCCGCCTCCTCCGGCGTCAATGCGACGTTCGTGAGCAGCTGCTCCGTAACCCAGCGCCCGCGCTCGCCCTCACCGTCTCCCCCACCACCTGGGCCGCCTTCCTTCCCCATCTCGTGGCGGAGAACGCAACAGCCTGACTCCTGCCGGGCCTGTTCTTCCAGACGCCCCGGACTGTGACCCAGGTCTCACGACGTGCGTGCAGCAGGCGAGACTTCTTTCCCGTCAAGGAGGGGTGACAGGAAGGGAGGGGATGTGGAGCTGGCAACCGAGCGCGACATCCGTACCGGACTCAGCAAGACCAGGCCGGCGGAGTCGGAGTCCGAGATGGACTTCCATGACTTCGTCGTCGCCCGGTCGGCCGCACTGTTCCGCGGGGCCCTCGTCTTGACGGGAAACCGCGAGACAGCGGAAGACCTGGTCCAGGAAACCCTGGAACGGGCCTGCCGCAAGTGGCGCACCATCGCCGCCAAGGATGCTCCGGACGCCTACGTGCGGCGGATCATGGTGAACCTGGCCAACGACCGGTGGCGGAGATTCCGCCGCACGGTCCCGCACCAGGATGGCGCCGAACGCGCCGCATCCGGGGATCAGTACGGACAGGTGGACACGAGGGACCAGTTGGTGCGGGCCCTCCAGGGTCTGCCGATGCGCATGCGGACGGTCGTGGTGCTCCGGTACTTCCACGATCTGCCGGATGACGAGATCGCCGCCGACCTGAGGATCTCACCGAGCACCGTGCGGTCCCAGCTCGCTCGTGGAATCGACAAGCTCAGAGGCCAGTTCCCCGCACTCTCCGGCCCTTCACCACAGCAGCACACGGAAGGAATCTGATGAATTCACACGGTTCACAGCCTTTCGGCTGCACACCCTTCGAACAGGAACTGGTGAACGCCATGAACGACTTCGCCCACACCACCGATACGCCGACCTTCGACACGGCCGCCATCGCACGCGGGGCGCGCCGCAAGCGGGCCACGGCCATAGCGGGCATCGCCACCGCTCTCATCGTCGGCGGGGCAGGCACCGCCCTGGCCGTCGGCGGCGCCGTCGGCAGCAGCTCGCACGCCTCGAAGCCGGCCGCATCGGCCGTCACCTCTACCGACGACACCACCTTCCTCGTCCGCACCAGCGACGGCTCGATCGCCAAGGAGTCGCTGCACGGCGCGAGTTCACTGCGGGCCAGGGAGATGCTCGTCCACTTCCGCCTCACGCCCAACTTCACCCGGGTCCGGAAGGCCGACTGCCCGCAGCCGCAGGACGCGGTGATCTCGCTGTCGCCGCACGCCCCGACGGTCCTCAACGAGGGTGACACGGTCCTCGTGACCACCTGCTTCCGCTGACCCCGGCAGAACCGGTCTGACGGCCCGACTGAGCCGGACTGACAGAACCGGGTTGCCGACATGCCAGAGAGTGGTGGCCCCGTCGGAACCGGGGCCACCACTCCCTGTATTCCAACACGGCCTGCGTCCCCGGAGGCCGTCCAGCAGACAGACCTGAGTCACACCCTCTTCAGTGGTTTGTCAGAGGCGTGTCACAGGGAGCTGGTGACCCTTGGGACAGCAGTTGCTCATGTGATCGAATGCAAATGATCCGGGAACCCCCGGATCACAACGCTGCTTTGTACGGTCGGAACCCACGGCCTTTGCAGAAGCACGGGACGATCACAGGCTTCGCCTGCCTGGAGAACCAGGGCGGCAAGACCTACGAGCAGACCCCGTACTACGCCAACCGATCCCTCCCGTAGACCTGCGGCCCCACCCGCAAGGAGGGCCGACTGCCCTGGGCTGCGTAACGGCCGCTGGAAGAGCAACGAGCCGCAACGTGTCGCAGGACGCCGGTCAGGACACCCCACGCGTAAGGAAGTAGAAAGTCATGGCACGACCAGAGTCCGGCAAGAGGGTCATGGGTTGGGTCGCTGCGGCCACCCTGCTGACGGCGGCGCCGCTCCTGGCGGCATGCTCGGGCGATTCGCACGCACACTCCGCCTCCGCCTCGCACGACAGCGGCAGCTCCTCCCCCGGCGCATCGGACAACTCCGGGGCGTCGGACAACTCCGGGGCGTCGGACAACTCCAGCGCGTCGTCGGACGGCGGCTCCGGCACACAGGCCGACGACCAGTCCACGGTGTCATCCACGGTCGGCTCCTGGGTGGACGCGGTCATCGAGAAGGACGCGAAGCGGGTCTGCCGGCTCTCCTCCATGCCGGGCACCGGCTCGGCTCCGCCGAAGGCATCGACCCCGCAGATGTGCGACGACCCGTCGACCATCAAGGAGCTGAACGTCGGCCTGCCGTCCATGAGCAAGGCGTTCACACCGAAGAACGCCCCCTCCGGCCGGCCGACGGTGAAGGTCAACGTGCCCACCCCGCAGGGCGACGAGGCAGTCGTCCCGGCGGCCAAGATCACGGTTGATGGAACGACCCTGCGGGCGATCATGCTGTCCCGCTCGCACAATGTGGACCGGAAGACCTTCACGTTCAAGGCGAAAGCCAACAAGATCGACGGTAAGTGGTACGTCGGCGACGACGACACCAACAGCGGTGACCAGACGCTCAAGCCTCAGACCCCGTCCTGACGTCACGGTCTCGACGGACCCTGGGGATGGCTCTCCCGTAACCGGTCGGCCCGGTCGGCGGCCGAAGTGCGCAGGCCCGGCAGTCGTTGCGACTGCCGGGCCATGGCATCTGCATACCCGAGCTGCGGCGCGGCTGCCCCAGGGCTCAGGCAGGGGTCCGGGCGCTGGGCGTTCCCGTGATCAGGCGGCGGTGCGCCGGCCCCGGAGATGCCCCAGCCTCGGCGGGACGGCGAGCAGCAGCAGGCTGTAGTACTGCAGGACAGGTACGGCGAGTGCGATGGCGAAGGCGATGACCAGGGCGAAGACGTTGAGATAGCTCTCGGTGTACAAGCCTTCCGTCCTCCGGCGGACCTCCGGGCCGTCCTCATCGAGGAGCGCCGGGGTGGTCTTCAGGATCCTCAGCATCGCGAACCGGCAGACCATGCCGGCCAGGAGAGTCGAGTAGTAGAACGCCGCCACGAACCGGTCGCGGCCGAAGGTGCCGAGCATCTCCGTCGGCAGCGGAATGACGATGACGGAGAGCAGCCATCCCATGTTCCACACCGTCAGGGGGCGGCTGGCCTGCTTGACCGTCGAGAAGGCCCGGTGGTGCTCCCGCCAGATGTTCGCGACGACCGCGAAGCTGAGCAGGAAGCTCCAGATCTGGTCGAGGTGACCGGTGATCACTTCCCTGGCGCCCTCATGGGCGGCCGCGACTTCCGGGACGAGGTCCACCAGCGGCAGGATCAGCAGGGTGATGGAGATCGCGGTCACCGCGTCGGTGAACAGCACCAGGCGCTCCCCCGAGACACCCCCCTCGATCGTGTCCTTCGCGGGAACCGACGGCCCTGCCGGGTCACCCCCTCCCGTATCGGTCCCGTCGATGACGCCACTGGCACCCATGCGTGTACACCTCTCCCTTGTCCTGCCCGCCGCGCCTGCCGACGCTACCGGACTCTGCTGGTCATGGACGTTTCCAACGAACCGCGCGGACTCTACCCTTGGTTACAGCGGAGATTGACGCGGGGTCCGCAGCTGCCGGTGCCCGTCCGGGCAGGCCGACTCGACGCTGCGCGGCAGGAGTCGACGCCATGGAGAACGCAGGTCCGCTTTCCGTAACGTGCTTTGCGTGCACGGGAGTTCCTCACGGCTCCGGCATCCGAGGGGCCGTCGGAAGGTGAGGGGGCGTGCCGGTCGTCCAGACTGCCTCGATTTCCATCCGCGCGATGCGCCAGCCCTCCGGTGTCCGGCGCAGTTCGGCCCGGTAGACCCCGCCCACGGTGAAGATGGGGAGGGCCTCCGGGCCGAGCGTGCGCAGGGTCGAGTCGTGGTGCACGTGCCTCATCAGCGCGTTCCAGGAAGCTGTGGTCCTTCCCGAGGCGGCGTCGGTGTGGACCAGGACGTCGGAGGACATGTGCTGCGTGCGGGCGTAGCGCTCGATCGCTTCCTGCGTGTGCCACATGGCGTCGATGCCCTCGGAAGTACCGAGCGGGGTCACCGTCCGCACGTCGTCGGTGAAGTAGGCGCGGGCCCAGTCGTCCGGGAACTCCCGCTCGTCCAGGGTGCGGAAGTAGAGGCTGATGAGAGTGCTGATGTCGAAGTGATCCGCCTGACTCGTCATGGGCCGATCCTGTCGCCCCAACCGCGCTTGAGGTCAACGCCGTGCCGGTCGGCGGCGCTCCGCCTGTCGGGCGCGGTGGCTGTGGAAGGGGCAGCCCCAGCCCGGTGGACCAAGTCCGGCAGACCCGCTCAGTCCGCCAGGCCCACCAGGCCCACCAGGCCCACCAGGCCCACCAACGGATGTTCCGTAATCCATGGCGGGCGTACGACCGCGCCTGTGGATCACTGGACAGCCCTTGGTTCCCGGCCGGCCCGTCAACCGGTCAGTAGTTCTGGTTCTCGCTCTCCGGGGTCAGCCACTCCATGTTGTCGTGGAAGTGGCGGCCCTGGCCCTGGAACCTGCCGTACTCGCCCCTGTTGAGACCGCCCTCGATGCCGAACTCCTCCTCCAAGTGATGTTCCACCACCTGGAGGAGCGGGAACGGTCCGGACGCCGCCGGACCGGCCATGTGCAGTTCGTCGGCGTCCATCCCCTTGATCTTCGCGGCGATCTTCACAATCATCTTCTCCATGACCGCGGATTCCTTCTGTGCGGCGATGAAGTGGTTTCCGTAGCCCCCGGTTTCGAGCAGATGAGTCACCGCGGCGCGGATCTGGGCCGCGGTCGGCTTTCCGGTCGCCCGCTCGGCACCCGCCTGGCTCAGCGTCGCGTTCAGGCTCTGCTTGTCGCGGATGAGCGGACCGAGCACGGGGACGTCCTTCTCCGCGAGCTTGGGGGTGTTCTCCTTGAGGTTGACCGTTCCGGAGCCCAGGTCCACGTCGGCGTACACCCCGCCGTGCTTCTTGAGGATGCTGTACCGGGCGATGTCGGAGGCGAACGGATACGCCTTCTGCTTGCCGGTGGTCGCTTTGGTGTAGGCCTCGGCGAGGCGGGGGTCGATGGCGTCCTCGATGAACTTGCGCTGCAGGCCCTTCGTGGTCCGGATCCGCGCCTGGTTCATGGTGCCCAGGGCCGAGTTGTGGTCCGTCCAGAGGTTGATGGTCCAGCCCGTGTTGGTGGCCCGGCCGGCCCACGCGAGGATGTTGTTGAGCGCGGCAGACGGGATGGCTCCGCCGATCCAGATGAAATGGACCTGGGACGGGATCTCGGGGCCGTCGCCGGGACGCAGCGCCTCGACCTGCTTCCGCAGGTCGTCGAGGTAGTCCGGCGGTGGGTTCAGGCCCTTCAGGCGGTCGAGGAGCAGGTCGACGGCTTCGTGGTTGCCCTTGCCGAGCGAGGTGAAGACGTAGTCCCGTACGTTGTCCACGTCCTCGGAGTCCAGCGGCTGCCGGGCTCCTCCGGAGGGCCCTGCGTGGGAGATGCCCAGGGGAGCACGCTGCACAGCCGGGGCGGCGCGGCCGGAACCGGGGGCGCGGCCAGGGGCGCGGCCGGCGCCATGGGCGTGGGCGTGGGTGTCGCCGTGCGCGTGGCCGGGGGTGTGCTTGCCCACCGTCCGGGAGACCGCCGCGTTGCCCGCGGAGCGTTGCAGCGCCGTGACGGCGGCCGGGCCGAGCGGGAGCCCGGGGGCCGGGAGTTCCGCCGTGGACGCAGCGGACGGCGAGGCCGGCCGGCGCCGTACCGGCGTCGCTCCGCGCTTGTCGCTCGCAGCCCTGGCCTGGTCTGCGATGTGCTCCGGCATCGATGGTCTCCTCGTGTCCGACACGCCCCGGGCGTGAGGTGTTGGGACACCCAGTGTGGCCGCTCCGGCGCTGCGACTTCCAGGCCGGGGAGGACAACCGTGAGGGCAGAGTTCGCTGCCCGCCCGAGATGCCCCGGCTTCGGCGGGCCCCGACGGGCCCCGATATCGGCCCCAGCATGACGACGGAGCCGCGGCCGGCCGGGCAACACCTGCTCGGTGACAGCCAGTTCAGCAACAGTCCCCGCCCGGTGTCCGGCAGGTTCGCGACACCAACAGCCGGTGCCGACGGTGTCGTCGCCTTCCCTCCTGCGCCCTTGCGGTGCCCACCCGGCCGGCCCGGGACGGGCCGCCCGAAGTCGCCGAACCCGTGTGCGGATAGTGTGAATAGAATGCGAGTTCGCTGACTTAACTGTGAGGAAAACATGGGGAAGGCCGCAGAGCGCAGCACCCTGTACCACGAGTTCCTCCGACTCGCGGGGCAGATCGAGCGGCTCCTGAACACCGACCCGGCGCAGACCGCCCTTGATCAGGACGAACTGGTGCGCTGGCAGAACCGGTACCGCGAGCCGGAGGGGAAGACGGTCCTCTACCGCCGCAACTCCCTCCTCATGCCCGGCTCCATACCCATGTCCGACACCCTCCGCGAGTGGAACACCCACGCGCGGGAAGTGCTGCGGAACGCGCCCCTGCAGCCCCAGCGCTGAGGCGGCCGGCGCGCGGATTGCCCGGCGGGGCCACCTGACGTACCCGCAAGAACGTGCGGTATGCCCTTCCACCTCTTGCCCCCCGACACCGATGTCGCCTAGACAGGTAACCGACATGCGGCACGAAGTACCGAAGGAGTGGGTGGGTGCAGGAGCGGAAGCAGGATGTGAACGCTGCGCAGCGGCAGGGGAACGAGCTGCGCAAGCCCGCTGCGTTGCCGCATCCGGAGCACCACGCGGCGGCGGCCGCCCTGGCCGGGCAGCTGCCGGGCCGGCAGTCGCCGGAGGCCGTCATGGCGTTGCAGCGTTCCGTGGGAAATGCCGCGGTCGCCCACATGCTGGAGGTCCAGCGGCACGCCCACGGGGCGTCCTGCGGACATCAGGAGGCCCTGCCGGAGGAAGAGGCTCCGGTGCAGCGCCGGATGGCCGCGCACGATGTACTGGGCATGCCCGGCCAGCCCCTTCCCGGCGCGCAGCTGCAGGACATGGAGGCGCGGTTCGGCGGCGTCGACTTCAGCGACGTACGGATTCATGACAACGCGGTCGCGAAGAAGTCGGCGCAGGAGATGGGCGCCCGCGCCTACACGTCCGGCAGCCACATCGTCATCGGTGAGGGCGGCAGCGACAGTCACACCCTGGCCCATGAACTCACGCATGTCGTCCAGCAGCGGCAGGGCCCCGTCGCGGGCACGGACAACGGGAACGGGCTGAAGGTCTCCGACCCGTCCGACCGTTACGAGGTCGCCGCGGAGGAGAACGCCCGGCGCGTCATGTCCATGGACGCCCCGGCGGCCGAGCAGACGGTGGACGACGAGACGGAGCACGGGCACACGGCGTAACGCCGCAAGCCCCCGGCCGGCTCAGCGGGGTCCGGTGCCCACCGCTGATGCCAGTGGGCGCAGTGCAGTCGCCGCCAACTGACCGCGTTCCCGTACGCCTTCGGCCCCGGGCCGGGCGGTCTGCCCCCCTGCCCTCCTCCTGCCCCCCTCAAATGGCCCGCACATCCTTGATTCGAGCGCGCTCCAAGCGGTTGGCTGAGGCTCATGAAGTACACGCAGCTTGGACGCACCGGACTCAAGGTCAGCCGACTGGTCCTCGGCACGATGAACTTCGGGCCGCAGACCACTGAGGCCGACAGCCACACGATCATGGATTCCGCGCTGGCCGCGGGCGTCAACTTCTTCGACACCGCCAATGTCTACGGCTGGGGTGAGAACAAGGGCCGCACCGAGGAGATCCTCGGGACCTGGTTCGCCAAGGGGGGCGAGCGGCGCGACAAGGTCGTGCTCGCCACCAAGATGTACGCGAACATGGGTGCCGACGGCGAGGCTTGGCCCAACCACGACAAGCTCTCCGCGGTCAACATCCGCCGTTCCGTCGAGGCTTCGCTCAAGCGGCTCCAGACGGATCACATCGACCTGTACCAGTTCCACCACGTCGACCGGAACACCCCGTTCGAGGAGATCTGGCAGGCGATCGACGTACTGATCCAGCAGGGCAAGATCCTCTACGCGGGCTCGTCGAACTTCCCCGGCTACAAGATCGCGCAGGCGAACGAACTGGCCGCCCGCCGCGGCTCGGTCGGCCTCGTCAGCGAGCAGTGCATCTACAACCTGATGGAGCGCCGCGCCGAGATGGAGGTCATCCCGGCCGCGCAGGAGTACGGCCTGGGTGTCATCCCGTGGTCGCCGCTGCACGGCGGGCTGCTCGGCGGAGTGATCCGCAAGGAGCGGGACGGCGGCACCGGGCGCAGCGCGTCGGGCCGCTCGGCGGACGCGCTCGCCGACCAGGCCGTACGGGCGAAGATCCAGGCGTACGAGGACCTGCTCGACAAGCACGGTCTGGAGCCCGGGGAGGTGGGTCTGGCCTGGCTGCTGACCCGGCCGGGTGTGACGGGCCCGATCGTCGGCCCGCGCACGGCGGAGCAGCTGGAATCGGCGCTGCGCGCGGTCGAGCTGGAGCTGCCGGAGGCCGTGGTGTCCGGGGTCGAGGAGATCTTCCCGGGGCCTGGCCCGTCACCGGAGGCGTTCGCCTGGTAGACGCACACCCTTCGGGTGGGCGCACATCAGCAGCCGGTGGCGGCCGCCGTCAGTGTCCGACGGCGGCCGCCACGGCGACGACGACGAACAGCAGCACAAGCGCACCGGCCATGATCCGGTTCCTGGTTTTCGGGTCCACGCTCCGAGGTTACTTGCCGGGCCCGAGCGGCCGGGCGGCGACCACCTCGTACCGGGGCTGCCGCCCGCTGCGTACGAGGGCCAGCTCCCGCACGGTCCACGGGCTGCTCTCGAAGCCGGCCAGGGTCTCCGCGTACGGTCCGAGGCCGGTGAGGCCGTCGCCGCGGGCCAGGGTGAGATGGGGCACGTACGGGTGCTCACGCTCCATGGGCGCGCCCGCCTCCCGCACCGCCGCCTCCACCCCGGCGGCCAGCCGCCCCATCGCGTCCACGCCCCCGGCGGCGCCCGCCCACAGCGCCCGGTCCCCGAACCGGCCCCCACCGGCGATGCGCAGCGCGAAGGGCGCGTGGTCCCGGGCGGTCAGCGCGAGCCGTGTTTCCAGGGCGGGGACGAGGTCGTCGTCCACCTCGCCCAGGAAGGCGAGCGTGAAGTGCCAGCCGGGCCGTTCGGTCCAGCGCAGCCGCCGGGCGCCGGGCAGCGCCCGCGCCCGGTCGACCCGCGCCCCGAGCTGAAGGGCCGCCTCCTGCGGCGGCAGCAGTGCCACGAAAAGCCTCATGCGGCCCAGTGTCCCGGGTGACGGAACCGGCCTGGCCCGTTCCCGGCGTACCCCGGTCACCGTGCGTATCGTTGTACCGCGCGACTGCCCGCACCCCGCGGCAGTGGGGAGGAGCGCCACGATGACCGTCGTCGACGACAGGATCGAGATGGCCGACAGCCTGGACCTGCTCTTCGAGCAGGTGGAGTCCGTCCCCGAGGGCTACCACGTCGAGATTGTCGGGGGAACCATTCACATGTCGCCGCAGCGGGACGCGCACTGGCAGATCATCCGCAGGATCGTGCGGGCGCTGGAGGACGCGTTCGGGATGGACGTCAAGGTCACGTCCGACGTCCGGATCGACTTCCCCGGCCATCTGAACGGCTTCGCCCCCGACGTGGCCAAACTGCGGGCCGACGCGACGAAGGACGCCCGGGGCCGCTGGCGGTACCAGGACGTCGAGCTGATCGCCGAGGTGATCTCGGAGGGCACGGCCGCCAACGACTACGGTCCCAAGAAGGCCGCGTACGCCGCCGCCGAAGTCCCCGTATATCTGATCGCCGACCCGTACACCGGCGTCTGCCATGTCTTCACGTACCCGAAGGACGACGAGTACCACGGCACGGTGACACTCGACTTCGGCTACCCCATCGACCTGACCGGAACGGCCGTCGGCCTCACCCTGGAGACCGGCGACTTCCCCCGCGACTGAAGCCGGTGTACGCGGTCCCGCCGGGCCGGGGCTGTCCGCCCCGGCCCGTTCGCGGGACCGTCCGTGCTCACGCCGCGAGGCTCACGCCGCCGTGGCGAGTTGTTCGCGCGGGACGAAGCCCACGTGGCGGCGGCCGCGCCTGAGGTCGACCTCCAGGCGGAGGTTGGCCGCGCGGGCCAGCATCAGGCCGACGCCCATCGCCGCCACCGCGCAGATCGCGCCGCCCAGCGTGAAGCTCACGCGGACGCCGTACGAGTCGGTGAGCCAGCCGAAGAGCGGGCCGCCCAGCGGGGTGCCGCCGGTGAAGACCATCATGAACAGGCTCATCACCCGGCCCCGCATCTCCGGTTCGGTGCCCATCTGCACCGAGGAGTTGGCGGTGACGTTGACCGTCAGGCCGAGGATGCCGATCACGGTGATCAGCGGGACGAACATCCAGATCGACGGGGACCAGGCGGTGATGACCTGGAGGGCGCCGAAGGCGATCGCCGCCCCGACCAGGATGCGTAGCCGGGACGTGCCGCGCCGGGCCGCGAGCAGGGCGCCGACGAGTGAGCCGATGGCCATCAGGGTGTTGAAGAGGCCGTACATCCCGACGCCGCCGTGGAACGTGTCGTTGGCGAACGCGCTGAGCCAGATCGGGAAGTTGAAGCCGAAGGTCCCCACGAAGCCGACCAGGACGATCGGCCAGATCAGATCGGGGTGCTTGGAGACGTAGTCCAGGCCCTGGCGGAGCTGCCCCTTGCCGCGCGGGGTGCGCTGCGTGTGGTGCAGTTCGCTGCTGCGCATCAGCAGCAGTCCGGTGAGCGGTGCGAGGAAGGAGAGGCCGTTGGCGAGGAACGCCCAGCCGGGGCCGACGGCCGCGGTGAGTCCACTCGCGACGGCGGGGCCTATGAGCCGGGCGGACTGGAAGTTCGCCGAGTTCAGGCTGACGGCGTTGCGGACCTGGTCCGGGCCGACCATCTCGGAGACGAAGGACTGCCGGGTCGGGTTGTCGATGACGGTGACCAGACCGGTGAAGAAGGCGGTCACATAGACGTGCCAGACCTGGACGTTGCCCGTGAGGGTCATCGCGGCGAGGAAGAGGCCGCCGATGCTCATCGCGCCCTGGGTGCAGAAGAGCAGCTTCCGCTTCGAGAAGCGGTCGGCGATGACTCCGCCGTACAGGCCGAAGAGCAGCATCGGAAGGAACTGCATGGCCGTCGTGATGCCGACGGCGGCGGACGATCCCGTGATGCTCAGGACCAGCCAGTCCTGGGTGATACGTGCCATCCAGGTGCCCGTGTTGGATACGACGGCACCGGTGGCGAACAGCCGGTAATTACGGACCTTCAACGAGCTGAACATCGAAGTCCGGGTAGCAGTTTCGTGCGGTGCGGGGGCGGAGTCTGCTCCGGGTCCCGAACTCAACAGGGGTCGCCTCCTGGGCGTAGACAGTGTGGACAAGTGTGGACAGGTGCGGATTGGTAGGGATCGGTGGGGATTGGCCGGGATCAGTGGAGCCGGTGCGGATGGTGGGGGCCGGTGTGGACAAGGGCAAGGCCACCGGGAGGGGGTGGCCTTGTGCGGGGTCAGAGCTGGGCGAGTTTCTCCAGGACGGGGGCGGCAGCTCGCAGCTTCACCCAGTCGTCCTCGTTCAGCCCCTCCGCCAGCTCGGCCAGCCAGACATTGCGGCGGCGCCGGCTCTCCACGAGCATCTCCTGCGCCTCCTCGGTCTGGCTGACGACCTTCTGTCTGCGGTCGTCGGGGTGCGGTTCCAGCCTGACCAGGCCCTTGGCCTCCAGGAGCGCCACGATGCGGGTCATCGAGGGCGGCTGCACATGCTCCTTGCGGGCCAGCTCACCAGGGGTGGCGGAGCCACAGCGGGCGAGGGTGGCCAGCACCGACATCTCGGTCGGGCTCAGGGACTCGTCGACACGCTGGTGCTTGAGCCGACGGCTCAGGCGCATCACGGTGGAGCGCAGTGAGTCGACGGCGGCAGCCTTGTCGGCGGGCGAAAGGTCAGGCATGTTTGTTAGCGTAACTCATTACCTATGCTAAAGACCAACCCGGTATGCCATCCGGTGAGCGACATCACCCATACGAGTGAGGCGAGGCACGAAAGTGACGCGCGGCGGCGGCCGGTCCCGCGACGCTGTCGGGTATGGGATCGACCGTGCTCAGCCTGCGCATAGACGGGGAGCTGCTCGCCCGGCTCCGGAACCACGCGGCCAAACGCGGAATGAGCGTCCAGGACTATGTGGTCCGGACGCTCATTCGCGACGACTTCGACGAACGGTTTCAATCGGCCGTCGACGAGACGGAGAAGTTCTACGGGCGTACGTAGACGCCCCTGCCAACGGCCGGCCGGGCCTCAGGTGAGGCCGAGAGCCGGCATCGCGTAGTAGAAGACGAAGACCGCCGACACGATGTACATCGCCGCGGGCACCTGGCGCCAGCGCCCGACGGCGATCCGCAGGACGGTGAAGGAGATGAAGCCGATCCCGATGCCGTTGGTGATCGAGTAGGTGAACGGCATCATCACCATCGCCAGGAACGCCGGGATCGCGACGGTGAAGTCGGACCAGTCGATGTCCCTGACCGAGCCCGCCAGGATCAGGAAGCCCACCGCGAGCAGCGCCGGGGTGGCCGCCTGCGAGGGGACCATGGTCGCCACCGGCGTGAGGAACAGCGCCACCGTGAAGAGCAGACCCGTCACGATGCTCGCAAGCCCCGTACGGGCACCCTCGCCGACGCCTGCCGTGGACTCCACGAAGCAGGTGTTGGCGGAGGACGAGGTCGCACCGCCCGCGGCGACCGCGATGCCGTCCACGAACAGCACCCGGTTGATGCCGGGGAAGGTGCCGTCCGGCTTCGTCAGCTTCGCCTCGTCGCCGACACCGAGGATGGTGCCCATGGCGTCGAAGAACGACGAGAGCAGCACGGTGAAGACGAAGAGGACGCCGGTCAGCACGCCGACCTTGTGGAATCCGCCGAACAGGCTGACCTGGCCGACCAGACCGAAGTCCGGCGATGCCACCGGGTTGCCCGGCCAGTGCGGGGAGGTCAGACCCCAGCTGGGGACGGTGGCGACGGCGTCGACGATCATCGCGGCGATCGTCATCGCCACGATGGAGATCAGGATCGCGCCGGACACCTTGCGGACGATCAGCGCCAGCGTCAGCAGCACGCCGATCACGAAGATCAGGACCGGCCAGCCGTGCAGATGGCCGTCGGAGCCGAGCTGGAGCGGGACCGTGGTGTGCGCGGTGTCCGGGACACGGGAGACGAAGCCCGAGTCGACCAGCCCGATCAGCAGGATGAAGAAGCCGATGCCGATCGCGATGCCCTTGCGCAGGCTGAGCGGTACGGCGTTCATCACGCGCTCCCGCAGACCCGTGGCGACGAGCAGCATCACGACGATGCCCGCCAGGACGACCATGCCCATCGCGTCCGGCCAGGTCATCCGGGGTGCGAGCTGGAGGGCGACGACGGTGTTCACGCCGAGCCCGGCCGCCAGCGCGATCGGCACATTGCCGATGACGCCCATGAGCAGCGTGGAGAAGGCGGCGGTCAGCACGGTGGCGGTGACCAGCTGGCCGCCGTTGAGCTGATGCCCGTTCATATCGTGCGCGCTGCCCAGGATGATCGGGTTGAGCACGATGATGTAGGCCATCGCGAAGAAGGTCGCGAAACCGCCGCGGATCTCGCGGGCGACGCTCGACCCGCGCTCGGTGATCTTGAAATAGCGGTCAAAGGCATTCTGCGGCCCGCCGGATGGCGATGGCGGAACAGCGTCGACCGGAGCGGTGGCCGAGGGTGACATGCGCGCGACCTCAAGTGTCATGTGATGAGAAACGGCCATATTTGGACGTTTAAACGAAAGGAACGAGCCAATTGGAAGCCGTTTCAGTATGAATACATAAGTCGAAGATCGCTATCTCCGCGCGTAGAGCCTTGGGCCACCTGGCCCGGCGTCGCGTCGCACTCCCCCGCATAGACTGTCGGTCATGGCGAAGTGGACACCCGTACATGAGGCACCCGAGCCCCTGGAGGGGCCCGTCGTCGCCACCATCACCGGCGGCACGATCATCTGGTTCGTCCTCTTCCTGGTGCAGCTGCCCTTCTACGGCTGGTTCAACGACCACGGGCACCTGTGGTGGCTCTGGACCTGCGCGGCCGGCGCCGCTCTCGGGCTTGTCGGGATCTGGTACGTACGGGGGCGCGACGCGGCACTCAAGCGCGCGGCGGCCCAGGCGGAGGCCGGCCAGGGACCTGACGCCACGCCCGGCTCCGCGTAGGGCACACGCCCCTCCGCGCAGGGCACGTCCTCCGCGTAAGGGCACCCGGCCTCCGCGCGAGGCACACGCCCTCCGTGCAGGGCACACCCCGTCACATCGCCCCCTCCGGGTCCCTACGGCCGCAGGATGAGGCCCGTCCTGTCCCGTCTCCTCCCGAGGGCGGATCTTCCGGTATCTCGCCGGGTAATCGTGTGGTTCTGGCCTTAACGTCGGATCCATGACGCAAGGGCCGTATATCGACGCGGGGTCCGAGCTGGACCCCGTCCACCCCGTCGAGCTGCCACAACCGGCCCGCGCGACCGGGCTGTCCACCGCCGAAGTGGCCGAGCGGGTGGCCAGGGGCGAGGTCAACGATGTGCCCGTACGGTCCAGCCGGTCCACCGCCGACATCGTCCGGGGCAACGTCTTCACCCGGTTCAACGCGATCATCGGCGTGCTCTGGGTGATCATGCTGTTCGTCGCACCGGTCCAGGACAGCCTCTTCGGCTACGTGATCATCGCCAACACCGGTATCGGCATCATCCAGGAGCACCGCGCCAAGAAGACCCTCGACGGACTCGCGGTGATCGGCGAGGCGAAGCCGACCGTACGGCGTGACGGAACAGCGGGCGAGGTCTCCACATCCGACCTGGTCCTCGGCGACCTCATCGAACTGGGCCCGGGCGACAAGGTCGTCGTGGACGGCGAGACCGTCGAGGCCGAGGGCCTGGAGATCGACGAGTCGCTGCTCACCGGCGAGGCCGACCCCGTGCACAAGAAGCCGGGCGACCCGATGATGTCGGGGAGTTTCGTCGTCGCGGGCGGCGGGGCGTTCACCGCCACCCGGGTCGGCCGGGAGGCGTACGCGGCGCAGCTCGCCGACGAGGCGTCCCGCTTCACGCTCGTCCACTCCGAGCTGCGCAGCGGTATCTCCACCATCCTCAAGTACGTGACCTGGATGATGGTCCCGACCGCGGCCGGGCTCATCATCAGCCAGCTGGTGCACGAGCGGCACGACCTCAAGGACTCCATCGCCAGGACCGTCGGCGGCATCACCCCGATGATCCCCGAAGGGCTCGTCCTCCTCACCTCCATCGCCTTCGCCATCGGCGTCATCCGGCTCGGCCGCAAGCAGTGCCTGGTGCAGGAGCTGCCCGCCATCGAGGGCCTCGCCCGGGTCGACGTGGTCTGCCTGGACAAGACAGGCACGCTCACCGAGGGCGGTATGAACGTCACCGGGCTGCGGATGCTGGGCGGGGCGGACGAGGCGTACGTACGGCAGGTGCTCGGCGCGTTCGGTGCGTCCGACCCGCGGCCCAACGCCAGCCTCCAGGCGATCGTCGACGCCTACCCGGACACCTCGGGCTGGCGCTGCACCCGCGCGCTGCCCTTCTCGTCGGCCCGCAAGTACAGCGGGGCCGCCTTCGGCGAGGGGGACGGCGAGTCCTCGGCCTGGCTGCTCGGCGCCCCCGATGTGCTGCTCCCGGAGGGGGACCCGGCACTCCAGGAGGTCGGCCGGCTCAACGAGGAGGGACTGCGGGTGCTGCTTCTCGCACAGGCGGCGGGCAGCCTGGACGACGGTGAGGCACACGCCGAGGAGGACGGCGGCGGTGACCTGCGCAAGGTCGTGGCAGGGGCGCAGCCGACCGCGCTGGTGGTGCTCGAACAGCGGCTGCGGCCCGAGGCCGCCGACACCCTGGCGTACTTCGCGGACCAGGACGTCGCCGCCAAAGTGATCTCCGGCGACAACGCGGTGTCGGTGGGCGCGGTGGCCGCGAAGCTGGGCCTGGCCGGTGCCGCCGACACCATCGACGCCCGGCAACTCCCCACCGATCAGGAGGAGATGGCGGATTCGCTGGACTCGCACTCGGTCTTCGGCCGGGTCTCGCCGCAGCAGAAGCGCGACATGGTCGCGGCGCTCCAGTCGCGCGGTCACACGGTCGCGATGACCGGGGACGGCGTCAACGACGTACTGGCCCTGAAGGACGCCGACATCGGCGTGAGCATGGGCTCGGGCTCGGAGGCGACGCGGGCGGTCGCGCAGATCGTGCTGCTCAACAACAGCTTCGCGACGCTGCCCTCGGTCGTCGCCGAGGGCCGCCGGGTGATCGGGAACGTCACCCGGGTGGCGACGCTCTTCCTGGTCAAGACCGTCTACTCGGTGCTGCTGGCCATCCTGGTGTCCTGCTTCCAGATCCAGTACCCGTTCCTGCCAAGGCACTTGACCATGCTCTCCACGCTGACGATCGGCATCCCGGCCTTCTTCCTGGCCCTCGCCCCGAACAAGGAACGCGCGAAACCGCACTTCGTACGGCGGGTGCTGCGGTACTCGGTCCCGTGCGGCATCATCGCGGCGGTCGCCACCTTCGTGGCGTACATGATCGCCCGGCACTACTACGTGGGAGCCGGGTCCCTGGACGCCGAGACGAGCGTCGCGACCCTGACCCTGTTCCTGGTCTCGATGTGGGTGCTGGCGATCATCGCCCGCCCCTACACCTGGTGGCGGGTCTGTCTGGTGCTGGCGATGGCCGGGGCGTTCCTGCTGGTCATGGTGGTCCCCGCGCTCCAGCACTTCTTCGCGCTGAAGCTGGTGGGGGCGGCCATGCCGTGGATGGGCGTGGGGATCGCGGTGGTCGCGTCGGCGGGCATCGAGGTGGTCTGGCGGTGGGTGGACCGGCACCACCCGGGGTGACACGGGGGCGGTACCGGGGCCGGGGGTCCGTCCGCAGGACTGGATGCCCTGCGGACGGACCCCGCGGACGGTGCTACTTCACGTCGACGAAGTCACCGGTGGCGATCGCCGCCGGAGTCGTGGTCGTGCCCGCGAAGTTGTAGCGCCAGTAGCCGTCCTCGACCGCCTTGACGGTCGTCGTCAGGTTGCCGGTGCCGTTCGTCTTCACCGTCTTGACGGTGGTGTAGGTGTTGCTGTTCTTCTTGCGGAACTGCAGCTTGACCGGCTGGCCGGTGTAGCCCTGGTACTTGTAGTTCTCCCAGTTGGCGCGGGCCAGCTTGCCCGTGACCGTGATGGTCTTGCCCTTCTTCACGGGCTCGGGGGCCGCGTTGACCGTCTGGGTCGACGCGCGCTGGACGTGCTGGGACTTGTACGCGTTGTACTCGACCCACTCGCCGTCCTTGGCCAGTGCGGAGACGTAGACCTTCCACGTGCCGGCGAGGCTGTTCTTGTACAGGTCGTTCTGCGAGCGCGGGTCCACCTTGAAGGAGACCTTGCAGGTGGACGTGGTGGCGTTCACCTTGGTGCACTTGGAGACCTGCGAGGTGTTGTCGTCCACCTTCGGGCCCAGGTAGCCGTCGACGTCGCTGTCGATGTTGCTGCCGTGCCAGAGAAAGACCACGGCGTCCTGGATACCGGAGTTGTCGGTGGCCGTGACGCTCGCCGTGATGGTCTTCGCGACCGTGGTGCCGAGGACGATGTCCTTGCCGCCGTTCACGGTCACGCTGCTGACCCTGGTGTCGACGGCGGCCCGGGTGACGTGGGCCTGCACGCCGTGGGGCGCGGTCTTGAACACGGAGCGGGCGGCATCCAGGACACCCGCCCCGGGAGCCCCGTCCGCCTGGGCGGCGGCCGGGACGATGAAAGCGGAAAGAGCCAAGGCACCGGTGACGGCGGCCACGGTGGCACGTATACGCATGTTTTGTTCCCCAAGTGGAGAAGGGGACCGGCGGAGGTTTCGTCCATCCGCGTGGCCCATGTGGTCGGTGAAGCCTGGTGACTTCACAGACCAGACAAGCGACCTGGGTGAAAGGTTGTGCGTGATGTGAAGATTTTGAAACCGTCTGGCCCGACCGGGATCCCTCAGTCGAACCAGCGGTCCCGCTCCAGCTCCTCCGTGCGCGACGGGTCCTCGATCAGCGCCGCCACCTCGAAACGGCGCGGCCACTGCCCCGCCGCCCAGGCGAGTCCCGCCGCCACCCCCTCCAGGGTGGCCGCGTGCAGCACCCCGTCACGGGTCCGGTGCCAGTCCAGTTCGACGCCGTTCGCGAGCAGTTCCTCATGCTCGACGTACGTACGCGGAGTGCCGGGACCGAGCAGCGTCCGTACCGCCTCCGGGACCTGGTGCTCATCCCCCGCCGTCGTCACCTCGGCCTCCACGCTCTCGCTCAGCCGCCCGACCTGGAGCAGCTCGGCCAGTTCGGCGGCCCGGTCGGGGGCCACCGGGAGCAGGGCCGCGCCGGACGTCAGCGGAAGCAGGTCGGGGGCGTCGGCGACCAGGGCTTCGGCGGCGTCCACCACCCGCACCTCGCCGTCCACCACCGCCCGCAACTCGTCCGGCAGCGTCACCTGTTCCGGGTCGAGCCGCGCCAACTCCCCGTACAGTGCGTGCAGTTGCCGTGCCGAAACCTCCCGGTCCGGGTCGGACAGCCGGGTCAGCAGCTCGGCCGCGCCGCCGGGCTCGTCGAGGAGGGCGGCCACGGACGTCCGTACGCCCAGCGCGCGCAGCACCTGCTCGTCGTCGAAACCGGACGCGTCCGCCTCGTCGTACAGACCGGCCAGCAGCGGGTCACCGCCCGCGGCCCGCAGCCCGGCCGGGCGCCGGCCGTCGAGCACCGGGTGACCACGCAGCCACCAGGCGGTGTACGGGCGTACGGACTCGGTCGTACCGTCCGGCAGCAGCACCCGCACCGGCTGGGTCAGGGCGTCCCGCAGCGGGGGACGGGAGAGCAGCGCGAGGGCCTGCGGCCAGCTGTCGTCGTCGACCAGTTCCAGATCCCGTACGGCGACGATCTCGGTGGCGACCGGCGGCACCGGGCCCTGCGGCAGCTGGTCCAGCACGTCCTCGCACCAGACGTCCACCGCGTCGAGCAGTCCGGCGTCGTCGGGCTCGGCGAAGTCGCCCTCGCGCGGTTCGAGTTCGTCGGGGTCCAGGACGACATCCGTGGTGCGGACCAGGGCGAAGGTGGCGAGCACACCGCAGGCGGTCAGCGGCTGCTCACCCCAGCGCTCGGCCAGCTCGGAGTCGCACAGGGCCAGTTCGCCGTCGCGCATGATCGCGGCGAACGGGCTGCCGGGCAGGACCAGTTCACCCGCCGGTACGGTCTCGCCGTCCTCGTCGGGGAGGGCGAGCGCCGCGAGCCAGGGCTCGTCGCCGGGCTCCAGCTCCGCCTCGCGTACGAGCGCGAGCACGACCTCGGCGAGCTCGTCGGCGTCCGGTGCGCCCTCGTCCTCTTCGTCGTACCAGATCTCCCCGGCGTCCATCGAGGCGGCGACGGCCGCCCGCACCTGGGGGGTCGTCAGGACCGCACGCGGGGTGGCGGGCAGGGCGCCCAGCTTCTCCAGGAGCGGGTGCGCGGCGTCCGGGTGGGCGACCTTCAGACCGAGGCGGGCCAGGTCGGCGGGGGTGTCGGCCAGCGGCAGCAGAACCTGCCGGGGGCCGACGGCGGTACGGCCCGACGCGAGCGGCACCGGCAGCCCGGAGAGCCGGTCCGGGTCGACCCCGGCGAGGGTCTCGTACAGCCGCCGCCACCAGGACGGGGCACGTTCGGCGCCGCCGATGCGGTCGATGGCGTCGCCGAGCGGGAGCCGGCCGACGCCCAGCGTGCGCAGCTCGGCGCGGCGTTCGAGCCCGGCGGGCAGCAGCGTCGGCAGCACTTCGGCCAGCACCCGTACGGTGTCCTCGCCCGCGCCCTCGACGACTTCGGCCTCGAAGGGGCGCAGGGCGTGCCGCCGCTCGCTGCCTTCCTCCTCGGCTTCGCCGCCCACGTCCTCCAGCGGTGCGGCGGGGGCGAGGAACGCCACGCGGGCCAGCCGTTCCAGGATCGCGGCCCGCAGCGCGCCGTCGAGTTCGCCCTTGCCGAGCGGGCCCGGCACCAGGTCGATGGTCGCGACCGAGACCGGCTCCCAGCCGCCGAGCAGCTCCGCGTACGCGTCCGCCGCCCGCTGCACCAGGAAGTCCGTGAGCGGTCCGGGCGCGGGGTGGCGGCGGGCGGTGTCGAGCGGCAGCGAGGCGATGAGCAGCGCGGGCACGCCGAGCGGTTCGTCGGTCGGGGTCGGCGCGTGGACGACGGGGGCGGTGGCGGGGCGCACGGGGGCGCCGTCGCCGTCGACCGGGACGGCCCAGGTGACCGACCAGTGCGGGCGCAGCCGCTCCTCGACGGGCCGGTCCGCGAGCAGCGCGCGCTCCAGCGGGCCGTGGTGGGCGACGGTGCGCCAGCGGTGGATCCCGCCGCCCGCCGCGCTGTCGTCGATGTGGACGTAGGCCCCGTGCTCGGAGCGGGTCAGGGTGCGGACGCCGTCCGGGGTCTCGATGACGATCTCGGCCAGGCCGGGCAGGGTCAGCAGCAGCGCGTCGTCGATGGCGGCGACCAGCCGCCGGGCCAGGTCCTCGGCGCCGGCGTCGCGCAGCGGCAGGATGACGACCGTGTCGTACCCGTCGGGGGCGGTGCCTTCGGCGGGCAGCGGGAGGCGCAGCAGCGGTACGTGTCCCTCGCGGCGCCGCAACTCGTCGGCGAGGCCGTCGGGTCCGGTGTCCGGCTGCCCTTCCGTCGTACGGGCGGCCGCTTCGGCTGCCAGTTCGCGGGCCTCGGCGAGGGACCACCGGACGCCGCCGTGCCGGCCGACGACCGCCGGCTCGTCGCTCACCGCGAGGACGGCGGCGAATCCGACCCCGAAGCGGCCGACCGCCGCGTGGGTGTCGGCTGTTTCGGAGCCGGGTCGCTTGGCGGACGCGCGCAGCGTACTCAGCGACTCGACACCGGTGGCGTCCAGCGGGGCGCCGGTGTTGGCGGCGACGAGTACGGCGGGATCGTTGCCCTCGCCCGGCCGCAGCGTGAGCCGGAACCGGCCCGGCACACCGGCGCGGGCCGCCGCGTCTGCGGCGTTCTGGGCGAGTTCGACGACGAGGCGGTCGCGGTAACCGCCCAGCGCGAGGTCCTCCTCGGCGTTGGCGTCCTCGCGGAATCGGGCGGGGGTGGTGGCCCAGGCATCGAGCACGCCGCGCCTCAGGCGGGCCGTCCCGAAGGGATCGGCTGCGTCTGTCGCTTCCACGATCACGGCTTGTGCTCCTCTGTGGGCGGGGGGGTACGGGGGACCGTCCCGGTCCCGGCTGAAGGTACCGCGTGAGAGGGGTGGGGGGCGGGTGCGGGTGGGGCGGGGGCGACGGCGGCTGGCTTGTTCCCTTCCCTCTCCCCCTCTCTCTTCCTTTCCCCTCCCTTCCGGTTCCGGGTCAGCGCCGAACCGTCCGAGAACCTGAATCGACGGTCGTATCGTCTCCCTGTACGTGAAAGGCATGGCAGACCTCGACGAGGCAGAGCTCGTACGTCGCGTCGCCCGCGGGGACCGGGCGGCGTTCGACGAGTTGTACCGGCGTACCTCTCCCTGGTTGACGGTGCGGCTCCGCCGCCGCTGCGGTGACGACGACGTCATCGCCGACGTGCTCCAGGACACCTATCTGGCGGTCTGGCGGGCGGCCGGCAGCTACGCGGGCTCCGTGACCAAGGGCAGTGCGGTCGGCTGGCTCTGGACGATCGCCGCGAACCGTCTCGTCGACGCATTCCGCCGGCGCGCCCGGCAGGAACGGGTGCCGAGCATTGCCCTGGCCGAGACGACCGTGCCGGCCGCCGAGGACGAGGTGCTGGGCACCCGCGTCGACCAGGACCTCGAACAGGCACTGCTGCGGCTGCCACCGGAGTTGCGGCAGGTGATGCAGGCGATGGTGCTCGACGACCTTTCGGTCCGGCAGACGGCCGTGCTGCTCGGTATGCCGGAGGGCACGGTGAAGACCCGCGCACGGCGGGCCCGGATCGCGCTGCGGGAGGCGCTCTCATGACTCACCCCACCACGATGGTTCTGGCCCGCTACGCGGACGGCGGGCGCGGGCTCGACGACGCCGCGCTCTGGTCCGTCGAGGTCCATCTCGACACGTGCGGGGACTGCCGTGAAGAACTCGCCAGGAACGTCACCCCGGCCACGACGGATGTGCTCGGCCGTGTCGCCGTCTCGCTCGACCGGGCGATCGATACGAGCCCGCTCCCGGCCAGGCGACGCACCTACGCAGTGGGCACATACGCAGTGGCCGTGCACCGACGCCGGCTTGCCTGGGCGCTGGCACCCTGGCTCGCGGTGACCGTCGCGGTGCTGGGCTGCGGGGTGCTCCTCAACTCCGCCGAACCCAGCCTGCCTTCGCTCGTACTGCTGCTGGCCCCGGTGGCTCCGCTGCCCGGCGTCGCGGTGGCCTGGAGCCGGCGGACCGACCCGGTCTGGGAACTGATCGCCACCACTCCCGCAGCCGGCCTGGCCATGGTGCTGCGGCACACGCTCGCGGTGCTCGTCGTCGTACTTCCGGCGCTGCTGGCGGCGGGTGTCAGCACCGGGACCTCACTGGTCCTCATCCTGCTGCCGTGCCTGGCGTTCACCGCGGCCACCCTCGCGCTCGGCGCCTTCATCGGCGTGCGGCGTGCGGCGATCGGACTCGGGACGGCCTGGTCCGCGGCCGTGCTGCTGCCGAGCGTGGCAGCCCGGTCCCTGTCCCCGGTACTACAGCCGGGCAGCGATGCCGTCTGGGCGGTGATCACCGTGGCCCTTGCCGCGGTCACCCTGTTCGCCGCCCCGCACTTCCGCCGCCTGACCAGCGGCAACTGAACCCCGAACCAAAGGACAGGAGACCCCTTGCGACAGGTGAGTGCTGCCGAAATGGCCCCCACCCTTCATCCCTGGCTCATCCACGCGGAAGAACTGCGTGTGCGGGCCGGCCGGCACCTGGCCGTCGACGGCCTCGACCTGACCCTGAAAGCCGGCGTGCACGGTCTGCTCGGCCCGAACGGTGCCGGAAAGACCACGCTGATGCGCGCGCTGTCCACCGTCGTCAAGCCCGCGGGCGGCTCCTTGACGCTGCTCGGCGCGCAGGTCGACGGCCGCGCAGACCTGCGCGCGGTACGTCGCGGACTGGGGTATCTGCCGCAGCAGTTCGGCTTCTACCCGCGGTTCACGGTCCGCGAGTTCGTCGAGTACATGGCCTGGCTCAAGGAAATGCCCAGAACCGCGGTACCCGACGCCGTGCAACGCGCGATCGAGCGGGTGGGTCTCACCAGCAAGGCCGACGTCAAGATGAAGGCGCTGTCCGGTGGCATGCTGCGCCGGGCCGGTATCGCTCAGGCCATCGTGAACGACCCCGAGCTGCTGCTGCTCGACGAGCCCACCGTCGGACTCGACCCCGAACAGCGGCTCGACTTCCGCGACTTGCTGCGTGACCTCGGCTCCGACAGCTGTGTGCTGGTCTCCACCCACCTCGTCGAGGACGTCGTCGCCGCCTGCACCGACGTCATCCTCATGAACGAAGGCCGGCTCCTCTTCCAGGGCACCCCCGACGACCTGATCGCCCGAGGCGGGCAGAACGACGCGGGCGACAGCCCGGCGGAGCGCGGTTACTCGGCGCTCCTGCGTCAGCACCGGCGGAGCAACGCATGATCCGCATCCTCGGTATCCAGCTCCGGCGGTCGGCCGCTCTCGGCGCCGCGCTCCTGATAGCCGCCACCGGCACGATCGTGCTCCACGCCACCGCGGGGCGCTGGTCCGCCGGGTGGATGGCGCTGGTCATGACGGAGCGCGAATACCTCGCGGCTCTCTCGCCCCTCGCGATGGCCGCCGGTGCCTGGCAGTCCTTTTCCGAGCACCGGGCGAACGTCGCCGAGCTGTTCGCCAGCGTGCCCCGCCCGCGAACGCGGCGCATCGTGCCGATCCTGGTCACGACCGCGCTGGCGGTTCTCGTCGCGTACCTGGTCACGCTCCTCGCGGCGGCGCCACGGATCGCCGGCACGGCGCGCTACCTGCCGCCGGCCGCCTTTGCCGTCGTGGCCGTCGGGCTGATCGCGATGATCGCCTCGGTCTGGATCGGGCTGGCCGTCGGGCGCCTGGTGCCGGCGCTCGCCACCGCACCCGCGCTGGCCGTGACCGGCTTCGCGCTGCTGGTCTTCGCGCCCCACGCCCTGCCGGACGGCGGAGACATGGCGGCGTTCTCCCCGATGGGGCGGAGCAGGTTCAGCGATTACGACACCGTCAGCGGCGGGGTCAGCGTCGCCCAGGGCCTCTGGCTGGTCGCGCTCGCGGTGGCCGGCGTCGTGCTCTTCGCCGTACGGGAACGTAAGTTCGCGTTCGCCGCGCTGTTGCCGCTGGCGATCGGGGCGACAGCCACGGCCCTGATCGTGCCGACCGGCGGTGCCTACGACCGGGGAACGCTCGACCCGGTCGCCCAGGAACTGGTGTGCACCGCGGACACCCCGCGGGTCTGCGTCAGCCGGGCGCACGAAGGTCTGCTGCCCGAGGTGGCCTCCAGAGCCCGGCACGCGTTGCGACTCCTGTCGAAGACATCGGTCGTCACGGCGCACGAGGACACCAGCACGCTCTTTCCGCCCACCTCGCCGAAGTCCAGGGCCGACACCGCGCTGATGACGATCGCGGTCGGCAAGGACGGTCACCTCGCCCACCCGGGCCGGCTCGAACCGACCCTGCTCACCGGGGTGTTCACCGGACCTCTCAGCTGCACGGACACCGGGAACTTCGAGGTCGCCACCGCTGCCGCCTACTGGCTGCTCGACCGGGAGCCGGCCGTCGGCCCCGATGGCCTCGAATTCGCCGACCCGAAGGCCGTCGAGCTCTGGAAGGGTCTGAAGGCACTGCCGCAGGCCGAGGCCGGCACCCGGGTGACCGCCGTCCACCGGGCCGCCCAGAAGTGCCAGGACACCACCAACCTCCTGACGCGGAGCGCCCGATGAGAGGGCTGACGCTCTACGTCCGCTCGCACCGGGCGCCGGCCGCACTCGGCGCGGCGGTCGCGGCCACCGCCATCGCATGGCTGCTTGCGACGGTCTTCAGCGACGCGCGCGAGGTGAGCAGCTCCGTACTCGCCCTGACGGCGCTGCTCCTCGTGGCCGTCGTCACCACGACGCTCGGCGGCCCCGACGACACCCTGGACCGCACGGCGGCGAGGCCGTGGGGGTGGCTGCGGATGTCCCACCTGACCGCGGCCCTGGGATGCATGGTCATGCTCCTGGTGGCCACGCTGCTCACCGGTACGCAGTTCGGGCCGTTCGGATGTGCCGTCCGCGACACGGCCGGCCTGCTGGGCCTGACCGCCCTGGGGGCGGCCACGACCGGCACCGCTCGGGCGTGGTTCCTGCCACTCGGGTGGACGCTCGGCGCGGCCATGTTCCCGGGCGCGGGCACTGGGGGTGAGGCACTGACCTGGCAGACACAGGCACCCGACAGCCGGCCCGCGGCCATGGTCGCGGCAGCGCTCGCCGTCGCGGGATTCGCCGCTTACGTGAGCCGGGGCCCACGCCCCCGAACGTCGTCGGAGAACGTCTGACGCTGACAGGCGGATACCGGCACACGGCAAGGTGGTGGCGTCAGGCGGGCTGCAGGGCGGGCGTTGCCGGAGCGGCCACGGCCCTGCGGGTCTCGCGCATGATCAGCAGGCCATTGACCACCATCAGTGTCGCGGTCAGGCAGTGGACGCCGAGCGCAGTGGCCACGGAGCCGTGGTGGGCCAGCACGGTGGTCATGTCGCCGTACGCGGCGAGGGACTCCACCAGCAGCGTCCAGCCCAGCGCCCGGCGGTGGCCCGTCACCAGCAGGATGCCCAGGACCAGGGCCAGGACGACGTCGCGGATTCCCTTGATGATCAGGAAGCCGCCACCGTCGCCGGCGGGCGGGCTCGGCAGGCCGAAGCCCGCCGCCGCCGTCTCCGGACTCAGGATGAACTCCGTCCCGAACCAGAGGATGAAGAGGATGAAGGCGGCGGCCAGGACGGTGTTGATCTTCTTCAGTAACACTGTTCTTCTCCTTGCGGGGCTTCGTCAGCTCGGTGAGCTTCGTGGGATTGCTGAGTCCTGTGGCACCGGCCCGCGGGCTCAGACGAGGGCGGCGACGAGCAGGGTGAAGGCGGCGATGAGGATGGCGACGCGGACATAGTGGAAGCGGTCCCAGCGGTGCATCTGCTCCTTCCAGTCCTCGGGCCGGTTCTCGGGGGTCCACGTCTTGCCCTGGTTGTTGATCGGGACGAGCAGCAGGAGCGACATGACCACGCTGACGAGCAGCAGCGCGCCGGCGGTGACGACGAGGCCGGTCCCGTGGTGGTGCCATCCGGCGATGGCCCAGACCGCGGCGAGGACGAGTGAGCCGATGTACCAGAACGGCATCACGGCGCCGAGCATCCGGCCCCCGTGGCTGCGGGCGAGCTGACCGCTGTCCTCGGGAAGTGCGTTGAAGATCGGGTTCATGACGAAGGCGACGGAGAACTCCACCCCCACCATCAGTCCGAAGGCCACGGTGGTGACGACCTGAAGCGCATCGAGCATGACGATCCCTCCGAAATCTAGCGTTGCTAGCCAATGAAGCAAGGCTAGTACTAGTGCCGATCGCTTGTCTAGCGGTGCTAGAATCGAATCATGTCGGTACAGGAACGCAAGGAGCGTGAACGGGCGGGCCGCGAGCGTCTCATCGTGGCGACGGCCCGTGAACTCGCCGAGCAGCAGGGCTGGGACGCGGTCACCACCCGCCGGCTCGCCGAGCGCATCGAGTACAGCCAGCCCGTCCTCTACAGCCACTTCCGCGGCAAACGGGAGATCATCGGCGCCGTCGCCCTTGAGGGCTCCACCGAGATGGCCGCGGCGCTGCGGGCCGCGACCTCCGCCGCGGACGGCCCCCGCGCCCGGGTCACCGCCCTCGCCCGCGCCTACCTCGACTTCGCCGCACGCAACCCGGCGGTCTACGACGCCATCTTCCAGCTCGACGGCGGCCTGGCGTTCGCACAGGAGGACACCCCGGAACCACTCAAGGACGCCTTCGCCGCGCTACTGGAGACGCTCGGCGAGGTCGCCGGGGACCACGTCCACCCGGGGCTGTTCACCGAGGTGTTCTGGGCGGCCCTGCACGGCCTTGCGACCCTGGGCCGGTCGGGACGCCTGCCCCCGGAGGACACCGAGCAGAGGGTGGAGCTGCTGGTGGACCGGCTCGCCATGGTCTGACACGCCAACCCGGCGGGCACGCAGCCGGGGCCCGCACCCCGGACGGGCACCCGCCCCGGCAGCCGCGATGCTCATTGATTCACGGGCCGGGGGTTCAGACGGTGCCGAACTCTCCGGTCTTGACGCCTGCCACGAAGGAGGCGAACGCGGTGGCGGGGATGTCCAGAACCGGACCGCTCGGGTTCTTGGAGTCACGGACGGGGACCACGCCGCGCGGGGCAACCAGGTTGGCCGCGACCTCGATGCAGGCGCCACCGTTGTTGCTGTACGAGGACTTGAACCAACGGGGGGAGAGTTCGGTGGTCACGGGGTGCCTCGTAACTGGCTGATCATGGCCACAGACGACGCCTGGGAGCGCGCTTCGGCTTGCAATTGATGGTAGGCCGTGAGCAGCGGCAGCACGAACGTACTTTCCCTTTCGAGATGCCCCCGATGCGCGGACTCGGCGTACGACACGAGTTGGCGGTCCGGCAGCGTAAGTATGTACAGGGGCAGGTGAACGGGCGGTGCTCCCCCATCTCGTACGACATCATCGCCCTGCGTACATCAACAGGCGCGTCGGTCCGAAGGAATGGCGCAACGGTATTCACGAGGAACGCTGCGGCGAGCGGCCTGGCAGTACGACCCCCGAATTGATCATCCATGGACGAGAGTTGTTCCGTCATGGCGGTGACCGTGGCCATGTCGGACATGCCTATGCGAGTCCTGGTCCCTCGCTGAGCACCTTCCATACGCCCCACCACATCAGGCCAGTCGGGCACGGTGAGGGCAACTGAGAAGAGGGCAGCATTGAGCACGCTCCGGCGGGAGGGGTCCATGTCTGTCCTTCCGAGATCAATGGCTTACTTCCGGGATGCCGTCACGAGCAGCGTGTCAGCGGTGCGCTGCCTGCCGCCGGGTGCAGGCAGCACGTCGACGGTGATGTCGGACAGCCCAGCCGCGTCGAGCAGCTTCGCCCACAGGTGTTCTTGGAGTACCCAGCGGCGCATCGTGGTCGGGGTTCCGTCCGGTGCCTTCGCCGGGATGTCGGCGTGCACGACATCTGTCTCAGCGGGCTCGCCGTTCAGGTAGTGGGCGAGGGTGGAGAAGACCAGCCGGCCGCCGGGCCGCAGCGCGGCACCCGCGACCGGCAGCAGGTCGCGCGGGTCGGTGAAGTCGACGGCCCCGAAGACGCTGTACAGCACGTCGTAGGAACCGTGCATGGTGCGCAGGTGCTCCACGACGTCGGCGTGCACCAGGTGCAGGCGCGGAGCGAGGTCGGAGTAGAGGCCGGTGGCCATGGCGTGCTGGGCGGCGGAGGCGTCGACCGCGACGACCCGGGCGGGCTGGTGACGGGCCACCAGGTGGGCGGCGTGCCGGGCGGATCCGGCGCCGAGGTCACCGACGCACCGGCCGGTCAGGTCGCCGAGGGCTTCCGAGCCAGGCCCGCCGTCCTGGCCCCAGGCCCAGTAGAAGGTCTCGGGGACGGCCTGATCGGTGGCGGCACGGGTGCGGCCGTAGTGGTGCCAGAGGTCAGCGGAGGTCGTCATCACCCGCCTCATCCTGGCCGGTGCGCGCCTGGAACGGTCCGGTTCGGCGGAATCTCACCCGTACAGGGCTTGGCGCTCCTGGCCGAGCGGCCAGGAGCGCCAAGGGAACGCGGGGCGGGTCAGTGTGAGTCGCTGCCGGGGTGGCACGGGCCGCACGGCGCGGCATCCGCCCACAGCGGCAGGTCGACCTCCCAGCCGTCGGCGGCGACCAGGTGTGCCGTCCGCATCACCGAGCCGTCCTCCTTGAAATCGACGAGCGGGATGTGGTGGAGGAAGTGCCCGCCGTTGTGCCGGTCGCACAGCTCGGCGTACGCCACGGTGTCCAGGATGATCATGTGCACACCGATGTCCACGAGGCTGCTGGGCGCCAGCCCCAGCTTCTCGCCACGGCGCTTCATCGCGGTCAGCAGGTAGGCGTAGCCCTGCCCGAGGACACGGGCGGCCATCACCGAGTCGTACGGGTAGTCACGCTGCAGGAGCGCCACCTGCTTCTCCCACAAGGCGACCGGCACGACGTCACGCACGGAGCGGACCGGGCCGGTCGCCGGGTCGGTGACCTGGGGTGCAGCTGCGGTTGCCATGATGCCTCCGGTGGTCGGCGCCCCGCGGATCGGAGCGACGCGTCCAGCACACCGCACCCACCGGCCAAGCAGTGATCAACTGGCATGCTGTGCAAGGCGTTTGCATGTCGTGCAAACGGTCTCGACGTCCCCGCCGGGTGCCCGTACCGTGAAACGCCCCCGACTGTGCAGTGTGGGAGGGGTCTTGATGCCCGTTGACCCGCTCTGGACCACTCTGAAAGTGCGCGAGCTGACCGCGCAACGGCGCCCCGGCGCGCTGATCCGGCTCGGCCGCGAGCACCGCGCGTGGACGCTTGCGGTGCTCGGGGACCGGCTTGGCTGTTCCCCGGCCACCGTCTCCCGCCTCGAACGCCGCGCTCGGGTCGTTGATCTCGCTCTGGTGCACCGCGCCGCAGAGGAAGTGGGGGTGCCCCTACACGTCCTGGTGAGTTCCCTGGCGCCGCTCCCCCCAAGAGCATCAGCGGCCACTAGAGTGACGGCCAGTCTGCGTGACGCCGAGGAGGGACCCCATGCGCCGCCGTACACTGCTCACCGCCACGGCGGCCGCCGTGCCGGCCGCCCTTCTGGTGGGGCTCGACGAAGCCCTGGCCGATACCCCCGCCCCGCCGGGTGCCGGGCCGCTCGACACCCGGCTGGCCGCAGCCCGCGCGATGTTCGACCAGGGCACCCACGGGCAGCTGCTCGCCACCCTGCCCGGCCTCATCGCCGACGCGCACTCCGCCGCCCGCTCCCGCCGCGCCCTGAACCAGGCCCGCCTGTCTTCCGTATACAGCCTCGCCTCAGCCGTACTCGTCAAGGTCGGCTCCTACGACCGCGCCCGGCTCACCGCGGACCGCGCCCGCACCTGGGCCGAGGTCTCCGGCTCACCGCTCGCCACGGCGGCAGCCGCCCGGGAGCTCGCGATCGTGCTGCGCCACCAGGACCAAGGTGCCGTCGCCCAGCGGCTGATGACGGCGGCGGCCTCCGCCGTGGAGGCCACCGGACTGCGCACGGACGCTTCTTCCGCCGCGTACGCACAGATGCTCTGCACCCTGGCCTACACCACCGCCCGGAGTGGCCAGCGCACTGAGGCCCTGGCGATGACAGAGGAGGCACGCCGCGCCGCCCGCAGGCTCCCGGCCACGGCCCCGGCCGGGCGCCTGTTCTCCATCAGCCCGCCCGCCGTTGACCTGTACGCCGTCGGCGTCCACTGGGCGCTCGGCGACGCCGGCGCCGCGCTGGAAGCCGGAAAGAACCTGCGCGCCAGTCAATTCCCGACCGCAGAGCGGAAAGCGCGCATGGGTACGGACATGGCGCGCGCCTGGTGGGCATGGAACCGTCCCGAGCAGACCGCCCGCGCACTGCTGGACGCCTACCGGGCCAGCCCCGGTGAAGTCCGGGACCGGCCCGCGATCCGCGCCATCGTCGACGACCTCGCCGACCGGCACCCGCACACCAGCGGCGTACGCGAGCTGCACACCGCTGTGGCGCAGCCCAGGTAAGAGCGTCCAAGGCGTCTGCTCGAACGCGTTCTGGCACCAAATGACCGGTAGGAGGCTCTCCCTACCTGTCGACCTCTCCGTCCTTGACGCCCGCCACGAAGGAGGCGAACGCGGTGGCGGGGATGTCCAGAACCGGACCGCTCGGGTTCTTGGAGTCACGGACGGGGACCACGCCGCGCGAGGCGATGAGGTGGGAGGCGACCTCGATGCACTGACCGCCGTTGCCGCTGTACGAGGACTTGAGCCAACGGGGAGTTTCAGTCGTCACGGGTGCCCTTTCGTAACTGGTCGATCATGGCCACGGTTGCCGCTTGGGAGACAGCTTCGGCCTGTAGCTGATGGTAGGCGGTCAGTCCCCGAGCAGGTGCGGACCCCAACTCCCGTAGAGCTTACGGAACATCACCCGGACCCGGGCGCCGAAGCGGACCGCCTGCTCACCCTGATCGTACGGGGAATCAGCCCGCGAACCTGACCGGGGACGGGGCGCTGCGTGCGGCTGCCGGCAAGGCGAGGCGGCTACCGTCAAGACACGTGCGGCTGCCGTCAGGCAGACGCGGCTTCCAGGGACCGCAGTTCGGCATCGGAGAGGCGCAGGTCAGCCAGGGCGACGAGGGCCGGCACCTGGTCCACCACCCGGGCGGAGGCGATCGGCGCGACCACTGTCGGCTGCTGGGCCAGCCAGGCCAGGGCGACGGTGGCCATCTGCGCGTCGTGCGCCGACGCGATCTCCTCCATGGCGGCGAGAACCGCGGTGCCGCGCTCGCTGTCGGCGTACCCGCCGGCCAGGCCGGGCAGGTCGCGCACGCTGTCCACCGCGCGGCCCGGCCGGTATTTCCCGGTCAGGAATCCGGAGGCGAGGGCGAAGTAGGGGACACAGGCCAGCCCCTCTCGCTGGACGATGTCCAGGCGTTCGCCCTCGTAGGTGTCGCGGGAGACAAGGTTGTACTGGGGCTGGAGCACCTGGAAGCCCGCCAGGCCCTCCCGGTGGGCGAACCGCAGCATGGCGTCCAGACGTGCCGGGCTGATGTTGGACGCCCCGAGGGCCCGCACCTTTCCGGCACGCACCAGTGCGTCGAGCGTCGTGACGATGTCCTCCACCGGCACCGACTCGTCGTCGAAGTGGACGTAGTACAGGTCGATACGGTCGGTACCCAGACGTCGCAGCGAATCCTCCGCGGCGGCCGTGACGTTGGCGGGCTTCAGTCCCTTGCGCTCCGGGTGGTCACCGACCTTCGTGGCGATGACCACGTCGTCGCGGTTGCCGCGCGCGGAGAGCCACTCGCCGATGAGGTTCTCGGACTGGCCGGGCTCGTTACCGGGAAAGTGGTACATGTACGAGTCCGCGGTGTCGATGAAATTCCCGCCCGCGGCGGCGTAGGAGTCGAGTACGGCGAACGATTGCTCCTGGTCGGCCGTCCAGCCGAATACGTTGCCGCCCAGACAGAGCGGCGCAACGGAAATCCCGGTCCGGCCAAGCTTCTTGTGATCGAACATGGCCTCATTCAACACCCGGTGCGTGAGCAGGAGAGTGAGCCTTCGCACGGAGGACCGCCTGACACAACAATCTGACACACACCTGCCGGCCACGTGGAACAGTGGATGCCTTTCATCTTTCATCCACTTTCATCCACTTTCATCCACGGGGGAGCATGAAGGGGAACAGGGAAAAGGAGAACGACGGACTTCGGCTGTCGCTGACGACCGGCATCCTGGGCACTTGCACAGCGGTGCTGGCGCTCGCGCTCGGTCTGGCGGCCATCGCCGAGGCCGTGTCCGGGAATTCGATCGTCTGGTGGCAGATCGCCGTGGCGCCGGTCGCGCTCTTCATGGCGGTCAGGGCGGAGTCGGTGTCCCGGCAGACCCTCCAGTACACCAGGCGCGTCCTGACCTCGCGTCCTTTGAAG
This sequence comes from Streptomyces sp. NBC_00440, assembly GCF_036014215.1. Taxonomy (NCBI): domain Bacteria; kingdom Bacillati; phylum Actinomycetota; class Actinomycetes; order Kitasatosporales; family Streptomycetaceae; genus Streptomyces; species Streptomyces sp. NBC_00440. The sequence goes on from NZ_CP107921.1 coordinate 3,583,777, forward strand.
GGCGCCGCACTGCACGAACACCTGGAGGACCACACCTATGTGCTGTATCTCCGGGCCTTCGGCCGCGACAAGGAACTGGGCACCACCCAGCCGGTGCGCGGCGTGTGGAATTGGACGCTGGCGCTGGCCGGCCTGGCGTCGGTGGACTCCCAGCGCACCTGGGAGGAACGCATCGTCCTGCCCTTCCTGCGCCTGGGCCGTGCGATCAGCGTAGGCGAGCCCGGCGAGAGGCTGCCCCGGCTCGGCGCGGCCCGCTTCTATCTCCCCCACGACAACTGGCGGGCCACCGTCTCCGAAGCGATCCGCCGGTCCCGGCTCGTCGTCATGGTGGCGTCGATCAGCCCGGACGAGTCGGCCGAAGGCACCCTGTGGGAGTACACGGAAGCGGTACGCCTGCTGCCGGCCGAGCAGCTCGTACTCATCGTTCTCGACGACCCGGACGGCTATGACCGCTTCCGGAGACTGACGGCCGCGTACGCGGACCGGCGCGCCCCCGAACTCGCGTCACAGGGCGAGCGGTTACCGCCAGTCCCGACGCTGCCCGACCACCGCGAGATCACCTGGACCACCACCCGGCCCGCCCGGTCCGCCCGGCGCTCCAGGTGTGCCCCTCTCATCGGCGCGATCGTGTTCGGGGCGGGCCGGGAGCCCGAGTTCGCCCCGCTGACCGGATCCGCACACGCGGTGGCCCGCCTCTCGCCGCGGCTGGCCGTGCGACGGGCGGTCCGCGGCTTCATCGCCCGACTCGAACTGCGCCTCCCGGGGCGGGCCGTGAGGCCCTGGGGAGTTCCCCGGCAGCTGCGCTGGATGTTCCTGGTTCTCTCGCTCTGGCTCCCGTACACGGACTTCATACGCAAGGGCAGACACGGAAGCCCCGGCACCAAGGCCGTCTTCATCGCCCTGCCCCTGCTGCTCTTCTACGGCTACGTCAAAGCACGTCTCGAATCCGGTGAACAGGAACTCGACCACGGGGTACGGATACTGCCGCCGGATGTCGCCCCGGCCGCGCCCCCGGACAAGCGGGAGAGCCGTTCCGCCCCGCAGACCGAGTCGACGCGGTCCTACGTACACCGGCAGTGGTCCCTATGGTTCTACGGAATGACGGCTCTGGCGGCCTTCACACCCCTGGGCGCAGCGCACTACGGCACCTTTATGTGGCTGTGGGCCTGCCCCGTGCTCGTGGCCCTGGGCGTGTACTGGTTCCGCGTGACCCTGCGCCGCACCACCGCCTACCGGCGCCGCCCCCGCACCCCCGAGGACATCTACTCCGAGGAGAGCGTGCTGCTCCTGCATCCCGGGACCGGCCTCCCCGGCTGGGACGAGCCAGCGCACCGGGCCGTCGAGAAATGGTTCCCGGGGTACGGGGAATTCGTCGCCGTCGGCCCGGCGGACGACCCCGCGCCCGGCAGCCGGTGGGCCCGCCTCGGCCTGCCGGCGGACGACACCCGCCCCATGGCGTCCGCCGCCTTGGTCCATGCGTGGCTGGTGATCGCGGTGGCCGTTCCGGGGGCGGAGAACATATGGCGGTTCTGCGAGGCCGTACGCCTGCGCAACCCACCGCACGTGCTGCTCCTCGTGACCGGCGATGCTGAGCAGTACCGCCGGTTCGCGGCCGAGGCCACCGCCGAGTTCCGGCGCGGGGCCGGACGCTTTCCGCGACGCGGCCCCCAGGTCCGCGGATTTCCCCGGCTACCGGACCTCCCGCGTACGGCACCCGCCGCCGACGGATCGCAGCTGTCCGCCGTGATCCGTTTCACCAAGGGCTGGGGCACACAGCTGCACACCTTCGACCCGCCGCTCCTGTTCACCGAGGCGCGGTCCTTCCGGTCACGGCAACGCGTCTGGAACGAACTCCACCCTCACATGGACAAGTTGCGCGTGCGGATGTGACGGGGCGGGGCGGGCCGGTGAGAGTCGCTGCCTGGGTGGCACGGGCCGCACTGAGCGCATGCCACCGCATGGTGGATCAGCCCTGAACCGGCACACCTCGGGCCGGGAACGCTCAGACGCCGCCGAGCTCTCCGCCCTTGACGCCTGCCACGAAGGCGGCGAACGCGCTGGCGGGAATGGACAGGACCGGGCCGCCCGGGTTCTTGGAGTCGCGGACGGGGACGATGCCGCGCAGGGCGGCGAGGTTAGGGGCGACCTCGACGCAGTTACCGCCGTTCGAGCTGTAGGACGACTTGTACCAGCGGGGCTCGTTAGTCACGGACATTCCCTTCATTCCTGCTGAATCATGGCCACAGAAGCAGCTTGGGACAGCACTTCGGCCTGTAGCTGATGGTAAGCCGTCAACATGGGTACCACCGCAGTGGTTTCTCGCTCCATATGCCCCTGAGCCTGCGATTCCGCATACGCGATGATCGATCGGTCGGCCAGGGTGAGCAGATTGACCGGCAGATTGAACGAGCGCCGCGCGCCTACGGCAAAGGGCGAAACCTGTAACACCCAGTTGGGCAGAGCAGCGACCTCGACCAGACGCTGAAGCTGAGCCTTCATGACCTCGGGGCCACCGATGGCCTGACGGATGCAGCTCTCGTCCATCACCACAAGCACCATGGGTGGCGTCGGCCTCACCAGCGCCGCTTGCCTCTCCGCGAGGAGCGACACTCGCTCATCAGCTTGTTGGGGCGTGATGGCCCCGCGTTGTACGTCACCGTTCGCCAGTGTCCTTGCGTATTCCGATGTCTGGAGCAGGCCAGGGATGAGCCCGACCTCGAACAGCCGGATCTCCACTGCGCGACCCTCGTAGCCGACGTACTCCGGAAACCCTTCCAACAGGGAGCCACGTCGCATCTCGCGCCACTCGCGCTCGAACGAGTCGGTCGATCCGGTAAGACCGAGGGCAAGGTCGACCTTGCGCGAGAAGGGAAGGGTCGGCGGCTTACGACAAGTTTCCACAGCCGAAACATGCTGGCTCGAACACTCCAGGCTCCCCGCCAGGTCTTCCTGGCTCCAGCCACGCTTCTCCCGCAACCTGCGCATACGGGCTCCGTAGGCCGCAGCGGGGCTGCTCTCGGGGTTTAACTCCTTGCGATTGACCATCCGGTCGCCTCAACTCATCCTTCGTTCCAGATTACTTGAAGGGATCCTGACTCTAGGCCACGCTGAGCCCGCTTGGTAGTGAAATGACTACGGAGAGGAGCGGTGGTGTCCGCACATAACACCCCGAATAGGCGGGAACCCTCACGCGCCCCGGATCTCGGCGCGCTCATGGTCGATACGGGGCACGGCAACCGAACCGGGGAGTTCCGGGGACTGGCCGGCCCGTACTGGTCACTGCGGCCGGTCAACGGTGGCGCCGAATGGGAGGCCGTCCCGAGCAGGTACGGACCCCGACTCGCATAGAGCTGCTGACCGCTGAGATCGCACGCATCAACGCCCGCAGCCGCAGGAGGCTGGAACCGTGACCGACCAGACCGACGACGCGTCCTGCCGGGAGTGCGAGGAGTTCGACCTCGCCGAAGCAGTCGCCAGGGCCGAGCACGACGCGAGCAGGGAGACCGACTGCCGGGTCCTGCGCAGGCGCCACCAGCAGACCGACCACGGAGGGCAGCAGGAGTGACGTACTCGCTGGTCCGGCTGGCTCTCGTCGCCGGGGCGCTCCAGGTCCTCATGCGGCGACGCCTCCCCCGCATCCTGCTCGTACTCACCCGTCAACGCCCCAAGCAGCCCGCTCTGTTCGCGGAACTTCTGCACATCGAGACGGACCTCGCGTACCGCGCACGGTTCTTCGCAGGGCTGAACGCAGCACTCGCCGAGCGGAACGCGGAACGCATCGCTGAGCTGGAAGCGCTTCGGACCGCACTCGCTCAGCTCCGTAACCCGGTCTCCCCGACAACGGCGGGCAAGGGGACATTCGGGTGCTGCACCAGCGCTTCGGGTGGTTCACCAACACCGTGAGCCCCCGCCTCCCCCGGGCTGGAACGATGGGCGGAACACGCGCACGAAGGGTCGGCATTCCATGAAGGACACGCCAGAGGGCGGCATCGCGGGCGAGGCGACCTTACTCATTCCCGCCACGGAGGAGCATCTGTCGCTGCTCGCCGAGTGGTTCGCCGACCCTGGGTTCGTCCGCAACTGGGGCGGGCGGCCTCTCACCCGCGAGGAAGTGGCCGCCAAGTACACCGGAAGGCGGCGTCCCGCTGTGGTGTCGCTGCTGGTCCTCAGGGGCGTCGATTCCGTGGGGTACGCCCAGTACGTCACCACCGGCCCTCATGAAGGCGGCATCGACATGGTGCTCCTGCCTCACGCACAGGGCCAGGGGTACGGCCCCGACGCCGCCCGCGCCCTCGTCCGGCACCTCCGTACCGTCCTGGGATGGGGCCGGGTCACCGTCGACCCCGAAGCCTCCAACCACCGAGCCATCAGGGCATGGCGCAAGGCAGGCTTTCGCCCGGTCGGCCCACGGGGCAGCCAGCTGCTGATGGAGTACAGGCCCGCACAGAACGGCCCGTTACGACCGGCCCCGGCAGATGCCTCCTGCTGAGGACGGACCGAACCTTTTCCAACCTTGATACCCGCTCACCCGTCCCGGCGCACCCCGAAGTGTCCGTAGCGGAGTGAAGGCGTGAACAGGCCCCTGTGACCCTGTCGGCTCCGCGATGGAGCAGCAGGGCCCGGGAGCCGGGGGAGGCGTTGTGGCGGGGACGACCCCACCCCTCACCCCTCAGGAATGCCCCAGATCGTCCGACCCCGAAGCCGCCTCCGCCGAGACCGAGCCGCCCTCCGGGTCCGGGCGCAGGGCGAACGGGTCCGCGGCCGTCGAGTCCAGTACCAGCGGCGCCGGCCGCAGTGGCTTCGGCATGACCGCGGCCTCCGAGTGGCCGCCGCAGCCGTACGACAGGGACACCACGTGGCCGTCCGCCGGGCCGAATTCGTTGCCGCAGACCCCGAAGGCCTGTCGCAGTGAACCGGAGAGCGGGACCAGGAAGGCGCACGTCACACAGGACGCGGGGGCCGCCTGGGCCATCGGGGTCTTCGCGCCGTACTCCTCGTCCCAGCGGTCCGCCGCCTGGTGCAGGCCGTAGCGGGACAGCACCCGCGCCCGCCGCATCCCCAGCTCGTCGGCGACCGCGGCGACCGTGCCGCGGGCCGGGACCGATGTGCGGTCGGTGACCTCGGCGTCCTCCGCCTCGACCCGCTCCGCCAGCTCGTCCGAGAGCACGGAGTTGGGCGGCGGCGCGTCCTCGCCCGAGAAGCCGGGCTCCAGGCGCAGGTCCTCCGCCTCGGTGGGCAGCAGGTCGCCCGGCCCCATGTCACCGGGGCGCAGCCGTTCGCTCCACGGCACCCACTCGGGGGCCAGCAGCGAGTCCGAGCCCGGCAGCAGAACCGTCTCGTCGAGCGTGACGAGCTTCGCCCGGGATGCCCGGGCGACCGTCACCGCCCAGCGCCAGCCCCGGTAGCCCGGTTCCTTGCACTCGAAGTAGTGGGTGACCACCCGGTCACCCTCGGCCACCACAGAGACGTGTTCGCCGACCACCCCGGGGAAGGCAGCTTCCTCCGCCGCCTCGCGTGCGAGGCCGACCGCCTCGGCGCACAGGCGGTCAGGGGTACGGCTTCTCGTCGTCGCAGCACTCACAGGTCTCGCTTCTCTCCTACGCCGTCTCACGGGTGCGCCGGACGAACTTCGCGTACGAGCAACGGGCGGAGCGGACCAGAGGACCGCGTCAACGTCCGCGCCCGACATGCCCGGGGGCGCACCTTCTCCCACCCATTCTGCGGGATAACGGAGAGGCGCACAGCCAAGGGCAACCGCCGGTGGCGCGCTGGAGGCTGTCGGCCACACCCGGGCGGAGGAGCCCGCGGCGTCTGACACCGTGCATCGCAAGGCGGAGAACGCCCCCGTAACCGAAGTCACTGGGCGGTTCCGACTACGCAGCGAGGCGCGGTGACAGGCGTCGCGGGCCCGCCCGGGAGTGGTCGGCAGCCTCCGTGCACGCTACCCCTTCTCCGGCTCTCGTCCCACCTGCGCGTCCGAATCCCGGTTCGGGTCGTACGGGGTTGGGGCACTATGACGGGGTGACCACCGCAAGGTCGTCCGACGGATTCAGCCCGGCGCGCAGGGTGGGGCGGGCCGTCGGTCATGCCCTCCATCGGCCGTTCACTGGTACCGCAAAAGGGATCAGACGGGCGACGAACGCCCATGGGGCGGGCGAGTCGGGCCTCGGCAAACTGATCGAGCTGCACGCCGTGAACAGCGCGGGTGACGTAATGATCACGGTTGCGCTGGCCTCGACCGTCTTCTTCTCCGTACCGACCGATCAGGCCCGCGGCCGTGTCGCGCTCTATCTTGCGGTCACCATGGCGCCGTTCGCGCTGCTCGCCCCGGTGATCGGCCCGCTGCTCGACCGGCTGCCGCACGGCCGCCGGGCCGCGATGGCCGGCGCGATGCTGGCCAGGGCGGTCCTCGCGCTGGTGATGTCGGGCGCCGTGGCCACCGGCGGGCTTGAGCTCTATCCGGCGGCGCTGGGCGTGCTGGTGGCGTCGAAGGCGTACGGCGTGGTCCGCAGCGCGGTGGTCCCACGGCTGCTGCCACCACGGTTCTCGCTGGTCAGAGCCAACTCCCGGGTCACGCTCGGGGGGCTACTCGCCACCGGTGTGGGGGCGCCCATCGGGGCCGGGCTGCACAGGATCGGCCCCGCCTGGCCGCTCTACGGGGCGTCCGCCGTCTTCCTGTTCGGGACGTTCCTGGCCTTCATGCTGCCCCGCAAGGTGGACTCCGCGAAGGGCGAGGGCAAGGCCCGTCTGATGGAGCGGACCGACGAGCCCAGGCCGTCGCTGCGCACGGTCGGCCCCTCCGTCCTGAACGGCCTGGTGGCGAACTCCTCGCTGCGCTCGCTCTCCGGCTTCCTGATCTTCTTCCTGGCCTTCCTGCTGCGCGAGCACCCGATGGCCGGGCAGAACGCCGCCGTGTCGCTGACCATCGTCGCCGTCGCGGCCGGCGGGGGCAACGCGCTGGGCACGGCCGTGGGTGCGCTGCTGCGCTCGCGCGGGCCGGAGATCATGATCGCCACCCTGCTCGGGGTGGCGCTGGGCGCCGCGGTCCTCACGGCCGTCTTCTTCGTCTCCTTCATGGTGGTGGTGCTGGCCGCGGTCGCCGGGTTCGCGCAGGCGCTGGCCAAGCTGTCCCTGGACGCGATGATCCAGCGGGATGTGCCGGAGACCGTACGGACCTCGGCGTTCGCGCGGTCGGAGACGGTGCTCCAGCTGGCCTGGGTGGTGGGCGGCGCCATCGCGATGGCCCTGCCGCTGAACGGAATGCTGGGCGCCTCGGTGGGTGCCGCCCTGGTCGCGGTGGGTGCGATCACGACCGTACGGGGGCTCCTGACGGCCGCACGGCGCGGCTCGCCGCACCCCCGCGTGGCGTGACCTGCGCCGGGCGATAGCCTTCGGCCCATGACCGTTGCGCTTCTTACTGGTAAGGGCCGCCGCACCGCCGCCGCTCTCGGTGCCGTGTCCGCCGGACTCCTCGTCCTGTCCGCCTGCGACAAGCCGACGCCGCTGGCGACCGTGACGGTCGGCACGAACTCGGTGCACTCCGAGGCCGCCTGCTACAACGACGGCAAGAGCCTGGACATGGCCGCGTCCAAGGCCTGCGCCTCGCAGAAGAAGGGCACCAAGTCCATCAAGGTGGACCCGGACAAGACCGTGCGGATCGGCGTGGACCCGAAGATCGCCGACAAGGGCTGGGTGCTGCTGCTCAACGGCCAGCAGCTGACCGCCGTCAGCAAGAAGACCTACACGACGGTCCCCGGCAACGTCTTCTTCAACTCCCAGTACGGCGCCAAGGGCAACTCCTCGACCGTCGCCATCGCCGAGGGCGACGGCACCACGAAGGTCTTCGGGCTCTGGTCGTTCATCTTCAAGAAGGACTGACGCCTTGCGTGTACTCATCGTGACCGCGGTCCCCGCTGAGCGGGACGCGGTCACGCGCGCGTTCGGGGGCACCACCGGCCAGGGCGCGGGGACCGGCTGTTACGACGTGATCGCGGCCGGGGTCGGCCCGGCCGCCGCTGCCGCCGGGACGGCGACCGCGCTCGCGCTCGGCTCGTACGGCCTGGTGGTATCGGCGGGCATCGGCGGCGGGTTCCACGCCGCGCCCGGCTCGCTGCTCGTGGCCGACGCGATCGTCGCGGCGGATCTGGGCGCCGAGACCCCCGACGGCTTCGTGTCCGTCACCGGTCTCGGCTTCGGCACGGTGGAGCACCGGCCGCCCGCCGACCTCGTACGGGCCGTGGCCGACGCCACCGGCGCGACGCCCGGCACCGTACTCACCGCTTCCACCGTCACCGGCACCGCGGAGCGGGCCGCCGGGCTGCTGGCCGCCCACCCCGCGGCCGTGGCCGAGGCGATGGAGGGTTTCGGGGTGGCCGAGGCGGCGGCGCAGGCCGGGCTGCCGGTACTGGAGATCCGGGCGGTCTCCAACGCCGTGGGCCCGCGCGACCGCGACGCCTGGCGCATCGGCGACGCGCTGACCGCGCTCACCACGGCTTTCGGGAAGCTCGCACCCGTACTGGAAGGCTGGACCCGCACATGACCGAAGCAACCGAGGCACCGCTGCTCACCGACGCGCTGAACATCGCGTTCTCGCCGTGCCCCAACGACACGTTCGTCTTCGACGCCTGGGCCCACGGCCGGGTGCCGGGGGCGCCCCGGATCGATGTGACGTTCGCGGACATCGACATCACCAACGGGATGGCCGAGCGCGGCGAGTTCGACATCCTGAAGGTGTCCTACGCGGTGCTGCCCTGGGTGCTGGGCGAGTACGCGCTGCTGCCGTGCGGCGGAGCGCTCGGACGGGGCTGCGGGCCGCTGGTCCTGACGCGGGAAGCAGGAGTGGACCTCACCGGGAAGACGGTCGCGGTGCCGAGCGAGCGCTCGACGGCGTATCTGCTCTTCCGGCTGTGGGCGGCCGAGGTGGTGCCCGGCGGAGTCGGCGAGATCCTCGTGATGCCGTTCAACGAGATCATGCCCGCCGTGCGCGACGGCAAGGTCGACGCGGGCCTGGTCATCCACGAGGCGCGGTTCACCTACCAGGAGTACGGGCTGCACTCGCTGGCCGACATGGGGCAGCACTGGGAGTCCACGACGGGCCTGCCGATCCCGCTGGGCGCGATCATCGCCAAGCGCTCGCTGGGCGAGGAGCGGCTGCGGGAGCTGGCCCGGACGGTCCGCGCGTCGGTCCGGCAGGCCTGGGACGACCCCGAGGTGTCCAGGCCCTATGTGCTGAGCCACGCGCAGGAGATGGACCCGGCGGTCGCGGACCAGCACATCGGTCTCTACGTGAACGAGTTCACGGCGGATCTCGGCGAGGACGGCTACGCGGCGGTCCGCGGGCTGCTCACCCGGGCGGCGGCGGAAGGTCTCGTACCGGCACTGCCGCCCGAGGCGCTGAGCTTCGCCTGAGTGTGCCCGAGTGCCCTGGGATCAGGGCTGGGGAGCGGTACGGAAGTGGGCCGGGGCGGGGAGTTCCCCGCCCCGGCCCACCGGGAGACCGTGTCCGTTCCGTACGGTCGGGGTCAGACGTCCAGCTGGTCGGCGACCGCCCGCAGCAGGCCGGCGATCTTCGCGCCGGCCGCCTTGTCGGGGTAGCGGCCGCGTTCCAGACTCGGCGTGATGTTCTCCAGGAGCGTCGTCAGGTCCTGCACGATGGAGGCCAGTTCGTCGGGCTTGCGGCGCTGGGCCGCGGCCACCGACGGCGTTGGATCGATGATGGTCACGGTCAGCGCCTGGTCGCCGCGCTGGCCCGCGACAACGCCGAACTCCACGCGCTGCCCCGGCTTCAGGGCGTCGACTCCGGACGGGAGCACCGACGAGTGGACGAAGACATCGCCCCCGTCGTCGCGGGAAAGAAAGCCGAAGCCTTTTTCCGAATTGAACCATTTGACCTTGCCGGTGGGCACCGTCTGTCCTCGTCCTCGTAGTCGTAGAAAACGGCTCTGGATAGCACTGCAGCGGGTCACTCGACCCGCCGGAACTCAGGCTAGTGGTCCGAAGACCAGTGGGGACCGGTAATAAGACGTCACTTCGTAGTTCCTCCGCGCAGGGAACTACCCTGGCCGGGTGAGCAATGAAACCCAATCGGCCGGCGCCCCTGCCCGGGTCCCTGACGACACCCGTGCCGGTGACCGTCTCGTCCAGACCGGCGCGATCATCTTCTTCATCGGAGCCGTGGCCACCCTGGTCACGGTGGCCCCGCTGTTCCTCGGCACTCACCCGTTCCCGTCCATCGCGTATGCCGTGTGCATGCTGATGGGCGTCGGCTTCATCGTCGCCGCGGCCGGTCTGCTGCGCTCCATCGCGGACCAGCGCCGCCGGGCGCGTGCCGCGATGGCGGGTCAGGCGCCCGCGGTGACCCCGGCGGCGTAGCCCTCCAGCCACGCGGGGAACTCGGTGAGGTCCGTCAGGATCACATCGGCTCCGGCCGCGCGCAGTTCGTCCGCGCTGATCGGACCGGTCGGTACGGCGACGGAGAGCGCGCCCGCCGTGAGCGCCCCGCGCACGTCGCCGACGTGGTCGCCCACGTACACCGAGGCACCGTACTCACGCAGCGCCTCCGCCTTGGCCTCCGCCCAGAGCCAGCCGATGACGGCATCCGGCTCGATGCCGAGGTGGACCAGGTGGCGCACGGCGTCCGGCTGGTTCTTGGCGGTGACGACGATCGCCCGGCCGCCGAGCCGCCGCACCGCGGCCACCGCTTCGGCGGCGCCCGCCATCGCCGTGGACGGCTCGATCGCGTATGTGGGGTAGATCTCACGGTAGCGGTCCCGCATCGCCGGAATCTCTGCCTCCGGGAACCACTCGGCCAGCTCCGTCTCCAGCGGCGGACCGAGCCGGGTGACCACGAGGTCGGCGTCGATGTACGTCCCGGTCTCGGCCGAAAGTACCTGGTAGGCGGCGTGGATGCCGCGCCGGGAGTCGATCAGGGTCATATCCAGGTCGAAGCCGACCGTCAGCGGGTGTGAAGACATGCCTTCCATCCTCCCCCCGCGCGCGACCTGGCCGATCCGCCCGAAGAGGCTCAGCTTAGGCTTAGCCAAGCCTTACCAACCTTCGGAATGGGTCTGATGTCCTGATGTCAACTCCCGTGGCCCGCCGCCGCGCAGCCTGGACGGCCGCCGCCGTCGTGGCCCTGCTGCTGGCGGTCCTGCTCAGCCTCGCGGTCGGGGCACGGGCCATCGCACCATCGGCGGTGATCGACGCGCTGCTGCACGGCGGCCACAGCAACACCGCCGAAGTCGTACGTCAGCTGCGGGTGCCGCGCACCCTCATCGGGCTGATGGTGGGCGCCGCGCTCGCCCTGGCCGGGACCGTGCTCCAGGGCATCACCCGCAACCCCATCGCCGATCCCGGCATTCTCGGCATCAGCCAGGGCGCCTCCGTCGGTGTGGTGCTGGCCATCGCCTTCGCCGGGATCCACAGCCTGACCGGGTACGTCTGGTTCGCCTTCGCCGGGGCGGCGGTCGCATCCGTCGCGGTGTACGCCATCGCCTCCCGGGGTCGCGGCGGCGCCACCCCGGTCAAGCTCGCGCTGGGCGGCGCCGCGATCAACGCGCTGCTCGTCTCCGTCGTACAGGCGGTCCTGACCACCAAGGCCTCGGCGCTGGACGAGTTCCGCTTCTGGCAGGTCGGCTCGATCGGCGGCCGTGACACCGACATTGTTGGCCAGATCTGGCCGTTCCTGCTGGTGGGCGTGGTGCTCGTGGCCTCGGTCGCGCGCGGTCTCGACGCGCTGGCGCTGGGCGACGACATGGCGAAGGGGCTCGGCCAGAAGGTCGCGACGGTACGCATCGTCGGCGGCATCGGCGCCACCGTACTGACCGGGGTCGGCGTCGCCGCCGCCGGACCCATCGCCTTCATCGGACTCGCGGTGCCGCACATCGCCCGCGCGATCGTCGGCAGCGACCACCGCTGGGTGCTGCCGATGGCGGCCCTCATCGGCCCGGTGATGCTGCTGGTCTCCGACACCATCGGCCGGGTCGTCTTCCCGCCGAGCGAGGTGCCGGCCGGAGTGATGACGGCCCTGATCGGGGTGCCGTTCCTGGTGACCCTCGTACGCCGGAAGGCGGTCCCGGCGTGACATCGGCTACTCCCGTCCCCACGACAACCACGACACCGACGACAACCACGACAGCGCCGGCCATGCGCCCCGCCGGGTACTCCCTCGTACGGGCCGGGCGCGGGACGTTCCTGCTGCACCGGCGGGCGGCGGCCGTAGCCGTGGCGCTCGCCGTGCTGCTGGCCGTCACCTGTGTCGCGTACCTCTGCGTCGGTGAGGACTTCATCGCGCCCGGCGAGGTCGTCAAGGTCATCCTCGGCAGGCCCTCGCCCGACGAACTCGTCGTCGGCACCCTGCGGCTGCCCCGCATGGTCGTCGGACTGCTCGTCGGCGCCGCCTTCGGGGTGGCCGGGGCGCTCATCCAGACCGTCGCGCGCAACCCGCTGGCCAGCCCCGACATCATCGGCATCAGCAAGGGCGCGGGCGCGCTCACCGTCGCCGCGATGTCGCTCGGGGTGACCTCCACCGCCGTCCTGCCGTACCTCTCGGTCATCGGCGGGATCACCGCCGCCGCCCTGGTGTACGCCTTCGCCTGGCGCGGCGGGCTGCACGCCACCCGGTTCGTGCTGATCGGCATCGGCTTCGCCATCGCACTGGGCTCGGTCACCCAGCTCTTCCTGACCAAGGGCGACTACCTGGTCGCCCAGCAGGCCCAGATCTGGCTCACCGGCTCGCTGAACGGCCGGGGCTGGGACCAGGCCGAACTGGTCGGCTGGGTGCTGCTAGCGCTCGTACCGGCGATGCTGTGGGCCGCGTACGCCCAGCGCACCGTCTCCATGGACGACGACACCGCGACCGCGCTCGGCATCCGGCTCGGGCGGGTGCGGCTCGGTCTCGTGCTGCTCGGCGTGGTGCTGGCATCGGTGGCGACCGGGGCCGCAGGGCCCGTCGACTTCGTCGCGCTGCTCGCCCCGCAGATCGCCCGCCGGATGACCAGGACCGCGCAGATCCCGCTGCTCTGCTCGGCGCTGATGGGCGCGTTCATCGTCGTACTCGCCGATCTGCTCGGCCGCAAGCTCCTGTCGCCCACCGAACTGCCGGTGGGCGTCCTCACGGCGGCGGTCGGCGCCCCGTATCTGATCTGGCTGATCGCGAAGAATCACGGCGCCCGCGGCCGTAGTGGAGGCAACTAACTCATGACCAGCAGGCCGACGCCGGAGACGAGACTGACGGCCCGTGAGCTGACGCTCGCGTACGACGACCGCACCGTCGTCGACGGGCTCGACCTGGCCGTGCCCGACGGGCAGGTGACCGTCATCGTCGGGCCCAACGCCTGCGGGAAGTCCACCACCCTGCGGGCCCTGGGACGGCTGCTGAAGCCGCGCAGCGGTGCGGTGCTGCTCGACGGCGCCGAGCTGGCGCGCACGCCCACCAGGAAGATCGCGCAGTCGATCGGGCTGCTCCCGCAGTCCCCTTCGGCGCCCGAGGCGATCACCGTCGCCGACCTGGTGGCACGCGGCCGCCAGCCGCACCAGCACTGGTGGCAGCAGTGGTCGGACGAGGACGAGCGCGCCGTCACCGGCGCCATGGAGCGCACCGACATCACGGCGCTCGCGGAGCGGGCCGTGGACGAACTCTCCGGCGGGCAGCGCCAGCGCGTCTGGATCGCCATGGCGCTCGCCCAGGAGACGGATCTGCTCCTGCTCGACGAGCCCACCACCTACCTCGACATCGCCCACCAGGTGGAGGTGCTTGACCTGGTGCGCCAGCTCAACAAGGAGCGCGGCAGGACCGTCGTCGCGGTACTGCACGACCTCAACCAGGCGGCCAGGTACGCCGATCACCTGGTGGCCATGAAGGACGGCCGCATCGTCGCCGAGGGGCACCCGACGGAGATCGTCACGGCGGAACTCGTACGGGAGGTGTTCGGCCTGGAGTCGGTCGTCATCCCGGACCCGGTGACCGGGTCGCCGCTGGTCGTGGCGGGGGCGCCGTGGGCTGCGCACGCGGATGTTCCCGAATCCGCCGATGTGCCCGAGTCCGTCGACCTTCCCTGAAGCCCGGTGAAGTCCGCCCCAAAACAACATAGTTGACGCCTGAGACTCTGCTGGAACGCCGTCCGAACGGAACGCCGTCGAAAGGGATCCTCATGAAGCGCGCACCCCACCGGCACCGCCGCCACCTCCACCGTGCCGTCGCGGGCGCTCTCGCGCTCACCGGTGTACTGGCTCTCACCGCGTGCGGCTCCGACGACACCAGCGGCGGCAAGCCGTCCACGGGGTCGGCCGCCACCCACACCATGAAGACCGCCATGGGTGACGTACGGGTCCCCGACCACCCCCGGCGGGTCGTCGTCCTGGACACCGCCGAGCTGGACTCCGCCATCACGCTCGGTGTGAAACCGGTCGGCTCCACGCACGCCGACGTGAAGTCCGGGTTCCTCGACTACCTGCCCAAGGACGAGGTCGCCGGGATAAAGGACGTCGGCGCGATGCTCCAGCCGAACATGGAGGCCATCGCCGCGCTCAAGCCCGATCTGATCCTCACCAGCAAGATCCGGCACGGCGACAAGTACAGCCAGCTCAGCGCGATCGCGCCGACCGTCATGACGGAGAACACCGGCTACCCGTGGAAGGCGAACTTCCAGGTGCACGCCGACGCCCTCGGCAGGAAAGCTGAGGCGAAGAAGACCGTCGCCGCGTACACCGCGCACATCCGGCGGGTCGTGGCCGCGCTCGGCGGACCCGCGAAGGCGGCCGCCACGAAGGTCAGCATGGTGCGGTTCGTGGAAGGCGCCGACATCCGGATCTACGGCAGGAAGAACTACATCGGCACGATCCTCGCGGACCTCGGCGTCGGCCGCCCGGCCATCACCGACAAGGCAAAGGACGGTTTCTCCTACGACGTGAGCCCCGAGCGGATCGACCTCGCCGACGCGGACGTGCTCTTCCACTCCACGTACGGCGACCCGGCGAAGGCCAAGGAAACCCAGACCACGCGCGGCGCCCTGTGGAAGAACCTGACCGCGGTGAAGAACGGCAAGTCGTTCGGGGTCGACGACCAGTTGTGGATCCAGGGCATCGGCTACACGGCCGCCGACAAGATCCTCGGTGAACTGCAGCGGGATCTCACCCAGCGGTAACCCCGGCCGTCCAGCACTGTGCCGCCGTCCCTCGGGGGAACGGCGGCACAGTGGGCACGATGACGTGCCGGGGTCACGCGGCTACTCGGGTATCTCAGGCTCCGGCCTGCATGGCACCGATCTGGGTACCGGCGTCGACCGAGAGCGAGCCGTTCGCGGAGGACTCGCCGGGGATCGTGCCGCCGCCCGGGGTCCGGAGCGTGAATGAGACCTCGTTGGCCGACGCGCCCTTGGTGCTGCTGGGCACCTGGATGTCGAAGTGGACCGGGTGGCCGGGGCTGAGGGTGACCGCGGTGCTCTGGCCGCCGTACGACTTCGCGGTCACGCCGTCCAGCGAACCGTGGTTGTAGAACTTCACCCCGGTGGGCGAACCGGCCAGCTTGCAGGACTCCGTGCCGGGTGCCGCGGTCAGCGTGACCCGGTAGTGGCGGTGCCCGGCGCTGGAGGCGTCCGGAGTGATCTTCGCCGTGTGGTTCGCCGGGCGGCAGGAAGAGACCTTGACGCCGGCCGCGGCAGACGAGTGCGACGCGGTGGCTGCCTGTGCGACTCCCACCCCGGCGGCTCCTGCCAGGGCGGTGGCGGCGACCGTCACGACGAACTTGCGAGTCATACCCATGGCCAGCTCTCCTTCTCTCAGCTCCCGGTCCGGCCGGTAGGCCCGCCGAACCCCTGTCTGCGAACAGCTTGCCCGCTACACCGGCCCAAGATCGTCACGGGAAGGCAACACGCCTGCTACAGACGTAAACGGGGACACAGCGGGCACCGGCCGCGGCGGAGGCAGTCCTGCCACCAGGCCCACGAGAGGCTCGGCCGAGGGGCGTTACGGCAGCCGCCTCCGCGCCCGCCACACCAGATACAGCGCGGAGGCACCGGCCGCCACCCGCAGGACGACCGGCCACACCCCGGAGATCGCGTCACCCATCCCGTGCGCCGGGATCGGTGTGCCCCAGCGCCCGCTGGAGCGCCCCCACAGCCAGACGATCCCGCCCGTCAGGGCCAGCCCCGGCAGGCCGAGCACCGCCCACTTCGCCTCGGCGCGGCTGAGCCTGCGCGAGACGTACGCGAGGAGCCAGCCGGCACCGAGCGCGATCAGCGAGCCGAGTACGGCGCCGACGACCAGCAGCGCCGCCGCGAGCAGCAGGAACGGGCTGGAGAAGCCCGCGGCCACGGCCCGCACCCCGCCGCCGCCCTCACCGGCCGGCGGCCTGCGGCCGAGCAGCGACCGCCCGCGGCGCGGCGGTGCCTCCACGAACTCACCGTCGGCGCCGTCCTCTTCGGCTTCGCCGTCGGCGTCAGGACCGTCATCGCCGTCCCCGGACTCCGCGCCGGGCGGCGGTTTGAGTATCTCGGGGATCTCCACCCCGCCGGTGAAGCCGGGCACCGAGTCACCGGCTCCGAAGGGTCCCGACTGGATGCGCCACCAGTCGGGTTCGGCGCCGGACGGGCCCAGTTCGTCCTCGCCCGCGAGGTGCGGCGGTGAGGCGGCCGTCGAACGCGGGGGCTGCGGCTCGGGCTTCTCGCCCCTGCCGAACCCCCATCTGCCGCCCCCGGGCCCGGCCTTGCCCAGCCCCGTCCTGCCCAGCCCCGTCCTGCCCAGCCCGGTCCGGCCCGGCGCGGACCCGCCGCTGCCGTCCTGCTCCGCACCCGCCGGATCGTTCCGGCGCGGGCGGGGCATCCGGCGCGCCCGGTCCCGTACGGGGTCGGGGTCCGGTTCCGCCGCGCCCGGCGGGGGGCCGCCGCCCGTCGCCGCCGCCACCTGCTCGGCCGGTGTGCCGAGCCGGCCGAGGATGCGGCGCACGGCCGCCTCGCCGCCCGCGTCGGCCCCGGCACGCTGCCGGTCGATCTCGCCGCGCAGCGAGGCGACGAGCCGCATCCGGTCGGCCGAGGTCAGTTGCCGCTGGGCCAGGTCACCGACCCGGCTCAGATAGTCGTAGACGAGCTGATCGCTCTCGATCCCCACGGACTCGCACCCCTTCACGCCGCTCTGCACCGACCGTAGCCGCCCCCACCGCGCACCGTCCGTACCCCCGGGCTCCTTCGCCGACCTTTTCCCCAGCCTTTCCCCCAGCCCGTCCCCCTGCGCCCTCCCTCCTGCCCCTGCACGGCCCCTGCTCCGCGGCCCTCCGCAGCCCTTCCGCAGCCGCTCCTCAGGGCGTTTCCCGCACCTCGCCCGCCCCCCTCCGGGCCCTTCCCGCGGCCCTTCTCGCGGTGCTCCCCCGGGTGTCCTGCCCGCCCGTACGGGAGCGAAGTCATCGGGTCCAACGTGGGGCGGTGCGCCATCTGCCCGTAAATCTCAGTAACGTGGGCCGGATGGGGACCCGTCCGCACTATGGGAGGCGCACGTGCCGGAACGAACACGCAGCACGCCACCGCGCACCCTCGCAGAGGCCCTGCGCACCCGCGACGACGCATCCCTGACCGGGCTGCTGCGGGCGCGGCCCGATCTGCTGACACCGGTGCCCAGCGATCTCAGCCAGCTCGCGACCCGGGCGGGCACCCGCGCATCGGTCGTACGGGCGCTGGAACACCTCGACCGGTTCACGCTCCAGACCGCGGAGGCGCTGGCGGTCGCGCCCGACCCCGCCCCGTACGAGACGCTCCTCGCCCTCATGGCCGGTGACGACTGCGATCCGGAGGTCGCCGACGCACTGCCGGGCGCGGTCGAGCGGCTCCGCGAACAGGCGCTGCTCTGGGGTACGGACGACCGGCTCCGGCTCGTCCGCACCGCCCGCGAACTCCTCGCCCCCTCCCCCACGCACCCCTCGCCGACCGGCCTCGGGCCGACCGTGGCGGAGGCGACCGTCGGGATGTCCCCGGGCCGCGTCCAGGAGATCGTCACCGCGGTCGGCCTCGCGGGTACGCATGACTCGGTCTCCGCGGTCGCGGCGCTGACCTCGCTGTTCACCGACCGGACCCGGATGTCGGCGCTGCTCGACGAGGCGCCGACCGAGTCGCTGAACGTGCTGAGCAGGCTCGTCTGGGGCCCGCCGTACGGCGAAGTGGCCGCCGCGCCGACCCGGCCCGTGCAGTGGCTCCGCGACCACGGGCTGCTGCTGCCCGCCAGCGCACGCACGGTGGTACTCCCCCGGGAGGCCGCGCTGCATCTGCGCGCCGGGCGCGCACACCAGAGCGCGGCACCACGGCCGCCCGCCGTGCTGCCCGCCCGCGAATACGGTCCACAGGCTGTGGACGCGGCGGCGGCCGGTCAGGCGTTCACCGCGCTCTCCACCATCGAGGACCTGTTCAAGGACTGGGACGAGGGCGGCCCCGCCGTGCTGCGCTCCGGCGGCCTCAGCGTCCGCGACCTCAAGCGGACCGCCGCCGCGCTGGACATGAGCGAGCAGCTGGCCGCCTTCTGGGTCGAACTCGCCTACGCGGCAGGGCTGCTGGCGGCCGACGGCGAGGCCGACGAACGGTTCGCCGCCACCCCCGCGTACGACCTCTGGCTCGACTCGCCGGCCCAGCAGCGCTGGGCCGACCTGGTCACGGCCTGGCTCACCGCCACCCGTACCCCGGGACTCATCGGCGGCCTCGACCCCAAGGGCCGCGCCCTGTCCACCCTGGGTCCCGAGCTGGACCGCGCCGCCGCCCCCGAGGTACGCCGCAGAGTCCTGGCCCTGATGGCGACCCTCCCGGAGGGCACAGCGCCCGACCCGGATTCCCTGCTGACCCGGCTGCGCTGGGAACGCCCGGTGCGCGGCACCGCGTCCGGCCGCAGTACGGGCCCCGGCGCGACAGCGGACATCCCGACGGCCCGCCACACCCATGGCGCGAGCGCCGTCGGCGATCTGCGCTCGCGCATCGCCCAGTGGACGATGAACGAGACGGAACTGCTGGGCATCACCGGCCGCGGCGCCCTCTCGACGCACGGCAGGGCGCTCCTCGGCGACACCACGCCCGGCAGCGCCCAGCTCCCGGCCCCGACCCCCGCCGAACTGGCCGCCGCCCGCACCCGCGCCGCCGACGCGATCACCCCGCTGATCCCCGAACCGCTCGACCACGTCCTGCTCCAGGCCGACCTCACCGCCGTCGCCCCCGGCCCGCTGGAGCGCCCGCTCGCCGCGCTGCTCGGGGTCGCCGCCGACGTCGAGTCCAAGGGCGGCGCCACCGTCTACCGCTTCACTGCGGGCTCGGTGCGCCGGGCGCTCGACGCCGGACAGACCGCGGCCGACCTGCACGCCTTCCTCGCGGCCCACAGCCGTACGCCGGTCCCGCAGCCGCTCACGTATCTGATCGACGACGTGGCGCGGAAGCACGGCCACCTCCGGGTCGGCGCGGCCTCCTCGTACGTACGCTGCGACGACGACGCGGTGCTCAGCGAGATCCTGGCCGACACCCGTTCCCAGTCACTGCGGCTGCGCCGCCTCGCGCCCACGGTGCTGGCCTCCATGGCCGACCCGGCCGGGCTGCTCGAAGGGCTGCGCTCGATGGGTTTCGCCCCGGCCGCCGAGTCCGCCGAGGGCGACGTCCTGATCACCCGCGCCCACGCCTACCGCACCCCGCCACGCAGCGCGCCCGCCCCGGTCCCCGAGGGCCCGCCGGTCCCGGACGATGTCCTGCTGGGCGCGGCGCTGCGGGCGATCAGGGCGGGCGACACGGCGGCCACGGTGGTGCACGCCCCGGTACCGGAACACGGCGACCTGCCGCGCACCCCGTCGGCCGAGACGCTGGCCACGGTGCAGGCGGCGGCGATGACGGGCGCGGCGCTCTGGATCGGCTACGTCAACGCGGACGGCGCGGCCAGCAGGCGCGTGATCGCGCCGGTACGGGTCGAGGGCGGCTTCGTCACGGCGTACGACCACACCGCGGACGACGTCCGCACGTATCCGCTGCACCGCATCACGGGCGTCGCGGAACTGACCGACGACCCGTCCTGACGCCGGACCACCAACGGGACACGGCGGCGGCCGCCTTCGGGGCGGGAGACTTCCGCGCCGCGGGCTTCTTGGGCTGGGGCTTCCTGGCCTGGGACTTCTTGGCGGGGGACTTCTTTGCCAGGGACTTCTTTGCCGGGGACCTCTTCGCCGGAGCCTTCTTCACGGGGGACTTCTTCACCGGGGACCCCTGTTCGGCCCGCTCGGCTCGGGCCGCCGACCGCTCGGCTCGGGCAGTCCGCTGCCACCAGTGGGTGCGCCGCGGATGCAGCGCCCGCCCCAGCCGCCGCCCGAGCAGCAGATAGCCGAGCAGCGCACCCGTGGTGTTGAGGATCACATCATCGATGTCGAACGCGCGCCCGGTGATCAGCAGCCCCTGCGCCGTCTCCACCAGGAGCATCACCACGGCGGTCACCAGGACCACCCGCAGCAGCCCGCGCGCCTTGGGGATCAGCATGGGCAGCAACACCCCGAACGGCACCCCGAGCAGCACGTTGCCGCCGATCTGCTTGACCGTGTCGCGGAAGGCCGGCTGGTCGACGTACGTACGGATCGAATCACCGGGTGTGAGGTTCGTATGCGTGAGGTCCACCGAAGCCGCGGAAGGCTCCAGCGTCACCTTGGCCAGGGCGACGGCGAAGCCGACCATGCAGGCGAAAGCGATCAACAACACGAGGGTGCGCAGCACTGCCGAGCCCCAGGTACGGCGCTGCAGTCGCGGTTCGGAGTCCATGACGCAGCGTGTACCCCCGCCGGAATGCGCGACACTGGTGGTTTGGCCCTACCGAAAGCTCACGGCGCGAAGGGACTCATGGCGTGAATGGACCTCTCATCGTCCAGAGCGATAAGACACTGCTCCTGGAGGTGGACCACGAGCAGGCGGACGCCTGCCGTCGCGCCATCGCACCGTTCGCGGAGCTGGAGCGCGCGCCGGAGCACATCCACACCTACCGGCTGACCCCCCTCGGTCTGTGGAACGCGCGTGCCGCGGGGCACGACGCCGAGCAGGTCGTCGACGCGCTGGTCGAGTTCTCCCGGTACCCCGTGCCGCACGCGCTCCTCGTGGATGTCGCCGAGACCATGGCCCGGTACGGCCGGCTCACGCTCTCCAAGCACCCCGTGCACGGCCTGGTGCTCACCTCGACCGACCGGCCCGTGCTTGAGGAGATCCTCCGGTCGAAGAAGGTCGCCCCGCTGGTCGGCGCGCGCCTCGACCCCGACACGGTCGCCGTGCACCCCTCCGAGCGCGGGCAGATCAAGCAGACGCTGCTGAAGCTGGGCTGGCCCGCCGAGGACCTCGCGGGGTACGTCGACGGCGAGGCGCACCAGATCGATCTGGACCAGGAGGGCTGGGCGCTCCGGCCGTACCAGCAGCAGGCCGTGGAGAACTTCTGGCACGGCGGCTCCGGCGTGGTCGTGCTGCCCTGCGGCGCGGGAAAGACCCTGGTCGGGGCCGGTGCGATGGCCGAGGCCAAGGCGACGACGCTGATCCTGGTCACCAATACCGTCTCGGCCCGCCAGTGGAAGCACGAGCTGGTGAAACGTACCTCCCTCACGGAGGAGGAGATCGGCGAGTACAGCGGTACGCGGAAGGAGATCCGCCCCGTCACCATCGCCACGTACCAGGTGCTGACGACCCGCAGGAAGGGTGTCTACCCGCACCTGGAGCTGTTCGACTCGCGCGACTGGGGCCTGGTCATCTACGACGAGGTGCATCTGCTGCCCGCGCCCGTCTTCAAGTTCACCGCCGACCTCCAGGCCCGGCGGCGGCTCGGGCTCACCGCGACGCTCGTACGGGAGGACGGCCGCGAGTCGGACGTCTTCTCACTGATCGGGCCCAAGCGGTTCGACGCGCCGTGGAAGGAGATCGAGGCGCAGGGCTACATCGCGCCCGCCGACTGCGTGGAGGTCCGGGTCAATCTGACGGAGACCGAGCGGCTCGCGTACGCCACGGCGGAGGCGGAGGAGAAGTACCGCTACTGCGCGACGACGGCGACCAAGCGGAAGGTCACGGAGGCGCTGGTCCGCAAGCACCGGGGCGAGCAGACCCTGGTCATCGGCCAGTACATCGACCAGCTCGACGAGTTGGGCGAGCATCTGGACGCGCCGGTCATCAAGGGCGAGACGACGAACGCCCAGCGCGAGAAGCTCTTCGGGGCGTTCCGTGAGGGCGAGATCAGCGTCCTCGTCGTCTCGAAGGTCGCGAACTTCTCGATCGACCTTCCCGAGGCGACGGTCGCGATCCAGGTCTCGGGGACCTTCGGCTCACGTCAGGAGGAGGCACAGCGGCTGGGCCGGGTACTGCGTCCGAAGGCGGACGGGCACGAGGCGCGCTTCTACTCGGTGGTGGCGCGGGACACGATCGACCAGGACTTCGCCGCGCACCGGCAGCGGTTCCTGGCCGAGCAGGGATACGCGTACCGGATCGTGGACGCGGACGAACTGCTGGCGGAGAAGGACTCGGACACGAAGGACTCGGACACGGACGACGGGACGGCTCAGGACGCCTCCTGAGCGGGCCGGCTCAGCGAGTCGGCTGAGCGAGCTGCCTCAACAGCCCGCTCAGCGGCGGCCGTGTTCGCCGAGGATCATGACGCTGAAGGCGGCGGACGCGAAGGCCCCGACCGCGCGGACGGCGCTGCGGACGGGGTGGGCCGCGGGGGCACGGGGCGCGGAGGTACGGGCCGCGGTGGCGGTTGCTGTGGTCATGTATCCATGATGGTTTTCCGGCAGTCCTGAGGCGTCAGGCTGTGGTCGGAACGCGCAGGGCGGACACGTACGACTCAAGACCCATGCGACCCCCTACGGGATGGGGGCTCGGGACGTGAGGAGAGCGAGGCACCCGTGGCGACCCGGTGGAGTCTGACCGTCGACTGCGCGGACCCGGCGGCGCTGGCGCGGTTCTGGGCGGAAGCACTGGGCTACGTCGAGCGGCCCGCGCCCGAGGGGTTCGCGAACTGGCCGGAGTGGCTCCTGCACCACGGCGTCCCCGAGGACGAGTGGAACGACGGCGCCTACCTCCGCGACCCGGACGGGACCGGCCCCGGGCTGTCCTTCCTGAAGGTGCCGGAGCGCAAGGTGGTCAAGAACCGGCTGCACCTGGACGTGCAGGCCGGTGGCGGCCGTGAGACCCCCTGGGAGATGCGGTGGCCGCGCGTGCTGGCCGCCGCCGAGCGGCTGACCGCCGCCGGGGCGAGGGTGCTGCGCGAGGAGACGCTCCAGGGCAGGCCGGACCATCTGGTGCTGGCCGACCCCGAGGGCAACGAGTTCTGCGTGGTGTGAGCCGGAACGGGCTCGGGAAACGGGACGGACTCGGGAAACGGGACGACCGCTACGGCGCGGACGGTTCGCGCGGCGGTTTCCAGCCGTGGGCGAGGATGCCGAAGATTTCCTCGACGGCGGCGCGTGGGTCCTGCCGGCCGCGGGCGAGGGTCGGGATGTCCAGTACGAACCGAGCCAGAGCCACACACGCGAGGTTGTCGTGGTCCACGCCGATCTCGTCGGCGATCGCCGCGCTGAGGCTGTCGGTGTGGCGGGTCCACATGCGTTCGGCGTACGCGCGCAGCACCGGCGTGGACTCCACCAGACTGACGAACTCGGCCCGCTGCGGATGTGCCGCGATCGACAGCCAGGTGTCCAGGACGTGCTGCTGGAGGGCGTCGAGGAAGCTCTGCCCCGGGGCCCGCTGCCGCACGGCGGCGATCAGTTCCGACTCCCGGTCCTCGTCCTGGTCGAAGACCAGGGCTTCCTTGCCGCTGAAGTGCTTGAACACCGTGGCGGTCGACACATCGGCCGCGTCGGCGATGTCACGGATGCCCACCTGGTCGTAGCCGCGCTCCAGAAAGAGTTGCAGCGCGGCGTCGCCGATCGCCTGCCGGGTGGCCGCCTTCTTGCGTTCGCGGCGGCTGACGGGGGGCACGGGCACGGTCATGACGCGAGCGTATCCGATAGTCGAATCCATAGCTAAGTAGAACCGTTGCACTTTTCTATTGGGCCTGTTTTTATAGATGTTGCGACATGGCGACCCACGCCGACCCATGACGACCATCTGCACCGCTTGAAAGGAACCCCCATGAGCTCCCCCGCACCCGCCCGTGCCGGCATCAGCATCATCGGCGCCGGACCCGGCGGGCTGACCTGCGCCCGCATCCTCCAGCGGAACGGCATCGCGGTCACCGTCCACGAACGCGACCCGGGCCCCGATGCGCGCAACCAGGGCGGCACCCTCGACCTGCATGCCGACAACGGCCAGATCGCCCTGCGCGAAGCCGGTCTGCTGGACGAGTTCTTCGAGCTGGCACGCCCCGAAGGGCAGGAAATGCGCCAGTTGGACCCGGCCGGCGCGATCACGGCCCATGAAGTCCCGGCGCCCGACGAACTCTTCAAGCCGGAAATCGACCGCGGTCAGCTGCGCGATCTGCTGCTCAACTCCCTGCGGCCGGGAACCGTGCACTGGGGCCGCGCCCTCGACTCGGTCAGCGGCCCCGCCGAAGGGCCACGGCAGTTGCACTTCGCCGACGGCACGACCATCGAGACCGACCTGGTCATCGGCGCCGACGGCGCCTCCTCCCGGGTACGCCCCGCCGTTCCCGAGTACACCGGGGTGAGCTTCCTTGAGGCACGGTTCTCCGACGTCGAGAAGCGGCACCCCGAGATCGCCGAACTGGTCGGTCCGGGCGGCGCCCACGCAGCCGACGGCGAGCGAGGCCTGTTCGCCCAGCGCAACAGCGGAGACCACATCCGCGTCTACATCATCCAGCGCGTCCCGGCCGACTGGATCAGCGCGAGCGGCCTGGCCCCCGACGACACCGACGGCATCCGCGCCGTACTGCTCGACAAGTACGGCCACTGGTCACCGCGCATGCGCCGGATGATCACCGAGAACGACGCCACCTACGTCGACCGCCCCCTCTTCGCCCTCCCCGTTCCGCACACCTGGGAACACAACCCGACGGTGACCCTGCTCGGCGACGCCGCCCACCTCATGCCGCCGCTCGGCGTCGGGGTCAACCTCGCCATGCTCGACGCCAGTGAACTCGCCCTCGCCCTCACGAACGCCGCCACCGTGGACGACGCCGTCCGCGCGTACGAGAAGACCATGCTCCCCCGCTCCATCGAGACGGCCGAGCTCCTCGAACACGGCGCCGAGCACCTGCTGTCCGCCGACATCCCCGACTTCGACAGCGACAACGACGCCCAGCCCTGAGGGCTTGCAACCACCCTTGCCAAGGTCTAAATAAAATGATTCATTAACCTGGCGAGTGAATGAATGCATACCAAGCACGAGGCGATGCATACGGCCGTCGAGCTGACGCAGCCCGCTGCGGACGGTCGCTCCGACCGATCCGAGAGGACCCTCCATGTCTGCCCGCGAGATTGCCGCTGTCACCTTGGGTGAGGAGCCGATCACCATCGAGCAGTTCGTCGCGGTCGCCCGCCATGGAGCCCGGGTCGAGTTCGCTGCGACGTACGTCGACCGGGTACGCACGTCACGCGCGCTCGTGGAGCGCTTCCTGGCCGAGAACCGCCTGGTGTACGGCGTGACCACCGGATTCGGCGACAACGTCACGAAGGTGATCGCCCCGGAGGACGCCGAACAGCTACAGCGCAACATCGTGCGCTCACACGCCGTTTCGGTCGGCGAACCGCTGCCCGCCGAGATCGTCCGCGCCATCGCGCTGATGGAGCTGGTCGGCCTCGGCGAAGGCTATTCCGGTATCCGGCTGGAGACCCTGGAACTGATCCGGCGACTGCTCAACGCCGGGGTCACGCCGTACGTCCCCGGCGAGGGCTCCGTCGGCTATCTGGCCACCGAAGCGCACATGGCGCTGGTGCTGCTGGGCGAGGGGCGGGCCTGGTACGGCGACGAACTGCTGCCCGGGGACGAGGCACTGGCCCGGATCGGGGAGCAGCCGACCCGGCTCGCCTGCAAGGAAGGGCTTTCGCTCACCAACGGGACGCACTCGGTGACCGCGATCGCCGTCCTGGCCGGCTATGACGCCGGGGTCGCGGCGGTCACCGCCGATGTCGCGGCGAGTCTGTCGGTGCAGGCACTCAAGGCCACCGTCCGCGCCTTCGACGCCCGCCTGCAGGAGCGCAAGCGCCACCCCGAGCAGGCCGCGGTCGCCGAGAACCTGCGGCGACTGACCGAATCCAGCGCGCTCAGCGCCGAGTTCATCGACCACCGGCTCCAGGACAGCCTGGCCCTGCGCGCCGTTCCGCAGATGCACGGCGGTGCGAAGCGGGCGCTCGCGCAGGCCAGGGAGGTCATCGTCGAGGAACTGCACTCGGTGGGCGACAACCCGGTCATCCACCCCGAGGGCGAGGACGGGGTGGCACTGATGGGGGCGAACTGCGACAGCACGTACGTCGGCATCCAGGCCGACTCCATGGTGAACGCGATGACGGTACTGGCCAAGGTGTCCGAGCGCCGCACCGACCGCCTGGTCAACAGCAACTTCAGCGAGCTGCCCGCGTTCCTGACGCCCCGGCCGGGACTCCACAGCGGCTACATGATCGCGCAGTACACGGCGGCCGCACTGACCATGGAGCTGCGCTCACTGGCGGTGCCCGCGTCGGCGGACACGGTCCCCACCTCGGCCGGCCAGGAGGACGCGGTCAGCAACGCCTACCTGGCGGCGCTGAAGGCGTACCGAGCGGCGCGCAAGCTCAGCTACGTCATAGCGATCGAGTTGATGTGCGGTGTGCAAGCACTCGACCTGCTTGCGCCGCTCTCCCCCTCACCCGCCACGGACGCGCTGCGCGCGAAGATCAGGGAAACCGTACCGACCGTCACCGAGGACCGGGCCTTCCACGCCGACCTGGAACACATCACCGAACTCGTACGCAGCGAGGAAGCGCTGAGGACCGTCGAGGACGTGGTTGGCCCACTGCACCGCTGACGACTCCAACTGGCTCCGGGCGCACGATCGTTCACAAGTCGGGCCCTGAACTACACGGCCTGCCCGCCTCCAGTTCATCGAGCCGACGGTTGAAACCAAGCGCGGCGAGGCCGGCACCGTCTGACAACTCCTGGCTCAGGCGCGCCGCAGCGCCGCCGTGGCGATCTCCTGGAAGTCGCGCAGCAGCTTGTCCCGCCGGTCCTCGCGGGCGGCCAGGCACGTCTCGAATCCTGGGGCGTCCGTGACCGGGAGGTGAGTGAGGTCCGGTCGGGAGTACGAGCGCGCGACGCTCAGCGGGACGAGTGCGATGCCGTGCCCGGAGGCGATCAGCTCGAATTTCTCCTCCAGTGACGACGTCCGCCGCTTCGGTGCGTCGAGCATCCGCTCGTCGGCGAGGTCCGCCAAGGTGAGTTCGTCACGGCTCGCCAGCAGGTGCTCGACGGGCATACAGGCGACCCTGGGGTCACGGCCGATGGAGAGGGTGCGCAGCCCGGATTCATCGAACGGCCGCCGCAGGTACCCGACTTGGGCGCGGCCGTCCCGGAGTGGTGCGTCCGGTTCCCACCAGCGCACCGGGACAACGTCGGTCTCGACCTGCGGGTAGCGCGCCGTGAACGCCCTGATCGCATCCGACACATGCAGTCCCGGGGCAAAGGCGACCACGAGCCGCTGGACGCCCAGGCCGACGTCGTGCACGCGTCGCACCGTTGTCGCGACGGCCGCAAGGATCCCCTGCGCCTCCTCGTAGAGCTGCTTCCCCGCAGCAGTCAGCTCCACGCTGCGGGTGGTCCGCGCGAGCAGGTCGCACCCCAACTCCTGCTCCAGCGACTTGACTTGGCGGCTCAGAACCGGCTGGGTGATGTAGAGCTGTTCCGCCGCCCGGCCGAAGTGACGCTGCTCGGCCACCGCGACGAAGTAGCGGAGCTTGCGCAGATCGAGATCCATGCCGTCAAGGTATCAATACCCAGGAAGGGTATTGGACGGCCGACCGGTCGGCGCCGAGACTCGACGCATGATCGTCATCACCACTCCCACCGGCCAGATCGGCAGCCGGCTGCTGGACATCCTGCTCGACGAGGCCCCCGCCCACGGCGAAGAGCTGCGCGTCATCGTGCGCGACCCCGGAAGGCTCCCCGCAGCGGCCCGCGCCCGCGTCGACGTCATCACCGGCTCCCACGACGACGCCGAGGTCGTCGACCGGGCCTTCACCGGCGCGGACGCCGTCTTCTGGCTCGTTCCGTCGAACGCAGCGGCACCGAGCCTGGACGCCTTGTACTCCGGGTTCACCCGCGCCGCGGCTGAGGCGTTCAGGACCCACGGCGTACGACACGTCGTCGGCGTCTCGGCGCTCGGCCGCGGGACCCCGGCCGCCGGCCGCGCCGGGCACGTGACGGCGTCGCTGGCCATGGACGACCTCATCGCGCGTACGGGCGTGGCCTACCGGGCGCTCGCGAACCCGTCCTTCATGGACAACCTGCTGCGGCAGGCGGCATCGATCCGTGACCACGGCGTGTTCACCGACACCGTCACCGCCGACCGCAGAGCGCCGGCGGCCGCCACCCGCGATATCGCCGCGGCCGCCGCCGGCCTGCTGCTCGACCGCTCGTGGACGGGGACGGGAGAGGTCCCGGTGCTGGGCCCCGAGGACCTGTCGGCGGACGACATGGCACGGATCATGTCCGACGCGCTCGGCCGCCCGGTCCGCTACGAGCGGCAGTCGCTGGACGACTTCCGCGCCACGCTCACCGGACACGGCATCGGCGACGCGATCGCCGCCGGCTACGTGGACATGGCGCGGGCCAAGGACGACGGCCTCGACGACGGCGTACGGCGCAGCCCCGCGACCGCGAGCCCGACCACCTTCCGCACCTGGTGCGAAGAGGTCCTGAAGCCGGTGGTGCAGGCATGAGCGCAAAGACCGCTCTCATCGTCGGGGCGTCCCGCACCCTCGGGCTCGCCCTCGCCGCCGAGTACACGCGCCGCGGCTGGGACGTCATCGGAACCGTACGGGGCGAAAGCCGTACCGGTCTGCACGAGCTGGCCGAGAAGTCCGGGGGCAGCGTCACGGTCGAGTCCCTGGACATGACGCGTCCGGAGCAGATCACCGCGCTGCGCGACCGCTTGGCCGGACGCACCCTCGACCTGTTGTTCGTCAACGCCGGCATCACACGGGGCAACATTCCGGTCGGAGACGTCCCGGAGGAGATGTTCGTCGAGGTCATGGTCACGAACGCGCTCGGCCCGATGCGCGTGGTCGAGTCCTTGCGCTCGCTGGTCGCGCCGACGGGCACGATCGGCGTCATGTCCTCGCGCCAGGGCAGCATCGGTCTGAACACCAAGGGCGGCCAGGATGTCTACCGGGCCAGCAAGTCGGCTCTGAACCAGCTGATGCGCAGCTACGCCGCCCGGTACGCCGAAGCCGCGCACACCCTCCTGCTGATCTGCCCCGGGCACGTCCGCACCGATCTCGGCGGCCCGGACGCACCGCTGAGCATCGACCAGTCCATCCCGGGCGTGGTGGACACGATCGACCGCCACAGCGGCGAGCCGGGCCTGCAATACCTCAACCACCAGAACCAGCCGGTGCCCTGGTAGGGAGCAGCCGGGCCGATATGCCGGCCAGGAGATGCCCCCGGGCGGGCGCCCCGGGCGGTGGGGCCGGGGTGCCCGGCGGGACGAGCACGGCGCCGCGCCGGAGACGGCCGGCCCGTATCACCGCAGTTGGCTGAATGCCTGGTCGGCGTCGGCTGCGGCCTCGGGGTGGACGTCGTGCGCGGTTCGGCCGTCGGCGATCTTCTGCCAGTTGGTCCGGGCGAGCACCCGTTGGACCGCGAGTACCTGGGCGGCTCGCAGGCGTGCCTGGATGCCTTCACCGAGGGCGTCCGCCAGTGCCTCCTCGTCCTCCAGCTGGTACTGCGTGAGCCGTCCCGCCAGGCTCGGTGTGGTGAACACCAGCCGGTGGAACGACACCACCTCGGGGTGGTCGTTGAGGCCGGTGACGGGGTCGTACTGATCGAGGCCGGCCCGGAAGTGCCGGTGCAGCGCCGTCACCGGCTTGGTGCCGGACCTGCGGTCACGTACGACGCGTGCCGCCTCACCCTTGTGGTCCGCAAACCGGTGCAGCACCAGGTCTTCCTTGGTGGGGAAGTACCGGAAGAGAGTCGGCTTGGAGATGTCGGCCGCCGCGGCGACGTCGTTGACCGAGACGCGGTCGAAGCCGCGCTCCAGGAACAGCGCGACGGCCGCGTCGCCGATGGCGTCGCGCGTCCGTTCCTTCTTGCGGGCCCGCAGTCCCGTCGGCTCGCTCATCGGACCACCGTAACATTTGTGACCGAGTTGCTTTTTTAACCGAGTAACGTTTCCATGGCGGCATGCATCAGACAGACATCCCTCCCGCGCTCGTCACCGGGGCGACAGGCCGGATCGGCCGGGTCGTCATCGACCAACTCCTCGACGCGGGCGTGCCGGTCCGCGCCCTCACCCATCGCTCCGAGGCGGCGGCGACGCTGCCGGCGGAGGTCGAGGTCTTCACCGGTGACCTCACCGTGCCCGAGTCGCTCGACCCGGCGCTGAAGGGCGCCGGTGCGGTCTTCCTCGTGTGGACCGCGCCGCCTCGGACCGCCGCGGCAGTCGTCGAGCGGCTGGCAGCCCACGTACGGCGGGTCGTCTTCCTCTCCTCCCCGCACCGGACGCCGCACCCCTTCTTCCAGCAGCCCAATCCCATGGCGGAGCTGCACGCCGACATCGAACGGCTCATCACGGCCACCGGACTTGAGTCGACGATCATCCGGCCGGGGATGCTCGCGTCGAACTCGCTGGCCTGGTGGGGGCCGGCGATCCGGGCCGGCGAGGTCGTCCGGTGGCCTTACGGCGCTGCCGAGACGGCACCGGTCGACGACCGCGATGTCGCAGCTGTCGCGGCACGGACGCTCTCTCAGGACGGATACGCCGGAGGCGACTACGTCCTTACGGGCCCCGAGTCGCTGACCCAGGCCGCGCAGGTGGGCGTCATCGGTGACGCCCTGGGGCGCCGGAT
This sequence comes from Streptomyces sp. NBC_00440, assembly GCF_036014215.1. Lineage (NCBI taxonomy): Bacteria > Bacillati > Actinomycetota > Actinomycetes > Kitasatosporales > Streptomycetaceae > Streptomyces > Streptomyces sp. NBC_00440. Next base: position 3,614,732 of record NZ_CP107921.1, read on the forward strand.
CGCCTTCGAGGAGATGACGCCGGACGAGTTCCGGAACCTGTCGGAGGGCACGGCGCCCGGCTCGGTCATCGACATGCTGCTCGCCGCGTGGAGCGCGGCGGTCGGACAGCCCGCGTACGTCACCACGACGGTGGCCGACATCCTCGGGGCGGCGCCGCGAACGTTTCACCAGTGGGCCACCGACCACGCCACCGCGCTCACGGAGGGTTCCTGACCTGGCCGAACTCAGTGGTCGGATGCGTCGCGGTGGGAGACGACCGCATCAGGACCGGGCGTCATAATCGTCTCGTGGCCATTCTCGGCGCGCACCCGGTAGGGCGGTGCCCCGTCCGGGCCGAGCACCTCCACGATCTCCACTACATGGTCCTGCCGGCCCACGACCCGGCCGTGGACGACAAGTCGGTCGCCCTTACTGGCGTGCATATCGGCTCCTTAGTGACAGACATGGGGCTCAGCCCCGCGCAGACCAATGATAACCGTGAGCGACCAGACCACGACTGCGCGTAAGTTTCCGGCTACCGCTCCATACGGCTTCATGCCGCCACCACGACGGGGACACCATCCAGCTCGTGTTCGTCGCGCACCAGGTACGTCATGTCACGTGCGGTGCGCGCCCTCAGTCTTCGCAGGCGGTGCGCGGCTGGTCGGTGACACGGTCGGCGACCGTACGCAGTTCGTCCGCGTACGTGGCCCAGACGTCGCCCGCGAGGAAGTGTCCGGCGCCTGGCACGATGCGCAGGCGGGCGCCGGGGACGGCAGCGGCGATGTCGCGTGCGGCCGATACGCGGAGCAGCGGGTCCCGCGATCCGTGCAGTACCAGGGTCGGCGCCGTGATCCTGGCGAGCGGGCCGCCGTGCCACTTCGCGCCGACCTGGCGGCTCTGCGCCTTCTGGTCGCGGAAGCCGGCGATCTGATGCGCGGCCTCCTTGTCCACGAACTCGCGCACATCGGACTCGTCGATGCGCCGGCCGGGCGCGGCCAGGATGCGGGCGACGGCCACGGCCAGGGCCATGTCGCCCTGCGGGGTCTCGGGGTAGTGCAGCCTGGCGAAACGGACCAGGGGCGCCAAGCGCACGTAGCGCAGCACGCTCAGCCCCTTCACATCGCTGGGCACCGCCGAGGAGGTGGCGAGCGTCCGCACGCGTTCTGGATGGCGGATCGCGACGCGCTGCGCCACCAGCCCGCCCATGGAGTGGCCGAAGAGGTGGGCGCGTTCCCAGCCGAGCGCGTCGAGAACGGCGACCGCGTCGTCGGCCAGGTCCTCACCACTGTAGGCCGGGGGCGTGGGGCGCAGCAGAGCTGCTAGCGGCGGGCCGACCCGCCGGGCGGGCAGATGCGTGGACTGACCGGCGTCGCGCTGGTCGTAGGCCACGACATGGAAGCCGCGGTGCACCAGTTCGTCCACCAGCCCGTCCGGCCACCAGAACCGCGAGGTCCCCAGCCCCATCACCAGCAGCAGCGGGTCGCCGCCCGCGCCGCCGAGGTCTTCGAAAGCGATCCGGATTCCGTCGTTGTACGCGAAGCGCGGCATGGCGACTCCCTCTCGTCGGTTGCGTACGTCGTGGCGTACGTCGGTTGCGTACGCCGTTCGCTTCGCGGACGGTGTTCGCAAACAGCGTTCGCGAACACCGTACTCGGAAAGGTAGAGTGGCGGCAACGCGGGAGGTGACAGTGGCAGGAGAGCGAGAGCCGGTGATCTGGCTGCGGCCGGAACAGGCGCCGGTCGGACGCCCGGCCGAGCGCAGCCGCGCCGAAATCACCGCCGCAGCAGTGGAGTTGGCCGACCTGGAGGGCCTGGACGCCGTCTCCATGCGCCGCCTCGCCGCGGCCCTGGGCACCGGCGCCGCCTCGCTCTACCGCTATGTGGCCACCCGCGACGACCTGCTCGACCTGATGACCGACAGCACCGCCGGCGAGTACCGTCTGCCCGCCCCGAGCGGCGACTGGCAGGCGGACCTGCTGGAAATCGCCCACCAGGCCCGGCGGATCATGCGACGCCACCCCTGGCTGCCGGCCCTCGTCGTCACGCGTCCCGCCCTCGGCCCGTACGGGACCGACCTGCTGGAGCATCTGCTCGACGTACTCGCCGACCATCCGGCCGAACCCGCCCACAAACTTGAGGCATTCGCCGTACTGAACGCTCTGACCGCGCTGTTCGTCCAGAATGAACTGGCCGCCGCGGACCCCGGCGCCCAGCGCCAGTCGTCCTACCTGCGCCACGTGGCCACCGCCGGCGCCCACCCCCGTATCTCCGCATTGCTCGCCGACCCCCAGCCCGAACGCGAGCGCACTTCCAGTGACCGGTTCGCCACCGTGCTCACCCGCGCCGTCACCGGAGTGCTGGGCTGACTCCGCGATCCACCCCCGGCGCTCGGCCGGGCAGACGCTCGCCCCGGTAGGCACCCGGCCGGGTAAGCACTCGCCCGGGTAGGCGCTCTGCCCGGTAAGCACCCGGCCGGGTATCAGCGGCGGGTTTCGACCTTCAGGCCGCCGTGGATCAGCGTGCGGGCCACGTCGCTCGCGAGCATGTCGTGCGGGAAGCCGAGTTCGATCGCGCTGACCTCGTCGAGGCGGGCCAGCTGGGAGGCGGTGAAGTCGACCTCCAGGGCACCCAGATTGTCCTCCAGCTGCGCGGGGGTGCGGGCGCCGATGGTCGGCGCCGTCACGTCCGGGTTCTGCAGGGTCCAGGCCAGCCCGACCTGGGCGGCGGTGCGGCCCAGCTCCGTGGCGACCTCCTTCACGACCTCCACGATGGCGAGATTACGTTCGGTGAGCGCGCCCTTGGCGATCGTGACGCTCTTGCGGGTGCCGTCGCCGGACGCGACGCCCTTCGCGGCCAGGAGGTCGTCGCGGCTGTACTTGCCGGTGAGCACCCCGCCGGCCAGCGGTGACCACGGAGCCACCCCCAGCCCCATCTCACGCGCCATGGGGATCAGATCACGTTCCCCGGCCCGCTCGATCAGGCTGTACTCGATCTGCAGCGCGACCAGCGGCGACCAGCCGCGCAGGTCGGCGACCGCCTGCATACGTGACACCTGCCAGGCCGGGGCGTTGGAGATCGCCACGTACAGGACCTTGCCCTGCCGGACCAGATCGTCCATGCCGCGCAGGATCTCCTCGACCGGCGTCGTGGCATCCCACATGTGCAGATAGAGCAGATCGATGTAGTCCGTATTCAGCTGTCGCAGACTGGATTCCACCGACGCGAACAGGCTTTTGCGGTGGCTGCCCCCGGAATTCGGGTCGCCGGGCCGGCGCAGCGTCGAGTATTTCGTTGCCAGCACCAGGCTTTCGCGGTTGTCGCGGGTGAATTCACCGAGCAGGCGCTCGGAGCTGCCATGGGTGTAGGTGCTGGCGGTGTCGATGAAGTTACCACCGCGCTCGACGTAGAGGTCGAACAGCTTGCGCGCTTCGGCCTGTTCAGCGCCCCAGCCCCATTCGGTGCCGAAGGTGGCCGCGCCCAGCGCCAGCGGTGAGACCCGCAGTCCGGAGCGGCCCAGCAGCCGGTAGGTGTCGAGGGTGAGCGACATCGTGTCCTCCTGTGCTTGTGCTTGTGATCCGTTGCCGGAATCAAGTCTGTGACCGCCGCGAGCCCGGGATAAGGGAGAGAACTTCCTGGGAATGCCGGTCCTACCCTGACTGTTGATCGAACGTGATGACCCGGACCGTGGACACGACACAGGAGTTGGCCGCGTTTCTGCGGGCCCGGCGCGAAGGCCAGGACCCGCACGATTTCAACCTGCCGTCGCGTCGGCAGGCCCGGCGGACCCCGGGGTTGCGCCGCGAAGAGGTCGCCGAACTGGCCGGGGTCAGCACCGACTACATCGTGCGGCTGGAGCAGGGCCGGGGGCTGCGGCCCTCAGCGAACGTGGTGGAGGCGCTGGCCGGGGCGCTGCGCCTGGCTCCCGACGAACGCACCTACCTCTTCAACCTGGCCCAGCAGCGCCCCCGTAACGCCGACAGCCCCGCCACCACCGCGGCGCCGCCACTGGCCCGCCTGGTCGCCGACCTGTCACCGCTGCCGGCCATGCTGCTGAACCACCGCTACGACATCCTGGCCTGGAACGACGAAATGGCGAGGCTGCTACTGGATTTCGACACCCTGCCGCCGGCGCAGCGCAATGCGATGTGGCTGTGTCTGATGCACCCGAAGATGCGTGATTTCTATGTCGACCGCGAACGCGTCGTACGGGAGGGGATCGCCCACCTGCGTGCCGCGTGGGCCGCATACCCGGAGGATCGGGCGTTGACGGACCTCATCGCCGAATTCACCCGTCGTGACGAGGAGTTCGCGCGGTTGTGGGCCGAGCGGGACATCAAGGTGAACGGCCGCGGGAGCAAGGTCCTGCGGCATCCTGAGGCCGGTGTGATCACCGTGCATTTCGAAGTGCTGATGCCACTTCAGGATCCGGACCAGCGGTTGGTGATCTACCGCGCCGCGGACGACGAGAGCCAGTCGGCACTGGACCGGTTGTCCGCACATCCCCGGAAGAGGGCCTCGGTCACCCCGTGATCAATTGATCAATGCGGATCCCGCCGTACGCCCGGGAGCCCGTCAATCATCAGGCCGATCGTGAAGTCGAAGCGGTCGTGGATGGTTCCGGCCGTGAGCTCGGCCGCGTAGCGCTTGGTCTGGGGGAAGGTGTCGGGCAGTGCGGCGAATCGGCGCAACAGTTCGTCACGGCTGACGACCCAGTTGTCGTCACTGCTGCTGATCCGTTTGCTGGCCAGGGAGACTTCGAGGCTGTACGCGTTGACGTAGAGCGACAGCGAGTCGATCGCCCAGGTGGCAGCCTGCGGCTCGACGCCCCCGGCGAGCAGGATGGCGAGCATTCCCTCGCTGAAGCGCAGCGTGTCCAGATTGGACGGAGCGGCGGCGAAGGCCGCCTGGGAGATCCCCGGGTACCGCAGATACTGGTCGCGCAGCTGGGTGCAGACGCCGATGAGCTGCTGCCGCCAGACAGCGGGGTCCGGCTCGGGCAGGTCGACCTCGGCGCACAGGCGGCCGATGAGCAGTTCGTCCAGGTCTTCTTTGTTGACCACGTGGGCGTAGAGCGACGACGGCCCGGTCTCCAGCACCGTGGCCACGCGCCGCATCGTCAGGGCGCCGTAGCCCTCTCTCTCCACGATGCCGAACGCGGTGCTGATGATGGCGTCGACCGTGATCGGCTTCTTGCGCCCGGCGGACGGTCCACGCCGGGCCGCGGGTGCGCCTGAGCCGGTGCCGAGCTGGTGCCGCGCTGCACGCCGTTGCTGCGGAGTCGGTGACATAAGGGGAAGTCTAGCGAGTCGAAGAACAGTGTTCCGCATCACGCAGAACAGTGTTCGTGTTGGCAAGAACAGTGTTCTGATGTAGAACAGTGTTCGTGTCCATTACCCAACGCACATCCGAAGCGCCCGCCACCACCGCACTGCCCATGCGCACCGCATGGCTCGTCCTGGTCGTCGTGGTTCTGGCCGACATCATGGATCTGATCGACTCCAGCATCGCCAACCTCGCCGGCCCCTCCATCCGCGCCGATCTCGGCAGCGGCCAGGTGACGGTCCAGTGGGTGCTGAGCGCCTACACCGCGGCCTTCGCGCTCGGCCTGGTCACCTCAGGGCGGCTCGGGGATCTGCTCGGGCGCCGGCGGCTGTTCCTGCTCGGCATGACCGGCTTCACCCTGGCCTCACTGGCCTGCGGCCTCGCCCCGCACGCGGTCTTCCTGATCGTCGCCCGCACGGTGCAGGGCCTGTGCGGGTCGGTCATGATCCCGCAGGGGCTGGCCCTGGTGAAGGTGGTGTTCCCGCCCCAGCACCTGCGCAAGGCGCTGACCCCGGTCGGCCCGCTGATGGGCCTGACCATGGTGGCCGGGCCCATCCTGGCCGGCTGGCTGCTCCACCTGGACCTGTTCGGCAGCCAGTGGCGCTCCATCTTCCTGATCAACGTCCCGTTCGGTGTCGCCGCCGCCGCGCTCGCCTGGCGGGTCCTGCCCCGCCGCGGCGGCGAGGATCCGGCCGCCCGCCTCGACCTCACCGGCGTCGGCCTGCTCACCGCGGCCTCGGCGCTGCTCATCGTCCCGCTCATCCAGGGACGCGACCTCGGCTGGCCCGCCTGGACCTACGTCATGATGGCCGCCGCGGTCGTCCTGCTCGGGCTGTTCGTCGTCTCCCAGCGGCACAGCGCGCACCCGGTCATCACACCGTCGCTGTTCCGCAAGCGCAGCTTCGTCGTCGGCCTGGTCATCGTGGCCGGGTTCTACGCATCGCTGAGCGCGTTCGTCCTCGTCATCAACCTGCTGCTCCAGCAGGGTCTGCACTGGACGCCGCTGCACACCGGCCTCACGCTGATCCCCTGGGCCCTCGGCACCGCCGTCGCCGTCCTGCTCGCGGGCGCCGTGCTCGCCGAGAAACTGGGACGCACCACCCTGCACCTGGGGCTGGCCATCTCCGTCGTCGGCCTGCTGGCCCTGTGGTGGTCCGTCGCCCACTGGGGCACCGGCATCACCGTCTGGAACCTGGCGCCCGCGCTGCTGTTCACCGGCTTCGGCTCCGGGCTGGTGTTCGTCCCGCTGGTCGATTTCATCATCGGCGACGCCACCCCCGAGGAAGTCGGTACCGGCGCGGGCCTGCTCAACGCCGTCCAGCAGTTCGCCGGCGCCATCGGCGTCGCCGCCCTCGGTACGGTGTTCTTCGCCCGGGCCGGAGACCTGTCCGTCCACTCCTGCTTCGCCGCCGCCGAGCTGGTCTTCGGCATCGCCGCGGGCCTGAGCTTCCTGACGCTGCTGCTGGTGGGCCTGCTGCCCAAGCACGCCCAGCAGGCACACGGCTGAGGCCATGGCCGGGTACGGCCGAAGACCGGTTACGGCCAGGCCCGGTGGCGCCGAACCGTCGACAGGGCGTCAGCGCGCTGTCTAGCGTGCGGGGCAGACTTCCACCCCGGATTTCCCACCCCGGATTTCCACCCCGGACTTCACCCCGTACTTCTCCACCCCGGATTTCCGCCCCACCGACGGAGGAACCCCATGACAGGTACACGTCGAAGCACTCTGGCCTTAGCCGCCTCTCTTGCGGCGGCGCTGGTCTGCGCGGCGCCCATGAGCGCCCAGGCCGCAGCCGGGCCGCACCACGGCCACCCCGGGCATCACGCGCACCGGCACGGCGGGCACGAGGTGCTGTGGACCACGCCGAGCAGCATCAGCAAGGACGACAACACCGAGCTGGTCGGCGTCGACCCCGCGACCGGCAAGGAGGTGGCGCGCTTCGGCATCGGTCAGGAGGCCGAGACCTGGGGGATCGCGCTGTCGAAGGACCAGCACACCGCCTACCTGGCGAACCACCACAGCGGCACCCTGTCGGTCGCGGACCTGGTCGGGCACAAGCTGGTGAAAGAGATCCCGCTGGGCGTGGACGCCGACGCCATCGCGCTCTCCCCCGACGGGAGGACGGCGTACGTGACCAGCATGATCATGCAGTCGCTCTCGGTGGTGGACCTCACGGCCGGCACGGTCGTCAGAACCGTCGACCTGGGCGCGCCGGCGCAGGGTGTGGTGATCAGCCCCGACGGCAGGACCGCGTACCTGGGCATCTACTCCAGGGACCGGATCGACCGCATGGACCTGTCGGACTACAAGGTCACCGCCTCCTACACCGGCGGCCAGGCCCCTCGGGAAGTGCTGCTCAGCCACGACGGCAAGACGCTGTACGCCACCGACTACTACGGCGGCACGGTCTCGGTGTACCGGGCGGACAACCCGGCGGCGAAGCCCCGTCAGGCGCAGGTCGGCGGGGAGCCGTTCAAGGCGCAGCTGTCGAGGGACGGCAAGAGCCTGTACGTGGCCAACACCGCGGAGAGCAGCGTCTCGGTGGTGGACACCCGCACCCTGAAGACCCGCCGGATCGCTGTGCCGGACTCCTTCGGCACGCTGGCGCTGGCGCCGAACGGCAAGCAGCTGTTCCAGGCACAGGAGAACCAGGCCGGCATCACCCCGATCGACCTGCGGGCCGGGAAGGCCACCGGAACGCTGGACGCCGCCGGGCTGCCCCAGGCCACCTCGTTGGCCCTGATCAGCGACTGAGGCACGGCTGAACGCTGTGGCCGACGGGTTGTCCACAGGCCGCCGCCGGATTCTGTCGGACCCGGCGGTGGCCGGATAATCTACGAAGGTGTGGGAAGCGGTGGGGTTGGGCGAAGCCGAGGAGCGCGTGTACCGGGCGCTGGTGCGGCTCGGCAGGGGCACGGCCCGGGAGTGCGTGACGGAAACGGGCCTCGCCGAGTCCGAGGTGCGGGCCGCGCTGCGGGCCCTGGCCGGGTTCGGTCTGGTCTCGGCCGACGGCGCGGGTGACGGCGACCAGGCCGCGAGGGCGGGGGCGGGCAGCGAAGCGTGGCTGCCGGCTGATCCCCAGGTGGCGCTCGGCGCGCTGCTCCGCCGCCGCCGCACAGAACTGGACCGTATGCGGAAGTCGGTGGACGAGCTGTCCGCCGAGTACCGCGAGGCTCAACTACGGGACGATCCCGCGCGGTTGACCGAAGTCGTGCGGGGCACGGCGCAGTACGCCCGGGTGCAGGATCTGCTGGCCGGCACGGAGAAGGAGCTGCTGACGCTGGTCGGCCCGCCGTTCCTGGATCCGGCGGACAACAGCCTGGCCCCGATGCAGCGGCTGCTGGAGCGGGGCGTGGAGTGCCGGGCGGTGCACGCCACGGAGGTACTGGCCGCGGACGGCGGCTGGCGACAGGCGCGGCGGCTGGCGGAGCTGGGCGAGCGGATACGGGTGCTGCCGGATGTGCCGGTGAAGCTGGTGATCGCGGATCGGCGCCATGCGTTGCTGCCGCTGTCCACGCACGCCGACCGGATGATGGACAGCGCGGTGCTGGTGCGGCACTCGGCGTTGACGGACGCGCTGGTGGCCCTGTTCGAGCAGCTGTGGGAGCGGGGCGCTCCGCTGGGCGCGGGAGACGGCACACGGATCGGCGGTGGCGACGTGGTGGCTGCGCCGGCGCCGGATGACGCGTTGCTGGCGCTGCTGTCGGCGGGTTTGAAGGACGAGGCGATCGCGCGTCAGCTCCAGATCAGCGAGCGGAGCCTGCGACGGCGGATGTCGGTGCTGTTGGGGCGGCTGGGGGCGGCGAGCAGATTTCAGGCGGGGGTCCAGGCGGGGCGGCGGGGATGGCTGTAGCGCGGTGTGCCGGCCCAGGCTCCGCTCGGCGTCCGGACCGGGGCCCCGTAAAAACCGTTCGACCCCGCCCCGCCGGGTGACTACAATCGTCGCTTCCCCGCCTCCCCCAGGGAGCGTCGCCGTCCGGCCGGTACCGGAGGCCGTCACGCCGCGATCAGCCGTACCCGCCCGGAGGCCACACCGTGCCCACGCACGTCACACAGGACATTCCCGACGACGCACTCGACAGCACGCCGGCCGAGAGCACGCCCGCCGAAACCCAGACCGGCAGCGCCCATGCCGACCCGCTGGCCCGCGAGCGCGCCCACCTCACCGGCTCCCGCGCGGCCCTGCGCGCGATGCGTGAGGACGTCGAGGGGCTCGACATCCGCGACGTCACCGCGAACTGGGTCAACGCCGCCGTCCTGGAAGCGCAGATCGAGGACCGCATCAAGGCGCTCGCCGACCTGTCGCACACCCCGCTCTTCTTCGGCCGGCTCGACTACCAGCACGCCCCCGGCGCCGACCTCGCCGAGGGCGGGGAGGGCGAGCGCTTCTACATCGGGCGCCGCCATGTGCACGACGCCGACGGCGACCCGATGGTCATCGACTGGCGCGCCCCCGTCTCACAGCCGTTCTACCGGGCGTCCACCAAGAACCCGATGGACATCGGGCTGCGCCGCCGCTTCGGCTACACCGGCGGTGAGCTGACCGCGTACGAGGACGAGCACCTGACCGCCCCGGCCGCGTCCGACCAGCACACCACCAGCAAGCTGCTCCAGGCCGAGATCGAGCGGCCCCGTGTCGGACCGATGCGGGACATCGTGGCGACCATCCAGCCCGAGCAGGACGAGATCGTACGGTCCGACCTCGGCGGCACCGTATGTGTCCAGGGCGGCCCCGGCACCGGGAAGACCGCCGTCGGGCTGCACCGGGTCGCGTACCTCCTGTACGCGCACCGCGAGCGGCTGGCCCGCACCGGCACCCTGGTCATCGGGCCGAACCGGTCCTTCCTGCACTACATCGAGCAAGTCCTCCCCGCCCTGGGCGAGTTGGAGGTCAAGCAGGCCACCGTCGACGATCTGGTCGCGGGCGTCGAGATCAGGGGCACCGACACCGCCGATGCCGCCGTCA